>JAIXKK010000115.1 GCA_026954325.1 Bryobacterales bacterium | reverse complement strand
CCGGTGAACTCACCTGGACGCTGGAACCGGCTGACCGGAAGGTTGTCATCGTTGATACGCCCCGCTCACAAGCTCTGATCGGGTTTGTCAAGGCTGCGCAACCGGCAGCCAGGAACTTGATCGCGTCGATAGAAACCGATTTTTGCGCGCTATCCCTTCAGTCGATGGAGCCGGTCGCGATCGAACGCGCCTCCCGGCTCCTGCTAGTGGCCGCGGCGCGAACCGCCAATCAGGGCATGACCTGGAACGAGAAGCGGACGGCCACCTTGACGGAAGGAACGGCGCCGGTGACCATCGAACCCGTGCGAGGCACAGTCACGCTCCGGAATCTGGCGGCGGCGGCTTCGGTCCACCTCCAACCCATGGATGGGGGTGGGAAACCTCTGGGTAGTCCCATAGCGGCTGAGATGACGCCGCGGGGTTGGCAGGCGCCCATCGGCCAACCCGCCACGGTCTGGTACATGGTGCTGGTATCGCGCCGGCCGCCCGGCAGCGGCAACTAACTAGGCAAGGGCTTCGCCCTTGATATCCCTGCGGGATATGGAAGCCAGAAGTCAGGAGCCAGAAGCCAGAATGGCGCGTGCGTAGGCGTTCAGCAAACGGCTGGCTTCTTCCAGCGTGCTCATCAACGGCTCGGCTTGTCCATAGCCCAGATCCTGAGTAAGGATCAGGTAGTAACGGCACTCTTCCAGCGAGCCTTCTGCGATATTCAAGAAGCGGGCTTTCTCGGCTTGGCTGCGTTTGCCGAATCCCTCGGCGATGTTGGCCGGAATGGAAACGGCGGCCCGGCGGAGTTGATGAGACAGCCCGAACTTCTCCCGGTCAGGAAACGATTCCGTCAGCCGATAGACCGCCAGCACGAACTCGTGGGCCTTTTGCCAGACCACCAAATCACGGAAACTCTGCGCGGCTGGTCGTGGAGGCATAGGTCAGTAAGGCGTCCACGGGTGTAATCTTCCAGGTATCTCACCACGCTGGAGGTTTCCCATGAACGCCTTTTTCGAGCACCACAAGGATAGCATCCGCTTCGGCTACCGGTGTTTCGACCGTCTTCTGCTGAACGGGTTGATCCAACCGTTTCAGCAGCCGGAACGAGTAGTCGGGTTCTTCAATTTTTACCGGGAGCAGTATCCCGTCAGCCGGGACGTGCTGCGGGACATCGCCGGCCAGTTCCAACACTGGGTGGTCAACCGCTCCCAGAAGTGGGGCGCGCCCATCCTGGAAGCACCCGAAAGCCGGCGCGATGAATTCGTCAAACCCTATTTCCGGAAGGCAAAAGCCAATGAGGTGGTCGCGATTGTGAAGGGTCGTGAACCGGCCCGCATCATGATCGCCATCGGCAACAAGAAGGACGACCGCTGGCATCTGCAGATCGCGCAGCGGTGGGTGGTGCAGTATAACTTCTACGTGAATGATGAGCGGTGGGGGCCGATGTTCGTGCGCATGTGCCCGTACCTGCCGTTCTCGGCGCGCCTCTGCCTGAACCAGCACCACTGGTTGGCGCAGCGCATGCGCGACGAAGGTATCGATTTCCAGCAGTGCACCAATGCCTTTCTGCGGTGCGCCAATCCGGCGCGGCTTCAGGAGCTATCCGATTCGCTGACGCCGCGCGATCTGTTGACCTGTGGCCAGAAGTGGCTCGCCACGTTCACACCGTTCTTCACTGAGCGCGAACGCAAGCAGGCCGGCTGTCAGCACCGGCTCTTTTTCGCTCAAGTCGAGTACTGCGACAATCTGGTCTTCCGCCGGCGTGCGGCGTTGGACCAAATGGGGGAACGGCTGCTGGATGCCAATCGAACCATCGGGCAGCCGAACAAGATCACCGTCATCTTCGGCCGCAGGGTTACCAAGCAGTATCGGGGCAAGCTCCAGACGGTCATTGAAGACTTGGATCTGCCCAATCCGGTTATCCGCAGTCACTACGGCAATGGGTTTCTCAAGCAGTATGTGCGCGATCACGTCCTGCTCCGCACGGAGCCGGCCTCCAACAACGTGGCCGATTACGGCGTCAAAAAGGCCGTCGAGAATCTGCCGCAACTGCGCAAAAAGATCTCAGCCGTCATCGACAATTACCACAACGTCCAGCAGGACATCCTGGAAACCTTCATCGACCGCGGGCAACTGCGCAAGCTGGCGCAGCCGACCGTAATGCCCAACGGCAAGCGCATCCCAGGCCTGAAGCTGGATCATCCCCGGCAGTTGGCCCTGATGCACGCGCTGGTGCGCTTCAGCCACATCGCCGCGCAAAGCACTTTCACCACAGCGGAAATTTACGCTGACACGCTCACCGCTCTGGAGGCTTCACCGAAACAATACACTCTGGCTTCGCTCCGCTACGATCTTTCAAAGCTCAGGGCCAAGGGACTGGTGGAGAAGGTCCCGAAGTCCCGGCGGTATCGCTTGCTTCCGGAAGGATATTCCATCTGCCTGGTGTTCCTGAAGCTCTTCGAAAGGATCTACGCTCCCCTTACTGCCGGGCTGCTCCAACCCTTCGCGGGAGACTCGAAACTACAACAGGCGAAGCGATCGCAACTCGACCGTCTTTATCAGCGTGTCGTTGATGATCTGAACAAGCTGATCGTGGCTGTTGGTCTCAAGGCCGCCTGACAAGCTCCGCAACGAGAACAAAATTCCCGTTACGCTTCGCATAACGGCCTACGCTTTTTCGCGGACTGCGCCGCGAAAAAGTGGCCCCTTCGGGGCCGCAGAAGTCAGGAGTCGAGGAAGCCAGAAGCTAGAATCTGCAGGTGGCGATCGCTCCGTGCTTAACTGCGAAACATGGCCGATGGACTCAGCAAGAGGTATGCGGACCTGCTGACCGGCAGCTACGACTGCGTAGACCGTATTGTGTTGAACGCCTATTTCCGCATGGGGCATCATCCCGGTGGCTTCCGTGTATGGTGGCGTGCCCTGACCGGATCGGAGGATACGCTGGACAACACGCATCTGATGCGCATGGCGGGCCGGTTCAGCCGTCGCCTGCGCGCCTATGCCCAGGCCAAAGGCATTCCGGTCGTGGATTGTCCGGCTGGCGAGCGCAAGCATGACCTCGCGGAAAAATACCTGGCGAAGACCAACATCACAGAAGGCTTGTTTCTGATTCTCGTCGGCCGTGCCCAGGCGCCGGTGTGGGAGGTCAGCGGTAAACATCACCTCGAGCGGAAGAAGCCCCTGCCGTACGTGAACCACTATTCATTCCATATCCTCGATCCCGACTGGGGACACATCACCATCAAAATCAGCGGGCATCCGCCCTTTCCTGCCCAGGTGATCCTGAACGGCCACGAGTACGTCGCCTGTCAGGCACGCAAAGCGGGCATCCGCTTTACAAAAGAGGGCAATTGTTTTACTCATATCTCTGACGCCGCAGGCTTGGCGAAGATCGCAGACACCTTGTCCGGACAACGGACTATAGGGCGGCTGAGCCGGGTCTGCGAGCGTTGGATTTATACCACCTGCCTCTGTTTCGCGCTCGACCTGGAAGAGCAGAAACAGAGCGGATTTCATTACCAGTACTCCAATTATCAGGTGGAGTATAGCCGGAACCTGATTTTCGAGGTCGGCGGGCAGATGGACCAGGTTTTTCAGGCGCTGATTGACCGGAGCCGCGTGCTGCTGGACCTGAAGACGGTGAGGACGATTCTGGGCTACAAGCGCCGCCCGAAGTATCGCAAGCGGAAAAACAAGTCCGCCGAATGGGAAGTCACGGTCGAGAAACCTACGTATGATCTGACGATCTTCAGGCTGCACTGCGGCAAGCTGACTCTGAAGATCTATACCAAAGGCGAGCGCGTGCTTCGCATCGAGACGGTCGTCCACAATACCAAGGAACTCCGGTGCGGTCGTTCACTGCGGTATTTTCCGGAGATCGTGATCGAGGCGAAAGGAATTCTGGAGCGATTCATGAATGCACTGAGCTGCATCGATCAGTGCTTCATCGCTGATCGGATGCTGGAGCAACTCCCAGCCCCTTCGCAGGTCGGCAAAACCATGGTCGGTGGCATCGATCTCAACAAGCCACGCATGCGCTGGGTCATCGAGGCGCTGATTGCGCTATCGCCTTCCCCCGGCGGATTCACAGCGTCCGAACTGGCCAGCCGGGTTCGCGTGCTCAGCCAGCAAAGGGAATCGGAGTATGGTCCACGCCGGGCCGCTTATGACCTGAAGAAACTCCGGGGCAAGAAGGTGATCCGGCGAATCGGGCCAACGCGCCGATATGAATCGATACCGAAGGGTCTGAGAGCGATGACGGCGCTGATGGTGCTGAGAAACAAGGCCATCCAACCCTTGCTGGCCGCCGCGCAGGAACTGCGCCCGTCGCGCGGCGCGCAGAATCCTTCAGCCATCGATCGGCATTACGACACGCTTCGCGCCGCGATGCAAGGTGTGTTTCACGAACTGGGTCTGGCCGCGTGAAACATCGACAATTATTTTGTCGGGCTTCGCCCCTAAGCGCCTAAATAACTAACCCATCCTTCTGCCACCGGCTTACTCGCGGCCGTAGTGTCTCTATGCGCCGTTATCCTTCCGCCCCCGTCAAATCCACCTTGGCAATCCCGTGTTGAATCCCCGCATACGGGTACACCGCCACCTTCACATCGCCTTTGTGCGCGCGTCGCAAGGCCTCCACCACGTCACTCCAGTCACGCATGCCCACCGCTTCCGGCGGAAAATACGGATGCGCCAGTTCGCGCTCCTGCAAATACTGCGAGTAAAGTAGCACCTGCTTGGCCTGCGGGAACCGCTTCTTGCGCCTGTCGCGCTGCTCAAAAAACGAGCCGTTCCGGGCGAACCCCATCTCGTCCAGGTAGTGCCAGACATATTCGCCCATCGGGTTCTGATTGATCACGACAATGCTGCCGCCTTCCTTCAGCCCGCGCGCGCCCCAGCCGAAATGCTCGTGCAGTTGAGAGCCCTTGGGGTAGGCATTGACCACGACGACATCGGCGTCCTTGGCGTACTCCGTCGCCAGGTGGTTGACGGCGAACAGGGCCATCTTGTGATGCGCTTTAACAATGTCGCCCGCCGCGGCTTGCACGCTGCGCCGCTCGTGGTTGTACACCACCTGCACGCTGAAATCGACGCCCGCCGCCCGCGCCGCATCGATCATGTCCCGCCGCTGTTCGTTGTTCCACACATAAAAAATCGGGATGCCGTCCTGATCGGTGCGCGGACGCGGCTTCCGCTTCAACTCCTGATGGTTGTATTGGATCGTCTGTATGCCGGCAATGCCCGGCAGAATCGCTTTCGGTCCGCCGCCGTAGCCCGGAATGCCGTGCGCCTTCAATCCGCTGATCGTCACTTTCACATCGGCGGCCAGGTAGTACTTGTTGAGCAGCAACCGGTTGCCCATGCTGCTCCGGCCGCGGTCGGCCAGGTTCTCCCAGGCGTTGTGGTTGATCCACGGGTGGCGGCGCACCGCGCCCGAGCCCAGTTTCTTTTCCACCTCGAGCCCGTTCATCTGGTAATGCGCGCCATACGAGGCGCAAAACAGAATGTTCTCGTCCGCGATGCCCGCCTCGCGCAGTTCGGCCACCACGTGCGGAACAATCTCGTAAGTGGGCGTCGGACGCGTCAGATCGTCGAATGTAATCGCGGCGGTCTTCTTGCCAGCGGCTATCTCGCGTAACCGCGCCGTGCCCACCGGGTTCTGAACGGCTTGCCGAATGCCGGACGGCGAAAGGACCGGGTTGTTGACGCCTTTCATGTGCCGGACATCGATCTGCCATCCGGCGGGAAATTCGAACTGCTCCAGTTTGTCGCCGAACCATTCGTGCGTCCGCAACGTCACCGTGTTTGCCTTGGAGGGCTTGGCCGCCGCCAGCGCCGGGGCCGCCATAAACTGCCGCCGTGTAGCCATTTGGTATTACCTTGCCACAATCGACGGATGGATGCCACCGCGGGGACGGTATCCCGTCAGAGTGGGGGACGGCGCGAACGTAGGAGCCATTTACGCGCTCCTCCGCACCGTGCGATAGGTCTCGGCAAACACGAACTCAGGCGATGGTAGGTGAACCGGTGGATACGCGCCCGTCGCCTGTACATTCTTCACCCAAGCCACCCAAAGGCTGTTGATGGCCTCGCCGGCTGCAAGGGCCACGATCTCAAAATCGTGACCCGCATCTCGCGACTCACCGTATTGGACGTGTACACTCCATCGCCCATCGATCAGCGTTACCGGAAGTTACCGGACCGCCTCCCTGCGGCCACCAGCCGCTAACATCCTTACGCCGCGCAAGAACCCAGAGGTGGGAATGCGCCGGCAGATCGGCATATCCCGTGACCTCTAGTGACCTCTCCCGCGCCGCCGGCCATCTCACGGTCTCCAGGCGAAGTGATCACAATTTGCCAGCGGCGCCGGCCGCGCCCCCAGTGATAACGGTAGTGGGAGGCCAACCGGCGCATGCGGCCGGGTAAGAGGTTTCTGACGGTTTCTTTCCACGTGTACCGCGACAGGAGCTTCCGGTTGTACCCTTGCAACCACCAGCCATCGCCGTGCGGATCGAATACGGGCGCGGCCGTTCTGCTGAAAATGGCCGTCGAGCCGATGACTTCCTCCAATCGGAACATACGGTCGGAGCACAGAAATCTGAAAAGATTCTGAACGCTCCGGATATGGATATCGTCGATCACGAGCAGCGAGTCCAACTCAAGGTGCGGATAGAGATAGTAATACTCAAGATCCGGGAATGGATAAGCATGGGGCCCATCGATCAGCGCAAACTGGAGCTTTTCCGTGAAATGGAACCGCGGCAAGGTACATTGGGTCGGTCCTTCCACGAATTCGACGTGATCCGCCCGTAACAGGCTCGACTGCTTAACATTGGCGACGCTGCCGTTGCCATCATCCAGAGCAAACACCCAATGGTGCTCGCTGAGATGAGACATCAGCAGCGTGGTGGCGCCTGATCCGGTTTCCGCCGAACACCGGATCCTCCGCTTCGACGCGTGGCGTGCGATCCCATCGAATGCCCGCGTCGAAAACGTCCCTGCACTGTGCAAGCTTGGGCAGCTCCGCAACGCGCTCTGTAGTTCCTTCGTGGAGAGGCCGGCCATTACGCCATCAACGCAACAGACAACTATAGCTCAACATTCCATCGGCCGCTGCACCGCCGTGGTTCGCAAGCGCACTCCCTGCATTCCGGCTCTTACCACGGACGGCCAAGGCGTGATAACTTCAAAAAGAGCGAATGATTCTGGAAGCGACACTTGTCGTCGCCGCCCTTCTTTTTCCTCTTTCTGGGCCCGACCGCGGTAATTCTACGGCGCCGGCAAAGAGCTCGGCAGCGCCGTCTTCATCGGAGGACGGCGGCGAACCGTCGGGCGAAAACCCGCAGTCGCCCCGGCCTGAAAACATTGTCCCGGTCTCACGCTCGGTGGACGTTACGGTTACCGAACCGATGGTCGATTGGAGGCGGTTGCGCAACGGCACCGCCACCTTCCTTGGCGTGCAGCACGCATTCCGCCTGGTGACCGAGCCGGGAACGCGGCAGGGACTCAGCGGGCCGTTCTTCGACGGCTGGGCCAAGTCCGCCGGCGCGCTGCACGGCTGGTCGGATGGAGATCCGTTTCTCGTCAACTATATCGGCCACCCGATGCAGGGTGCGGTCGCATCCTATATCTGGATCGCCGCCGATGGCCGCTACCGCGGCGCCGAATTCGGCGCGAACCGGCAGTACTGGATGAGCCGCCTGCGCGCAACAGGATACTCGTTCCTTTACAGCGCCCAATTTGAAGTCGGCGCGGTCAGCGAAGCTTCCCTCGGTAATGTCCAGTACTACTATCCGCAGCAAGGACTGGTCGACATAGTGATCACGCCGCTGGTCGGACTCGGGTGGACGGTCATGGAAGACGCGCTCGACAAGACCGTCATCAAACGGATCGAAGCCATGACCTATAATCCGATCCTTCGATCTCTGGCGCGCGGCGGGCTGAACCCGGCGAGGACCTTCGGGCAGTTGATGGCGTTCCGGAATCCACTTGGCCGCGACGACCGCCCCACAGTGTACCGCTACGATCCGTTGACGTACGTCTCCAAACCGCAGCCGCCGGAGCACAGTCCAGGGGATGTTCCCGGCGTGGCGCCGCTCGAATTCGCAACGCGCCTGGAAACCACGTACTTCACGGGTCAACGTGGCGGCGGCGCCTGCGTGGGCGGCGGGGCCACGGCCGCATTCCGCCTGACGCCGGCTCTGCAAACGCTGATCGACGTCTCCGGTTGCAAGTTGCTCAATCCCGCCAGTGGCATCAGCGGAGACGCGATGAGCTATATGGTGGGTCCGCGATGGACTCCGGCGCACCGCCGATGGCGGCCGCATCTGCAGGTTCTCATCGGCGGCGTCAAGGTCTCCCACGACCTCGCCGGCAAGCCGCAGACCTCCGGTGAACCTTCACAGACCGAAGACGTCAACGCCTTTGCCTTTGGCGCCGGCGCGGGCCTCAGCTACAAGTTCAACCGCGCCTTGGCCATGGAAGTGGCCACACTCGAATACCGCCGCGCCCTGCTC
>JAIXKK010000009.1 GCA_026954325.1 Bryobacterales bacterium | reverse complement strand
TATAGCAGGCCGAGGTCCATGCTGATGGGCGGGGCGCTGTACTTGAGGTGGTATTTCGCGTTGAGGGCGGGGTAGCCATCGGGGCGTTGGAGGAATTCATAGCCGATGGCGAGGCGCCAGGAGACGGCGGAGTTCGCCGCGCTGGTGAGGGTATCGAGGTGGTGAGCAACCGCGTCCTGCTGCACCACCATGGCAAAGGGGTTGTCGAAGCCGAGCGGAGGAAGCCATTCGATACGCCATTTGCGCCGGTAGAGGGTGCGGACACGGGCGAGAACGGAGGCGGGATCGGGATAGAACCTGTCCTTGAGGATGGTAGTGATGGCGGTGCCGGTGTATTCCGGATAGAGGTCGATTTCCCCGCTGACGAGGGCGTTGTGGGCCAGGAGGGCGCCGCCGAGGTTGAGCTTGCGCGAGACGGGATGGCCGAGAGTGTGTTCCAGATACTGGGCGACAATTTCGCCGAGGATCACCTGTTCGGTGAAGTTTTTCGAGGCCACGGTCAGCGGGCGATGGCCGCCGGCGCAGGCGGTGAGCATGGCGGTCAGGCAGTAGAGAACCGTTTTTCGATCCATTCGAGGACTCCGTCGGCGATGATGGCGATGAGCGCGGCGGGAATGGCTCCCGCGAGCAATTGGGTGGTGTCGACCGAGGCAACACCGCGAAAGATGAAGACGCCGAGCCCGCCTCCGCCGATGGCGGCGGCGATGGTGGCGGTTCCCACGGTGGTGACGGCGGCGACGCGGAGACCGGCAATGATGGTGCGGGCGGCGAGGGGAAGTTCCACCTGCCAGAGCAACTGGCGGGGGAGCATGCCCAGGGCGATGGCGGATTCGCGGACGGCGGGGTCAACGGAGAGAATGCCGGTGAGGGTATTGCGGACGATGGGGAGGAGGGCGTAGAGAACAAGCGCGACGATGGCGGTGCGCTTGCCGATGCCGCCGATGAAGGGGATGGGGATGAGGAATCCGAAGAGGGCGAGGCTGGGGATGGTCTGCACGATGTTGATGAGGCCGAGCGACCAGCCGCGAAGGGCGGTCCGGCGGGTGAGCAGGACGCCGAGTGGAAGTCCGATGGCGGCGGCGAGGAACGTGGAGAACAAAACTAATTGTAAATGTTCCAGAGTGAGGGCGAGGATTTCCTGGACCATGGTCATTCCGCGGAAGCGAGGAAAGCGCGAACTTCGGCTCCCGGATGACGAATGAATTCCCGGGGCGCGCAGAGAGCTTCGAGCCGTCCTTCACGAAGCAGCGCGATGCGGGAACCGATGCGGAGAGCTTCGCGGACATCGTGAGTGACGAAGATGGCGGTCTTGCGGAGGGTGTCGCGCAGGTGGAGGAACTGCTTCCGGGCTTCGGCGCGGGTGATGGGATCGAGCGCGCCGAAGGGCTCATCGAAGAGGAGGATATCCGGATCGGCGGCAAGGGCGCGGGCGACGCCGACGCGCTGGCGCTCGCCGCCGGAAAGCCGGCGGGGATAGCGAGCGGCGAACTGCCCGGGAGGGAGGTCGAGTTGGGAAAGCAGTTCGTAGACCCGGGCGCGGATTTTGGAGGGCTCCCATCCTTCGAGCGAGGGGACGAGGCCGACGTTGCGCTCGACGGTGAAGTGAGGGAAGAGGCCGCCCTCCTGGATGACATAGCCGATGCGGCGGCGGAGGCGGATGAGGTCCCAGGCCGAGGTGGGGCGTTCTTCGACGAGCACGGCTCCGGATGTGGGCATGAGGAGGCCGTTCACCAATTTGAGGGCGGTGGTCTTGCCCGAGCCGCTGCGGCCGAGCAGCACGAGGGTCTCCCCGGCTTGGAGTTCGAGGTTAAGATCCTGGAGGATGGGGCGGCCGGCAACGGCGTATGTGACGTGCTCGAAGCGAAGGATGGGTTTCATTCGCCGGCGCTCCAGAGATCTTCAACAAACGGCCATGGGGAGTCAATCCAGCGGAGGATGTGGCGGAAGCCGGAGCGGCCCGCGAGGGAATCGAGATCGGAGAGGAGGAACTTGTGCGAGGATTCGGTCCAGATGGTTTCGCCGGGCTCGATGGTGATTCGGAGGCCGGGATTGGGGATGGAGACGTGCTGGCGGGAACGGGCGCGGAGATGCATTTCAATGCGGCGCGCGGGTTCGTGGTAGCGGGCTTCGTGCTCATAGGCAGTGAGATTGAAGTCGGCTCCCAGTTCGCGGTTGATGCGCCCGAGGATGTTGCGGTTGAAGGCCGCGGTGACGCCGGTGGGGTCGTCATAGGCGAGCAGCATTTGAGGGACTGGCTTGACGAGATCGGCTCCGAGGAGGAGGGCATCGCCGGGGCGGAGGCGTGAGCGGAGGGAAGTGAGAAATTCGGCGGCGCAGGAGAGGTCAAAGTTTCCGATGGTGCTGCCGAGGAAGAGGACGAGGAGGGGTTGGGATTGGGTGCGGAGGGCGGAAGCCTGGGCGATGCCATCGAGGTAGGAGGCCTCGATGGGGGTGACGGCGGCGCAGCAGGCAAGCTCGCGGGCGCAGGTCTTGAGTGCGGATGTGGAGAGATCGATGGGGTAATAGCGGGGTTTGCGGCCATGGCGGGCCTGTAAGCTTTCGAGAACGGAAACCGTTTTTTTCCCGGAGCCGCTGCCGAGTTCGGCAACAGCGGCGCCGGGCGGGATGGCGGCGGCAACCTCGGGGGAGTGGGCGCGCAGCAGGCGTTCGCCGGCGCGGGTGAGGCCGTATTCGGGCAGGCGAGTGATGGCTTCAAACAGCGCGCTTCCGAGATCGTCGTAGAGGTATTTGGAAGGAAGTTCGCGTTGACCGGGGCGCGCAAGGCCGGCCAGCACATCCCGTGCAAATTCGGCGAGGGAGCTACTCATTGCACGTCCACGCAGCGGAACGCGGCATGCACATAAGGATAGCTTTGGCGGTACCAGTTGCGGAAGGAGCGGCGGAGGAAGCAGGCAGCGGTGCGCGGCGCGGCTCCTTTGACAACGAAATGATCGCCGTCAAAGAACGGGGCGGAGTATCCGGGATAGAAGGGGAAAGGGGAGAAGCCGGGGAAGGGAGAGAAGGGGGTGGAAGTCCACTCCCAACCGTTGCCCGCGAGCTGAGAGACTCCGAAAGCGCTGTCGCCCGCGGGGTTTGCGGTGACGGGAAGCGGATCCCAGCGGGCGAAGCCGAAGTTGCCATGTTGGGTAGCGGGCGGCCGGCCACCCCAGGGGAAGGCGCGCTCCTCGCCCGCGGGCGTGCCGTAGGCGGCGCGGTGGAACTGCGCCTCGGTGGGAAGGGATTTGCCTTCGGATTTCGCGTAGGCGGCGGCTTCGGTCCGCGTGACATAGACCGGCCAATCGAGCGGCAGCGGGTATTCGGCAAAGACGCCGCGATAGAACCATTCGCCGCCGCGGAGGGTCCAATAGTGGGGCGGCGGCGCGCCGTTGTTGACGAAGCGCAGGTAGTCGCCGTTCGTGACTTTGTAGCGGGAGATGGTGAAAGCGGGGACGTGGAGGCTTGTTTGGGGAAATTCGTTGTCCCATCCGAAGGCGGCGCTGTGCGGCAGGCCGAGCGTGGCTGTTCCCGCGGGGATGGAAATGATCTCCGGCGCGGGGGGCCTGGAAGGAGTCAAGGCGGTCAGGGGACGCGCGTGATTTTCATTGTGCAGGATGTAGGCAAAGGTTTCCGCATGCATCAGGCGGTGCTCGATGGCGCAATGGATGAACCGCGCGGGAGCGCCGTCCAAGAGAGGATCGAGTGTTTCGCGGACGCGGAGGTTATAGCGCCGCACCTCATCGAGGGATGGCCAGTCGGAAGGCTGATCCTGGGGGAGTTGTCCAACCGGCGGGTCTATGCCGAAGGAGAAGAGGTTGTCAAATTCCTGGTGGAAGGATGGAATGCCGAGAGCGCGGCGGCCGATGAGGTTCCAATCGAAGGCCTCGAGGTGGCCGAGATAGAAGATCATGCGGTGGCGCTCGGCGATGGGGCGGGCGTAGAGCATCTCTGGAGAGACGAGGGTGAAGAGGGAATCGGTCTGAGCACGGGCTTCAGCCAATGCGGAGGCAAGTTGCGCAAGGTTCGTTATAGGCATTCCAGCGAGTCCTCCTTTACGGGGATGAGGGTTTCGGATTGCATGGTGCGATTTTCGGCTTTCCGCGAGTTTACATTAGTGACATAATCGGAGACAGCAGCAGCGGCTGTTAGGAAAGTCTGAAAACATGCTTCAGGGAGCAGGTTATGCGGCTAGGCAATTTTATCCTCCTTCTCGCGTTTGCAATTCCGGGATTCGGGCAAATCACGGGCGATATCGATGTCAGGGTGACGGACCAATCCGGCGCGGCTGTGCCCAATGCCAACGTTACCATCCGTAGTAAGGCCACGGGGACCACCCGCGCCGCCGCCAGTGACACCCAGGGCGGCGTACGCTTCACGCAGCTTGCCATCGGAGACTACGAGGTGAGGGTGGAGAGCCCAGGTTTTGCGGTGTACTCGGCTCCGGCGACGGTGAACAGCGGGGCCGCCACGACGGTCCCGATCACGCTGGAGGTGAAGGGGACGACGGAGCAGGTAGTGGTGGTGGAGACCTCGGTTCAACTGAACACCGTCAATTCGCAGTTGCAGAGCAGCACGGACTCGCAAGCGGTGACCAGCCTCCCGATTGTGAACAGCGGAGTGCTGGCGCTGGCGGGGACGGCTCCGGGAGTGATTCCCGTGACGCCGCGAAACCCATTCCTGGGTTTGGGCAGCTTCAATTCGAATGGCGGACGCGGGCGCGGCAACAACATTACCATAGACAGCGCAACCGCGAGGGATGTTTCGACCACGGGCGGGGCGGGGTTGGGAACGCTGCCGATTGACGCGATCAAGGAAGTGAACCTGGTGACGAACAGTTTCAGCGCGGAGTTCGGGCGGAACGCCTCGGCGCAGGTGCAGATTCTGAGCAAGAGCGGGTCGAACGAATTCCACGGGAGCGCATTCGAGTTTCTGCGGAACGACGTGTTCAACGCGCGCGACTATTTTGACCGTACGGGGAAGGCGTCGATTCTGAGGAACAACGACTGGGGGGTGACCGGCGGCGGACGCATCATCAAGGACAAGTTGTTCTTCTTCGGGACCTATGAGCAGCAAAAGATTCGCGGAGCGGGAGGGACGCGTATTGCAAGCGTGCCGACTCCGGCGCAGGCCTCGGCAATCACCGATCCCACGTCGAAACAACTACTGAGCACCTTGAAGGTGCCCACGGACCCGAGCGGGACGGTGAGCAACGCGGCGTCGAACCTGGCGGACGCCTGGGCGCTTTCGGGGCGCGTCGATGCGAACCTGACAAGCCGGGACTTCTTTTACGTGCGCTACGGCATTAGCAACTCATCTTCGAGCAGTCCCGGGCTGACGTTCATCAGTTCGAACCTTCCCACGAACGGAGCAACGTCGACGAACCGGCCACAGAATGGGACGGTGAGCGAGACGCACACCTTCGGCGCAACCACGGTGAACAATTTTCTGGTGTCGTTCGGGCGCAGCCGGCCAGGGTTCCAACCGCTCGAGACGTTCGGAGGGCCGGAGGTCGCGCTTGGCGACGGCAGCATCTCGAACATGGGCATCTGGTCCGGCATTCCTCAAGGACGGGTTCAGAACACATACCAGTTTGTGGATACGCTAACCCATACGCGCGGCAAACATCAGTTGAAGTTCGGCGCGGACATCAACCGCATCCAGGCGAACAGCTACTTTGACTCGAACGTGCGCGGGACGCTGACGTTCCTGAACCTGGCGGATTTTCAGGCGGGCAAACCATTCCAGTACTCGCAGCGTTTTGGCGGATCGGTGAGAGGGAACCGGGTGACGAACAGCTATTTCTTCGCGCAGGATGATTACCGGGTTTCGCGCTTTCTGACACTAAACCTGGGTGTGCGGCTGGAAGTGAACAACGGGGTTTCGGAGGTGAACAACATTCTTTCGAATCTCGACTTGAACAGCACGGCCGCGTTGGGAGGGGCCGGGAGCGGGCCGCTGGGAGCATTCGTGGCCGGGGGAACGTACTTCAACACGACGAAGAACTGGGCTCCGCGGTTCGGGTTTGCGTGGAACCCGCGCGGGGGCAAGACCTCGATTCGCGGGGGCTACGGCATCTCCTACGACTTCATCTATTTGAATCCGATCACCAACGGACGTTTCCTGCCGCCGTTCATGTATCAATTTTCACTGCCGCAGACGGACTTCGTGGGAGCGAATTCGTACGGTGCGATCTTTGCGGGAACCTCGGCCTTCCAGACGCAGGGCCGGGCCACGGTAGGGACGTTCGGCACGACGATCAAGAATTTCGGGGCGGTGAGTCCGATTGACCGGGGGTTGAAGAATCCGCAGGTGCAGCAGTTCAGCCTGACGGTGGAGCGGGAACTGCCGTTCCAGTTAATCGGGCGCGTTTCGTATTCGGGGACGAAGGGGAACTTCCTGCAGCGGTCGCGGCCCCTCAATACGCTGTCTCCGGGGTTGTTTACGCCGCCGAAGACGGTGGAGGAGGAGACAGCGCAGCGGGCATCCGGGCTGTACACGCGGCTGAACGCGGGTTTGAACGCGGCGTTCACGTCGTCAAGCAACCGGATAGATCCGCGGTTCAACGGAGTGACGCTGGTGGAATCATCGGCCAATTCGAACTATCACTCGGCGCAGTTCTCGGTGCAGCGGCGGTTCGTCAGAGGGTATACGTTCACGGCGGCGTACACGATTTCGAAGTCGATTGACGATATCTCGGATGCGCTCGGCGTGCTTGCCAACGACTCGGCGTCGCAGCAGAATCCGTTCGACAACCGCAACAACCGCGCGGTTTCGCAATTCGATATTCCGCAGCGGCTGGTGATTACGCACGAATTCGAGCCGCAGGTGTTCGCCGGGGTGTCGAATCCGGTGTTGCGGCGCGTGCTGCACGGCTGGCAGTTCGGCGGAATTTTCCAGGCGCAGTCGGGATTTCCGGTGAACCTGTTCAGCGGGACTCGCGCCGGGCTTGCGGATCCGACGCTGCTCGGCGGGAACGGAGTGGTGCGGCCGAACGTGACGGGTCCGGTGCGGATCGACTTCAAGGCGAATCCCGGGCTGGGCGGAGGGAATCCGAACCTGGTGACGGGGTCCGGCCTGGCGCAGCCGCTGGTGGGCGCATTCGGCACGCTGGGAAGGAACCGCCTGCGCCAGAACGCGCAAATTCAATCCGATATGACATTCGGCAAGGAGTTTGCCATTACGGAAAAAATCAAGACGCGATTCCAGGCGCAGGTCGAGAACGTGTTCAACAACACGACGTTCAGCCGGCCGGGCGCCACGTTCTCGGCGCCCACGACGTTCGGGTACTATGCGGATACGGATTCGAACTCGCGCAATATGACGATGACGATGCGGGTGATCTGGTAAGGCCCACGGCAGCCGGGTGTGGCATCTGAAATGCTTTACCTTTTGTAGGTGGGCGAAAGGATAGTACTATGCCGCCATTTCGAAAGATACTGTTTGCCGCGGATTTGTCCAAGGCGTGTCAGGCGGTTACGCCTTATGTGCGTGAAATGACGGAGCGGGCTGGGGCGGAGCTGGTGATTTTGCACGCCACCGAGATCGCCAGCGTCCCCCCAGACTCGTTGCGGCCGTTCCTGGCGGAGAGTCTGCCGCTATACGCGGCCATCCGGAAGGAGCAGCGAGAGCGGTTGGAGGCATTCATTGGCGAGCATTTCACGGGGTTGCGGCCGGAGTTGCTGCTGGTGGACGGGGAAGCCGGAACGGCAATTGGGGAGACGGTAAAGCTCCGGGGATCGGACCTGGTGATGATGCCGACGCACGGAAGGGGCACGCTGCGGCGGTTCCTGCTTGGGTCGGTGACGGCGAAGATGCTGCATGACCTGAGTTGCGCCGTGTGGACGGGAGTTCACTGGACAGATGGCGGGTATCAACCGCGGCTGCCCTACCGCTCGATCGTTTGCGCGGTGGACTTCCATGAGGAGGACGCGGGCGTGATCCGGGCGGCAGGCGAACTGGCGAAGGCTTACGGGGCGAAGCTCTCGGTTACGCACGCGATGGATTGGCCGGCATCGAACACCCTCATCGAATTCCCGGTGTACGGCCGCGAGGTGGTGGAGACGGCGCTGACGAGGCTGGTGGACGAGGCGGAATTGGAAGCCACGGTCAGCGTCATGGATGGGAATCCGGCGGAAGGGGTGCGGGAGGCGGTGCTGGAGTGCGAGGGGGACCTGCTGGTGGTGGGGCGTGGGGCGTCCCAGAAGAAGGTGGGCCGGTTCTGGTCAAATCTCTACGCGATCATCCGCGAGTCGCCCTGTCCGGTGCTGAGCGTGTAGGCGGCGATCAGGAATAGAATTCGCGCTTGTGGCGCGCCGCGCAATCTTCGAGACGCCTGGCGATGTCCGGGTGTTTACCGATCACGTTGGTGGTTTCGTAAGGGTCCTTTTCCATGTCGTAGAGGGAGAGTTCGATTTGGTTCTGCGTGTACTTTCCCGCCGCGCCGTCTTTTCCGGCGTATAGGAGGGTGCGGTAGGAGTGGGGCAGGTGGAGTTTCCAGTGGCCGTCGCCGCTCATGACGGCCTCGAAGTTGTTCCGCGTGGAGAAGGGGTAGTATTCAGGGGGATTGAGGGCTCCGGGCGCGGCGGTGATGAGGTCCCAAACGTT
>JAIXKK010000023.1 GCA_026954325.1 Bryobacterales bacterium | reverse complement strand
GACGTGGCTGAAATCGGGATCGGTGAGGCCGACGTGGGTGGTGTTGTGCATGAAGACGGCGACGCCGCCGTCTTCGACGAATTTACGGACGGCTTTCCCCTGGTGGGGCTTCATCCAGAAGGCGGGCTTGGGTTTGCCTGGGGGAACGGGGGGATCGGAGACGAGTTCGGGTTTGCCTGTGTTGACCCAGGCGGCGTTGGTGGTTTCGTCGGGGTAGCCCTCGGGCCAGATCATGCCGTCGCGGAGGACGATGAGCATCTTGTAGCCGTGGAGGGTTTCCTCGTTGAGGGCCTTGGTTTCGTCGGTGAAGTCGATGGAGACGCCGAGGTCCTGAGTGATGGTGCGGTTGAGTCCGGTACGGATGTAATCGGAGTTGTGGTAGCGGTCGCCGATGAGGGAGAAGGCGGTGGCCTTTTGCGCGGAGCGGATGACGGCGGGCGCAAACGCGGCGGCGAGCGAGCGAAGGGCGGTGCGGCGGGTAGGGTTCATGCAGGGGAATTGTATCGCAGCCGGGAGGGTTACGGCCAAAAGTGAGGGTTGGGTTCGGGTGGAAATGGGCGGGGGGAGCAGGTGCGATAATCAGAGTCAAATGGAAAGAAGACAGCTTCTGCACGCATCGGCGGCAGCGGCGCTGTTTGGAGTGACAGCGAAGGGCGCGGCCGCCGAACCAAGGGCATTGCCTCCGGAGAGGTTGTTCGAGGAGGATCCGGAAGGGTATTGGAAGCGGATCCGGGAGGAGCAGTTTCTGCTGCCGGGATGGCGGGCGTTTCTGAACAACGGGAGCCTGGGCGTGGCTCCGCGCCCGGTGGTGAAGGTGGTGCGGGACTATGTGGCGAGTTCGGCGGCGCGGGAGATGGAGTATTACCCGCGGTGGGGTTATGAAACGCTGGACGACTACCGGCAGGAACTGGCGGATTTTTACGGGTGCAAGAAGGATGAACTGGCGATCATGCACAACGCCACGGAGGCGATGAGCACGATTGCGGCGGGGATTGATCTGAAGGCCGGCGATGAAGTATTGATTACGGACCAGGAGCATCCGAGCGGGCGGGGATGCTGGTACATGCGGGCGGCGCGGCACGGGATCACGGTGCGGGAGGCGAAGATTCCGATTCCGCCGAAGAATCCCGGGGAAGTGGCGGATGCGGTGATTGGGGCGATGGGACCGCGGACGCGGGTGGTGAGTTTCAGCGGCATCACGACGGTGACGGGGCTGATTACTCCGGTGAAGGAGATCTGCGAGGCGGCGCGGGCGAAGGGAGTGATCTCGGTGGTGGACGGGGCGCACATGCATGGGCAGATTAAGATCACAATGTCCGAATTAGGATGCGACTACATGGCGGGGAGCCCGCACAAGTGGATGTTCGCTCCGGCCGGGAGCGGGCTATTGTATGTGCGCGAGGAGAACCTGGAGAAGCTATGGCCGTCGATTGTGACGGGGAACTGGGATGACAAGAAGCTGAAGGCGGCGCGGTTCATGATGATGGGGACGAACAACCGCGCGGTAGTGGAAGGGGCGATGGCGGGCTTGCGGTTCGGCAAGCAACTGGGTCCGGAGCGGATTTATGCGCGGGCGCATCATGTGGCGCGGTATCTGCTGAAGAAGGCGCAGGAGAGCCCGCACGTGGAGTTGTTGACCCCGGATGATGACCGGATGTTCGGGGGGCTGGTGACGGTGAAGTTCAGGACGCAGCGGCTGGAGAAGTTTCACGAGTTGCTGGCGAAGCGGCGGATCTGGACGTTCAGGGCTCCGCAGGTGCGGCTGTCGACGCACATCCACACGCGGCCGGAGGACGTGGACCTGTATTTCGAGACGATGCGGGAGGCGCTGGGGTAGGGCTGAAAGGAGATGCGCGTGCTTTACGAGGGCTCGTCCTAGGCGCCTGTTTAGCCATTGCGGCGGCGGAATCGAGGAATGTTCCGCTTACCGCTATCGCGCGGGAATACAGCACTAGAGCGGGCGAGCGAAAACTCATCGCGAATCGCGGCGCGCCGGTTTATCGGGATCACGGCATTATTCATCCGGGATGATGAACAACTCGGCCCGCACCAAAGTGATATCGCGCGGCGTCCCGGGGCAGTTTACCGTGTTGGGTCATTATGCTGCCGGCTTGGGGTGCTATCCGATATCCGAGCGGCGAGAGTTTTTTGACGCCTCGGGCAACAGCGTGGAAGCAGTGGAGAGGCAGGTTATTACGCTGACCGCCGGTGAACCGAGCGGCGGGTTCGATATCCCGAATGATTACGAGGAACTTCCGCCATCACAACTCAGACTGCGTATTGCCGGTTACCTGGGGATGCCAGACTGTCCTGCGTTCATGAAAGACTCGATGGCAAGGGCTGATGAGAGCTACTACAGGCTGAGGCCGGCGCGGAAATAGATTCGCGCGCGGTCGAGGTACAATGGCTGGGATGCAAGACAATCCGCGTAAGTTCGAGGCCACGGACCCGTTTGGTCGGAAGTGGACGGTGAATCTGGAGTGGCTGCAAAACGCCATTTCGATCCGGCACGCCGATGCCGTGGATGTGAAGTGGGAACTGACGGCGGACGATGGGACGACGATGGTACGGGTGGTGGCGCTGCCGCATCCTTACCTGCTGAAGGTGGCGAAGGCTTTGGGCCGGGAGTTGACGGATTCCTGGTGCATCCGGCTGGCGGGGGAGCATGTGAGGCAGATGGTGGAGACCTGGGAAGACATGGAGAAGACGATCGTGACGCCGGCGCTCGAGCAGTTGGAGGCGGGGGCGAAGAAGCTGGAATCGGTTTTGGCCGTAACGAGGTGAGGCAATGGGCGACGTGAGCCGGCGCGGGTTTCTTGGAGCGGCGGGGATGGCTCCCGCAATGATGGCGGCGGAGGACGAGGCGGGATTCACGCCTCTTTTTGATGGAAAGTCTCTGCGTGGGTGGAGCGTGCGGGAAGGTCCGGAGACGGCGTTCTTCGTGGACGACGGATCGATCGTAGTGCATCACGGGTCGAACTTTCCGTCGTGGCTGCGGCACGGGCGGCAGTTTGAGAATTTCGATTTGCGGGGCGAGTTCTTTCTGAAGGGGTGGATGGATTCGGGGATCTATCTGCATGCGCCGGAGCACGGGCGGAATCCGTGGGTGGGTTTCGAGGTGAAGATTTTCCACCAGGAGGAAGAGGCTCCGAAATCGAACAGTTGCGGATCGATATTTCCGGTGGTGGCTCCGAAGGTGGTGAAGGTTCGCAACAAGGGTGAGTGGAACACGTTCCGGATCGTATTCGACTGGCCGTCGTTGAAGGTATGGATGAATGACGCGCAGGTGCAGGATCTGGATGTGGAGAGCGTGCCGGAGCTGAAATACCGGCTGCGGAAGGGCTACATCGGGCTGGAGTCGTTGTCGTATCCGATCCGGTACCGGAACCTGCGGATCAAGGAACTGCCTGCGAAGGAGAGTTGGGAGATGCTGTATGGCTCTCCGGCCGATCTCGACAAGTGGTACGTGACGGAAGGCAAGCCGGTGATGGAAGGGCTGGGGGACGTGATGCGGCTCGAGGGGTTGGGCCACATCGGGACGAAGGCGCAGTACAAGGATTTCGAACTGCACTGCTATATCCGGACCAGCCGGTGGCAGAACGGCGGGGTGTTGTTCCGCACGTCGGGGGGCGGGACGAGGGCGAAGCGAAGCTACGAGATCCAGTTGCACAATGTGGAAGGCGCGCATTATCCGACGGGGTCTCTGTATCACTTCAAGAGGTCGATTTACCCGCGCATAGCCGATGAGCAGTGGTGGCCGTTCCAACTGATCGCGAAGGGGCGCGAAGTGGTGGTGAGAATCAACGGCGAAAATGTGCTAGAGTACGACCAACTAGAGAATGTCGATGAGGGCCACATCGAGCTTCAGGCGCACCAGGCGGGAACCTGGGCGGAATATCGGGACTTAAAGATTAAAAAGCTGTAACAAAGCCCTCCCTCCCCAACGACGAACAGCGGTTTTCTCGCGTTCTTGAACAGAGACGCGGGTGAAACCGGCGGTCCATGGTGAAACTCTCCCCGCGTTCGCAACATCTTATTTAGTGGGATCTTCGCTTGGCGTGGAAGTGCAAACATGTTAGCCAAACTGCGTGAAGCTTTGCCGTTTGCGTGGGCGCGTGCCGGCAACGGGAGCGAGTGGTCTGTGGAGGTGGAGGAGGCGCGCTCGAAAGGGCGCAACTGGAAGAAACCAGTGCTGATCGCGGCATTTGCCGCGCTGGGGGTGGCGCTGGCGGCCGCGGAAATGCGGACGAGCTGGCTACAGGCTCGTCTGTTCACATTGGTATTGAAGGGCGCCGACTATAAGGTGCAGACGGGCGAAAGCGGGCATGACTTTCGGACGTCGAACGGGCCGTATGATGAACGGCTGGGGTATGCGAATCTGAATGCGCTGATCGCGAAGGCCAAGCAAGGGGGCTTCGAGGTGGAAGCGCAGGCGCGGTGGTCCGAGAAGCTGCGGGGAATCATGAGTTTGGGGATGTTTCCGTTGTACCAGGAGAAGACCCAGGCGGGTCTGCGGATTCTGGGACGGAACGGGATGCCGCTGCATTCGACCATCTATCCGGAGGCGGCGTATGAGGACTTCGAAGCGATTCCGCCCCTGGTGGTGAAGTCGGCGCTGTTTATCGAGAACCGGGAAATTCTGGATAGCTGGGCGACGCGGCGGAATCCGGCGATTGAATGGGACCGCCTGGCCAAGGCGTTCTTTGATCTGGGAATCCGGCAGGTGAACCATTCGCACCCGATCAGCGGGGGAAGCACGCTGGCGACGCAATTAGAAAAGATCCGGCACTCACCGGGGGGGCGGACGGAGGGGGTGCGGGAAAAGGCGCGGCAGATTGCGAGCGCGTCGCTGCGGGCGTACCTGGATGGCCCGCGGACGATTGAATCGCGGCGGCTGATTGTGCGGGACTACCTGAACTCGGTGCCGCTGGCGGCAACGGCGGCGGAAGGGGAAGTGATCGGGCTGGCCGACGGTCTGAAGAACTGGTTTGGGGCGGATTTCCGGGAAGTGAACCGGCTGTTGAAGGCGGATGAAGCGACGCTCGGCGGCGCGGAGATGAAGAAGCGGGCGGTGGCGTACCGGCAGGTGTTGAGCCTGCTGCTGGCGATCAACCGGCCGACGTACTATCTGCGGCATCATCCGGGTGTTTTGAAGGAACGGGCGGACAGCTATATCCGGGTGATGGGGACGAGCGGGTTGATTTCGAAGCGGCTGCGCGACTTGTCGCTGCATGTGGGGGCTCCGCTGCGGCCTGCCGGGGAGATGCGGGTGAGGGCGGTTGACCTGCAACGCAAAGGGACGGATTCGGTGCGGTACAACCTGCTCGGGTTGCTGGGGGTGCCGAGCCTGTATGATCTGGACCGGATGGATTTGACGGTGGAGACGACGCTGCAAGGGGCGGCGACGCGACTGGCGGCGGAGACAATGGAGAAGCTGGACGATCCGGCATTTCTTGCGAAGGAAGGGCTGGTCGGCGAGCGTCTGCTGGCTCCGGGGCAGGGGTCTCCGGTGATCTATAGCCTCACGATGTACGAGCGCGGAGCGAGCAGGAACCGGCTGCTGCTGCAATTGGACAATTCGAGGCAGGCGCTGAACCTGAACGAGGGGAGCAGGCTGGAGTTGGGGTCAACGGCGAAACTGCGGACGCTGGCGACGTACCTGGAGTTTGTTTCGGAGTTGCATGATCAGCTTGTGAACGGCAAGCCGGGCAACCGGACGGCACTGGAGGAAGATCCGGACAAGTTGACGCAGTGGGCGAAGGACTACCTGGCGAACGGAGGGGACCGGAGCCTGGGCGCGATGTTGAATGCGGCATTGGAGCGGAAGTATTCGGCAAGCCCTGGAGAGGCGTTCTTCACGGGCGGCGGGCTGCACGTGTTCGCAAACTTCGATAAGAACGACAACGGGCGGATCCTGACGGTGAGGGAGGCGTTCCAGCGGTCAGTGAACCTGGTGTTTATCCGGCTGATGCGGGACATCGTGTCCTACCAGATACACCGTCTGCCGGGGTATTCGCCCACAATCTTTTCCGATGAGTCCAACCCGCTGCGGAAGCAGTATCTGATCCGGTTCGCGGATAAAGAGGGGGCGGTCTTCCTGAAGGATTTCTACGATCAGTATGAGGGACAGACGCCGGACGAGGCGCTGGAGACATTGCTGAAGGAGCGGGAAATCACGGCTCCGCGGTTCTCGGTGATTTATCGATCGGTGCGGCCGGAGGCGACGTTCGGGGAGTTCCAACTGGCGCTGTTGAGCTACGTGCACGAGAGCCTGACGGACAAGCGGCAGCAGGATCTGTACGACATGTTCGCGCCGGGGAAGATGGATTGGAACGACCGCGGGTACGTGGCGAGCATTCATCCGCTGGAGATGTGGCTGGTGTACTACATGCAGAAGCATCCGAACCCGAGTTGGGAAGAGGTGCAGAAGGTGAGTGCGGAACTGCGGCAGGACGTGTACAAATGGCTGTTCAAGAGCCGGGCGAAGCTGGGACAGGATTCGCGGATTAAAACGGTGCTGGAGGCGGATGCCTTCGGCGTGCTGCACAAGTATTGGAAGCGGCAGGGGTATCCGTTCCGGACGCTGGTGCCGTCGCTGGCGACGGCGATCGGGAGCAGCGGAGACACGCCGGCCGCGCTGGCGGAGCTTGCGGGGATTATTCTGAATGACGGCGTGCGGCTGCCGAATACGCGGATCGAGCGGCTGCTGCTGGCGGAGGGCACGCCCTTCGAGACGCGGCTGGCGCGGAAGCCCGGGGCTCCGGTGCGGATCTTCTCGCACGAAGTGGCGCAACAGTTGCACAAAGAGATGCGCGGCGTGGTGGAATTCGGCACGGGGCGGCGGGCGTTCGGATCGGTGAAGCTGGCGGATGGCGTCGTGCTGCCGGTGGCGGGGAAGACGGGCACGGGCGACAACCGGATCAAGACATTGACGACGGTGGGAAAGGCGAGGAACCGGACGGCGGCATTCGTGTTCACGATCGGGGACCGGTATTACGGGACGCTGCTTGCGTACGTGCCTGGCGAGCAGGCCGCGGCGTACAAATTCTCGAGCGCGCTTCCGGTGTCGATCTTCAAGCTGATTGTGCCGGACGTGGTGAAGGCGCTCGAGTCCGGCAAGGCGCGGACGCCGACGGCTATTGCCGAGAACTCACCTGTTCCGCCCGAGGGAAATCCGGCGGCACGGGCTGGGTCACTTTCGCGGTAGCGGCCCATTCGGCTCCGCGGGCGAAAGTCACCATAAATCCGACACAATGCATGGCGTCCACGTCATGGCCGAGGATGGTGTGAAAGACGCGTCCCTTGCCGTAGGAGATGGTCATGAGCGCGGGTTCGTGCTCGCCGGCGCCTCCGGTGGATTTATCGGAGAAGGCGGTGGCGAGGACGTGGACGTTTTCGGCGGGGCCGCGGAGAGAGTCGTAGAGTTCGTCGCGGGTGTGCATCCAAACGGGGGGAAGGCCTTTCATGATGGGGTGGTTGGGGTCGCGGGTGGTGACCTGATAAGGGTGCGCTTTTCCGTGATGGCCGCCGGGGCCGGGGGTGGTGTCGCGCACGATGGCGCCGTCGCGGAAGCGGAGCATGGGACCTGATTTTTCCGTGCGGCCGCCCCAGCCTCCGACGCCGATGATGCGGTTGTATTCGAGCCACATGGGGAAGGCGTTATCGGCGGCGTGGACGGTGACGAAGCCGCCTCCGCGGCGGACGTAATCCTCGAATGCTTTCTGGGTGGCGGGCGGCCAGACGCCGCCGCCGCCGAAATCCGAGTAGTTGGAGATGACGACCTTATAGGCTTCAAAGCCGGGGCGGAAGTTGCTCATGTCCTCGCCTTTCGGCGGGGAGGTGGCGACATCGACGGTGAAGAGGCCGGTGTCTTCGAGGATTTTCTTGAGGACGGGCGTGGTGAGCTGCCAGTGGTGGTTGTTCTGGCCGTCGATGATGAGGGCTTTGATGGGGGCCGCGGAGGAGGAGGCGGCGAGGAGGACGAGAGCGGCGAGGAAGCGGATGGACTGCATGGAGACGATTGTATCGGGAGGCAGGCGGGTGTTGCATGATGGAGAGGCGCCGCTGACGGCGCAGTGACAACACGCCGCTGGTTCAGAGAACATTGAGGTATGGTTCCCGAAGAACGGATAACGAGAGAACGGATTCTGGAGGCGGCGGAGCAGATCGGGCGGTATGTACGGCGGACGCCGGTGATGGCATTGACGGAACGGGAGTTAGGAGTGGACGCGGAGGTGGTGTTGAAGCTGGAGTTGCTGCAGCACACGGGGTCGTTCAAGCCGCGCGGGGCGTTTTGCCGGATGCTGTCGGCGAAGGCGCCGGAGGCGGGAGTGACCGCGGCATCGGGAGGGAATCACGGGCTGGCGGTGGCGTATGCGGCGGCGAAGCTGGGATACAGGGCGGAGATTTTCCTGCCTTCACTCTCGCCGGCGTTCAAGGTGGAGAAATTGCGGAGCTATGGGGCAGAAGTGCATGTAGTGGGGAGCCATTACCTGGAGGCTCTGGCGGCGTGCGAGGCAAGGGGCCGGGAGACGGGCGCGCTGGGGGTGCACGCCTACAACCAGGAGGAGACGCTGGCCGGGCAGGGGACGGTGGGAGTGGAGATTGACGAGCAGGTTCCGGGGGTGGACAC
>JAIXKK010000153.1 GCA_026954325.1 Bryobacterales bacterium | reverse complement strand
CCCCACTCTCCCGCCTCCGGAGCCGCGAACGCCGCCGTGTTGAACAGCATCCCCGCCGCCTCGATGGGAAGCCCCGTCGCGTCCGCGCGCACCGTGCTGTTCACCGCCGTGCCGCTCACCTGCGAACGGTTCCCGCCCACAATCGCCGTGAACGGATTCCCCGAATGCGCGGTGAGGCTTCCGTTGATCGTCCAGTCCTTCCACAGCGTTCCTTTCCAGCCGTTGATCATCGTCCCGCCGGCGCGACCCATGCCGGAGCTGTATTGAAACATCAGCGAGAGATTATGCCGCGAATCGAAACTCGACAACCCGCGTTCGGCTGAGAGGTCCAACCAGTTCTGAGCCACGGGGGTCCCTCCCTGCCCGCGTCCTCCCGTGCCGGCGTTGTCGATCGCCTTCGAGAATTGATACGACGCCCGCGCCAGAAATCCGCTCCGGAACCGCCGGTTCAACTGGAATTGAGCCGCATGGTAGATCGAGTTTCCGTTCGATGTCTCGTAGATGTAGTTGTGAGGATACGGTGATACCGCCGCGCCCGGCGCCACCGACTGGGGAATGAACTGCTGATCCAGCCGAGTGCCTTTTGTCCCCAGGTAACCCACCGTCCCAAACAGCGAGAGCGGCAGATCATGCTGCACCGAAATCGTCCATGTCTGCGCATACCCGATGCGGTAGTTCGGGTCAATCGCAAACGTACTGCTCGTGTTGTTGCCCGTGGCCGGAAGGAAACCGTTCTGGATGGTGAACGGATTCGCCGCCGAGTTCGTCACGCTCAGCACCTGCGCGAACGGGGGCTGTTGCGCCATGTTTCCCGCGATGACGTTGTACACCGATGTGTTGTAATACACCCCGTAGCCGCCGCGCACGATGGTCGAGCCCTTGGCCGTCGGACGCCACGCAAACCCCACGCGCGGTGAAAAATTGTTCCGGTCCGGATGGATCAGTCCATCGCCAAGCCCCGTCGCCTGCCCTGCCTCCACCGGCGTCACCGCCGTGAACCCCGGCGCGATCTCCAGATTTACCAGCCGGCCATACAACTCCCGCACCGGCGTCGTGTAATCCCATCGCAGCCCAAAGTTCAGGCTGAACTTCGTGGAAAGCCGCCAGTCGTCGTTGGCGAACAGGCCATAGCCCGAACTCCGGAAATACTTATCGGGGTTGCCGTAGCGGATGGAACTCGCCGTCGGAATCCCCAATAGAAAATCCGCCAGGTCATACCCGGTGCCGGTTTGCGCCGCCCCGTTCACCACCAGGCTCGTCGCCAGTCCGTTGAAGGTATAACTGCCCCGTCCGTTGGTATCCGCGAACTGGTTGAACTGCTGCCGCTGATAGCTGCCGCCGAACGTCATGTTGTGCGTGCCGCGCACCCACAGCAGACTCTCGGTCAAGGTTCCGGTCTGGTTGCGCATCAGCGAGGCGTTCCCATCCGTCAACGACGCGAAATTGTTGAAGCTCAGGTTCGGCGGACCCCAGTTCATCGGGTTCTGCGAGGCCCCGGCGATCCCCAGTTGGGCCGCTACGTTGTCCACATAAGCGAAGTATGGCGTCGCCGTGTTGCGGTTGCGGCTGAAGGTGAATCGCGCGTTGTTGATGAGCGTGGTGGTAATATTCCGCGACCAGCCGAGATTCGCGTTGATGCCCTGCCCGGACCCGGTGTCCACGAACTGAAACAGGTTCGGAGAACGGCTGTCCCGCCGCTGATACCCGATCCCGCCGTCGATCCGGTCTTTGCCGCTCAACCGCACGTTGGCAATGCGCGCGTTCACGTTGTCCGCATTGTTCACGCCGCTGTACGAGGTCTGGTAGTTCTGCGCCTCGAACGGCAGGTTCGGCGCCGGGAAATAGTTCAACAGCCCCAAAGACGCCGCATTCAACCGGTTCGCCGGGATGCGGTTTCCCGGAAACGGCGCGCCCGTTGCCGGATCGTAGACGGTCACTCCGGCGCCCCGCACGAGGCTCCGCGAGAAGTCGCCGGCCCTTTCAAGTTCCGTGGGCATGTTCACCGGCTGCGAGATGGCCCCCGTGCGGTTGCGCTGGAACTGATAGTTCACGAAAAAGAAGATCCGCCTGTCGGCGCTGATCACATGGGGGATGCGCAGCGGTCCCCCCAGCATGAATCCTCCCCGTCCGTTGGCGTAGCTCGGCTTGTCCACGCTCGCCCCCGTCACCGAAAACGTCCGCGCATCCCAAACCGAATTGTCCAGGCTGAAGAATGCCATTCCTCGCAGCGCATTCCGCCCATCGCGCCGGCTGTTGCCGAAGCTCCGCGCATTCGGCCGCCCCTGCCATCCACCCCGCCCCCGCGCGCCCGGACCTCCGAACCTTCCGTGGCCGCCCGGCCCCCCGAACCCGCCTCCGGGGCCGCCAAAGCCGCCGCGCCCGCCAGGACCACCGCCTGGACCACGAAAGCCTCCCGGTTCTCCCGTGCCGCCAGGCCCTCCAGCGCCTGCCTGTCCAGGCATTCCCTCCATGCCCGGCTGCCCCGGTAATCCAGGGCCTCCCGGTCCCTCGATTCCCATGCCCATCGGTCTGCCGAAGCCCCAATCGTTCTGCGCCGGCATCCCCAACGCGCTGCTCACACTTCCCTGCACCAGGAATGAGTTCGCGGCGCTCTGGTTGAGGTCCGCTACTTCGCCGTTCCGGAATCCTGTCTCCGCGCCCGGTGCCGTCTCCTCCGCCGATTGATTCACATCCAGCCGCTGAAAGCCTGCCTCCCCCTGTCTCTGGGCCGACTGCGTCTGGTTCTTCGCACCTCGCTCCATCGGCTGCCTCGCCTGAGCCTCTCCGCCTGCTCCCGGTGCACTACCCGGCGCCCGTCCTGGGCGCTCCCCGCGGTTGGCCGGCCTCAACAGGCCCGCTACTTCCCGAGGCGTCAGGTACTTCAGTTCGTACGCAACCGCCGGAACCGCTGCCGGGACACTCACCTCTTTCTTTACGGGAGAAAAACCGAACGCCTCGACCTCAATCATCCAGTTGCCATCCGCCAGATCGGGAAAAGAGAAGGTTCCCCTCTCATCGGTTGTAGTCACCAGTTTCTTGTCGCCTTGAACCGCCGTGACGGTGGCGCCCGGAAACGGGAGCCCGCCCGCCTCAACCGCTCCATGGTATTCGGATCCCGCCAGTGCCGGAGAAAACAGAAGGGCCGCGGCAAAAATGCGGAGTTGAGTTAGCATGAGCCTCACCTGTGAAGGTGCACTCGCACTTCACAAGGTTTCTCCGCCTTCCCCTACTTAACTATTCTTAACGTGTTCCAATCCGGGCATCAAGAAAACTCTGCGATCTCTGCGCCTCCGCGAGAGTCTTCTTCCTCGCACCAGCACAAACCCCACGCCCCTTGCGCGTACCGCCGCAAGTTCACTGGCCTAGCCTACTGGCCTCCCTGCCCGGCGAGTACCCGGATATATCTCGTCCGTCTGAGGCGCAACCTCGTTAGACTCCCACAGGGCCCGCCGGCCCGCCAGTACAGGATGGAACTCGCGAGTCCACGCACCCGGCGAGGCTCCGTTGCGCGAGCGAGTTCCTCAAAAGATAAAAGCCAGCCCGCCGCGCAGCGCCCGCGGGGAATGCACCAGTTGCAGCCGCCGCCCATCTCCCAGCGTGATCGGCTGATAGCCTTGCGCCAGAATGTTCCGGATCTCCGCGGTTGCTTCCAGTCTCCCTCCCAGCCCCAAAGCCGTCGGAATCGGCTGCCGGACCTGGACGTTCAACCCCTGCGCCGGATTCATCTGCTCCGTCATGTAGAAGTGCCCCGGGGTCAAAGCGCGCCCGTTCATGAACTGGTATCCGGTGGTGAACCGCGTTCCCGTTTGCGGAATGTAGCCCGCAATCCGCGTTACCGCCAGGTGACGTCTCTGCACCCGCAGCGCCGACCGCAATTCCCCCGGATCGTTCGACATCATATGGTCACGCCCGGCTTCCAGCACCCCGTTGTTGCCATAGCCTACCGTCACCGTCCAGTTCTCGTTCAGATTCTGTGACAGGGAAGCCATGTACCCGACGCTCCAATAATGGCCCGCATTGAATATTGAAGCGGTCGAGAACAAATCGGGAAGCATATCACCGGCGCCGAACACGCCATCGGCATCCATGGCCGTCAAGGCCGCATTCGTCAGACTCTCGCGATAGGCAGCCGCGCGGAACGTCCTTGAACCCGCCTGCTTGTGGTATCCCAGTTCGAAATTCCGAGCGCGTTGCAGTTGCGCCGTTCCGCCTCGAACGGAAACCCTCGGGAACATGGTCAGGCCGGATAGCTCCTGCTGCTGCGTGGCTTCTTTCGCGTTGCTTGCGCCTTCGTAAAGCTGAGTCGGCGGCAGTCCGGAACTGTATCCAAACTCCAATACGCCCGCATGGTCAAGATCGTAGCTCAACCGCACGTACGGCGAAAAATAATTCAGACGCTGAAGGAACTGCACCGATTCGAGAGTGCCCCCGTACGATACCAGCAGGCTATCCCCAAGTTGGATTTGGTCGTTGAGGCTCAGTGACATCGTGCGTAACACAGGAACCGAATCCGACGCTCCGGTCACCAGTCCGCTGCCCACGCGTCCCGCCAGGAAAATCTGCCGCATCGTGATAGCCAGTTCCGGACTGCGGCCGTCTTCCGTCTGCCGGCTGAACGAGGTTCGGAACCCCGCGGCGGGATTTCCCGAAGCGGACCCGTAGCCGACGTTCCCGCTAATGCCAACCCGGTTTGCTCCGTGCACGGATGTCGCCAAGGCGAACGCCGTCCCTAAATCCGGCTGGCTTCCCAGCGTGGGCGCGGCCGGCATGTCTCCAGCCGAGAGCTTGACGACGCCCGTGGTGTCCGTAAACATCCCCGAACTCGCCCGCAACTGCCGCATCAGATCCCCGCTTCCGTTATCGAGAACGCGCAGAACGGGCCGCGTCGGCATGGAACTTCGCAGGGTCCACTTCCAGTCGTCGCTCATCAGGCCCTGCTGCAGGGGCAGTGAATACACCAGTTCAATGGTGCTCAGCACTCCCGCCATGTTGATGGATAGGATCTGCCGCACGCCCGGCTGCACACTGATGTTGTTCCGTATCGCCGGCAGAAAACTCAAGAGCGTGATGCGCACATTGTAGTGGTCCGCGGGGAGAGAGTCGAACTGGAACGTTCCGCGCTCGTCGGTAAATGCTTTTGCCACTTGCCTTTCCAAGTGGTTGAACAACAGCACACTGGCCCCCATCTGAGGAACGCCGAGAGCATTGCTCACCACTCCGGCAATACTACCCGTGAGACTGTTTTGCGAGGCGAAGGCGGGCGCGGCGCTCATGATTACCGCGAAGAACGCGGCCCAACGACCGGTTTTCGGAAATGCCATTAGCTGCATCAGCCTGATAAAGCCGGCGGAACCATCTCCGCCGGGCTGAATGACCCGACTAAACCACTGTGAAAGTTGCCTGAGGCGTCAGCACTTGATTGCCGAGCTTGTCCTGCACCTTCATTTTCAAAATGTACTGTCCCGGCTCCATGTTCTGAAGCGGCAAAAGCTTCTCGATGGTTACCTGCTGCCCGGAGGCGCCTTCAATCTTATCGATTTGCTCGCTGAAATCGAAAATCTTCTCGTTGCTTCCCGTCTTCACCACTTCATACTCCACCGTACCGCTCGGCTTGCGTGTCTTCTCGTCCGTGGTGAAGTTGTAGATCTGAAGATAGATGCCCATCTTCTCGTCGCGATGGAACGTCTCTCCGATCCGCGGACGCACCTTCGAGGTGCCGATCACGAACTGCCCGGTTCCAATGCTGCGGGTGGGAACCTTTTCGATCAGATCCGCCAGCACCAGCGAACTCGAACCAAGCTTCTCGTCATCGTAATGCGGTACGTGCAGCGCCATTTCGTAGTTGTTCATGTTACCGCCGTTGATGTCCTTCACCACAATATTCACCCGGTAGGTTCCCGGCGGCAGCGGAACGGATTTCTGATAAAGAGATACGCCTTTGATTGCGTCCGCCGTCAATGCCGAAGGAAACTCGACGCTGACGACGTCTTCAAACACGTTCACCACCCGGCGCGTCATCGACGTGATGCGCGCATAGATGTTGACCACGCCCTTCGAAACTCCATCCTGCTGCTTGTACTGCAAATCGCGTTTTTCCAGTTGGATGGTGATATTCGAAAGAATCGTCGAATTGGTGAGGCGCATGAAGTCCGTACGCACCTTCATCGGAAGAAGGTTGTAGCGGATGGTCGAATTCACCGCCGCTTCCAGGTCCTTGAACTTCACGGGCGGCGGCTTTTGCAGGTTGGCGTATTGTTGCAGCCGTTCGAACTGATTCATGCGCGCCGGCAGCGGCATCGTACCCGTGCCGAGCCTCGTTCCGTCCGTCCGGCTGAACCGGTCCGTCTTGCTCGCAAGGCCCATCTGTTCCATCAGTGTCAAACCGGCGTTGGGAACATACAGCAAGGCGTCCTTCTCGGAGGGATCCATCGTCATCCGGTACTCGCCGGTCATCGTCGTATCGACGAACTCTATAATAATGTCCGAACCGATTCCCTCGAGCCACCGGTACCGCCACTGCTCGAACGGATAGGTGGACGTGGTGCCGCCGCCCTCTTCGTATGGCCGCTCGTAGGTGCCGCCCGAAGGATGGGATTCAATTTCGTCCGGCGGCCCGAATGTGATGTATATCCGGCCGCGATCCGTCTTCCATCCCGGAATCCCCGAGGCAAACCGTTCATTCGCGTAGGCGATGCGCCGGTAGTGCTCTTCCTTGAATTCGTTTTCCTGTGTGTCCGGAGTGGGGTCGCGGCGCAGCCAGAATTGCTCGATGAACTGCTCCCGCTCCTCATCCGTGTTCAGATTCCTGAATGCCTTCCGTTCCTCGTCGGAAATGATATAGCCGACATCCTCGTTCAGCCATTTGCGGTAAGGTGTTTCCAACTCCTTCCGCAGCTTGGCTTCCCGCTTCTTGCGCTCCTTTTCCGACAGCGGTTTTGCGACGGTTTCGCGGTTTTCGTCGCTTGCCTTCTTTTTGTCGGCGGCGACGGCGGGTGTGACGACAAGGCTCAGCGCCATGCCCAGAGAGAAAACGGTCGCTGTTGCTCGCATAAGGTACCTGATGGCAAACGTCCTCAAGCTACCCTCAATTCTAGTCTTGTCAAGACATAGCGTCAAGGCGAACCCCCTCGGGAGGAATCTCTGCGTCCGTGCGTAAATTTGATGCGCACCACCGTGGATTGGTTTCCTCTCCTTCCTGCCCCGGTCAGGTCAGGGCCCTACCGCGGGACCTTGCCCTCCGGATTCACCTTCCGGAGCAGCAGGGTCTCAGGACAGTGCCGCGAATTCTCGCCATCAATCTCGTCTCGCCACCAACAACTCACCATCAATCAGAAGGAGCGGCAGTCTTGTCGCTGCCGCTCCCACCTTCCAGGTTTCCTCCGCGGGATGTGCGCTTTCCATTGCATTGTTACTTGTGGATGTTCGCCGCGACGTCGATCCTTGCGCTTCGCACCGCGGCCATTGCCGTCTCCCGTTCCGCCGCCGTCGGAATCAGTTGCCGCCCTCCGCCGTCAGGCCCCCACACCTGATTCAGATAGAAGACGTTCCCGTACTGGTGGAACACCAGCCGGCACACCTGCTCTTTGGCGGGCGAAAGGCCATTGGTGATAACTATCGCCGCACCCTTGCCCTCCATGGATCTGACAAGCACGGCGCCGGCCGGTTCGCCGAACTTCACCCTGTACGTACCGGCCGGAAACACGGCCTTCCCCACATGAAAGTCAAACGGGACTCTTGCCTCCACGCCAGTTTGCGCAAAACCCGAAAGAGTCATCACCAGCGCACCCAGAACGGGTAGCAGGAAATTGCGGTAAGTCATTTTCTTTTCCTCCTTTACGTTGAACCCGGTCACCGGTTCGCCAAACAGAAGGGCACTTCCCGGGCCATCGCTCCAATGTCCCCATGTGATTGATATTGCGTGATCGAAACGCCCGCCGGCCCAAAAACACTATCCTTCTGGTTAGCTTGGGCTATACTCCTCGTTAGGCTGCCCCCAACATGACCCCCAGGCTCATCCTGCTTGACGGTCCTTCCAAAGGCCAGGTCACTCTTTTTGACCGCCGGGATCTCTCCATTGGCCGCCATCCGGGAAATCATCTTGTCCTGAGCGACGAACTGGTTTCCCGCCACCACTGCCGGATTCTGGCCCAGCAGTCCGGCGATTTCCTCATCCGCGATCTTCAAAGCCGCAACGGCATCTTCGTCAACGGCGTCCCCGTCCGTGAGCGTGCCCTTGCCCACGGCGACACCATCCGCATTGGCGACAGGCACATCCTGTTTCTCACCGAAGATCAGCCCGCGGACGCCGGCGAGAACCGCTCCATCCGCCTGGACAGCACAAGCCGGCAGACCGCCACCATGGTCGAGTTGCCCCATCTCGATTCTCTTTACCTCACCGGTACAGACCTTCCCCATGACCCGCGCGCCACCCAAAGCCTTCAGGCTCTCCTCAAAATCAGCACCGTCATTCGCTCCGCCGACGGCCTGAAGCCCCTCGCTCATCAACTCCTGGGCCTCATCGCCGAAGCATCGGCCGCGCATCAGGCCGCCATCCTCCTCACGTGCCCGCCGCCCGCCGATCCCCTTTCCTTCAGTTGGGACGATACGGCCGGTTTTGAAACCACCGTCACCGTGCCCGATCATCTCCTGGAGCGCGCCGCCCGCGACGGTATCGCCACCCTCGCCCGGGAAGACACCTCCTGCCGCATCGCCGCTCCCCTGGCCAGCCGCGATCAATTGATCGGCGCGCTCTACCTCGAAACTACGGGCACTTTCGACGACGATCACCTGCAGTTTGCCGCCGCCGCCGGCTCCATCGGAGGCCTGGCCCTCGATTCCGCGCGCCGCTTCGAAATGCTTGCCGCGGAAAACACCCGCCTGCGCGAGGAAATCAACCTCGAACACGACATGGTCGGCGAAAGCCCCCGCATGCAGGATGTCTACCGCTTTATCTCCCGCGCCGCCCCTACATCAGCGACAATCCTCATCCGCGGCGAGAGCGGCACCGGCAAGGAACTGGTGGCCCGCGCCATTCACCGCAACAGTCCCCGCGCCCAGCGTCCCTTCGTTGCCGTCAACTGCGCCGCTCTTACCGAACCGCTTCTCGAAAGCGAACTCTTCGGCCATGAGCGCGGAGCCTTCACCCACGCCATTGCTCAAAAGAAGGGCCGCTTCGAACTCGCTGACGGTGGAACTCTCTTCCTCGATGAGATTGGCGAGATCCCCATTTCCCTGCAGGCAAAGCTGCTCCGCGCCATCGAAGAGCGCGAATTCGAACGCGTCGGCGGCACCCGCTCCATCCGCGTCGATGTCCGCCTCATTGCCGCCACGAATGCCGATCTCAAAGCCGCCATCGAGAAAGCAACCTTCCGCCAGGACCTCTACTATCGTCTCGACGTGCTCTCTGTCACCATGCCCCCGCTCAGGGAGCGGACCGGCGATGTCCAATTGCTGGCAACCTATGTCGCCTCCCGCGTCGCCGCGCAGGTCAACAAGAAAATCAACGGCATCTCCCCGGAGGCCCGCGCGATTCTCGAAGCCTACGATTGGCCCGGCAACGTACGCGAACTGCGCAACGCCATCGAACGCGCCGTGGTTCTCGGCAATTCGGAGTATATCCTCCCCGAAGATCTTCCCGAAGACCTCCTTGAATCCTCGCGCCCCCCTCCTGAAGCCCTCGGCCAGTTCCGCTCTTCTGTTACCGGCGAGAAGCGGCGGCTGATCCTCGAAGCCGTCTGCCATACCAAAGGCAATTACACCGAAGCCGCCCACCGCCTCGGCGTGCACCCCAACTATCTCCACCGCCTCATTCGCAATCTCGATCTCAAGGAGGAAATCCTCAAAGCCCTGGGCAAGTAGCCCGGAACGCCACATCCCGCCGGGACATACTACGGTCCCCGCGCCTTCCCCAACACCCGCGGAAATTCCCCGGAATCCAACCTCTCGATATCGTCTTTTGCCCGGAACCGGAATGTATCCTTTCCGTTCCTCGCCAGTCACGCCGCATGGCCGAAGTGGTCCCGCAAAACTACAGCCTCGCCGACCCCCTGCGCTACAGTTTAAAGATGAAGCTCGGAATCGACTTTGGCACTACACGGATTGTCGTCGCAGCTTCCGATCGCGGAAACTACCCCGTTGTGTCCTTCGAAACGCCCGACGGCGCCTCCGAAGAGTGGTTCCCCCCGCTCGTCGCCCTCCGTGGCGAAGAACGGCTCTTTGGCTGGGATGCCTATGCCCGCCAGGGCGACCCCGCCTGGACAGTCATCCGCTCCCTCAAGCGCCTTCTCGAAGACGCCGGGCCCAACACCCACCTGGAAGTCGGCGGCCGGACCGTCCCCCTCCTCGATCTCCTGCGCGGGCTCATCCATTCCCTCAAAGCCGCCCTTCGAGCCTCCTCCACCCTCCCCGGTCTCGACGCCCAGACCCTCGAAGTCATGCTCGGCGTCCCCGCCCACGCCAATACCAATCAGCGCTTCCTCACCGCCGAAGCCTTCCGGCAGTCCGGCTTCGACGTCCTCGGCATTCTCAACGAACCCTCGGCCGCCAGCATCGAATACGGCCACCGCACCAAGGCCGAAATCCGCGCCACCCAGTCCATGCTCGTCTACGATCTCGGCGGCGGCACCTTCGACGTCTCCCTCGTCGAATACGACGATAAGACTCATTCCGTCATCGCCACCGAAGGCATCGGCACGCTCGGCGGCGACGATTTCGATCACCTCCTCGCCGACCTCGCCCTCGAAGCCGCGGGCCTTAGCACCGGCTCTCTCACCACCAGCGAACTCTTCCGCCTCCTCGAGGAATGCCGCCATAAGAAGGAAGCCCTTCATCCCCAGACTCGCAAAATCGTCATTGATCTGGATCTCGTTCGCGAAGGACTCGCTCCGGTCTCCGTCCCCGTCCCCGATTTCTACGAACGCTCCCGCCCCTACGTCGAAGAAACCCTCCACGCCGTGCGCGACATGCTCGAAAAGAGCGCCGCCCGCGCCATCGATTCTCTCTATGTCACCGGAGGCGGCAGCGAACTCCCCCTCGTCTCCCGCATGTTGCGCGAGGAATTCGGCCGCCGGGTCAAGCGTTCCGCTCATACCCGCTCCGCCACCGCCATCGGGCTCGCCATCCAGGCCGATGCCTCCTCCGGCTATGAACTCCGCGAGCGCTTCACTCGCTACTTCGGTGTCTGGCGCGAAGCCGACTCGGGCAATCGCATCATCTTTGATCCTCTCTTCCCCAAAGGCACTCCCCTTCCCGCGTCCGGCGAAGCCTCGCTCGAGATCACCCGCACCTACCACCCCGTCCACAACATCGGCCACTTCCGCTATCTCGAGTGCAGCCAGTTGACTCAGGATTGCCAGCCCGCCGGCGACATCACCATCTGGGACGAAATCCTCTTCCCCCTCGACCCGGCCCTCCACGGCGCCGGCCTCTCCAACGCCCCCGTATCCTTTTGCCGGGACGCCACCGGCCAGGTCATCGAGGAGTGCTACCGCTGCCAGGCCGGGGGGTTCGTCGTGGTCTCCATCCGTAACCGCACCGCCGGCTATGAGCGCTCCTGGTCCCTGGGCCGCTGGGCCGTGAAAACCAAGCCTCTGCCTCCCGTCCGAAAACGCCGGGGCGCCTCCGCCTGATGAACTTTCTTCTCCTGTTCGTCCCCGTCTGCGTGTGGCTCGAATTCGCGCACCCCGATTGGCACATCGCCATCTTCCTCTGCGCCTGCCTGGCCATCATCCCGCTCGCCGGCTGGCTCGGGCGCGCCACCGAACACCTTGCTTCCCGTACCAGCGAAGCCATCGGCGGCCTTCTCAACGCCACCTTCGGAAATGCCGCCGAACTCATCATCGCCCTCGTCGCCTTGCACAAGGGCCTTCACGGTGTCGTCAAGGCTTCCCTCACCGGCTCCATCATCGGCAACGTCCTCCTTGTTCTCGGAGCCGCCTGCTTTGCCGGAGGATACAAACACAAGATCCTCCGCTTCAACGCCACCGGAGCCCGCTCCCAGGCCAGCATGATGACCCTCGCCGCCATCGCCCTCATCATGCCCGCCGCATTCCACTACCTCGGCGGCGCCGCCGCGCCGGGCAAAGAGGCCGGCCTCAGCCTCGAAATCGCCGTCGTTCTCATTGCCACTTACTTCGCCAGCCTCCTCTTCTCCCTCCACACTCACCGCCAACTGTTCGAGAGTCTCGGCGAGGAAGGAAACAACAGGAAAGCCTGGAGCCTCGCCAAGTCTCTCTCCATCCTGTTTGTCTCCACTGCCTTCATCGCCTGGATGAGCGAAATCCTAGTCGGCTCCGTCGAACATGCCGCCCACTCCCTCGGCATGACCAGTGTCTTTGTAGGCATCATCGTCGTCGCCATCGTCGGCAATGCGGCCGAGCATTCCACCGCCATCCTCATGGCCATCAAAAACCGCATGGACCTGAGCCTCGGCATTGCCATGGGCAGCAGCGTTCAGATCGCCCTCTTTGTCGCCCCCATTCTTGTCCTTGCCAGCTACCTCATCGGCCCCCATCCCATGGATCTGGTCTTCACACCCGCCGAAGTGGTCGCCGTTGTCCTCGCCGTGGCCATCACCGCGCAAATCTCCGGCGATGGGGAATCCCATTGGCTCGAAGGAGTACAATTGCTCGCTGTGTACATCATCCTGGGAATCGTGTTCTATTTCCTGCCGGAAGGGGTGAGCCATTGATTACCACATCGAAAACCGCCGAACTGGCGGCGCTTCTCAGATCCGCCAAGGTGTATGACCTGGCGCAACCTTACTTCGTCGGAATGCCCCACCATCCTTCCCATCCACCCTATCTCTTCAGCCTCGTCAAAAAACACGGCGATTTCGTCTCCCCCGTCCGCGGCAGTTCCGCTAGCGAAGCCATCGCCCTCGGCGGCCATGTCGGCACCCACGTCGACGCCCTCTGCCACTTCTCGAGGGACGGGAAACTCCACGACGGCGCCTCTGCCGCCGATGTCCAGTCCTACGCCAAAGGCCTCGAGCGTCTTTCCGTCGATACCATGCCCCCGCTCATCGGCCGCGGCATCCTCCTCGACATCCCGCCCCTCGCCGGCGAAGAGATCCTTCCCCCTGACTTCACCGTTACTCCCGAACACCTCGACGCCGCCTGCCGGCTCCAGCAAGTCACCGTACAGCCCGGCGACATCGTGCTCATCCGCACCGGCTGGGCGCGCTATTGGTCCGACGCCGCGCGCTATATCCATGAGGTGCGCGGCCCCGGTCCCGAGGAACCCGCGGCGCGCTGGCTCAGTTCCCGCGGCGTGATTGCCGCCGGTTCAGACACTGTCGCCTTCGAACGCGTACCCAATCCGAACATGCCAGTCCATCTCCACCTCCTGGTGGAACGCGGCATTTATATCATCGAGGCCCTCAACCTCGAACAACTCGCCGCCGAAAAGGTTTTCGAGTTTCTCTTCCTCGCCGCGCCTCTCAAGCTGACCGGAGGAACCGGCTCTCCCATTCGCCCTCTCGCCCTGGTATCTTAGGCTCGGTACCCAGACAACTACCAGGAGATTCCCGTGCTACCTGAATTGAACGGCAAGACCGCCCTCGTCACCGGCGCCTCCCGCGGCATCGGAGCCGCCACCGCCATCGCCCTCGCCAAAAGCGGCTGCTCCCGCGTACTCGTTCACTACCAGTCCAACCAGGAAGGCGCCGAAAAGGTAATGGCTGCCATCCGCGGCGCCGGTGTCGAAACCGCCGCCCTTTACGGCAGCTTCAGTTCGGCGGAAGGCATCCGCGCCTTTCGCGAGAAACTGCACGATGAGGCGCCGGAAATCGACATCCTCGTCAACAACGCCGGCTCCCTCGTCAAGCGCGCCTCCCTGCTCGAGTTCTCCGATGAACTCTTCGATGAAGTGATGGATCTCAATTTTCGCGCCTCCTGGTTCCTCTCCCAGGAAGCCGCCCCCTCCATGATCTCCAAAGGCCGGGGCGTCATCGTCAACGTCAGTTCCATCGCCGCCCGCAACGGAGGCGGACCCGGAGCCGCCATCTACGCGGCAGCCAAGGCCGCCGTATCCTGCATTACGAAAGGAATGGCAAAGGAACTTGCCCCCAAAGGGATCCGCGTCAATGCCGTCAGCCCAGGCACCGTGGACAACCACTTCCACCAGGTCTTCAGCACTCGCGATGTCCTCGATAGTGTGATCAAGGCCACGCCCGCCGGAAGGCTCGGAACCGATGAGGAGGTCGCGGATGCCGTCGTTTTCCTCTGCTCCGATGCCGCCCGATACATCCACGGACAGACCATCGAGATCAACGGCGGCATGTACATGGTGTAGTTGCCGCCAATTCAGCTTTCAGTCCGCCATCGGTGGTTCATTTCCACCGGCGTGGTGGTTCTCGGCCATCTTTTTCCTTGCACCAACCACTCAAGCGCCATGCCTTGGAATGAGTTACGTTTGGTCACTGACGTGCTCAAATAAAAATGGTTCGGAAATGCGTGGTGGAAGGCGGTGAACGATGCCTCGGCTATCGAGTGGGAATTCGGTGTTCTGGGGAGTTGCAGCCATTGCAGTCTTCCTTATTGTCCCCGTCCCGGGCTTTGCCCAGGATGGCTCCGATCCGGGCGCCCAGGCCCCGCCCGTCCGGCCCGCGGACACGCGGCAGGCCGCTCCACTCCTGTCCGCCAACCAGTTGGATAACCTGGTGGCGCCTGTCGCCCTCTATCCGGATCCGCTGCTCAGCCAAGTCCTCTCCGCCAGCACTTACCCGCTTGAAGTGGTCGAGGCGCAGCAGTGGCTCAGGCAGAACGGCAATCTCAAGGGGTCGCAACTCATGGCGGCGGCACGGCAGCAGAATTGGGATCCCAGCGTCCAGGCGCTGGTGGCGTTTCCCGATGCCCTGGCGCTGCTGGCCAACGACATTCGATGGACCACGGATCTCGGGAACGCCTTCCTTGCTCAGCAGGCCGATGTGATGAGCGCGATCCAGCGAATGCGCGCACGCGCCCGGGCCAACGGCAGGCTGGCTACCACTTCGCAGCAGGTTGTGACCACGGCCACCCAGGATGGCCAGGATGCCATTGAAATCCAGCCCGCCAATCCGCAAGTGATTTATGTTCCCATTTACAGCCCCGCCTATGTCTGGGGGCCGCCTGTCTGGGGGTATTACCCAGACCTGTGGTATCCGCCCGGCTTCGGCTTCGGTTTCGGCTTCGGCCCCGCGTACTATATGAGCGCCTACTTCCCGGGTTGGGGAGGCTGGGGCGGATGGGGATGGGGTTGCGGATGGTTCGGCCAAAGCCTCTATGTCAACGTCGGCTTCTTTAACCGCTACGGGTTCCGTGGCGGCTATTTTGGCGGTCATGGCGGCTATTATGGCCCTGGCGGATATTACGGAGGCTATGCCGGCGGCGGACGGATTGGCGGACGGGTGGGGTGGATGCATGATCCCGGCCACCGTATGGGGGTTCCCTACCCTAACCGGGCCGTGGCGGGCCGGTTTGGAGGCAGCCGTTTTGGTGCTGGTGGCATGGATCGCGGACACGCCGGCGGCGGCCGTACTTACGCCGGTGGCCAGCGATTTTCGCCCAACTCCGGCTCATTTTCTAACAGGGGTGGCTCGCGCGGAGGCGTCGCGGGAGACCGGTCCGCCGGCGCCGGCCAATGGCGCAGTTTCGGCGGTAACCGTGCGCCTAACGGGCAATCGTATTCGCGTGGCTTTGCCCCGTCCGAAAACTCTGGAATCCGGCCGGGCAGCCGTGGCGGCGCGGGTTCCCTTCAGCAGACAACACCCAACGCCCCCTCCGCCAACGGGTGGCGCAACTACGCCTCCCCATCGCAGCGCTCCCGCGGTTACGGCTCGACACGGAACTCCGGAAATGAACCATCCACCGGCCGGTCGTTCTCGCGCGGATACGCGGCGCCGGGCAATAGCGGATCCTTCTCACCAAGATCCAACACTGCCCCCAGCCGGAGTTACTCCGCCCCTCCGCGAAGCTATTCCGCCCCGCGATCATTCTCCTCTCCGCGTAGTTTTGGCGGTGGCGGATTCCAGGCGCCGAGCCGCGGTTTCTCCGCGCCGCGATCGTTTTCTTCTCCTCGCATGCCGGGTGGCGGAGGTTTCTCCGGCGGCCGCGGCTTTTCCGGCGGACACGGGGGCGGTGGTTCCTTCGGACGCGGCGGCGGTGGACATCACCGGTAGTTCAGGTCCTCGATCATCTTCCCGCGGCGCATGAAGCGTCCATCATTCAAGCGTGAAATAGAATACAGGCCTTGATCTGTTGGAGCCTCGTTTCTCGCCAATAGAGTTATGAGGAGTCACACGTTCAAACTTCTCGCCGTCCTGGCCCATCCGGACGACGAGTCGCTGGGATTCGGCGGCACCCTGGCGAAATACGCCGCCGAGAACATCGAAACCTACCTCGTCACGGCGACGCGCGGAGAGCGTGGCCGCTTCGGCGCCGCCGGGAAATCCGCCAATATCGAGGAAGTCGGCCGTGTTCGGGAAATGGAACTGCGAGCCGCCGCGGCGGTGCTCGGCATCAGGGAAGTCTCCGTACTCGGATACCCGGATGGAGGCGTGGACCAGGTCGATTCGAGGACGGCCATCCCAGATATTCTCCGCCACATCCGGCGCATCCGGCCCGACGTAGTGGTGACTTTCGGCCCGGAGGGAGCCTACGGCCACCCGGACCACATCGCCATCTCTCAATTCACTACCGCCGCCGCATTGTGCGCCGCTGACGCCTCCTACCGCATGGACTTTATCTCAATCAGTTGAACCGGCGCCTGATGGCGGCCATTGAGGAAAGCGGTGAAGCGTTCGTATCGAATGCCGTCATCAACGGCAGGTTCGCGCTGCGTTTCTGCATCGTCAACTTCCGGACTTCCACCGCGGACATCGAGGCGATGCCGCAACTCATCGCGCGCCTCGGTCCGCGGGTTCACGCGGAACTGAGCAGCCGCGGCGTGGCGCGGATTCCCGTCACCGGCTGAGCCTTTTGTTCTTCGAGAGTCATAGACTGCCGGCAAAGGAGCTTGTATGACAGAGATTGTTTCGTCTGGAATCCCCGCCGGACTCCGCGACCGCATTCTGCGGCGCCTGGGCCTCAACAACACGCCGCCCACAACCTCCGAGGGACTTCGCCTTGTCTACAACGCCTGGAGCCGGCGCGTCCCGTTCGACAACGTGCGCAAGTTGCTCGCCCTGCGTACCGGTTCGCCTCTTCCCGGCCGCGATGCCACCGATTTCTTCGGAGCCTGGCTCGAAACCGGCGCGGGCGGAACCTGCTGGCCCGGGTCCAATGCGCTCTATGAACTTCTTTGCGCGCTCGGCTTTCGCGCCCGCCTCGCTACCGGATCCATGCACGACATGGGGGTTCGAAACCACGGAACCGTCATCGTCACGCTGGACTCGGCGGAATTCCTGGCCGACTCCTCATTCCTGACCTGTGAGCCGGTCCCGTTAGCCGACAGCCTCTACACCTACGCCGACGGCGTCACCGCCGTCGAAGTCGAACCCGATTCCGCAAGCCACGTTGTCTGGACGCGCGGCCCTCATCAGTCCACTTTCCTTCCGTGCCGCATCTTCCCCGAGTCCATTTCCCCTGAGGCGGCCCTCGCCAACTACGAGAACTCCCGCCGCCAGAGCCCCTTTAATCAGCGCCTGTACGCGCTTCGCGGCCTTCCCGGCCGGATGATCCTTCTTCGCGGAAATACGCGCTATGAGAGAACGCGCGCCGGCGTCTTCACCCGAGACCTGACGCCCGAACAACTCCGTCACGCCCTCCACGCGGACATCGGCCTTTCACGGTCTCTGATCGACGCGTGGTCGGAGTGCGGAGCGCTGGCCGCCTCGTTCGAGCCGCCCTCCGGTCCGGCGCCGCCGCCGCCCGGGAATGTTCCTCCATCACAGCGCCTGGAGATCCACCTCCCGATGGGAGTGCGCTTCGCCGGTTTGTGACAGGCGATCACGGCGGATAGGCGGAAAGGAGAACGGGACCTCGGCTGGTCTCCCGGTCAGGGATGGCGGTGTAGAACGTGTGTCGCGATATCCGGCCAGAACTCGCGAAACACATTGGTGAGCGCATCGCGGCCCAGCGCGTATCCGAATTTCACGCCGATAGCGCCCAACGTCCGGCTGTTGCTCGGATAGTAGGACATCGAGATGCCCTGCGCAATCCCCCGTCCCAATATCTCGGAGGCATTGAAGCTGTTGTGGCCCTGGTAGTTCGGCGTGATCAGGATTCGTGACGCCGCGTACGCGGCTCGCTTCCAGAACGAACCCTCGCCCATGGCGTAGTAGCGTTCATCCTGATGGAATATGGTCGGCAGCGCGAAAATCACAAGATAGTTCCCATTCGTCTTGTCGGCGAAGCCTCGCCAGTAATACCGGCCGTATCCTTTCATGCCTACGCCCAGTTGCGGATGTCCGCCAGTGCCGAACGACATTGCCGAAGTGATGCCCACGAAAACGAACGACGAGTAATCGAAGCTGTTCTGGGTGGCGATCCTGAAGGCCTGCTTTGGAGTGGGCGGCGGCGGAATGGTTCCCGCGCTCACCGCCCTGTAATTGGGCATGAGGCCGAGGATACGCTTGGGCTGCGCCTTGGAAGCCGGTGTTGCCGGACGGATTGAGGCCACGTCGCCGTCCGGAGGCGGATCGGCGGTATCCGCGCTTTCCGCTCGGGCGGCGGGGTTCCCGCCTTGCGCGGTTTCCGCCGGCCGGCCCGGGTCCTGGGCGAAAGCATACGCGATTGAGAAGAGAAAAACGAACCAGAAACGAGACATCAGGACGCTTTCATTTTACCGTGCGATCTACTGGATTCAGACGCCTGTTTCCCCGCGCGGGTTTCCTCCTTACTGAACCGCCCTGTTCCGCGCGCTCGCTGCACAGTGTCGAGGGCGCCCCGCCATCATAAAGGTTTGACCATAATGGCCGCCGCCATGACGCCGGGAATTAGGCTGAATTCATCGAAGGGGCAGCAAGATACAAAGCCCCTCTTTCCTCTGTTGACTTTCACGCATTTCTCAATTCATTCGGGCGGCCTACTTTGCGGCGACGCTCCAATGACCGGCGGGGGAAGGCCGCTGCCGGTCCTGGCTGATGTAAAAATCCCAGTAGGAATCAAAGTCCTCACTGAGGTACAGCGCGCCGAGCTTGAGGCTTCGGCCATGAGTGCCCAACGCATGCCTGACCTCTCCATGTGATCCTTAACTTAATCAGGTTCCTGCAAGCGCCTTCGACCGGGCCACTGGCGATCGGCAACCCCTGGGCCAGATATTCGTCATAGTGCAAGCGGTCCCGGTTGCGGTGAAAGTATCCGGCGACTGCGAGCAGGATTTTGCGCTTGCCGCCAAACAGGGATCGCCAGGTCACCGTTTGGCGGAGTCCTTCCGCGGATGATCCCGGCTGGTGAAAGGAACCCGGCAGACCATCTCCCAGCCGTCCCGGCATCGCCTTCTCCCGAGCGTCCTCTCTCGATCCTGTTGACCTCATGCCTTCCAGAGAAAAACTCCGCAAGTCCATTTCCCTTGCAGGCCGCCACATCAACGGACGCGGAATTTGGCGTTGAGCGCGGCCAGTTTGTCTTCGAGCGTCGAGGCCGGCTTGGGCGGCTGCTGCTTCGGCCGCGGTTCGCAGGCCTTCATCGAGAGGGCGATGCGCTTGGCCTTGGGATCCGCGGAGATCACCTGAACCTTGACGATCTGCCCGGCCTTGACGGCTTCGGAAGGGTCCTTTATGAAGCGGTGGCTCATCTCGCTGACGTGCACGAGGCCGTCCTGATGGACGCCGACATCGACGAAGGCGCCGAAGCGGGTGACGTTGGTGACGACGCCCTCGAGTTGCATGCCGGGTTTGAGGTCGCCGATCTCCTTGACGTCGTCCCGCCAGGCGGGGCGGATGAAGGTATCGCGCGGGTCGCGGCCGGGTTTGCGGAGTTCCTCTTTGATGTCGGAGAGAGTGTAGCTGCCTGCTTCCTCGGTGCGGAAGGCCTGGATATCGACGTTTTCGATAAGGGAGGGCTTGGCGATGAGGTCGTGGAGGGAGACCTTGAGCGATTCGGCGATGCGCTCGACGATGGGGTAAGATTCGGGGTGGACGGCGGTGATGTCGAGCGGGTTGTCGCCACCGCGGATGCGCAGGAATCCGGCGGCGAGTTGGAAGGTCTTGGGTCCGAGCCCCTGGACGGCCATCAATTGCCGGCGGTTGAGGAAGCGGCCGTTCTGGTTGCGGAATTCGACGATGTGCTGGGCAGTCCGCTCGGTGAGCCCGGAGACGTGGCGGAGCAGGGGGACGGAGGCGGTGTTGAGATCGACGCCGACCCGATTGACGCAGCTTTCGACGGTGGCCTCGAGGCTTTGCTTGAGGCGGCGCTGATCGACGTCGTGCTGGTATTGGCCGACGCCGATGGACTTGGGATCGACCTTGACCAGTTCGGCGAGTGGGTCCTGAAGGCGGCGGGCGATGGAGATGGCCCCGCGGACGGTGAGGTCGAGATCAGGGAACTCCTGGCGGGCGACGTCGGAGGCGGAGTAGACGCTGGCTCCGGATTCGCTGACGACGACGCTGAAGATTTTAGCGAGGCCGGCCTGGCGGAGGAAGTCCTGCACGAAGGCGGAGGTTTCACGGGAGGCGGTACCGTTGCCGATGGCGATGGCCTGGACGTTGTGCCTGGCGATCATCGAGGCAAGGGTGCGGACGGCGCCGGCGAGGTCGTTCTTGGGCTCATGGGGATAGATGACGGAGTGCTCGAGGAACTTGCCGGTGGAATCGACGACGGCGAGTTTGCAGCCGGTGCGGATGCCAGGGTCGATGCCGATGACGGAGAGCATGCCGGCGGGCGGAGAGAGGAGGACGTTTTCGAGGTTCTCGCGGAAGACCTTGATGGCCTCTTCGTCGGAGCGGTCTTTCAGTTCGAGGCGGACTTCGGTCTGGATGGAGGGATTAAGAAGGCGGTCATAGGAATCGGCGACGGCGGATTCGAGGTAGGGGGCGCAGTCCGAGGGGCCTTTGATGACCTGGGATTGGAGCCAGGCGAGGGGGCCTTGGGGCTCGATCTCGATTTCGAAGTGGAGGATGCCTTCTTTCGCTCCGCGGCGGATGGCGAGCATGCGGTGGGAGGGGATTTTGGAGGCGGGCTCGCGGAATTCGTAGTATTGCGCGAACTTGGATTCGGGGTCTTCCACGCCTTCGATGCGGCGGCTGGAGACGACACCCTGTCCGGACATCATGGAGCGGACTTTTTTACGGAAGTCGGCGTCCTCGCTGACCATTTCGGCGATGATGTGGCAGGCTCCTTCGAGGGCCTCTTCGACGGAGGGGACTTCCTTTTCGGGGTTGACGAAAGCGGCGGCGAATTCGGCGAGCGGCGCGGCGGCGGATTGCTCCCAAAGGAAGGCGGCGAGGGGTTCGAGGCCGCGGTCGCGGGCGATGGAGGCTTTGGTGCGGCGCTTGGGCTTGTAGGGGAGGTAGAGATCCTCGAGTTCGGTTTTCTCCATGGCCGCCGCGATTTTGTTCTTGAGGTCGGCGGCGAGCTTGCCTTGTTCCTGGATGGACTGGAGGATGGTGGAGCGGCGGTCTTCGAGTTCGCGGAAGTATTCGAGTTTTTCCTGGGTCTCGCGGATCTGGACTTCGTCGAGGTTGCCGGTGGCCTCTTTGCGGTAGCGGGCGATGAAGGGGACGGTGCCGCCTTCGTCAAGCAGTTCGATGGTGGCCACGAGGCCTCTGAGGGGAACGTTGATCAGCTTCGAGATATGTAAGAGAACGTCGGATGAAAGGGCGATAGAACTCATCAGATCAAGTTTCGCATGTTCGTTCTCGCGGAGCTTTGACCCTTAGCGAGCATTGTGGCTGGCGAGCGTGTAGGGTGGCCTGTGCGGAGCGGTGCTGCTGGTAGCGGGAGCTGTATTTCTCGGTAGAGCCGCCGAGGACGCAGAGGGAAGAAATCTGACGGGCTTGTTGCCGCGCCTAGACGGAGAGGCGTTTAACGTCGAGTTTGGCGTCGTCGAAAACGCCGAGACCGAGTTTGGAGGCGAGTTCGATGTGTTGGGGTTGGCCCCAATAGTGGTTGAAGCGGTCGTCCGGGCCGGTTTCGGCGACGGGGGGGAGGCCCTCCTGCTTGCGCTTTGCGTCGACGACCTGCCAGCCGATTTTGTCGAGGGCCACGGGGTCCGTGCCGAAGTACATGGTCTTGTGCTCCCAGCGGAACTGGGGAGGGGTTCCCGGCCCGCCGTTGTAACCGGCTTTGACGCCGTCGAGGACGTGGAGAACCACCTTCTGGCGAATGACGGGCAGGTCGACGACGGCGGGGATGAACAGATTGCAGGCGTTCAGTTCGCGGTTGATGTGGCTGCGATTGACATTATTCACCATGCCGTGGGACATGTTCTTGAGGCAGAGAGTGACGCCGGCCGACTGGTGGGATTTGACGACGGGGAGATTGATGACCTTGTTCACCTGTTTGGAGATGACCTGAGCGACGTAGGAGCGGCGCGAGTGGACGTCATTGGGATTGTCGCCCGGCTTGACCAGGGCCATTTCCATGTAAACGCCGGGGTCATAGCCATCCATGCCGAGTTGGGATTCCTCGTACCTTTCGGCGGCCCAGGCCAGGCGGACGCCTTCGGGCACCCACTTATTGATGCCGGCGGCGAAGGTTTCCTGGCGGTAGCGGTTGAAGACGACAATGTCGCGATCGGGGACGCCGGCCTGCTTGATGCCGTCGATGATGGTATGCAAAACGGAGGGGTCGGAGGAAAGCTTGGCGCCGCCGACGGGCAAACCTTGATGGCGACCACATCGCCTTTCTGGACGAACATGCGCCAGGCATCGGGCCAGGCGGGGGCTCCGGTGAGGGAGAGCATGCCTTTGTGCATCATGTTCCGGATGATTTCCGGCTGGTACTGGCCCGAGACGATCGAGTTCTCGCTATTGACGGCCACTACGCGTCCGGGGAAGGGGCCGGGGATTCCCAGTTTTGAATCCGATGCGGCGGCATGGGCGGCCGCCGTGGCCAGTAAGGTGGACATCACTTCGCGTCGGGAATAGATCATGTGGTCTCCTGTAGGGAAGTTTACTGCAACCGGACGGCCGCCGGGGAAAGGAACGGAGTTTTGCACATTTTCCCGGAGTGCGCGTCAATGGTCTGTATGCGACTTTCCTCTACTTCTATCCGTATTGGTGTGACGATGGCGCTGGTCATGGCCGCGTGTTCCGTGACGGCGTGGGTGCAACACGTTGAAGCGCAGGCCCCGGCGCAAATCGGAGCGAGTTCTCCGCTGCCTGTTTTTGTGACGAATCCGAGCGAAGCCACGGTGCTTCCTGACGGTTTTGTGCCGGGCTCGAAGTGGAGATTCACGACCTGGACGACGCCCAACGCGTTCACCTGGGTGGCGACGGTGAATAAGATATCGGGGGCGTGGGCGAGTTTGACGGTGATCGCCGAGGATTCGAGCAGGCACACGCAGTGGTATTACATACCGGGGTTGCCGGGGAGTTGGGAACGGCAGTAATGATCTTCCGCCGCGCCGGGTGGTACGGTGCACGGTAGGCTAGAGGTATGGGATTCGACGGACTGCGCGTGTTGGCGCTGGAGACGCGGCGCGGGGCGGAGATGGCGACGTTGATCCGCAACCAGGGGGGTGTGCCGTTCGTGGCTCCGTCGTTGCGCGAGGCTCCGGTGGAGGAGAACGAGGCGGCGTTCGGATTCGCAAAGCGGTTGTTCGCCGGTGAGTTCGACATGGTGGTGCTGCTGACGGGGGTGGGGACGCGGGCGCTGGCGAAGTTGATCGCGACAAGGTATCCGGAAGGGGAGTTTGCGGCGGCGCTGCGGCGGGTGACGGTGGTGGCGAGGGGGCCGAAGCCGTCGGGGGCGCTGCGGGAGATGGGGTTGACGGCGGACATAATGGCTCCGGAGCCGAACACGTGGCGCGAATTGCTGGCGGCGACGGAGGGGCGCACGGGGAGGCGCGTAGCGGTGCAGGAGTACGGGCGGCCTTGTCCGGAACTGGTGGCGGGGTTGGAGGCGCGCGGGGCGGAGGTGACGCCGGTGCGTGTGTATCAATACAGGCTGCCGGAAGATACCGGGCCTTTGCGGCGGGCGGCGCGCGGTTTGGCGGCGGGCGAGTTTGACGTGGCGATGTTCACGACGGCCATGCAGGCTCCTCACCTGCTCCAAATTGCGGGCGAGGAAGGGGTGGGGGCGGAGGTGGCGGACGAACTGCGGCGAAGAGTGGTGGTGGCGTCCATCGGGCCGTCGTGCAGCGATGTGTTGGAGGAGTGCGGGATTGGGACGGATTTCGCTCCGAGTCATCCGAAGATGGGGATCCTTGTGGGGGAAACCGCGGAACGGGCGCGGGCGCTGATGGAAAGAAAGCGAGGAAGGACATGAAGAGCGGGCGGCAGGACAGGAGCCTGATGCAGCAATATGGCCGCTATATGACGCTGGCGCTTCAATTACCCGCGGCGACGGTAGTAGGTTACGTCCTGGGGTACTATCTCGACAAGTGGCTGGGGACGCATGTGTTGTACTTGATTTTTCTGCTCCTGGGGATCGGGGCGGGGGTGGCCAATCTGATTGTGGAATTGAACCGGGAAGACAGTGGCGGGAAATCCTGAGTTCAACCTGGACGCGGCGGTGGAGCGCATGCGGCGGATCATGCTGTGGCTGGCGGTGCTGGGGACGGTGGTGTTTTTCGTGGGGAAGGGACCGCCGTGGGGGATCGGGTTCGGGGCAGGGGCGTTGATTTCGCTGGTGAGTTTTCACTATACCCACCGCTTCGTGATGGCGATCGGGCCAGGGGGGAAGAGCAAACCGGGGGCGTTCCGGAGCATTCTGCTGGGGGCGCGGTATCTGCTCATTTTCGCCTTTGTTTATGCTATGATGCGTATATTCGGGTTACACCTGACGGCGGCGCTGTGCGGTCTGATGATCGCAGCCGCCGCAGCCTTGCTCGAAATCCTCTACGAGTTCATTCATGGAACATGAGATCTTAATTACCCGACTGTTCAACGATTACCTTGGCGGCGTGGGGACGGCGATTTTGAATGCCGTGGGCCAGCACGCGGAAAACGCGGCGCGTCCATGGACCAACTGGATCACGATGCAGATCGTGGTAGCGGCAATCATTGTTGTTATGTTTGCGATGCTGAAGCCCCGGCTGTCGATGGAGAATCCGGGCGCGACGCAGCATATTTTCGAGGCGATTTACAATTTCGTGAGGGGCGAGGCGCACACGAATATCCCGCACCATGGCGACAAGTACATTCCCTTCTGCGGCGCGATTTTCATTTTTGTGCTGGTCTCGAACCTGATCGGCCTCATTCCGGGCCTGGAGTCGCCGACGATGTTTCCTTACGTGCCGGTGGGACTGGCGCTTGCCTCGTTCCTGTATTACAACATCATGGGCGTCAAGGCGCAGGGCGGGGCCAGGTATCTGGCGCATTTTGCGGGGCCGATTCCGGCGATGGCGCCCCTGATGTTTCCCATCGAAATCATTTCGAACCTGGCGCGGCCGCTGTCGCTCAGCATTCGTCTTTACGCCAACATGTACGCGGGCGAGCAGGTGACGCTGCTGTTTCTGACGCTGACGTATTTCATCGCGCCGGTCGCGTTCATGGGTCTGCACGTGTTTGTGGCGCTGCTTCAGGCGTATGTCTTCATGCTGCTGACGATGTTGTACGTCGGCGGCGCGGTGGCGCACGAAGGGCATTGATTTTTTGTAGGGCATAATGGCCGCCAGTGTGAGCTACCCCGCCCCCAGGCGAGGGATAGAACCACCTCCTGAGCGGCAATTCATAGCAAGGAGAAACGAATGAGTGTGAAAACGATGTTTCTGGCGCTGGCGCTGTTGTTGATCGCCTCGCCGATTTACGCCGCGGATGGCGCCAATTGGGTGGCCATTACGTCTGGCTTCTCGATGGCGATCGCCTCGGGCTTGTGCGCCCTGGGCCAGGGTAAGGCCGTGGCGGGCGCAGCCGAAGGCATGGCGCGCAACCCGGCGGCAGCGGCCGCGATTCGCGGCGCGCTGATTCTGGGTCTGGTGCTGATCGAGTCGCTGGCGCTCTATGTGCTGGTTATCATCTTCGCCAAGGTTGTGTAGGTTTTTCGCGATATTCAGAGCATGAGGGGGCGGGCCTGACGGGCTTGGCCCCCTTAATTTTTGCGGGACGATGAACGAGTCATGAAACTTCAAGGTATTTTTCCTCCGATTACAACTCCCTTCCAGTACGACGGCTCGCTGTACCGGGCGAAGGTATTTCACAACGTGGAGAAGTGGAACAAGACGGCGCTATCCGGCTATGTGGTGTGCGGCTCGGCGGGGGAGAGCGTGATGCTGACGGCAGAGGAGAAGTTCGAGGTGTGGGGGTGGGCGGCCGAGGCGGCGGCCGCCGGGAAACTGCTGATTGCGGGGACCGGTGTGGAGAGCGTGCGGGAGACGGTATGGCTGACGAACAGGGCCGCGGAGATGGGATACAAGGCGGCGATGGTGCGGACGCCGCATTACTACAAAACGCTGCTCAACCGGGATGAGGCGCAATTGGTGTACTTCCGCACGGTGGCGGACCAGGCGAAGATCCCGATCATGATCTACAACTGGCCGCAGACCACCGGGGTGGACATTTCACCGGAGGCGGTGGCGCTGCTGAGCGAGCATCCGAACATCATCGCGATCAAGGAAAGCTCGGCGAACATCGAGAAAGTGATGGAGATGATCCGGACGGTGAAGAAGGGTTTCCAGGTGCTGGTGGGATCGGCTCTGACGTTGTGGCCGTCGTTTCAAGTGGGGGCGGTGGGGGCCGTGCCGGCGTTCGCCAATGCGGCGCCGTACGCCTGCATCACGATTTGGGAGGCGCACCGGATGAGGGAGCACGAAGCGGCGCGGGACTGGCAGGACCGCATTGCGCGGGCGGCGCGACTGGTGACGGCGAAGTACGGGGTGCCGGGGTTGAAGTACGCGATGGACCAGAACGGGTACTATGGCGGCCCGCCGCGCCTGCCGCTGACGGTGGTTGGGCCGGAGGCGAAGCGGGAGATCGCGGACGCGTTCGCCGAGATTCGAGGGTGATGTTGGCGCGTCCCTGGCGAGGTGGAGGGGTCGAAGGCGTCTGTAAGCCCGGCGGCCCAGCGAGAGAGGGCGGAATCACCCGCGCGGGGCCGGCCCGGCGTTATTTCGTGAAGATCACCTTCGGCGGGATCATGGGTTCGGCCGGTTCGAAGAGGCCGAAGGAAAAGATGGCGGAGGCGGAGGCGATGGCGACGTATTGTTTTCCGCCGGCTTCGTAGGTGATGGGGGAGGCGGTGAGCAACTCGCCCATGTTGAAGTGCCAGAGGTGGGCTCCGGTTTTGGCGTTGAGGGCAAGCATGTGCCCGTCGTCGTCACCGGTGAAGACGACGCCGCCCGCGGTGGAAACCGTGCCGGTCCACATGCGTCCGAGGCCGGTCATGGGGTACTCCCAGGCGCGCTTTCCGGTTTTGGGGTCGATGGCGCGGAGGATGACCTGGCCGCCCTCTTCAGTGGCTCCGCCGCCGGCGAAGTTTTTCATGGGCTCGGGAGTTTTTGAGGAACTGGTGTAGAGGCCGCACTGTTCGAGGGTGAGGACGTAGAGGAGGCCGGTGATGGGGTTGTAACTTTGGCCCATCCAGTTGGTGGCTCCCTTGACGCTGGGGCAGACCCAGTTGCCTTCCGGGGTGGGGTCCTGGCCGGGGACGGCGATGGGGCGTCCGTTGGCGTCGATGCCTTTCGCCCAGGTGACCTTGTCGATCAATTGGGTGGCGTGCAGGAACTGGCCGCTGACACGGTCGAGGACGTAGAAGAAGCCGTTGCGGTTAGCGTGGACGACCAGTTTGCGGGGTTTGCCTTCCCATTCCGTATCGATGAGGACGGGCCAGCTTTGGGCGTCCCAATCGTGGGTGTCATGCGGCGTGAACTGGAAGTGCCACTTCATTTTCCCCGTGGCGAGATCGACGGCAATCAGGGAGCAGGTGTAGAGATTATCGCCCTGGCGGGGTTGGCCGGCGAAATCGGGCCATGGGTTGCCGGTGGTCCAGTAGAGGGTGTCGGTGGAGGGGTCGAAGGCGCCCGAAAGCCAGGTGGCCCCGCCGCCCCACTCGATGAGTCCGGACCAGCTTTCCGAGCCGGGCTCACCCTTTGCGGGCACGGTGTAGGTACGCCAGATTTCGTCGCCGGTTTCGGGGGAGAGGGCGGCGAGGAAACCGCGCATGCCGCTATCGCCCCCGGCGCTGCCGACGATTACTTTGTTGCCGGCGATGAGGGGCGCGGAGGTGGAGGTGATTCCGGAATCGGCATCGGCGAATTTCCTGCTGAAGAGGAGAACGCCGGTCTGGCGGTCGAGGGCGTTGAGGTAGTTATCGGTGCTGGTGAAGAAGACACGATCACCGAGGATGGCCGCGCCGCGATTGACCCCTTGTTTGTTGGCGCGCGTGTCGAGCCATTGCCAGATGAGGCGGCCCGTGCGGGCATCGAGGGCGTAGATGGAGTTGGTGTTGGTGACATACATCACGCCCTTGTAAACGATGGGCGAGGCGCGCAATCCGCGGGCGTTGGGGACGTGATAGACCCACTGTGCCGTAAGATTGCGGGCGTTGTTGACGGTGATCTGTTTGAGAGGACTATAGCGCCACGCGCCGTAAGATCCGGCGTAGGTGAGCCAGTCCTGGGCCGGTCCTTTTTGGATGTCCTGATAGCTGACCTGGGCGGCTGCCGGTGCGGTGAGCAGGAGAAAGTAGGCCGTCCACTGATGCATGATTAGTTCGTCCTCCGGGAGGTCTGGCGGGCGAGGTAGGCGAGCAGATCGTCGAGTTCCTTGCGTGAGAGGCGCTTGGCGTAGTCATCGGGCATGATGGAACGCTCGGAGATCTTGAGTTCGCTCACGCTGCCCATCGGGAACAGGTGGAGCGTTCCGGATTTATCCACCATCTGGAGCGAATAGTTGCTTCGGTTTCGGGCGACGCCCTCGATCACCTGTCCGTTCTTTAGCTTGACAGTGACGCCTTCGCTGCCGGCCAGGGACAGATCGCGGGAGCGCTTGAGCACGGCGTCCTTGATGAGACCGAGCGGGCGGCCGCCGATGTCCGTGAGGTCGGGGCCGAGCCTGCCGCCACGTCCGGCGATGGAATGGCAGTTGGAGCAGCCGGTGGACCGGCTCCGGAAGATGCGCTCTCCGGCGGCGGGGTCGCCCGGGACTTTGTTTTCGCTTGCCGGGCCGATCATGGAATGAAGGAAGGCGACGAGTTTCCAGGTTTCCTCATCGGGGAGGCGGGTGGGAGGCATATCGGTACCCGGGACTCCTTTTTGGATGGCGGCGAAGATAGCCTCATCGCTGAGGGGATGCCAGAGAGAGCGGCGGACGAGGTTGGGTCCGCGGCCGCCGCTGCCGTCGGGGCCGTGGCAGCCCGCGCATGAGGTGGCGTAGAGTTTTGCGCCCGCGGCGATGGACTGAGGGTCGCCGATAGCGGCGTTTTTCGATTCGGAGAGATAGCGGCCGTGCTGGGCAGGCAGAGCGGCCGCCGTGAGGATGCAGAGAAAGACTGCGCGAATCATTGGAGTGAGGATCATGATACTGCACTACGAGCGCGGTTGGCGAAGACATCAGCGGACGGCGACGGCCTGCACCTGGATGAGCTGATCCTGGAAGACCTGAACGGTGGTGCGGGCGGGCGGATTCTTCGGAAAATATTCCTTGTAGACGGCGTTCATGGCGTCCATCTGGGCGGCGTCTTTGAGGTAAACGTTGGTATTGACGATGTTTTCGAGATCCATCCCGGCGAGTTTGAGAATGCCGCGGATGGTTTCGAGGGAACCGCGCATCTGGGCTTCGAGGGTTGGGCCGGCGGCGGATTTTCCGGAGGTGTAGAGCGTATTGTCATCGAGAACGCCGCCGTTGGAGGATGTGGGGCTGAGGCCGGCGGAGTCGGGAACGACGCGGCCTTTGTTCTTGCGGTCGCGGGTGGCGATGAAGGTGATTTCGACGCTGATTGTGCCGGGGAGTTTGCCGATGAGGAAGCCGGCGCGGCTGGGCGCGGAACCGAGGGGGAAGAAATTCTTGTAGACGGAGCCGAGCCTTGCGTAGGCGCCGTTCCTTGGCCCGGCGGGATCGAGATAGTAGACGTTGGTGAAGACGGCGTCCTTGTGCTCGAGCCCGGCGGCTTTGAGGATTTGGCCGATGTTCTCCATTGTCTGTCTGGTCTGGCCTTCGAGGGTGGGATCGAGTTCATTGGTGACGGGCGTGCGGCCGCCGCTGCCGGAAACGTAGAGCGTGTCGCCGGCAAAGACCGCGGACCGGTAGGGACCCATGGCGGGGGGAATGGCGCCCGAGGGAGGAGTGACGATCGAGATTTTCGACTTGTCGGCGTAAGCGGTACAACTGATTTCGATATTGGCCCCGCTAGGGAGGCCGGGGAATTCGAGCGTGGTGCGCGCGGGGTAATGATCGGGGCCGAAGAAGCTGCCGTAGACTTCGTTCATGTCCTTGTACTGGCCCATGTCGCGAAGCTGGACGTGGCAGGAAACGACATTTCCGAAATCCATGCCGGCGGCGTGGAGGACGTGGCCCACGCTGTTCATGGCCATGCGTGTCTGTTCGCGGATGCCGCTTGGCTGCGCTCCCGTGCGCGGGTCCTTATCGATTTGGCCGGCGATGTAGAGGGTTTTGCCGGCGAGGACGCCGGGGGAGTAGGGTTTGCCGGGGGCGAATTCCTTGGGATAGAGGAACTGGCGATGGACGCGCAATGGCGCCGGGGTTTGTGCCGGGCAGAGGGCGGAAGCCATGATGAGTGCGGTAATGAGCAGGAGGCAATTTCGCACGGGGTTCTCCTTTGAACTTTGGTATACCGGAGTAGGTTATCAAATCGGGCCGTCAGATCGGGCCATGTCGGATCGGGCGGGCCAGTGTTGGTGAGGCGGTGCGCGTGATACACTGTCGGCAGAAATCCAGTGACTGGCCGCTGAGGAGAGACTGACTATGAGAACGAAGAAATCGAAACCGGCTTCGGGAATGAACCGGAGGGAGATGTTTTTGGCGGGCGCCTCGGCGGGGTTTGCCGGGTTGCTCAGTGAGCAGGCGCAAGGCGCGACGAGCTTGCCGGTGCGTGGAAGCGGACCGGAGGTATACGAGCAGTTCGGCGTGAAGCCGTTCATCAACTGCACCTCGACGTACACGATCAACGGCGGCTCGGCGATGTTGCCGGAGGTGATTGAGGCGATGAACCGCGCCTCATTCTATCCGGTGAACCTGGATGAGTTGATGGAGGGTGCGGGAAAGCGCCTTGCGGAACTGTTGCAAGCGGAAGCCGCGATGGTGAGTTCCGGAGCGGCCGGGTCGATGACGTGCGCCACGCTGGCGTGCGTGGCGGGCGGCGATCCGGAAAAGATGCAGCAGCTTCCGGACACGACGGGCTTGAAAGGCGAGGTTGTGGTTCCGCGCTGGTCGCGGAGCGTCTACGATCATGCGGTGCGAAGCACGGGCGTAAAGATGGTGGAAGTGGAGACGCTGGAGGATCTCGAAAAAGCGTTCGGCCCGCGGACGGCGATGGCGACGGGGCAAATCAACCTGGCCAATGACGGGAATCCGTTCACGCTGGAGCAGTATAGCGGTGGCGCACAAGCACGGAGTTCCGGTGGTGATGGACGTTGCGGACCGGCTGCCGCTGGTGCCGAATCCGTATCTTTCGCGCGGCGTGGACATGGTGGCGTATTCGGGCGGCAAGATCATTCGCGGGCCGCAGACGGCCGGGATGCTAGTCGGCAGGAAAGACCTGGTGGAGGCGGCATTCATGAACAGCGCGCCGCATCACGCGTTCGCGCGGGCGATGAAGGTGAGCAAGGAAGAAGTCGCCGGGATGGTGAAGGCTATCGAGATGCTGCGGTCAGGCAAGCGTAATCGCGATGCCGAGGATGCCGAATGGCGGGCGTGGTTCCGGCACATTACGGATGTGGTGTCGAAGGTGCCGGGTGTTTCAGGAGAGATCATCGAGCCCAAGGACAAGGCATACTATCCGACGATGAAGGTGGTGTGGGACCCGAGGAAAATCGGCATTAGCGCGGGCGAGGTCGGCAAGCAGTTGCTCGAAGGCGAACCCCGCATCATGACGCATGCGGGAATGCGGGAAGGCGATGAGGCGAGCGAGATGCTGCTGCGGCCGGCGGCGATGTGGGCGGGAGAGTACAAGGTCGTGGCGGACCGTCTGCATGAGATTTTGAGCAAGGCTCCGGGACCGCGTTCAAAGCCGCATCGCGCCGCACCCTCCGGTGATGTATCCGGGTTGTGGGAATCGGTGGTGCAGTTCAAAATAGGAACGGCCCGGCACACGTTCTATCTGGATGCCAAGGGTAATGAACTGAGCGGAGAATACACCGGAAGGCTGGTGAAAGGGCCGCTCAAGGGTCATGTCGACGGCGACAGGGTGCAGTTCCACAGCCGCGGGCGGATTGAGGGGACATCGCTCGAGTACACCTACAAGGGGACCGTGGAAGGGAAGAAGATGTCGGGGACAGTGGACCTTGGGGAGTACGGGATGGCGAGTTTCACGGCGACGCGGAAGGCGTAGCGGGCTTCGTGCCCCGCGCGTCCTTGGGGGTTGGAGGCGCCGCGCGCTGGGCAGGGGCGGCATTGTTATGCGCTCAGGCTTTGCCGGCCGGCTCATCTCTCATGCAACCGGGCAAAGGCTTCCTCGCCATCGATCAGCTTTACCTTGCCACTTTCGATCTCGTTATATGTCTCGCGTTTCGGCGAGTCTTCTTTTCAATCTCCGCCGTGAAATGTAGTCCATAGCGACGATTCCTTGCGTCTCTCTCTACACAACGGGATATGGGGGTAGTCTGCCACGAAGTAAGACGGCAACCGTATGGCGGCATGAGGCGGCAACGGGTCTTCTCATTGCAAGGTCGGGGAGATCTGTGAATTTCGCGCGGGCGGCCACCACATATTGGGCTCGAGATGACGCGAGCCCCATCCCTAGAATACCGCTTGCATTTTTCCGCCCTCATCGGTAATATGAAGCCATCCCCCGAGACCGGGTGCGTGGCCGTGCCCGCAATGTTAACTTATCTGTTCCCATAAGGGGTGGCAGTTGCTGCAGATCAAACGCCTGGAAATCCAGGGCTTCAAATCCTTCGCCGACCGCACCGAGCTTCGATTCCGTGGCGCCGGCTTTACGGCAGTAGTGGGTCCCAATGGGTGCGGCAAGTCGAATCTTGCCGACGCCATCAGTTGGGTTCTGGGGGAGCAGTCCGCCAAGAGCCTGCGCGGGAGCCGGATGGAAGATGTGATCTTCGCCGGAACGCGGGACCGTAAGCCTGTGGGCTTGGCGGCGGTGACGATGACGCTGGTGGATCCGAATCCGGATCCGGTGACGGCGGTGGAAGTGCATGCCGAAGCGGTTGAGGCGAACGGCCATGCCAATGGCCACGCCAACGGGCACGCGAATGGCCATGCGAATGGCCATTCCAACGGGCACGCGAACGGGCATGCCTACGTCACGAGCATTCCCAAGCCGAAGGAAGTCACCATTACGCGGCGGCTGTTCCGGTCGGGCGAGAGCGAGTACCTGGTTAACGGGAAGGTGGCGCGGCTGCGCGATATTCAGGACCTGTTCATGGGGAGCGGATTGGGGCCGGAGAGCTACGCCATCATCGAGCAGGGGCGCATCACGCAGATCCTGAGCACGAAGCCGCAGGAGCGGCGGGCGGTGATTGAAGAAGCGGCGGGGGTGAGCAAGTTCAAGACGCGGCGGCGGCTGGCGGAAGCGAAGCTGGAAGGCGCCAAGCAGAACCTGTCGCGGGTGTTCGACATTCTGGAAGAGGTCGGGCGGCAGGTGAACTCGCTGAAGCGGCAGGCGGCGAAAGCGAAGCGGTATGAGGAACTGAAGGCGGAAATGCTGGGCCATCTGCGGCAGGCATTGGCCGGACGGTACAAGGTGCGGGAGCGCGAGGCGGCGAAGACGGCGCTCGACTTGGGCGAGGCGAACCGCCAGTTCCAGGCGCTGACGGCGTCGGTTGCGGAGAAGGAAAAGCAACAGACGGAGTTGCAGGAGCAGTGCTTCGAACTGGAGCACGAGTTGACGGAGCGGCGGCGGGAGTTGTCGGAGTTCCGCGTGGAAGCGGAGCGGGCGCGCGGCCGTCTGGAGAGCCAGGCGGGCCAGGTTGGGGGGATCGAGAAGCGGCTGGCGCAGGGCGAGACAGAGGCATCCGAGATCGAGAAGCGGCTGGAGATTTTCGAGGGCGAGTTTCAATCGCACGCCGTCTCATTGGGAGAGTTGAACCAGAAATCGGAAGATGCGCGGCAGCGGCTGGCGAAGAAGAGCGAGGAGCGGGACCAGCGGGCGGCGGAGTTGCGGCAGCGGGAGCATGGCCTCGAGAACGGCCGTCAGCACGTGTTGCGGCTGCTCGGTGAAACGTCCACGCTCAAGAACCAGTTGGCGCAGGTGGGCGAATACCTTTCGGGTTTGGAGAGGGAAAGCGGGCGGGCGCAGCGGGAAGAGCAGGGCGCGCTGACCGATCTGGAACGGATCGGGCAGGTGAAGGAGGAACTGGCCGGGAAGATCGCGGCGCGGCAGTTGGAATTGACTTCCATCATGGAGCGGCGCCGGGGCGTCGAAGAGGAGTTGCAGACACGGAAGGCGAGCGCGGCGGAATCGCGGCGGGCGCTGGAGACGCAGCGGGCCGAGCTTTCGCGGATCAAGGCGCGGAAGGATTCGACACAGGAAATTCTTTCGCACCGGTCGTATACGACAGATTCTGTAAAGCGGCTGTTTACTGCGATTGAGCGTGGCAAAGCGCGGGAGTTGCAGCCGCTCGGCGTGCTGGCCGATTTCATGGAAGTGGATTCGGGATGGGAAAAGGCGACGGAGGAGTTCCTGCACGAGGAGTTGGAGTATGTGGTGGTGCGGGACTGGCAGGAGGCGCACCGGGGCGTGGATCTGATGCGTAGCGACCTGGATGGGAGGGCTACGTTCCTGGTGCATCCGGAGCCGGACATGAATATCCCGCCGGGCGCGCCGCAGGAACCTGCGCTCGGTCCGGAGACCGGGATCGTGGCGCGGCTGAGCGAGCAGTTGAAGATGACCAACGGGCTGACAAAAGCCCCGACGGAACTGATTCCCCGGCTGGCGCGGTGTTTTCTGGTGCAGGACCGGGAATCGGCGCAGCGGCTGGCGCTGCAATATCCGGACTTGTACTTCCTGCTGCCTGACGGGATTTCCTACCACGGGCATGCGGTGAGCGGGGGTAAGAAGACGGGCGCGGGTCCGCTGGCGTTGAAGCGGGAACTGCGGGAACTGACGGCGGCGCACAAGGAGAAGGACGCGCAGGTGGCGAAGACCTCGAAGCAGCTTACCGGGCTTGAAGAGGAGATCGCGCTGCTGGTAGAGGACATGGAGCGGCTGCGCGGGACGCAGCAGATGCAGGAGAAGGACGCGCTGGCGCTGGAGCATGAAATGCGCAAGCTCTCCGAGGAACTGAACCGCACCAATCAGCGGTTGAGCGTGGTGCGGATGGAGTTGCAGCGGCTTGCCGGCGACGGAGAGAAGGCGCGGGCGCGTCAGGCGGGAATGCAGGAGAAACTGGAGACCGCCGAGGCTAATCGCGCGCGGGAAGAGCAGGCGCTGGAGGCGGCGCGCCGGCAACTTGCCGAGTTGCGGCAACTGAACGCGCAACTGGCCGAAGAGCACGCGGCGCTGCGGGCGGAGATGGCGGGGCTCGAGGAGCGGCGGCGCGCCGAGCAATCCGCGAGGGCGCGGCTGGATAACCAGATTCTGGAATTGCGCAACCGGCGGCAGGATCTTTCGAACGAGATGCAGCGGCTGGGGGTGGACCGTGCACGGCTGCTTTCAGACAATCTGGAAATCGACGCGCGGCTGACGGAATTGACGGGCGAGATTGCGAAGCTCGAGGAAACGGTACGGGTTCTGGAGGAGCGGGAGATGCAGGCGCGCGGGGCGCTGGCGCAGGCGGAGGAGCAATTGCGCGGGCTGCGCACGACGCTCGCCGAGGCGCAGGAGAGCCGGGGGCACATTGAAGTGCACCTGGTGAAGCTGCAATCCGAGTTGCAGTATCTCGAAGAGACCTGCCGGAAGGAACTGAACTGCGCGCTGGAGGAGCTTTGCTCAGGCGATGAGACGGTTCCGGAGGAGACGGAGTTGTCTGCCTGCGAGGCGAAGTACCAGGAAGTGAAGACGAAGATCGACAATCTGGGTCCGGTGAATCCGCAGGCGCTCGAGGAGTTTCAGGAAGCGCAGCAGCGCTACGATTTTCTCAACACGCAGCGGCAGGATCTGCTCGATTCGATCCGGGATACGGAGAAGGCGATTGCGGAGATCGACGTGGAATCGCGGAAGCGGTTCAGCGAGGCATTCGAGGCGATCAACGCGAATTTCAAGCAGATGTTCACGGTGTTGTTCAACGGCGGCGTGGGCGAGATGCGGATGACGGATCCGGAGAACAGCATGGAATCGGGGATCGACATCATGGCATCGCCTCCGGGGAAGAAGCTGCAAAACGTGCTGTTGCTTTCGGGCGGCGAGCGGTCATTGACGGCGATGGCGCTGCTGCTGGCCATTTTCCGGTATCAGCCGAGTCCGTTCTGCGTGCTGGATGAGGTGGATGCGGCGCTGGATGAAGCGAACACGGCGCGGCTGGTGAAACTGCTGAAGGAGATGTCGCACCAGACGCAGTTCATCACGATCACGCATGCCAGGAGGACGATGGAGGCGTGCGAGACGATGTACGGGGTGACGATGCAGGAGCCGGGCGTGTCGAAGATCGTGTCGGTGAAGTTCGGAGGGGCGGCGGCGCCGCCGCCGGTGACGCCGCGGTATACGATGGCGGCGGGGGCGGATTAATTAAGGCTCATCGAGCGGGAGAGGCCGCGCCACGCGGGGTCAGGCGAGAGCTTTCCTGCAGTAGTCGAAGCACCTGGCGACTTCGGTTTGGGGATCGGAGGCGCCTTTGTACTCGTATTCGATGTTGGCGGGGATCTTCCACTTTTTGGCCTTCAGGAGTTGAAGGACGCCTTTGATGTCGGTGTCCCCTTCGCCAAAGGGTAAGTTGGCGCCCTGGTGTTTCTTGCGGTCCTTGATGTGCAGGGTCACGGTGCGGTCGTGGTGTTTGTTGAGGAAGTCGATGGGGTCGTAGCCGGCGGCGGTGAAGTGGCCGATGTCGAGGTTGACGCCGATCCACTTGGATTCGGACATGGCTTTTTCGAAGCTTTCGGGGCGGGCGAACTCGTTGGGGTCCTTGAGATTGTCGTGGCCGTGCATGCCCACCATCAACTTGTGCTTTTCGGCGACCGGGGCGACGCGTTTTGCGACGGAGACGGTGGCGGAGGCGGTGATGCACTTCACGCCGAGGGCTTTCGCCATTTCGAAGCCGCGCTCGATTTCCTGGTCAGTGAAATCGTCGCGGAAACTGTAGTTATAGGCGTAGAGGGTGATGCCGGCGGCTTTGAATTTGGCGGCGGCCTGTTTGAAATGGTCCATGGAGACGGAGGCGCGCCACTTGCGCTGCTCCTCGCGCCCTTCGGGACCGCGCTGCTGCCGCGGTTCGACATGGCCCTGCCAGAGTTCGCATTCGCTGAGACCGATCTGCGACATTGCTTTGATGGCGTCGTCGAGGGAAGGGAGCGTGCGGAAGCTGTAGGACTGGGCTCCGATCCAAACTCCGTGGATTTTGGAGTCGGGCTTTCCGGCGGCGAGAGCCGCTGCCGAGGGCAGGGAGGCCAAGGCGAGTTTTCCGAAGTGGCGTCTGTTGTACATGGTCACCCCTGATTTTACTTCAGCGGGTGGAAGACTGGAGTTCGCGGCCGATTTCGAGAAGGCGGTTATACTTGGCGAGGCGTTCGGAGCGGGTGATGGAGCCGATCTTGATCTGTCCGGCTCCGGAGGCGGTAGCGAGATCGGCGAGGAAATCGTCTTCGGTTTCGCCGGAGCGGGCGGAGATGACCGCGCGGAAGCCGGCCTCGCGGGCGCGGTCGATGACGGCGAAGGTTTCGGTGAGGGTGCCGATCTGGTTCATCTTGACGAGCACGGCGTTGGCGCAGGATTCATCGATGCCGCGGTTAAGGCGGTGAATATTGGTGGTGAAGAAATCATCGCCGACGAGTTGAGTGGACTCGCCGAGCCGGGCGGTGAGCAGTTTCCATCCTTCCCAATCGTCTTCGGCGAGACCGTCTTCGATGGAGGTAACGGGGTAGCGCGCGCGCCAGCCGGCGAGCAGGTCCACCATGTCTTTGCTCGTAAGCGACCGTGACTCCGTTTCGAGGACGTAGGCGCTGCCGCGAAGGAAGTGAGAGGCGGCGACGTCGAGTGCGATGGAGATTTCGGCGGCGGGTTGAAAGCCGGCGCGTTCGATGGCTTGAGTGAGGAAGGCGAGGGCGCGCTCATTCGATTCGAGCCTGGGACCCCAGCCGCCTTCGTCGGCGACGCCGGTGAGGAGGCACCCGGCTTCTTCAAGCAGGAGGCGCGCGTGGCGGTGCACGGCGACGATGGCCTCGAGTTGGCGCGGGTAGCCTTCAATGCCGTGAGGGATGACGAGGAAATCCTGAAACTCGATGTTGCGGCCGGCGTGGAGGCCGCCCGAGAGGATATTCGTCATGGGAACGGGAAGAGAGGGGCGGCGCCGGCCCGCGAGGTAGCGCCATAAGGGGACGCCGTAGGACAGAGCGGCGGCCCGGGCAACGGCGCAGGAGACGGCGAGGATGGCGTTGGCGCCGAGGCGGGATTTGCCGGGGGTTCCGTCGAGCGCGATCATGCGGGCGTCGAGGGAAGCCTGCTCATCGGCGCGGCAGCCGAGGAGAGCGGGGGCGATGTGGGCGCGCACGTTTTCGACGGCACGGAGGACGCCCTTGCCGGCGTAGCGGGCGGGGTCCTGATCGCGCAGTTCGAGGGCTTCATGAGTTCCGGTGGACGCGCCCGAGGGAGCATGGGCTTTGGCGAGGATACCGTTGGTGAGGCGGCAGGAGGCGGCGACCGTTGGGTTGCCGCGGGAGTCGAGGATTTCCCAGGCGTCGATAGCGGAGATGTACATGCGAGACTCTTTTCATTGTGCCTTCTTTTCCGCGCAATAATAGAGGCTGGATCATGTTTCGTACGATTCGGGAGCAGATTGACACTATCTTCCGGGAGGATCCGGCGGCAAAGAGCGTGCTGGAGATCTGGTTCTGTTACCCGGGCTTTCATGCGATCCTGCTGCACCGGTTGGCACACCGGCTATGCCGGAGTAAGGTGCCCCTCTTACCGCGATTGATCTCACAGGTGGGGCGCTTTTTCACGGGAATCGAGATCCATCCCGGGGCGACGATCGGCAGGCGGTTCTTCATTGACCATGGGATGGGCGTGGTGATCGGCGAGACGGCGGAGATCGGCGATGATGTGCTGTTGTATCAGGGCGTGACGCTGGGCGGGACGGGGAAGGAGAAGGGAAAGCGGCATCCGACGCTTGGGAATCATGTGGTGGTGGGGACGGGGGCGAAGGTTTTGGGCAACATTCACATTGGCGACCACGTGAAGATCGGGGCGGGGTCGGTGGTGGTGAAATCCGTTCCGGACCATTCGACAGTGGTGGGGGTGCCGGGACGGATCGTGCGGTCGCGCAACGAGGCGGTGGAAGTGTTGGAGCACGGGAAACTGCCGGATCCGGAGATGCAGGCGATTGATGAGTTGAAAACGCGAGTGGAGGAACTCGAGTCGCAGTTGCGCGCTTTGAAGGCTCCGAAAGCAGAGAGAATTTCCTACTGAGTATGCGCGGCCCCATCGAATTGGATGGTCCCGAAGCGCGCGCGTATTTGGCGGCGCGCGAGGGTTGCGCGGCGCGGGATTTGCGGGTTACGGCGTTGGGCGGCGGCGTGAGCAATCATGTGCTGCTGGTGGAGGCGCCGGAACGGCGTTACATCGTGAAGCAGTCGCTCGCGAAATTGCGGGTGCGGGAGGACTGGTTTTCACGGCGTGACCGGATTTGGCGGGAGTCGGAGGCGATGCAGTTTCTGGCGGGCGTGCTGCCGGAGGGCGCCGTGCCGCGAGTGTTGTACGAAGACCGGGAAAACTACCTGTTCGCGATGACGGCGGCGCGCGGTGAACGAACCTGGAAAGAGGCGCTGATGGCGGGCGAGGCGACGGAGCAGCAGGCGGAGTTCATCGGGCGGATGCACAAGGCGCTGTTGCAGGGAAGCGCGGCAAGCGCGCGCCTGCGGGAGGCGTTCGCCGGCCAGGAGGTATTCGATCAACTGCGGCTTGACCCCTACTACCGGTTCACGGCAACAAGGCATCCGGAGATGGCCAGGCTGTTCGAGGCGGCGATTACGCGGTGCAACAGGGAACGGACGGGGCTGGTGCACGGAGACTGGAGCCCGAAGAACCTGATGGTGGATGGGAACCACGTTACGGCTATCGACTTTGAGGTGATTCATTATGGGGATCCGGCGTTCGATTGCGCTTTCCTGTTGAATCATCTGCTGTTGAAGAGCTTTTTCCGCCCGGCGTTCGCCGGCTTGTACCGGCGGTGCGCGGAGAAATACTGGCGAACGCTGGAGGCGGGCAAGGGAGTGGAGGCGGGGACGGTGGCGCACCTGCCGCTGCTGATGATGGCGCGTATGGACGGGAAATCGCCGGTGGAGTATATCAGGGAAGAGCCGCTGCGAGAGCGGATACGCTGTTTTGCGAGGCGTCTGGCGGAGGCGCCGCCGGCGGCGGTAGAAGGTGTGCTGGAACTGGCGTACGCCGAACTTGCGGCTGACATACAATGAGGGCTGGTGGTAGCAACCATGAGACGCCAGGTGGCATTTATTCACACGTCCCCGGCCGCGATTCCGATGCTGGCCGATTATTACCTGGATCACGCCCCGGAACTCGAGATCACGAATCTCCTCGATGACGGGATTCTGCGATTCTTCGCGAGACAAAAAGAAAGCGAAGCCGAGGAGCGGTTTGTGGACCTGCTGTGCGCGGCCCGCGATACCTACAACTCCGAACTGGCGATGGTGACGTGCTCGGCGGTTTCGCGGAACATGATGAGGCGTCTTGAAGATGCGACCGGACTGCCGCTGGTGAAGATTGATGAAGCACTGGCGCTCGAAGCGGTGACATCGGCGCGGCGGTTGGGAGTGCTTGTGTCGTTTCCGCCGACGCAGGCGGTGATTCGCAAACTGCTCGAAGATGCGGCCGCGGACGCTGGAGTGGAAGTGGAGTTGACGTTCAAACTGGTGCCGGAAGCGTATGAGGCATTGCTCGGCGGCAAGAACATCCATCATGATGAGTTGTTGCTCGAAGGGTTAGAGGAACTGGGGCGGGAACCGGTGGATGCGATTGTGCTGGCGCAGGTATCGATGGCGCGGCTGTTGAGAAAGTTGCCGCCGCTTCCGGTGCCGGTTCTATCGAGTCTGCGCGCGAGTTTGAACACGATCCGTGAACGGCTGGGCGCCATTGCCGCGTCCACCCATTGAACTTGAGGTAATTGTTAGGAGCGAATCTGGAATGAGAACGAATCCCGTGAAGGTTTCCGATTGGCGCGGTGTGTTTCCCGTGCCGCCCCTTGCCAGGCGCAATGACGCCAGGCGGGGGATTGATTGGGCGGAGAACGACCGGCTGGTGCGTCACATGGAAGCCGGCGGAATGACGCGTTTTCTGTATGGAGGAAACGCCTTTCTGTATCACGTGACCCTGGGAGAGTACGAGGAGATGCTCGGATGGCTGAACGGCTTTGCCGGTCATTTGTGGGCGATTCCGAGCGCGGGTCCGTCGTACGGGCGGCTGATGGATCAGGCGCCGCTGCTGCGGCGGTATCCGTTTCCGGCGGTGATGCATCTGCCATGCGGGGATCCGCGGGATGCGGCCGGGTTGGCGCGCGGATTGCGTGAGTTCGCCGAAGCGTCGGGGACGCCGCTGATTCTTTATTTGAAGGATGAGCACAACTTCGGCGCGAATCTGGAGGCGGGTCTGGATGCCGTGGCGGGGATGGTGAGCGACGGGATTTGCGCCGGGATCAAGTACGCGGTGGTGCGGAAGGATCCGGGAGTGGATCACTATTTGGAGGCGCTGCTGCGGCGCGTGGACCGGAACGTGGTGTTGAGCGGGATCGGGGAACGTCCGGCGATCACGCACCTGCGGGATTTCGGTTTGCCTGGGTTCACGACGGGTAGCGGATGTCTTGCCCCGGCGCTGAGCAACCGGATTCTGGAGGCGTGCCACAAGGAAGACTACGGTCCGGCCGAGGAGGTGCGGCGGGCGTTTCTGGCGCATGAGGATATGCGCGATGCGTGGGGTCCGGCGCGCGTACTGCACGCGGCGGCGGAACTGGCTGGGATCGCGCGGACGGGGGGCGTGCCGCCGTTCGTAAGCGAATTGAGCGAGCGGCAGAAAGAGGATCTCGCGCCGGTGGCGCGGGCTCTGGCGACGGCGAACACGGCCGTAGCGGTGTAGTGGCGTCAGGGAAGAGTAAGGTGGCGGCGCGTCATGGCCGCCATCCTCCGGACTACCTGCGTCGGGGGCTGAAAACAGCTTGATGGGTTGATGCCGCGGCTATTGTCCGCGGGAATGGGCGATCAGTTCCTCCACTATGGGGTGGGCGATCCGCGCCGGGCTGATGTCGCGCGGCGTGCCGCTCAGGTGGTGACCAGGCGCTGGGCGACGGCGATGTCCGCGCCCGAGGGGACGGCGCCCTCGAGGAAATCCGCGAGTTGGAAAGCGCGGGGCGGCGCGGGATTGAGGATGTCGAGGGTGAGCATCGCGCGCGGTTGAGCGGCAACAGCGCCGCCGAGGGTGCGCGAGGCTTCCGCGAACACCATTTGCGCAACGGCGCGGAACGTGGCGAGATCGGCAAACACGCTGTTGCCGATGAGCTTTCCGAAGGCGGAGGTGATGTCGGCGGCGAAGTCCGCGAGGCGTTTCACGGCTTGTGTGGGCGATGTGCCGGCGACGGAGAGGAACTTCTGAATATCCTTGAGGGCGTCGTTCGCCTTTTCGACGACTTGCGCTTCAAAGAGGAGAAGACTTTCAAAGAGGATGTCGCCGAATGGCGTGGTAGCTCCGGAGAGGATGTTTCCGGCTTCCGGGTTTTGATAGAACTGCACTGTACCGTGCAGGCCGGCTTCTTCCAGGCGTAAACGGAGTTCCGGGAGCATGGCCAGCAGATTGCCGGCGGTGGTGGAATGAGACGCGGCGGCGCGGCGGAGTGTGATGTCCACATGGTCCCAGAAGACGTTGCCGCCGCCGGTTTCGCTGAAGTCCGTGCCGTTGAACTTGACGGCTGCGGGGAGGGAAGCCCAGGCGAGGAGCGGGGCGCTGGAGGCGAGGTTGGCGAGTTTGCCGATGTCGCTCAGGTAGAACGTAGTGAGGTACGACCTGAGCGAGCGCTGGATGGCGACGGACATCTGCTGGGCGGCGGCTTTTACGTTGGCGATGGGGAGCAGCCACGCGCCGAGGGCGTCGCCCGGAATGGTGACCTCGAAGGAAGCACAGAGGTCGCCATACGTTTCCGGCCCGTTGTGGAGTTTCTCTTCGGAGGTGCTCTCGAGCATGTTGTACCAGGTGCTGAGGCTGGTTCCGGTGGCGAAATGGCCGGCCATGTACTGAATGAGGAAGGGCCGGGTGACGGCTTCGAGTTCCTCGCGCTTCATTTTGGGTTTGGCGTAGAGCAACCGGTAGGTCCAGGTGTTGCCGCTGCCCGGGTGTATGCGCAGATCCGGCGAAGAGAAGCCGAGGCGCGAGATGGCGGCGGCGATGGTGACAGTGAGGCCGCTCGTGAACTTGTTGCGCACGGTGACGGTGGCAGACCCAGTGGCGTCGTAGAGAAGGATGCGTCCGCCGTCGTCTTCGGGGTGGACGTTCGCAAGCGCGGTGGTGACGCTTTGCGTCTGGAAATTGAAGCGGGGGAGGGAGATTTCGAGCGTGCTCTTGCGGGTCAACTCATGCGTAAGCACGGCGGCGTTGAGTTGCACGGTGGAAAGGGGGGTGGTGAAGAGATTGTCGAGTCCGGCATTGCCGCTGGTGAGGACATCCTCGAGCAGCGCCCGGGCTTTGGCGTCGGAGGTGTCGAAGACAGCGTCGACGATGGCGGTGCTGGCGCTGGTCCGCTGCCAGGCGGCGGCCACTTCGAGGCCGTAGCGGGAGTTGAGCGCTGTCTTCGCCTTGTCGTAAATCTCCTGGCGCTTGCTGGTGACAAGGCGGATGGCGGCGCGGATTTCGTCGATGTGGGCGAAGGCGAGTTGCTTATCGAAGAACGCGGAGAGTCTGCCCACGAGGAAGGAATCGAGCTTGTCGAAGTCCGCCTGGCTGGCGATGCGAATGAATTTGTCGAGATCGAGTTTTGTGTTGATGAAGCTCTGGAGTTTGGCGATGATTCCGCCGTCGAGGATGGATTGGATGGTGGCGGAGATGCCGCGCACCTCGGGCAGGCGGTCGAGGAGGTTGAGCAGACCGCGATCGGCGGCGGCGGTGAGGAGCTTGCCGGCAGGGGTATCCGCGAATCCGGCGGCTCCAAGGAGGTCGAGAAAGGCTTTGGTTTGCGTATCCTGGTTGGCGCTCGAGAGCAGAGTGAGCGCGTCCTGGAGCGATTTGAAAGCAGGGGCGTCGAGTTGGCCGAGGAGGCTGGTGAGTTCGCTCGCCACCTTGGTGGGGAGGCTCTGGTAGAGGCGGATGGCGCCGAGTAGTTTGGCGCGGGCCTCATTGAATGCCGTTTTCGGATCGACGCCGGTGAAGTCCTGTAGCAGTTGGAGGGCTTTGTCATTGACCAGCCCGGCGACGAGCTGGCCGACGCCGCGGTTGGGATCCGTCCACTTGTCGATTTGCGCGAGGACATTGACGATCTGTGCGCCATGAACGCCGAATACGGCTTTCACGAAGTCATCGGCTTTGCCGGGAGTGAGGGTTTCCACTCCGGTGACGCCTACGTTGAGGTTGAGACCGAACTGCATGCCGCTGCTTGAAAGCTTGAACAGGCGCAGGCGGAGTTTTTCGTCGGCCGGCGAGGAAGATTCGCGGCCGATGACGACGAGGTAGCGGCCGCTCACCTCGAAGCCGAAGGTGGCGGTGGCGGCGGCGTCGATTTTGAGGCCGATGTCGCCGGAGAGGCCGAAGGCCTTCACTTCGCGGACGAAGTTGAAGTCGTAGCCGAGTTTGGCTCCGATATTGACGGCGAGGGAACCGCTGGCCTCACCGGCCACCCAGGTTGCGGGCTCGATCTTGTCCGCGGTGAGGACGTGGCGAGGGAGCTTCCAACCGCGGACTGTGCTGGAGAGAACGTCGTCCGCTCCGGTGGCATCAGAGAAGCGGTGGAGGACGGCGCTGATGCCGGAGGACGCTCCGGATGCGCCGAAGGTGACGCTGCCGATGGCTCCGATGGGATGCGAACCGCTGACGCTGCCGCTGGCGGTATAGCCGGTGCGGAGGAGCGCGTAGCGGGACCCCGCGGCGGCTTCGATGGAGAGATCGAGGCCGGGAGTTTCGCCGAGGCCGAGAGCTTTTATGGCGGCGTTCGGGTCGTCGAAGACGGCGGCGCCCGCGGTAACCCCGGCGGAGAATTGAAAGCCGACGGTGAGGCCGCCGCCACCTTGGAAGGCGACGGGCTTGCCGCCCGCGGCGCTGAGAGAGATGTGGGCGAGATCGATGACGCCATCGGGGCGCGTGGGGAAGGGTTTGTTGGTTGTGATGGCGAGAGCCACGTCCATGTCGGTAGTGCCCCCAAGTTCGAGCGCGAGAGCGCTCTTATCCCCGAGAATTCCGGGGTCGAGGGGGAAGGATTTCTGAAAACCAGGCGCGGGAGCCGCACTCATATTCAAACTCCTTGTTTCCGTGTGTTGACTCCCCATGAACGGATGCTCTGTAAGGCGAATGGATGGCTGCTGAATTGGTTTCGCAAGCCCCGGTAGTGGAGATTATACACGAATTGTTGGATTAAACAAGGGAAATATCGGGTGAAAAAGAAGACTGCCGCCCGGAGCGAAAGGTGGGCGGCAGTCTGTGGAAAGAAATCAGAAGTAGATCTTCAGGCCGAGTTGAACCTGGCGCGGCGCATTTTCCTGGCTGGTGACGACGCCGAAGGTGGGCGTGTTGATGGTGGTTCCCGGGTTTCCGAACAGCGGCGTATTGGTGAAATTGAAAGCTTCGCCGCGCAACTCGATGTGCGCGCGCTCCTTGAAATGGAACTCCTTGAAGACGGAGAAATCGAGGACGCGGGCTCCGGGATTGCGGAGGGAAGCGATGCTGCGCGCCATGTTGCCGAAGGTGAAGTCCTTCGGCTGGCTGAAGACGGAAGTATCGAACCAGCGGTCGATGGTGCGGTTGGAGATGCGCGGGTCCTGGCCGTTAACGTCCGGGGTCTGGCCGCCGCCGAAGGAGTAGCTGGTGTTTTGCGGCGTGGTGAAGCGCAGGGGCTGTCCCTGGGAGATGGTGAGGATGCCGTTCACCTGCCACTGGCCAACGATGGCGTTGAGCACGGGGCTCATGCCGGCGCCGAATTTCTTGCCTTTTCCGAGCGGCAGTTCGTAAGTGACGTTGGTGACAAAGCGGTGAGGCTGGTCATAGGAGGAGATGCTGTAGTCGCAGCGGCGGCAGTTCTAGTCGCGCAGGATTTGGGAGCCGTTGTTGTTCCAGAATCCGTCGGGGCCGTCGCTCATGGTCTTCGACCAGGTATAGGAGGCGAGGAGGCTGAAGCCATCGGCGAAGCGGCGTTCGAAGCGGGTCTGGAGGGCGTGGTAATTCGAGTTGCCCCAGGCGGGGTTGGTGGCGGTTCCGCCGGTGAATTCGGGAAAGGGGCGGAGGAGCTGGCCGAGCTGCACGGTGGGTTGGGCGAGCGTGCCGACGCTGACGAAGCCATGGAAGGGATTGGGAACGAGGGAGAGCAGGTCATTGCCGCGGGTGAGTTGCTGGGCGCTGAGCTGATTGATCTGATAGCTGGTGAACGGGAGGTGGGTACCCTTGTTGCCGGCGTAGGCAATCTCGAGAACCATGTTGCGGCCGAGGCTGCGCTGGATGTTGAGGTTCCACTGCTGGTTGTAGACGGGTTGGAGGGTGTCCGGCCAGCCGCCGCCGAGTCCCTGCCCAAGCTGCGTGAGCAGGCCCTGAGAGCGGCCCGGGGCGAGGTTGAATCCGTTCGGGAAGGGACTCTTCAGCAGGTCATTGGGAGTGATGCCGTCGAGGGAAGTGAGCCAGGGAGTGGAGGAGTTGAAGGCGCCTCCGGTGTAGTTGGAGTTGGCGGCATAGGAGGGGAGACCGAAGAAGATGCCGTATCCGGCGCGGATGACGGTCTTGGGGTTGAGTTCGTAAACCAGGCCGAGGCGCGGATTGATCTGGCGCGGATCGGTGTTGCGGATGGTGCGGCGCCCGAGCGTGGTGGGGGCGAAGATGATGCCGCCTTTGACGTCGAAGCCGACCTTGTCGGAGATGGGGTTGCGGACGAGGGGATCGATGGCGGAGAGTTGATCGTGGCGTTCGGTGGTTCCGCTCTCGAAGTCCCAGCGGAGACCGGCGTTGAGGGTGAGTTTTCGGGCCACCTTGAAGTCATCCTGAAGATAGAAGGCGAAGTAGCGATTGGCGTTGGCGGGACGGATCTGGTGGGAGATGGAGCCCGATGAGCCGGCGCCGAGGAGGAAGGAAGCGTACCCGATGCCGCCAACGGCGGTAGGCGTGCGAGGGTCGGGACCCTGGGTCATCTGGCGATCGAAGTTGAAGCCGCCCGAGGGCGTGCCGAGTTGGCCGTAGTTGACGAAGTTGAAGCGGCCGTCGAAGCCGAACTTCATGCTGTGGCGGCCGCGGACGTGGGAGAGATTGGCGATGAGGCTATGGGTCTGATCGGCCATGAGGTAAACGTCGCCGCCGTTGGGGCCGAGTTGGGTGTAATCCTGAATGGTGATGGTGGGGAAGACAGGCTGGTTCGAGATGCCGTCGATGGCGGCGGGCAGGCCGATGGAGGAAACCTGGAAGCCCTTTGACCAGGGATAGCGGTTGCCGCGGACACGGCCGTAGCCGTAGCGCAGGTTGAGGACGCTCGCGTTGCTGATGGTGCGGGTGTAATCAACGGCTCCGTTCTGGAGGCGTTGGAGCATGGGGTCGCAGCAGCCGGGATCGACGATGTTGCCCCAGAAATTCGGTTTGGAATACATGCTGTCCATGAGGGTGTAGCGCAGGAACATGCGCTGCTTTTCGTCGAAGACATGGTCGATTTTCCACTCGTAGCGGTCCTGAGGTTGGAGGATGGCCGCCTGGGTAACGAAGTTGTTCTGGCGGGTGAAGGGGAGTCCGGGACTGTTGGGGGCGGGATAGTATTTTTGCGCGGCGAGGGCGACTGGATCCAAGCGGTTCTGGGGAATGATGTTGCCGGCGAAGGGATCGCGCAGGAAGCGGCCGGGACGGGCGGGGTCGGGGCGGGTGCCGAAAGGATCGTAGATCACCTTCATCTGGCCGGCGCTGTTGAAGGATTGCGTGAAATTGCCGGCGCGCTCGAGTTCGGTGGGCAGCGTGTGCTGCGCGAGGCTGGCGGCGAGGATGCGCTGGCCTTCGTAGTTGAAGAAGAAGAATGTCCGGTTCTTGCCGTTGTAGAGTTTGGGAATGAGAACGGGGCCGCCGCCGGAGGCTCCGAACTGATTGCGTTTGAAGCTGGCGAGCGCGCGTCCGGCGCGATTGGCGAAGAAGTTGTTCGCGTCGAAGAAGGAGTTGCGGTGAAATTCGTAGACGCTGCCGTGGAAGTCGTTCGTGCCGGACTTGGTGACCAGGGTGACCAGGCCGCCGCCGCTGCGTCCGTATTCGGCCGAATAGGCGTTGGTCTGGATTTTGAACTCCTGGATGCCTTCGACGGATGGAATGGCGCTGATGGCGGGGATGGTGGAGATGTTATGAGACACCGTGGCGGTGACGCCGTCGAGCATGATGTCGGATGTCGATTCCTGGCCCCCGTTGACGATGAAGCGGTTCGCGGTGAAGGTGTCGGCGATGCCGGTGACCTGCCGCACCATGAAGACGCCGGGAACCAGGGCGGCCAGGTTGAAGATGTTGCGGCCGTTGAGCGGGAGGTCGAGGATGCGTTTGTTCTCGACGACGGCTCCGAGCGTGGAACTGGTGGATTCGACGAGTTGGGCCTCGCCGGTGACCTGGACTCGTTCGCTGATCTGTCCGACTTCGAGCGCGACGTTGAGCGAGGCTTTCTGCTGCGTGGAGAGCGGAAAGGAATCGAGGGCGAAGGTGCGGAAGCCCGCCTGTTCGGCGGTGATAGAGTAGCTGCCGGGCGGGAGTTCATTGACGACGTAGAAGCCCGACTCGTTGGAAGTAGAGCGGAACGTGGCGTTGGTGGCAGTGTTGGTTACCTTGATGGAAACGCCGGCGACAACGGCCCCGGAGGAATCGGAGACGATTCCGGAGATGGAGGCGGTGAAGGTTTGAGCGAAAGAGAGAGAAGCTGCGAGGAGCAGCGAAAGGGTCAGGACAAACATGGGTCAGTAGACCTCCCAGGTGAAATGGGGGCATTATTTCGTGTTTATCGATATATTGTCAAGTGGGGTGCATGATGCTATGAGGGCCGTTTATTGCTTATCGCTGATGTGTTGCGTTCCGGGGACTGTGCCCGCCCAGGCTCCCGCTGGATATGATCACGGTGGCTGTGGGGGGATCAAACTCGCGGCAGTGGCTGTATCCGGAGAAATACAAGTTCCCCATTGCCGAAGCGGCGGCGCGGCTTCAATGGGGGCGGGTGGAGGCGGCGAAGCCGGACCTGGTGACGGTGGAGTTCGTCAACGACGCCGGGTTGAAGGCGGACGAAGTAGAGCGGGTGTATGGGGAGATTCTGCGCAGAGTGCACGGACTGGGGGCGGAATTGATTCTGATTACGCCGCATTTCACGCGGATGGCGATGATGGGGTTTCACACCCAGCGGGACAAGGACCAGCGGCCGTACGTGCTCGCCTTGCGCGATTTGGCCACGCGGCATCACATTGCGCTGGCGGATGCCTCCGCGCGGTGGGAGCATTTGCGGAAGGAGGGGATCCCTTACATCACGCTCTTGAACAATGGGATCAATCATCCCGATGACCGGGGGCATCTGTTGTTCGCCGAGGAACTGATCAAGTGCTTCGAGTAGCGCGTCAGGCGGGGGGCGCCGCCGGCCTCGAAACTCCCCGCGAACGGCCGTGGTTTGTAAGCCTTTATTCTCCTTGACTTTGGGTCTCACTGCCTGTCAGACTGCTAGGAAGGTTGCGGTGGGCGTCCGTCTTGATTGAAACAGTGGGGGACTAACTTGTTTTTGACGATCATCCTGGCGCTGATAGCCGGGGGTGTGATGCAAGGGCAAATTGCCACCCCGGGGTACGGGGGACCCGCGGTATCGAGCCGCGGCTTGCGGGGCGCCGGCGCGCGAGGCGGGGAGCCCACCAACATTCGAGTGTATGGATCGGTGCGCGGCGTGGCGGACGATGGGTTCATGGGCGTCGGCTTGGACCAGAACGGGAATATCACCGATCCAGGAACGCTGTTCGGCGTTGAGGCGAACGTAGGGGCTTACGGTACGCGGGAATGGAAGAAATCGCGGCTGGGTCTGGACTACCAGGGCAGTTACCGTCACTACACCTCGAAGACGTATTACGACGGTAGCGACCACATGTTGAGCCTCGATTACGGAGCCCAGATCACGCGGCGCACGGGAGCCATCTTCAAGGTGGTGGCGGGCACGAGCACCCTTCCGGTGGGAGGCGTGTTCAGCTATGGATCGCTCGATCCGTTCTTCCTCGGGGTGCCGATCAACGATGTGTTCAACAACCGGTCATATTTTCTGGAAGCGATGGGCGCGTACACGGTTCAGATCGGCGCGCGCAATTCACTGAATGTCGGCGGATCGGGGTTCGCTGTCCGGCGGCAGTCGAAAGTGTTGGTGGGAGTGAATGGACAGCGGGCTTTCAGCGAGTTCTCACGGCAGGTGACACGCCGCACGGCAGTGGGAGTGTCCTATCAATACTTTCACGTCGATTACCCGAGGGTTTTCGGAGAGGGGGACGTGAACTCCGTCAGTTTGACGCTTCGGCGGATACTGAACCGCTATTGGACGATTACATTGGGCGGAGGAGGGATGAAAACCGACTTTGCGGGCGTCCGGCAAGTGACATTGGACCCGGTAATCCAGGAATTGCTGGGCCAGACCACGGGGCGGGAGGCATTCAACGCCGTGAACTACATTCCGATGATTCAGGCAATGATTGATCGCCGCTCGAAGCACAACGGCATTTCGTTGATGTATACACGCGGAGCAAGCCCGGGAAACGGCGTGCTCCTGCTCAGCCGCATGGAGTCCGCCAGCGTCAACTATACCTACAATAGCGGCGACCGGTGGTCGGCTTCCACCACCGCAAGTTATTACAATACTACAGGGTTTGGGAGTTACAGCGGGACGTTTGCCAGCTTTGGCGGCGGGGCCATGTTCAACTACCGTTTTTGGCGGGATTTGAGCTTCACGGCCACAGCCGATGTGCGGCGCTTGAACGTGACCACGTCGTCATTCCGGCGCGTGGGAAGCCGTATCACGGCAGGCGTCACGTATAGTCCCGGGGCAATACCCATCTCATTGCGTTAACTCGAAGAAGATGTCACGCATTCTGGTGGTGGATGACGAAGGCGCGTTGCTGAAGCTCATGGAGACTTATCTGACTCGCCAGGGGCATGAAGTCGTGTGCCGCGCCACCGGGCGGGAGGGTTTGGAAGCGATTGATCAGGCCCGGAGTCCGTTTGACGTGGCGGTGCTCGACCACTGGTTGCCGGACATGGAAGGGATGGAACTGCTGGCGGCCGTCATGGGGCGTTGTGCGGATCTGCGCATCCTCGTTTCGAGCGGGAGTCTGATGGACGTCGACAACCTGGGGCTTCCTCCCACGGCGCGGGTCGCGTTTCTGCAAAAGCCTTACCCGCCCGGGATGCTGGCCCAGGCAGTAGCCGAACTACTGCAGCGCTAAGCCGCTGCCGCCTCCGGTGACGGCGCGCTCGAGTTTTTCGGCGAAGTTGACGCCGGACTCCGACCACAAATGCAGACGGTCGACGGGAAGACTCTGCCCGATTTCATGGACAAGGCGTGTGAGACTGCGGAGATTGGCTTGCGAGGCGCGCAGGCTGGCGCCGTCTCCGGGAACTGGAAGGAATACATCCTCCGGGCCAAACTCGACGCGGAGATGGTCACCGGTTTCGTTGACGAAGCCGGGGCCGAAACACCACAGGGAGATGGGGACGGGACCCAGCGCCCAATCCGCATCTTTGCGGATCAGGTCCCAGTAGCCTTCCACCTGGTAGGCGCTGTCCTCATGCTGGTAATCGCGGGCCATGCGCATCGCTTCGCCCGGATCAAAAGGGGGGCGGTAGGCATTTTCGAAGAGAATGGGTTCGCTCAGTTCCACGGCATAAATACGGCACGTGGTGAAGCGATCTCCCAACCGGGAGTAAGGAAACGTCCGCAGAAGGCGCTCCCAATGAGTGAGCATCGAGAGCGGCTGAAACCCGCGGATCCAGCAGGAAAGGGTGAGCCGGTCGGACATCTCTCCATGGTCGCACGGCCGGCTCGTTCCTTCCGGATAATCCGATCAGGACCAGAGGCGATCGTTGACGCGGTCTTTATCCCACTGCGGAGTCGGCTCGAAGTAGCCCGGTTCGGCGAGGTGCTGCTTCACCACTTCGTCGTTCAAGGTAATGCCGAGGCCCGGCTTATCCGGCACCTTCGCGAACCCTTTGTCGAACAAGGGCTTGTCTCCGTGGACGAGGTCTTCCCACCAGGGGACGTCGACGGAGTGATGTTCGAGGGCAAGGAAGTTCTCGGTGGCCGCGGCGCAGTGTACGTTGGCCATGAAACTGATGGGAGTGCCGGCGAAGTGCATGGCCATGGCGACACCGTGTTCCATGCAGGCATCCCCGATCTTTTTCGTTTCGAGAATCCCGCCGGAGGTGGCGAGGTCCGGATGGACGATATCGACGGCGTGCATGCCGGCGAGCTTAATGAAGTCTTCCTTGAGGTAGATGTCTTCGCCGGTGAGGATGGGGATATCGACCGAGTCCGTGATTCTTCGCATCAGTTCGGGGTATTGCCATGGGATCATGTCCTCGAGCCAGGCCATATTGTGCTTTTCGAGGGCCTTGCCGAGGCGGATGCAGGAGTTCAACCCGATGTGGCCGAAATGATCGGCGGCGAGGGGGACGTCCATGCCGATGATTTCGCGGACCTGGCCGACGAAATTCGACATGGCGGCGATACCTTTGTCGGTGAGTTCCATCCCCGTGAACATGTGCTGGGTGCGGGCGAACTGCCGTTCATCCGCGCCGACGGGGCGAGTGAGCATGCCGGGTTTGTCCGCGACGAGATCCACGCCGAGGTCCATCTTGAGCCAGGTGAATCCCTTCTCCTGCATGCGGGCTTTGAGGCGGTTGCCGAAGACCCGCGGATCGTGGGACTCAGTGGTGTCGGCGTAGCAACGCACCCGGTCACGGAATTTTCCGCCGAGGAATTGATAGACGGGGACGTTGTAAGCCTTGCCGGCGATGTCCCAAAGGGCCATCTCCACGCCGCAGACACCGCCGCCCTGGCGCGCGTGTCCGCCGAACTGTTTGATCTTGCGGAAGATTTTATCCACGTTGCAGGGGTTCTCGCCAAGCAGCCTGCTCTTGAGAATCAGCGCGTAGTTCTTACTGGCGCCATCGCGAACTTCGCCCAGTCCGTAGATTCCCTGGTTCGTATCGATACGGATGAGCGGGCAGGTCATCGGGGCGCGCGCCACGGTGGCGACGCGAAGATCGGTGATCTTCAGGTCGGAAGGTTTGGAGTTCGTGTTCACGCGCTGCATGGCGGCTTCCAGATCCTGGTCGGCCCAAAACGAGGAGGCGGCCATGACGCCCGCGGTGGCGCCGAGAAAACGGCGGCGGGAAAGAGAGCGAGACCGGCGTTGGAACATCTTCTGAGTCCATTTCATGGTCGCATTATATCGGGATTGCCCCCTGTAGTTGTGAATAGTAGGACCGCTAAGATGGAGGGAGAAGAAACTCTGGAGGTTCCCGATGGCTGCTACAGTCTGGAAAGGTCATCTCACATTCGGCATGGTATCCCTGCCGGTCAAACTGTTCACGGCGGCGCGGGCGGAAACCGTCAGCTTCAACCAGTTGCACAAGCACGATCATTCCCGCGTGAAGATGAAGATATTTTGCGCGGCGGAGGATAAGGAGATTTCCCGCGGCGAGATTGTGAAGGGCTACGAATACGAGAAGGATCGCTACGTAGTGGTGGAGGACGAAGAAATCAGGAAGATGGCTCCGAAAACCGCCAGGGTTATGGAGATTCTCGAATTCGTCAAGGAACAGGAAGTCGATCCGGTTTATTACGAAAGTTCGTATTACATGGCTCCGGAGGATGCGGGGGAGAAGCCGTACGCGCTGCTGTTCGAGTCCCTGAAGCGGAGCGGGTATGTCGCGGTGGCGAAGATTGCAATGCACAACCGCGAGCACATCGTCGTTCTACGCCCTTCGGGGCAGGGCATTACACTGCACACGATGTACTTCGAGGACGAGATCCGTAAGACGGAAGCCTTTCGCACGGATTCCTCGACGGTGAAAGAGAAGGAACTGGGGATGGCGATGATGCTGGTGGAGGCTCTGGCGGCGAAGTTCGAGCCGTCGAAATATAAGGATAACTATCGGGAAAACCTGCGGGCGATGATCGAAGCGAAGATCGCGGGGCAGGAGGTGGTGGCTCCGGCGGAAGCCCAGCAGGTGAAGGTGATCGACATCATGGACGCGCTGAAGGCGAGCCTGGCGGCGCTGAAAAAGCCGGCGGAGACGGCGGTGGAAGAGGAGAGGCCGAAGGTGCGGCGCAGCGGGAGCGCGTAACGCCGCGCGACGCCCTCAAGCGAGGTGGCGAAAGACGCGGATCCGGCAGCTTTTCGGCGCCCGGGATTGGGAATTCGTTGCCCTGCAACAAGCCGCGATGGAAGCCTGCTTCCTGGAGGAGAGGCGAAAATTCGAGCGCCTCGAGGGTTTCGAGGCATATGTATCCCGAAGAGCGAACACACTCACGCTGACGCCGCCGCGACCCGCGAAAGTGGAGGAACCGGAAGCCGAATGGGATCATCTGTTACAACGTTTGGCCGGCGCCGGCGAAAGGGCGTCATCCATTCGCCGAATGCACCCAAACCGGCCAACGCTCCGTATGCCTCTACCTGGATGATGGATTTGGCTTGCGCGTCCGGGTCCACTTGTGAAAGTCCGCTTCCATCTCCGGACTCCAGCGGCTGTCGATCTGGCCGGGGGTGTATTTGCCCTGGCGCAGCATGAGGTGGCCCCATTCGTCGCGCAAGTGGATATCCTCCGCTGTGATGACGATCTTTTCGGCAAGTTGCGGAGGAACGAAGGTAACGCCTTCGGGATCTCCGAGGACCACGTCCCCGGGCATGATGGTGGCGTTGTCGATGCGAATGGGAACGTTGATTCCCATGAGCATGCTGTTCTCGAAGACGCCGGGATCGGAGAAGCGGTAATATCCCTGAAAACCGCCGATCTGCGCGATGCCGGTCAGATCGCGAATGCCGCCGTTGATTACGGCTCCGTTCCTGCTTTTGGTGAAAATCGAGGTCGCCAGATTATCGCCGATCACAATGATCTTGCCGTAAAGATCCGCGACGAAGATGTCACCGGGTTGGAGCGTGTCGATGACCCAGGATTGCTGACCCGGGCCGATGCGTCCTTCGCTCGCGGCATGGCTCTTGATTACCGCATCGGTATCGGGGCGCAGGGGCATGAAGCGCGCGGTTACGGCGCGGCCGACCAGGCGGTTGCCGGAGACATTGAATTGTTTCCAGCCGCCCGTGAACTGATTGTGGAAACCGGCTTCGCGCAGCACGCCCCAGGCTTCTTCCGCGCTGACGGTTTTCATACGGTCGAGGACGGAATCCGGCGCCTTGGGACGGCCGTCGTCAAAACGGGCGCCTTGCCAGGCGCGGGTGAAATCGATTCTCTGCTCGCGGGAAAACAACCCCAGTTGGGCGCTAGCGGCTCCGGGGAAGATCAGGAAAATGATAATTGCACCGGTGGTTCGATAAACGGCTGGCATGATGTCCTCAAACACTGTTTTATTGGCCGGCGGCGAGCCTTTCATACACTGCGCGCGCCTGGCCGAATTGAGTGAGCACATGATTCTTTTCGCGGCTGGATCTCCACCACGGCCACTGTTCGGCCGTGGTTTGAAGCTTATCGATCCAGCGGATGAAATATTGCCCCGAGGCGGCATTGCGGATCTTACCGTCTCCCACGTAGACGCGAACGGCATTGGTGACGGCAAGTGGATACTCAGAATCGATGACCGCGTCCGGAGGGCCCTCGGCGGAAAGGGAAATCCAGCGGCTTGCCTTGACCGGCAACTCTTCGCGGAAGCGTGCCCCGCGGCGGTCCGGATCAAGCGGAATTTCCTTGAGAACACCCTCGTTCGAGTGAATGACGATTTTCGACAGCGGTGTAATGGAATGCACGGTTCCCTCGATCCGCACCGTTCCGCCCGATTGCGGCAGTCGGATAACGTCACCGGGGAGTTGGCCATTGACGCGAAATTCAAGAAGCGGTCCGCTGCTCACATAGGTGTGTCCCTTGCGGAGCGCGGCCAGCCAGTTGTCCAAGGTGAACGGCCCGTCCAGGTGGGCGTAGGCGCGGAAGGCTCCCAACATGCGGTAGTGGTGCAGATTCGTAATGGAGTCCTCGCCGCCCACGGGCGTGAGCGCGAGGTCGTTGTTCAACAGATGATGCCAGACGCCGAGTTGGGCGTGTCCGGAGTACGACCATTCGAGGGCGTCGAGCACTCCGAGAGCGGCGTCCACCGGGAGGGCGCGCGCGACTCCCAAGCCGGTCTCGAGCGGATCGGCATCCACGGCGACAAAGGGATGCACATAGGTAGTGAAAGCCCCTTGCGCGCGGGCTTTACGGAACATATCGGTGTTGCTCGGATAGAGGCTTTCCACACCGGTGCCTTCGTAGCCCGTGAGGAAGGGGGAGATGAGATGATCGCGAAGGCCGAGGAAGGACACGTGGCCGTAAAAGGGCGGGCGGTACTCCTCGCCGATGTGCAACTTGACGCGCGGATTTTCGCGCGAGGCGGGGTGTTCGCCGGGGCCGATGAAATACTGATAATCCAGAATCCGGTTATCCTTGTTGGCGACCAGCGCCATGACCGCGTGCACGTCTTCGGCCTCGGCCATGAAAACAAGATTTTCCGGCGTGTTGCGCAGATTGCCGCCATAGTTGATGTGGACGTGCGTGGAGCCGGAATACCAGCCGCGCGCGGGAGCGTCCACGGCGCGATGCAAGCGCAATTCGATTTCGGCTTGGCGGCCCGGCTCGATGAGCGCTCGCGCCTGGGCGGGCTGGTATTCGAATCCTTTTATGGCCTGGAGTGTCATGTCTCCCGGCGGGACCTCGACGGTGAACTCGCCGCGCGTATGGAAGTTGTGCGTGATGCCGATGCCGAGCCGCGAATAGGCTTCGGGCGGCGGATAAAACTTGCCATCCGCGGCCAATCCCTGAATGCGCGCCGGAGTGAGTTGACCGGTGCTGTCATCGATCACCCGCACGTGCAACTTGCCCATGGGGGTCTTCCAGCGGCGACTGGTGATGGAAATAGCGCGGCGCGCTCCGCCGTAGGTTTCAAGCAGCGCCAGTTGCGGTAGTCCTCCCTGGTTTGAAATGTAGGCGATCCACTCGCCGTCATTTGACCAGCGCGGAGAGAAGTGGTCCCAGTCATCGAAGGTGAGCTTGTAGGGCGCGCCGCCGGTAACGGGGAGCACATAGAGATTGTTGAACTGTTCGGCCGCGCCCGCGGTGGAGGAGTAGACGATGCGCTTGCCGTCGATGGAGACATCGGGCCGGGTACGAAACAGAGTCTGCTCCTTCAGAATGGGGACGGCCTTGCGGATGCCGTCAGGCTCGGCCGGCATGCGCCACAGGTCCCCCGAGCCGAGGGCTGCCTCGCGGTTGCCGGCAAAGATGATCTCCCTGCCGTCGCGCGTCCACGCCGGCTGCGTGTGCAGGTCCCAACCGCCGACGTAGAGGCGGTCGCCCGCGAAGCGGTGGTCGCGGGTCAGCGCGACGGGTTCCGCGGACCAATTGCCGTCCTGAATTTTGCGGACGTAGATGTTGAGGTGGCCGGAGGGCAGGCTCGAGACGTAGGCGACGGATTGCCCGTCGGGAGAAAAGACCGGATCCAGGTAAACGTGGTCATCATTTGTGAGCGCGTGTGTTCTTCCGGTGGCGACGTTCAGGATAGCGAGTTGGATGTTGCGCCCGTCGTGGTCCGCCGTGTAGATGATCCACTTGCCGTCGGGCGACCAGTTCGGCGAGGAGCTGTATTTTCCATCATGCACCAGTTCGACGGCGGCGCCGGTGGCGGGATCGACCTTCCATAGCGACCCCTGCATGGCCACGGCAATCCACTTGTCGTCCGGAGACCAGCAGGGGGCCCAGGGCGTGGCGGCGGGCGCCGGAGGGAAGTAATAATTGAACATGTAGAGCCCGCCCTGCCGCACGGCCGGATAGTAAGCGGGGCCGGCGAAGCAGGTGGGAATGAGCCCGAAGGCGAGGGAGACAGCGAGCCAAAGACCGGCCCGCAAGAGCGGCATCGCGCGCCGTCCGCACCCGCGGGAGCAGAAACCAAATCTCAAGCCAGCGCCCCCAGCAGGCGGTCGATATCGGACATGTTGTTGAAGATTGAGGGCGCGATCCGCATTTTGTTGCCAAAACGCATGGCCACGTGCACGTCCGCCTTGCGCAGTTTGCGCATCGCGGTATCGGGGTCTTTGAAAGTGAACGCCACGATGGGGCTCTCGTTTCCTTTCGGTGTAATTGAGGGGTACCCCATGGCGGGCAGTTCCTTATGTAAGCGATCCGTCAGCGTACGGACATGATTGCGGATGTTTCGCACGCCCAGGCGGTGGATGTACTTGAGGCTTTCCTGGGCGCAGATGATGCCCGGACAGGAGGCATAGCTTACTTCGTAGCGAGAGGGGCCCGTGACGGGGTGGAAGGCGATGTCGTCGACACCCGGCTCAGGTTTCTCCACCCAGGGCGCGTAGTTGAAGCGCACGCCGCCCGAGTGCTGAGTGGGCCGCGCGAATGTACCCTGGAGATCCTTCCGCACGTACATGAAGCCGAAGCCTTTCATGCCCATCAGCCATTTGTAGGTGGAGCAGGCGGCCATGTCGATGCCCATCGCTTTCACGTCGATGGGAATGGCGCCCGCGCATTGAATGATGTCGGCATAGACGTAAGCTCCATGCGCGTGGGCTAAATCGCTGATGGCCTTGATGTCGGCCAGATATCCGTTCACGTTCGAAACGAGGGCGAGGGAGACGAGTTTGGTCTTGCGGTCCACGACGCGCTCGAGGTCGCGGAGGTCAATCTGCCAATCGCGGTGTTTGACGATTCGCACATCGAGGCCGTCCCGCTGGCGCATTTTGTAGTTGTAGATGGCGGCGGAGTAGTGCAGGTCATTGGTGACGACGTTGCCGCCCGAAGCCTGTATGTTGATGCCGTTGAGCAGATTGCTTTCGGCTTCGATGGTGCTGCGCGCGAACGAGACTTCGCTTGGGTCGGCATTGATGAGCCGCGCGAACAGGTCCTTGGCTTCCTGGCGGGCGGCAGTCCAGTAGGGCCACCACGGTTCGCCGATTTCGTTTGTCACCCAATCCACGTAGCGGTGTAGCGCGGCCGAGGAATTGACGCTGATGGGGTGGGAGGACGCGTTGTCCATGTAGGCTGCGTTCCGCGTACGGGGGAAGTCCGCCCGGATACTTTCGAAGTCCAATGTGCCGGCGCGGCTAGCGGCGCTGGAGGCAACGGCAACGCTGCCGGTGAGGAAATGACGGCGGTTCACGGGCATAAGTATTCTCCTTAAGAGATCTCAAAATAGCAGCTTCAAGGCAAATTCCGTTTGTCTGCTCATGTTTGCCTGGCCGGAGATCCGGCCAAAGGTGGCATTCCCCAAAGTCGTATCAGGCGCGGAGAACACCGGATGATTGAGAAAATTATACGAAGAAGCACGGAACTCCATACGAGCGCGCTCCGTAATCCGAAAGCTCTTCGATAACGTCAGATCGATGTTGTTCATACCCGGACTACGGATGCTCGAAATCAAGGGAGACGCGTTCCCGAACGTAAATGGGGCGGGCTGCGCAAAAGCGGTGGTGTTGAAATACCGCCCCAGCCGCGAACTGATGCTTCCGCTGATTCCAGCGAACGGATCGCCGACGGCGTTGGGACGTTGAGAGCCAGTGCCGGCGATATACAGATTCGGGCTGGCAAGTCCAAACCGAAGCGGAAAGCCTGACTGGAAGGTGCTCATGGTCGTGAGCGCCCACCCGCCGATTGCCTGATTCAACAATCCCGATGCGCCCTGCAGGAAGTGACGGCCTTTGCCGAAAGGCAAATCCCAATTTACGGACGCGGTTAGCCGCTGCGGCACGTCGAAGCCGTTCACGGCCCGCTCCGCCTTTCGGTCATAGGCATTCTGCGCAATGTTGATGTCAGAAATGTTTTTGGAATAGGTGTATGCCACAACCGCCGTGACTCCGTGAGCCGTGCGCTTCTCCACCCTCAACTGTAGCGAATGATAAACGCCGTTACCGAAGGCGGCCGCCTGCCGCGTCACATTGGTGAACTCAGGGTAAGGCCGCAGCAGTTGCTGGCGCTGCACAGTGCGGCCGCTCAGCGGGCCGGCGGTAATGATCCCAAAGAAAGGATTGGAAACCGGTTCCAAAAGACCGGTCCCCAACGCATAGAAACTCGGGTCAAGCTGATTTAATTGTTCAGATAACACCGGAAGATAATCCGACCCGCCAAAGATGCGGATCGACCGGCTGCCCACGTACGCCATTTCTATTAACATACGCGAAGGCAGCGATCTCTGCAGATTTAATTGCCAGTTGTGATACATGGGGGTGCGGTCGCCGGGTGAAACGAAAGCGACGGCCTGCCCGACGAGGGTGCCCAAGCCTTGTGAAGAGCCCGGCGCCGGCAGCGCCCCGTTCGGGAAAGGATTGCGCAACAGGTCCTTGGGGGTGATGCCATCGGTGGAACTTACCCAGGGTGTCGTCACGCTGAACCCCGTCGGACTGACCGGCGTCAGCACAGGAATGTAGCTCAGGGCATATCCTCCGCGAAGCACCGTTTTCGAAGTCACGGTATAAGCAAACCCGAAGCGCGGCCCGAAATTCTGGTAATCAGGATCGTACAATCCCCGTGGTTGCCCGCCGATCCCTGCATACAGAAGGCCTCCCCGCAGGTTCAGCCCAGGGACGCGTAGAGGACTTGCAGCAGCACTATCGAATCCACGAGTCGTACGGTCGTAACGTTCGGTTCGGGGGCTCTGATATTCATAACGGAGACCTATGTTGAGGGTCAACTTGGGAGTGACGCGATAATCATCTTGTATGTATATGCCGTAGTAGCGATTTTGCATCGAGACCGCCGTGTTCGTGTCGATGCTGCCACTACCGTATCCGACCAACAGGGAGGCGAGTGAAAAACCACTGTTGCTTACCGGTGTATCGGCACGGGGCCCTCCGGTCGATACGGGACCGAAACTGAATGCCGCGGATGGCGCATAGTTCTCGAATATGTTGAGCCGGATCAGGCGCGCGTCGACGCCGATTTTGAAAAGGTGCGATCCCCGATGCACCGAGATGCTGGATTGCAAGGACCAGGTATCGGAGGGATCCTCTTTGTAATAACTGCCGGCAAGGCCTTGGAACCCGGTCACGCTGACGGTGGGAAACGCCGGACTCTGCACCAGGTTCTGAAATGAGGCCGGGAAACCGAGTTCCGTCAGGTTGAAGCCGTCTGAGAACGGCCGGAAGCGTTCAATCCCGCGGGTGTACCCCAAGCGGAAATCCCATACCTTGTCGGGGCTAATGGAGAAGGTGTCGCCGACTCCAATGCCAAAGTGGGGACGGTTATTAATATTGCCCCCCGGTGTTGCAATTCCATTGAACTGAAAGGGATAGACCAGGCGCGCCGTGCCGTAATTCAGACGCGCAAAAGTCTGGTGCCGCGGACTCAGTTGATGATCGAACTTCGTAACCAGCATGTTGTAGTTACGGGGCCACTTCGCGGAAAAAACAAAGTTCTGCACCCAAGGAGTAGCAGGGTTCGGGCCCACGCTGTTTGGCGCCGGGTAATACGTCATGATCTTGCGGGCCACGGGGTCTTGCACGGAGGCCGGAATGACGTTACCAGGAAACGGCGCCCGCATGGGTGCGCTGTCAATGGTCTGAACCGAGAAAGGGTCATAGATCGGGCTGCTCACTTCGGAAAAATTGCCGGCCCGCATCTTGTCCGTAGGCACGTTGTTCGTATTGTTCAAGCCATTGCCTTCCCGGACACCCTCATAATTGGCATAGAAGAAAGTGCGATTGCGGCCGTCGTAAAGCTTTGGAAAATATACCGGCCCGCCCACTCCGACGCCAAACGTGTTTGCTGCGAACGCCGCCAGTTTCTGTCCGCGCCCCCGGGAAAAGAACAGGTTCGCATCCAGTGCCGAGTTCCGCAAGTAGTCATAGAATGATCCATGAAGCGCGTTGGTGCCTGATTTGATCACCACATTCATGATGCTCCCGCCCGATCGGCCGTATTCCGCCGGCAGCGTTCCCATCAGTAACTTGAATTCCGCGACGGATTCAGTGGCCGGGACCCAAGCTGAAAGACCGGTGCCGTGGTTAAAATCGAGTGTATTGGGTACGCCATCCACGGAGGCGTCGCTAGTGCCCAGCGGCGCGCCGTTTGGAGGAAAAAGCATGTTTGTAGACCAGTCGTTAGGCCGGCCATCGCCTCCGTAGCGATTGGTGGTAACGCCGGTGGCCAGATTGAACATCAGGAAACTGCTGTGCCCCTTCATTGGTAGCGTATCGACGATTTTACTGCCGATGACCGTTCCCAAGGACGAGGAGTCCGGCTGCACCATGGACACATCGGCAGTCACGGAAACGGTGTCTGCCGCCGCCCCTAACTGCAACTGCACATCCAGGCGTGCGACCTGATTCAGGCTGAGAGAGATTTCGTCCTGCTTATACGTCTTGAAACCCTGCGCCGCGGCGGTTAATGAGTATCTTCCAGGCACGACGAAAGAGAACAGGTAGTTCCCCGTGCTGTCGGCCACATCGCTTCGTTCAACGCCAGTGTCCAGATTGCGCAGAGTCACAGCCGCGCCCGGGATGGCCGCATTCGAAGGGTCGGTGATCGCGCCTCGCAGTGTCGCGCGAAACTCTTGCGCCAGACCCACGAAAGCAACCGATAATAGAATTGCAATTCGCAAAGGAAACATTTCCAAGCTCCTCATGCGTGACAAGAATCCGCGCTCGGGGCGGTTCCGTCCAGTCGAGTAACACTCGCGAACAGAGTTCCACATTGCGGAACTGCGGTTCGCATGGTATAAACACAGAGAACGATATCGTAGTAGCCAAAAGATGTCAAGAAAAAAGAGACAAGGGTCGCAAGATTCCCGCAGTCTCCCTGCCGTGAGGATTGGGGCGCGGGCGGGACAAGATGCGGGACAAGATACGGACGGTTCCGCAACCCGGAACATTATGTCCTCGAGCCTGCGCTGTCTGGAGGTACTTCGCGTCTTGGCGCGGAGTCCGTATGCGTACAGCTTGACGGAGATTGCCAATGCACTCTCGATCGTGAAGAGTTCGGCTCACCGTTTCCTAACCACTCTGATTGCCGGAGGCTTTGTCGAGCAGGACATGCCGACTCGCCGTTATCAATTGGCGGGGACAGCTCTCTGGGTGGGTACCGCCTATCTCCGGCATTCGAAAATCTATCGGTGCGGGTATGAGTTGGTGCATAATCTGGCACGGGACGCCAAGACCATGGCGCATCTGGCGGTCTGGGATAACGACATGGTGCTATATCTTCATAGCATTGGTCCGCCGCGCTCCTTGAACCTGTTTGCGGATGCCGGGGAACGGCGCGCCGTGCATGCCACTGCACTGGGGAAAGCAATGCTGGCGCATCGGCCCGCGGAAGATCTGCGGCGAATCTTCAACACGGAACGCGAGCGATACACGGAAAACACTCTTACCTCTCTTGCTGCAATGAGCGAGGAGTTACACCGAATCCGCGAAGTTGGCTACGCGGTGGACAATGAAGAGGGAACCCGAGGAGTCCGCTGCGTGGCTGCAGGCATCAAAGATCAAGGTGAGAGGGTTATCGGTGCAATCAGCACCAGTGGGCCTCGGTCTTTGATCAATGGCACGGGCGTCCTCCAATTCGCCCGGTTGGTACAAGAAGCCGCGTTGCGCATCTCAGTTCAGTTGGGTTACAGACCCTCCACCAGCAACCTTTCGTCGCTCTTGGAACCAATCGTACGGCGCGATGATGGAACGGCTCCAGATTAGTAGCCGCGGTTCGAATCCAACTCAGCAGCAGCCTGGTTTTCCCGTGCCTCTCCGGGCATGGCGGCGCCCGGTCGGGTACACTCATCACTGATGCCAAAAGCCCTTGCGCCGCGCCTCAGCCTGATGATGTTCCTCAACTACGTTGTGTGGGGATCGTGGTACGTCGTCATCGGAACCTACCTGACGTTGACGCTCCATTTCACGGGGACCGAGACAGGAGCGGTGTTCGGGACTTCGGCGCTGGCGTGCATGATCTCGCCCTTTTTCGTGGGGCTGATCGCGGACCGGTACTTCGCCGCCGAACGCGTGCTGTGCGCGCTGCACCTGGCCGGCGCGGTGCTCTTGTATCTCGTGTCCACGGCGAAGTCGTTCCCGGCCGTTTATCTGTTGATGCTCGCCTACTGCCTGTGCTTCTTCCCGACCCTGGCTCTCACCAATTCCCTGACGTTGCGCAACGTGAGCGATCCCGCGTCGGACTACCCACGCATCCGCCTGTTCGCGACGCTGGGGCACATCGTGATCAACGTCGTCATCGGTTCGCTGGCGATGGAACGCTCGGCCACGCCGTTCCTCATCTCGGCTGGAGCTTCGGTTGTGATGGGTCTCTACTGTTTGACGCTTCCGCACACTCCCCCCAAGGCGAAGGGCGCCCCCGCCTCGTGGCGGACAGCCATCGGGCTCGATGCTCTCGTGATGATGAAGGACCGGCCGTTTGCCGTGTTTGTGATCGCTTCGGTTCTTGCATGCATTCCGCTGACGTTCTATTTTTCGTTCACCAACGCTTATCTGAATGCCTCGGGGGTAACCAACGCGGCGGGCAAGATGACCCTCGGCCAGGTGGCGGAGATCGTAATGATGCTGCTGATGCCGTATATCTTCCGGCATCTCCGGCTCAAGCCGATCATGCTGCTGGGGCTGGCCGCATGGTCAGTGCGGTACGCGATGCTGGCGTTCGGAAATGCGGGCGGCCTCATGTGGCTATTTTATGGCGCGATCGTGCTGCATGGCATCTGCTTCGATTTCTTCTTTATGACCGGCCAGTTGTATACCGACCAGCAGGCTCCGCGGCGCCTGCGCGGGACGGCGCAGGGTTTTATCATGTTCCTGACATACGGCTTGGGGATGTTCCTCGGCTCGCTGCTATCCGGATGGACGGTGGATTTCTTTACCACTTCGCAAGGGCGGAACTGGCGGGCATTCTGGCTCGCCTCCTCCGCGTGCTCCTTCGTGATTCTGCTGTTATTGGCGGTGTTCTTTCAGTCGCGGGATCGAATCCGGAGCGGACAATCGGGCGTGGAGGAAGGAACAGCGGCGGCGACGTAGCGGCGAGGCCGCGCGGGCCTCTCAACCCGTTCTCCCGACGGGATCTTGACAGCGGCGGACCGGCCGGCATGGTGTGGAAATGAGGACTACCGTTACATTGGAGCCGGGTGGCGGCCGGGAGTCCCAGAATGAACTCGACGGCGGGACGCGTCCCACGGATTCCGGGCTTGCCGGCCAGATCTCGGCGCCGGCGACGATCCGCTCCGAGGGCGGCATGCTCGTTCTTTGGGGCCGAATCGGTCCAGGGTTCCCTTCAATAACGCTGGCGAGGATCGGAAGTTCGTCTTTCGGCGCAACTCTATTGCCGCGACGAGGTCAGGTAGCAGGCAGGACTCTTACTCTTCAGGTCACTGCGCGCCCGGCCGTAAATCGTCCAAAAATTCCGGCGCCGCGCCCGTAACCAGCAGGTGATCCCTTGCCCGAGTGCAAGCCACGTATAAAAGATGGCGCTCCGTGTTGTATACCTCCTCCAGGCCGCTGTCGTCGCTCACTGATTCGATGCGCTCCCGCGGCGGAATGACCTCGTCGTCACTGGCCATCGCCGCCACGGCGCGAAACTCCAGCCCTTTCGCCAGATGCATCGAACTGGCGGACGCCTTGCCGCTTGACCTTAAAGGGGAGATTCGCCCTTTGCAGCGCGGCTTCGCCACGCTCCAACTGCGCCGCGGAACGGACGAAAACCCCAATTTCGTGCGGGACAATCCCCTCTCCTGACCTCGCGCTCAGCCATCTCCCCACCACCTGAATCTCTTCTTCCCGGCTCTTCGCAACTACAATCTCCGGCGGTGGACCATTGAATGTGGACACTGTCCCCTTACGCTCATCCGCATTCCCGTCCACGTCCGGCACCTCCGCTCCCAGCAGCCGGTCCGCTTTCGTACGAATCTGGTGAGAAGTTCGGTAATTGATGCGCGGCGTGTGCGATCGTCCGCGAACATCCACCCCCAGCGATTTCCACGAAAACGGCTGTTGGAAGATGCGCTGCCCCGCGTCCCCCGCAAAGAAAAGGGCGTTCGCTCGGCCCGCGCCCAACACTGCCAGGAAACGCAGTTGGGGCACGCTCACATCCTGTGCTTCGTCCACGACTGCGTACTCGAACACAGCATGAGCGCCCTGCGCCATGCGGCTGGCGGCTCGGCGGAACATCTCAGCTTTCGTCACCCATTCTCTCGCCCGTAGTTCCCCACGAACCCGCTCGAAGATTCCCCAACGCAGCGCGCGCTGTCCCTCCTTTAGCCGCGTCTTCCGCCCCAACCGGACCACATCGCGATACTCCTCCCACGTCCCCAATTGCCAGGCATCCACAACCTGCTCCCATTCCGTCACCAGGAATTGTGGCGTGAACTTGTGCCCCTCCGCCGCCGCGGAAGCACTCAAGGATGACCTGCTGAATCGTCTCCCGGTCCGCGATACGCGCCTTCCCGAAGTTCGCCTCGTACATCCGCCGGCAAATCCCGTCCGGTGGACGATCACCCGCGGATCGTTCGGCACCCGGATCGGCCAGAACCGCTTGTCCCTTGCTTTGTCCAGCTTGTGAAACTGCAGGCTCGGGTGCGCGGGGTTCAACTGAAGATCGAAAGCGGTTGTCTTGACCGCCTTCCGCTCCTCGCCCGTCACCCGGGCAAGACTATCCGTAAAGGTGTCGGCGATGCGGAATTTCATGCGGATTGGCGCTCACTCAATCCGCGTGTTGGCGCATATCTTCGATCAGCGGCTCCAACTCGTCGAAAGTGTACATGGGAACGTTATGCCTCTCGAAAACCGTGGCCGCGGTCTCTTGCTCCTGTTGCTGCGCCGGTCCGAATTTCGCTACCACCACCAGCCCCACCTTTCCGTATTGCGGATCCGTGTAGTCGGCTAGCAACCCGCCTTCCACCGCACGAACACTCACCCTTCGGAACACAGCCATCGGCGTCTCGCCTTCCAGTTGCATCGGCTCAATCAGATTCAGCCGCCCGTTCTGATAGGCGTACGGCGCTTTGATCGGTCTGGGTAGATTCGGCGGACGGACAACAACATCTCGCAGCATGGGCGCGGCCCCGGCCTGTTGTAGCTTGCTGCCCAGTTCCCGTGCCGGACTCGGAACGCGTGGTGCGGTTCTTTCGCCTGCCCCAACCAGCCGCTGCAACAGATGCTCCAATTCCGCCTCCGGGTCCTCCACCTTCACGGATCGGGGAGCCGTCAACGTAAGGGCATTCGCTCTTCGGGATATATACGCCTCGAAATCCTCCAGCCGCTCGAAGGCGCGCCCCTCCTTCAGAGACCGTGCCTCAATCGCGGTTTGTTGCAGGGCGACGAATTCCCAATCCTGCGCGCCGAAAAGCTGCCGGATCCGCGTCTTTCGCCTCCCGAACCGCGCTTTCAGCCAGCGCATCTCCGGACAGAAGAGCGCTACTCCGACATTGACGGCCTCCAGCCGCGAAGGGTCGGGGCAGTACTGAATGATCGAATAATAGCCTTTGGCCGGACACATACCTGCCTCCAAGGAACACTTATTCATGTTCCCCAATTCATCGGCCCGCGGTCTCTGCGCGGCTCTGCGAGTCACAACGTGCCGCTGCAGGGCAATCCTGCTTACCAGTCCTTTGCAACGACGGTGTCGTAAAGACCGTAATGC
>JAIXKK010000076.1 GCA_026954325.1 Bryobacterales bacterium | reverse complement strand
ACGCCCGGGTAAAGCGTGCCCGGATGTGTGCCGGAGATCTGGCTGATGCGCACCGCCGCCTCGCCGCCGCGGATGACGGTGATGCCGAGGCCGAGTAGCAGCGGAATCACCGCTATCGCCGCCAACTTCCCGGCGGTGCGCCAATGCAAGGATTCGAGGGTTACGGTTGCGGCGGGAAAGGGCGAGGTGTCCCCGCTCGCGGACGGTTCCTGTTCCCCGCGTTCTGAAAATCACGTAAAGGTCGTGGAGAAGGATGCCAGCCGCGCCCAGAAGCAATCCGATACCCGTGGATAACAACAGATAGTTTGCAAACAGCATTTTTCTCTCCTTCATTCGCCGGCGGCCGCGGGACTCATCGCGGCCAGGGCGCTCCGGGCCCCCGCGGTTCGACCGCATCCCCCACCTCCACGAGTTGGAACAACTCCTCCACATCGCGATTGCGCATGCGGACGCGGCCATGTGAAGCCGCCTTCCCGATGGAGCCTGGACTGTTCGTGCCGTGGATGCCGTACCCCGGCGCGCTCAGCCCCAGCCAGCGTGTACCGAGCGGATTTCGTGGTCCGGGCGGCGCTACTTTGCCGGAGGCGTACCAGGCGGGCTTCGCGATGCGGTTGACGATCCGGAACTCGCCTTGCGGAGAGGGCGTGGACGGCTTACCGGCCGCGATATCGTAGACCTTCAGGACGTGGCCGTCCTCAAGCAGCAGGATCTTGCGGCCAGCAATGCTGATGAGGATGCGGCGGTCTGCCGGGAAGACCGGGAATGCGGTGAGGGCCAGGATTGTCAGGAGGTTTGTAGCGCGTGTCACGCCTTGTGGAATGAAGGAGGATAGCCAGATGAAAAGTGTTGTATTTTGAAGCAGGTCCGAGGGGAATGGCTGTGTGCGAGGTGACATGGCGTGTGCTCGGGGACACGCGACGGCTGGAGAGTTTCCCGCTCTGGGCGGCATGGGGCTGTTCCCAACCCAAGGATCCAGGAATGATGCGACCTGACGAGCCATTTTCTGAGAACTGACGGACTCGTGCGCCCGGCGGGGCGCGCCTCAGTGCAGATAGAACAGGCTCAACCGCGGCGCCCCCATTTTTTCGAATAGCGCGCGGTCGAGAAACTGCTTCTCGAGCATCGTCAACTGCTCGGCCGACATCTTGCCCCTGTAAGGCCGGAGGTAGGAATCGAGTTCGCGGCGGGCCTGAAACAAATCCTCCTCTGTTTGTTCCGAACGCGCAAGGGCGAGTAGTTTGTCCTCGAGGGCGGCGAGGCGCTGCTCGAGTTCTTCCAGCCGCCGGAGGTAGTCGCCTGATTCGCCGGCGAGCCGGTCGAGGGCAAGCGCGATTTCGTGGAAAGCCGCCCGGCCGCACTCGCGCAACTGGCGGGCGTTTCCGGTGAGGTAAGCCTCGAGTTCGGACGCGGAGAAGGGCGCCTCGGGCTCGCGCTGTGGAGCAGGACCCGCATTAGCGAGGATCTTCGCTTCCTCGAGCACCGCCTGGGCGCAGTAGGCGAGGGAGTTCACCTGCTGGATTTTACTCTTGCGGCCGCGCCACTTGGCGAATGCGGCGTCGATGCCGCGAATCACCGCTTCAAGCGGAACGCCGCCGTTTTTCCAGGTTTCTATGAGAGCCCAATCAAGCGGGGAGAGCAGGAAGAGGCTTGTGCCGCGGGCGCGCTGGAAGTGCTCCTCAATTTCCGTGAAGTAGTTGAAGTAGTTCGAAGGCCAGTGTTCCCCGGCCTGGGTCATCTCCTCTGCCATATCAACCGCAGCCCTTCCAGCGTGAGATCCTCGTCCAGTTGGAGCGAATGGCGGGAAGCTCCGGTGATGAGCGAGGCCTGTCCGCCGGTGACGATCGTCTTCGCATGCTCGCCCATGGTGTCTTTCATGCGGTCGAGGATACCGTCAATCATTCCGATTGTTCCGTAAAACAGTCCGGACTGGATGCTGCCCACGGTGTTGGAGCCGATCAGCTTTTCCGGTTCGCGGAAATCGACCATGGGCAGGCGCGCGGTTTTGGCGAAGAGGCCTCCGATGGAGATTCCAATGCCTGGACAAATGATCCCTCCCAGATACTCTCCGGCCGCCGTCACCGCATCGAATGTAATGGCGGTGCCGAGGTCCACAACAATGCAGGGGCCGCCATACTTGTGGAAGGCGGCGACGGCATTCACAACGCGGTCCGCGCCGACTTCCCTGGGATTGTCGTATAGAACGGCAACGCCGGTGTCCGTTTGTGGAGTGACGAAGACGGCCTCCGTATGGAAATAGCTCTGGGCCATGCGGGCGAGGTCGGCGTCCACGATGGGCACGACACTGGCAACGATGATGCCCTTGATTCCATCGAAAGAAAGGCTGCTCAGCGCGAACAGATTGCGCAACAGGATTCCCCATTCGTCGGCTGTTTGTTCCCGCACGGTGCGCAGCCGCCAGTGATGAGTGAGCGTATCGCCATGAAAGATGCCGATGGTGACATTCGTGTTGCCGACATCGAGCGCGAGGAGCATACAGGGTCCTTTCTTCCTTCAAACCGGACGGACGCCGCCGGCGAGGATGAGCGTTCGGGCGCCATCGTCGCGGCGGAGGATGAGGAAGCCGTCCGCATCCATCCCCTCCGTGATTCCATACAGCGTTTCGCCTCCCTGGTCGACTACGACCCGCCGCCCGCGCACGTAGGAGGAGGCCTGCGTAAACAGGTCGAGGACCGCCTGCCTGCCCTGTTCGACGAGGATCGCGGCGTGGCGGTCAATGGAGGACAGCAGGCCGATGAACAGCGCTTCGCGGGAGAAATCGCGTCCGGCGGCGATGCGGAGCGAGGCGGCAATGGGAGCGAGGTCCGGGGGAAACATTTGCTGGTTGACGTTCAGCCCCACTCCGCAGATGAGGGCATTACGGGCTTGCTGGACGAGAATGCCGCATACTTTCTTCCCGCCCGCCAACACGTCGTTGGGCCAGCGAAGGTCGACGGCGATCCCGCAATGCTCCGCGATGGTCTCCGCGGCGGCCAGCCCCATGGCCATGGTGAGGATGGGAAGGCGCCCGGCGGGAAGGGAAAGGCGCAGGACCAGAGAAAAATACAAGCCGCTCTCTTTTTCCGAATGCCAGGAGTGGCCTTGGCGGCCTTGGCCCGCGGTTTGCAAATCAGCGCCGACCACGGTTCCCGAGGGGCAGCCGGCGTCGGCTAACCGCGCGGCATCGAGCATGGTGGAGCCGGTCTGTTCAAGCCAGAGGATCATCCGGCCGGGCAGTTGTTCGGCGACGGAATCGGCGTCAAATGGCATCGAGTTCTATCCGGAAGTTCAGATCCATGGCGCGGGCGGAGTGGGTGATGGCTCCGCAGGAGATGAAGTCCGCGCCTGTTTCGGCGTAGGCCCGGACGGTTTCGAGCGTGATGCCGCCGGAGAGTTCCACCGTGGCGCGGCCGTTGATGAAGCGGATCCATTCGGCGGCTTCGGGGGGAGCGAGGTTGTCGAGAAGAAGGCGCGTGGCCCCGCGGCGGAGGGCTTCCTCGAGTTCTTCGCGAGTGCGGACTTCGATTTCGACAGGGACACCCGCGGGCATCGCGCGTTCGAGGGCGGCGCGGACACCTCCGGCGGCGGTGATGTGGTTGTTCTTGATGAGGATGGCGTCGAACAGTCCCATGCGGTGGTTTACGGCGCCGCCGGCGGCTACCGCCAGTTTCTCGAGACGGCGCAGCCCGGGGGTGGTCTTGCGGGTATCCAGAATGCGGCAGCGGGTATGCTTCACGGCATCGGCGTATTGATGGGCGAGCGTGGCGACTCCGCTGAGTCTTTGGAGGAAGTTGAGCGCTGTGCGTTCACATTCGAGGAGGGTCCACGCTTTGCCGCGCACCGTGGCCAGGCAATCGCCGGGCGAAAGAGAATCGCCGCTGCGGCGGTGCAGTTCCAGGCGCTCCACTCCGCCCCGCAAGCCGTAGATGCGGGGCAGCAGTTCCACGCCGGCGAGGACGAGGGGTTCGCGGGCGAAGAAGCGGCCTTCGGCCTGTCTGGATTCGGGGACCGTGGACCGGGTGGTGATGTCGCCCGCGCCGATATCCTCCTCGAGCGCGAAGCGCAGGACGCGCTCGACATCGGGATGAGAAAGTTCGAACATATTGACCTTCTTATGTTACCTTGAGGTTTTTCCCAATTCGCCGGAGCAGACTCGGAAAACTTGAAAGTCGCAATATTTGGCGGCACCTTCGACCCCATCCATTCAGCCCACCTGACGGTAGCGCGGGAGGCAGCCGATGAGTTTCACCTGGACAGGGTGTTGTTCGTGCCCGCCGCGAATCCCCCGCACAAAACGGAGACAACCACACCCTATGATCACCGGTACGCCATGGTGGAACTGGCTTGCGCGGCCGATCCGCGTTTTGTGGCCTCCCGGCTGGAGGAAGGGTCGAAGAAGAGCTATTCCTTCCATACCATTCACAAGGTAAGGGCTACGCTGGCGCCCGGCGACAGATTGTTCTTCCTCATCGGGGCGGACGCGTTTGCGGAGATCGGGACATGGTATCGCGCCGCGGAAGTGATGGAGGTGGTGGAATTTATCGTGGTGACGCGGCCCGGGCACGACTACCAGGCTCCGCCGCATGCGCGGGTGCACCGGCTCGAAACGCTGGCCCTGCCGGTCTCGAGTTCGGAGATCCGGCAGAAACTGGCGGCCGCCGAGTCGCCGGGGGAACTGCCGCCGGCAGTGCTGAAATACATCCAACTGCAGCGTCTCTACCGCTAGAATGGTAACTTGACCGGACGCCTCTTTCTCCGTCTGATTCTGGCGGTGCTCAGCATCCTGGTGGTGGCTGTGCTTGCCGTGGACGTGTTGGCATCGAAAGTCGCCGAACGTACCTATATCGATAGCCTGACTCGCGATCTGACGGCGCGCGGCAAACTGCTGGAGGCTGTCCTGAACGGCAAATTCAAGAGCGAAAGCGACGAATCCTGGCATGCGATGGCGAAGGCTCTGGGCGGCCGGCTGACTTTGATCGCCAGGAACGGGGCTGTGATTCGGGATTCGGAAGCCGACGCGGCCAAAATGGAGAATCACGGGCACAGGCCGGAGATTCTGGAAGCGCTCGCGGGGCGCGCCGGTTCGGCGTTGCGCCGCAGCCCGACACTCGGAATTCCCTTTCTTTACGTCGCCCTGCCGGTGGAGGCGGGCGCGCTGCGTCTGGCCGTGCCGGTGGCCGAGGTGCGCACGGGCGCCGATGCTATCCGCGGGCAGTTGCTTGCGGCCGTCGGGATCGCTTCTATTCCGGCGATGATTCTGGCGGCGCTGATTGCGCGGTACGTATCGGCGCGGTTGGGCGCCATTATTGAATACGCGGGAAAGCTCGCCGACGGGCAGTTCGAGGCAAGGCTGAAGAAGACAGGGACGGACGAACTGGGCATCCTCGAGCGCAAGCTGAACGATACCGGTGAAAAGCTGCAACACACGGTGGAACAACTCCAAAAAGAGCACGTCGAACTCGAGAAACTGGAACGCGTGCGCAAGGACTTCGTCATCAACGTTTCCCACGAGTTGCGGACGCCGCTCGCTTCGATCCAGGGCTATACCGAGACGCTGCTCGATGGGGCCGTTCATGACAACGGCATCAACCTCAAGTTTCTCTCGATCATCCGGCAGAACGCGGAGCGGCTGGGACGCCTCACCTCGGATCTTCTCACGCTGTCGCGCATCGAGTTGAAGACGCAGAAGTTTCAGTTCGCCTCGTACTACGTGCACAAGCTGATTCACGATAGCGTGGATGCGATGCGCCCGATCGCGGACAAGAAGGGGATCGTGCTTCGAGTCGACCCGCCTGATACGGCTACCGAGGTGTTCTGCGATGCCGAGGCCGTGCATCAGATACTGAGCAATCTTCTCGACAACGCGATCAAGTACACGCAGGCGGAGGGAGCGATCGTGATTAGCGGACGCCCAGCCGAGGGAACTCCGGACTATGTGGAAATCTCGGTCACCGACACGGGAATCGGCATCCCGGAAGAGGATCTTCCCCGCATCTTCGAGCGTTTCTATCGTGTGGACAAAGCACGCTCCCGGGAACTGGGAGGGACGGGCCTCGGTCTGGCGATTGTGAAACATCTGGCGAAAGCCATGGGCGGGGAGGTGCGCGTTTCGAGCAAGCCGAGGCAGGGATCGGCATTTTTCTTCAGTCTTCCCGTCCACGACCTGGGGTTGCCGGAAAACAGCTATCTTCAAGGACAGTTAACCGTTTCGTAATGTGATTGTAATGATTGCCGGCGTAAGGTTATTAAGAGATGAAGAGAATCGCATTGATCGAAGATGACGCCGATCTGTACGCGCTTCTGAAGTACAACCTGGAAAAGGAGGGGTTCGCGCTGGTGGGCGCCCAGACTGGCAAGGGAGCTATCGATCTCTGCCGCCGGGAGCGGCCGGATCTCATTCTTCTCGACATCATGCTGCCGGATTCCGATGGATTGGATATCTGCAAGGGAATCCGGTCTCATCCCGAATTGGCGCACATTCCAGTCATCTTCCTTACCGCGCGGGCCGCGGAAACCGACCGGATCGTGGGGCTGGAACTTGGCGCCAATGACTATATAGTCAAGCCATTCTTCATCCGGGAACTGGTCGCGCGCATCAAGATCCAGTTCCGCGGCCGGCAGACCTTCACCCGCTCGCTGAAGGCCGCCGGGCTGGAACTGGACCGCAACAGTTGCCGCGTGCGCCTGAACGGCGAACCGCTGGCCCTGACGGCGACCGAGTTCCGGCTCCTCGAGTTTCTCATGAGCCGTCCCGGCGTGGTGTTCAGCAGGGAACAGTTGCTCGACGCGGTTTGGGGCCATGACCGCGCCGTCACGGACCGTACGGTGGACGTCTACATCCTTCGCCTGCGGCAGAAGATCGAGCCGGACACCGCCAACCCGGCGTTCATCCGTTCGGTGCGCGGATTCGGGTACAGCTTCAACGAAAATGCGGCGGAGCCGGAAATCGAGAGGGCGGCGGGCCAAGCATAAAAAAGCGCCGCTTCGTTCGAAACGAAGCGGCGGAAGGGAAGTTAACCCGCGGACAGTAGACTCGATAGACAGACAGGCACTAACGCATATCGCGGACCTTCGGCGCGGCGAGGTAACCGATGATACGGTCGCGCTGCACTTCGTTCACGACGATCTCATAAGGCAGGCGCGCCTTGGCCATATAAAACTGAACCGGTTCGTTGATGGTGCGGTCTTTTTTCTCCACGCGTTTGTCATTGGTGATCAACTCGATGGTGTACCGGTTGCGCTTGGTATCGGACTTCTTGAGTTGGACCGCAACGTCGCCGATCCGCTGGGGCGATTTGGTTTTGGGGAGTTGAAATTCGAAGTAGCTCCGTTCGCCGAGAGCCTTCAGGGCAGCCAGTTCTTTGGCATTGGTGGCGATGAGCCCGCTCTGGACGCCGAGGTCGCCCCGTACACTGCGCAAGTCGCCGAGGGTCTTGTCCAGCGCCGACCTGGTTTCGGCGACATCGGATCTTACGCCGGTGACTTCCGTTGCGATGCCGGAAACCTTCTGATTAGTCTGGCTGGCGCTCTGCGTGATCTCTCCCAATTGGGCGACAAGCTGCCGGTGTTGCTCGGAGACCTGTTTTTCCTGCAACTCAATCTTTTTCGCCAGTTGATCGGAGTAGCGCCTGGCGAGCAGCGTCGCCTGCGTGGCGGCCTGTTTGTTGCGTGATCCGGCCTCATCGAGAAGCTGCCGCATCTCGGCAAGTGCCTTACTGTTTTCCGACGTGGTGGCGAGGGTATCGTGCTGGAGATTGGTCAACTCCGTCCGCACCGCACCGCGCAGGTCCCTGAGCTGAGTTTCCAACCGGCCGGTCTTGTTCAGCAGGTAGATATTGCCGAAGGTGAGAGTTGCGCCGAGGATAACGGCGGCAACACCGGCAAGGGTAAACCGGGACTCTTTGGGTTTCTCTTCGGACACACTAACGGCGTTCATGGTCTGGGCTCTCCTTTAATTGTTCGTGGGCTTGTAGGCTCGACGTACTTGAAGTAATGGAGACAGGCAAGCTGCTCGAGGCAGTTGGCCCTTTGCCGCCTGCCTGCCTTTCTCCCCGTGCCCTTGTATGTGCACGCCGCATGCCAAATATGTAAGCGCCGCATTTTCAATCGGGTAGGAATTACTTCAGAGATAGTTTGGGAAAACATTTCCGTCCGCGCGGCGGCGGGCATGGAAAGTTTTACCGCCGGCGGCGCCGCGCGAAAGAACCTGCGACGATGCGCGTGGCGGCGTGCGTCCGGCGGGAAAGGAGAATTTTGCAGGATGACAAAAAGAGTACATTCTGTTTCTGCCGGCCTCGATTGCGCGGGCGAAGGAGATTCCCGGGCGAGCAGCGATCATGGTTCGCATGACTCACATGGGTCAGGTGTTTCGCGGAAGCCTGGATGAGCCCGTAATGCTGGACGGCAAGACGGTGCTGCCGCGTGGCGCCGATGTACAGAGGAAGCCGCCGGAAGTGAAAAAGGCCGGTAAACTCACGGGCAAGCCCGGGTTGTCGCTGGCGCTGGTTTCCATCAGCCATGATGGCAAGACGGCCACCGGAGGCAAGTCCGAAACGAAGAAGATCGGCGCGGCCGCCGGCGGCGCCCATCAGGCTCTCACCAAAGGCGATGCGGTGAAGATTCCTTCCGGAACGCGCCTCGCCCTTCACACCGTCGCAGCCCATCATAATCTAAGTTCCGTGGGTTGAGTAGTGTTGTTTGGATGGAAAGATGTTCAGGCCTGGTAGACGATTTCTCCGGAAATCCAGGTGCGAAGAACGTGAATTTTGTGAGATTCGGCGTCATATTCGAATTCCACGACATCGGCGCGTTCTCCGGCAACAAGGCCCCGCTGGCGGTTGGCGATACGGGCTGCCCGCGCCGGATTGCGCGAAGCCATCGTGAGCGCATCGGCGAGGGAAACCCCCGCCATGCGAATCGTGTTGCCGATCGCGGTATCCATGCGCAGCGCAGAGCCAGCCAGGCGCATGCCTCCCTTCATCACGACACGTCCTTCCGGGAGTAACTCGACGTCGACCTCCCCCAGACGGTAATCGCCCGGGGGGCATTCGGCGGGCGAGACGGCGTCGGTGACCAGGATGGAGCGCTCGATGCCTTTGGCGCGGATGGCGCACTTGAGGAAACTGGCGGGGAGATGGAAGCCGTCCGCGATGAAGCCGGCCGCAAGCCGGTCATTGGCGAGTTGATCCCAGATATAGTTGGGATGGCGGGCGAGGACCGCGTGGGCTCCGTTGCCGAGGTGTGTGGACTTGGTCGCCCCGGCGCGGACGGCATCCTCTATCTGCTCGCTGGTGGCTTTGGTATGGCCGATGCTGAGCACGATTCCCTCTTTCACCAGGGCTTCGATATAGCGAGGCGCTTCCGGCCATTCGGGAGAGACGGTGACAAGGCGGATATGGCCGCGCGCGGCTTCCTGCCAGCGGTGAAATTCATCGACATCGGGCGGACGGACCCAGCGCGCGGGGTGTGCGCCGCGCGGCCCGTCCTCGGGTGAGATATGCGGACCTTCCACATGAAAGCCTTCGATGGCATGGCCATGCGGAAGACGCTCCCTCGCATTGACGAGATTGCGGAGGGACCCGGTAATTTCCTGTTCGCCGCCCGTAATGATGGTGGCGAGCAGCCGCGTGACGCCGGTAGCGAACTGCGCGCGCAACGAACGGTCAATATCCTCCAGGGAGCACGCCGGATTGCAGTAATCCACTCCAGCGAAGCCGTTCACCTGCAACTCCACCCAACCGGGGGCGAGGAGCGGCAGTTTTCCTTCGGGCCGGGCCAGCAGCGGATCGGCTCCGGTGATTGCCTTCTCGAAACGCACCTCGATCGCCTCGCGGCTGAAGGCGTCAATGCCATGAATATTCATAAGTGAGATACAAATCCTTCCGCGGATGTTTTATTCACAGGATACCCACAGCGGGGGTGGGCTAAACAACTGATGGTACTGCAAAAAGAAGTTGTGGAAAGGGGCAGGGAAGACTGCGATTCCTGTGGACGCGCCATGGCGGCCGCTGGTAGAAAAGATGAAGATCCTCTGCGGGTGTTCGGGAGATGGGTGATCTCGGGGGAGGTGGCCGTCTTCCGAGCGCCCGCGGGATTGATGCGATTCCCTCCAAACACACCAATCCCTTCAGTGACCACACTGCTCCGGCGCCCGGACGGAACCGCGCGCGGAGGGAATGATGGGAGACTTCTCAGGCGATCACGGGTTGACCCACGGGAATGCGCGTGAGCCATCCATGGCGGTCCGGCGTCGTTCCGTTGATGATCGAGAAAAATTCCTTCTGTAGTTTTTCGGTGATCGGCCCGCGGCTTCCGCTGCCTACCTGAATGCGATCCACGGAGCGGATGGGCGTGATCTCCGCCGCCGTGCCCGTGAAGAAGACCTCGTCGGCAATGTACAGCATCTCGCGGGGAATAATGGTCTCAACGAGCGGGATACCCGCTTCCTGGGCGAGTTTGATGACGGAGTCCCGCGTAATGCCGGGCAGCACGGAGGCGCCCAAGGGAGGGGTGTGGATTTTGCCGTCGCGAATCACAAAGATGTTCTCTCCGGACCCTTCGCTGACATAGCCCGCCTCGTCCAGCGCAATTCCTTCCGCATAGCCGTTGGTGTGCGCCTCCATGCGGATCAACTGTGAGTTCATGTAGTTGCAGGCAGCCTTGGCGAGCGCCGGGAGCGTGTTCGGAGCAATCCGCTTCCAGGAGGAAATGCACACATCCACGCCTTGCGCCAGCGCCTCACTGCCCAGGTATTGGCCCCATTCCCAGCAGGCGATGTAAACCTCCGTGGGGTTCTTAATGCCAAGAACGCCCATCTCTCCGTAGCCGCGCAAGGCGATGGGGCGCAGATAACAGGATTCGAGTTTGTTCACGCGCACCAGTTCCACCATCGCGTCAGCCAGCGTATCGATGGCGAAGGGAATGTCCATCCGGTAAACCTTGGCGGAATCCACCATTCGCCGTACGTGCTCCCGAAGCCGGAAAACGGCGGGGCCGGACGGCGTGTGATAGCAACGGATGCCTTCAAATACCGCGCTCGCATAGCTGACGGTATGCGAGAGGACGTGGATTTTCGCCTCGTCCCACGGAATGAAGGACCCGTTATGCCAGATTTTTTCGGTGGGCTTCAACATGAAGCTATTATACTGAAGAGATACGAGGCTGTAGGGTTTGAAGGCCTGTTACAGGGGCTCATAGCCTGAGGTGTGAGGATTGCGAAGGAGGTCAGGCGGAATGCGAAGACTCGGTATCATTGCCTGTTTCTTGGTTCTGGCAACAGGGCCGGCCTACGCCCAAAAACAGCGGGTGCTGAAGCCCGGGTGGAATCTGTTCTCCCCACAGCAGGATGTCCAACTGGGGAAGGAAGCAGCCGCGGAGGTGGAGAAGCAGGTCGCTATTGTAGATAATCGCGAACTGACGGATTACATCGGGGGCATCGGGAAAAAACTGGCCTCACAGCCCGAAGCGGGCCAGTTCCCCTATTCTTTCAAGGTTGTTTACGACAAGTCCATCAATGCGTTCGCCCTCCCCGGGGGACCGGCGTTTGTGCATACGGGGCTGATTTCGGCAGCCGAAAATGAGGCGCAGATGGCAGGGGTGCTCGCGCACGAGATCTCCCACGTCGCCTTGCGCCACGGGACTTCTCAGGTAACCAAGGCGCAGGCCGTTCAGTTGATGTTCGGCTTGGGAGGCTCCTTGCTGGGGGGCGGTTTGTTGGGGCAACTCGCACAGCTAGGCGCCGGTTTGGGCGCCAACTCTCTTCTGCTGAAGTTTTCCAGAAACGCCGAGAGCGAAGCCGATCTGCTCGGCACGCGGATCATGGCGAAATCCGGATACGATCCGGTGGAGATGGCCCGCTTCTTTGAAAAACTGGAGGCGGAAGAAAAGAGTTCGGGGCGTTCGATCCCGCAGTTCCTTTCCGACCATCCGAGCCCGGGGAACCGCGTGAAAGCGGTGGAGGCGGAGATCAAACTGATGCCGGCGAGAGAGTATTCCAAGGGCGACACGGCCCGCTTGCAGCGCGAGCAGGGCATTGTGAAATCCCTCCCCGTGCCGAAGAAGGCGAATACTGACTTCCGCAACGCGGGGAACCCGGCTACCGCCAGGCCTTCGGCACAAACCAAGCAGTACCGCAGCGGCGGGCTCGCCTTTTCCTACCCGGCCAATTGGGAAATCATTCAGCAGGGGCAGTCGAACGAAATTACCGTGGCTTCGAGAGAAGGCATCGTGCAGTCGAACGGCAGCGCGGAGATCGGATATGGGGCGATTATCGGCGTGCGGCAGGCGTCCAATTCCGACCTCGAACAAAGCACGAAGGATTACCTTAACCAGATTTTGCAAAACAACAAGACCATGCAGCAGAGCGGCCAGAGGCAAAGGAGCTTTCAACTCTCCGGCGCTCCCGCGCTGCTGAACGTGTTCTACTCCCAATCTTCCTACCAGGGGCAGAGGGAAGTGGACGCCATTATTACGGCGCGGCATCCCCAGGGACTGTTCTACATGATCCTGATTTCTCCGGAAGCGGAGTATTCCCATGCGCAGGGCGCTTTTGACCAGATGATCCAGTCCGTTCAGTTTGCGCGGTAGCGGATGGCAGAGTCGTACGAAGCCGTACTGTTCGATTTCGACGGAGTTTTGGTCGACAGCGAGCCCATCCATTTCGCATGCTGGCGGAAGGTTCTTCATCCCCTCGGCATCCCGCTCGAGTGGGAGCATTACCACCGGCACTATATCGGTATTTCCGACAGGAAGATGGCGGAGGATCTGGTCTCGCGCGCGAGCCGTCCGGTGACCGTGGAACAGATCTACGCGTGCTATGACGCCAAGACGGAGTTGTTTCGCGAAGAGATCCGGCGGCAGTTGCCTTTTGCCCCCGGTGTGGTGGAGTTTGTCCGGTCTTTGAAGGGGTACCGCGTGGGGGTTGTCTCCTCGAGCCGCGGTTCAGAAGTGCGGCCCGTACTCGAAGCCGGAGGACTGTTGGACCATCTTTCCGTCACCGTGTTCGGAGAGGACGTGACGCACCACAAGCCGGATCCGGAGCCGTATCGGAAAGCGGCGGCGACGCTCGGCGTTCGCCATGCGCTGGTAGTGGAGGACAGCGAGGCGGGCCTGGCCAGCGGCAGGGCCGCGGGCTTTGATGTCCTGCGCATCCCCGAGCCGGCCCGCACCGTGGAACTCGTACAGATCCGGCTCGGAATGAACGCCGGATGATCAGACCAGCCACCTTCGCCGGCGTTCTCCTGTTGCTGCCGGCGCTGTCCCTGATGGCGCAGCAGGCGCCGCTTCCACTGAGTACGAAGCAGAAACTCAAATTGTACCTGGTTACTTCGTATGGCCCCCAGCCTGTCCTGTTTTCGGCGGCGTCGGCGGGATTTCACCAGTGGCTGGATATTCCTCATGAGTGGCGGCAGGGCATGGAGGGATATGGCCGGCGCTACGCTTCCCGTTTTGCGCAAAACGCTATAGAAGAGACAACACGCATGGGGATCGGCATGGCTCTGCGCGAAGATCCGCGCTACTTTGCTTCCGGGCGCACGGAGTTGTGGGCGCGGATCGGGCACGCCATGAAATACACGTTCCTTGTCCGCGGAGATGATGGCGGCCGCGCCGTCGCGGTGGGGCGGATTGGCGGGGTGCTGGCCGGCGGACTCCTCTCCCGCGCCTGGCAACCGGATTCCACCAGGGGATACGGCCAGGGTCTCCAGGCGGCGGGCTACTCTTTCGCCGCGGACATGGGCGCTAACATGTTAAACGAATTCTGGCCGGATATCCGCCGGCGCCTGTTCCACCGGCGTTAGATTCCGGTTGGGGAGCGGAATCCCGCCGGGCATGTCCACCGGGCGGTTCCCGGGGGAGGAGAGTGTGGTACGTTCACCCTATGCGTTGGCTGCTCACTCTACTTCCTTTCTGCCTTTTCGCCCAGTCCGGGGACGATGTTCGCAAGTGGCTGGAACGTCCGCTGCTCGATGCGAAACAGCCCCTCGATGAGGTCCAGGTCTACACCGCTTCGCGCGTCCCGGTAGTGCCTGCATTCTCTTCCGCGCTCGAGTGGGACCGCTACGCCGGCGGCATCCGGCGGCAGATGCTCGACAAGGTGGTTTTTCGCGGCGAAGCGCGCCAATGGAGGCGGGCGGAACGGAGAGTCGAGTGGCTCGATACACTTCCCGGCCAGGGCTACCGCGTGAAGAAGTTCCGGTTTGAAGTTGTACCCGGACTGTGGGTTCCCGGGCTGCTTTATGAACCGGAGCAAATGACGGGAAAAGTTCCGGTAGTGATGAATGTCAACGGCCACGAGAAGGAAGGGATCTCCACGCCGTACATCCAGATGCGCTGCATCAACCTGGCGCGGCGCGGGATGCTGGCCGTCAATGTGGAATGGCTCGGCCGCGGGCAGCTTTCCTGGGATGATTTCAACCACTTCCGGATGAATCAGATCGACCTTACGGGCACGAGCGGGCTGGCCGTCTTCTACCTGGAGATGGAGCGTACGCTTGATATTGTCCTCGGGCACGAGCACGCGGACTTGAGCCGTGTCGCGGTGACGGGCCTTTCCGGCGGCGGGTGGCAAACCACGTTCATCAGCGCTCTCGATACCCGCGTCAAGCTCTCGGTCCCCGTGGCCGGTCATTCGAGCTTCGTCACCCGCGCGCAGTGGCCTCAACTCGACATGGGGGACAGCGAACAGACACCCACCGACATGGCCACCGTGGCGGACTACCTGCATCTTTCGGACATGGTTGCGCCGCGCCCGTTGATGTTCATCAACAACGCCAAGGACAACTGCTGTTTTCGCGCGGATTACGCCGTGGGGCCGCTGCTGCAATCGGCGCGCAACATCTACGCGCTCTACGGCGCGCCGGACCGTCTGCGCTACTTCATCAACTTCAGCGAGGGGCATAATTACGATCAATCGAGCCGTGAAGAACTCTATCGCTTCCTGCGGGACCAGTTCTTCCCCGGCAATCCGGATTACCCATTGAAAGAGATCCCCGTGGACTCCGAAGTACGGACGGCGGCGCGGTTGGCCTCGCCGCTGCCGGAGAACAACGCGACATTCCATGCGCTGGCCACGAAGCTGGCGCGGGACCTGCCGCGCGGGGAGGGGACGCGTGATGACCTGGCGCGCGTCGTCCGCATCCAGCAGTTGTCGATGGATGCACGCGAGGTGGGGCGCGAAACGTCCGGAGGAATGGAGGTCGCGTGGTGGCGTTTCCGCCTGGGCGGCTCCTGGACCGTGCCCGGAGTGGAAACGGGACCTGCCGGGGCGCGCGATATCGTCATTCTCCTGGGCGACAACGGGAGGGCATCCTTGGCTGATCGCGCGGCGGCGCTGGCGAACGGAGGAAAGCGCGTCCTCGCCGTCGATCCGTTCTATGTGGGCGAATCGCGCATCACCCAGCGCGACGCGCTGTTCGCCATGCAAATTGCGGCGCTGGGAGAACGGCCGCTGGGCTTGCAGGCGAGCCAAATCACGGCTATCGCGCGCTGGCTGAAGGGCCGCGGCATGCGCGCGACCCTGGAATCCCATGGCCGGCGCACCAGCCTGATGAGCGTCGTGGCAGCCGCGCTCGAACCTTCCATTCAAGGCGCCACGCTGCATGATTCCCTGCGCAGTCTCAAGCAGATTCTCCAGGAAGACCTCACCGCGGAGAAGTGGCCGGAATTTTTCTGCTTTGGGCTACTCGAGAAGTTCGACATTCCGCAAATTGCCGCGTTAGGCAACCATGTCGGGTTGCGGGAAGCGAACTGAACGTTACCGCGTGTTCCGCGCTTTGGGGCCGAACCGGTACCGGGCGCCGTTCGACGGGCCTCCGATTCGCCACACGGACACAGCGGCATAGAGCAGCACCAGCCCCAGGGATGCGGCGCACAGCGCGCGCAGCCGCGGAAATCGCCCCTCTTCCGGCTGCTTGTCTTCGGGGCGCGGAACGGCCAGCACCAGAACCGAGGCAAGACAGGCATTCACGTGGATGACGCCCTCGGTGATCAGGCGGCGCGGATCGAACGGCAGGTAGCGCGAAAGGTTGCCAACCACAATCCACCACAGGAACAGCAGGAACAAAGCCTGGCCGCGGCCGAGCCATGTCTCGGGAACCACGGCCAGCGGTTCCTTCCGGTGGCGGAGGGTGAGAAAAACCACCGCCGCGGCCATCGCGAGGTAGGCAAGGCGGAACCACCACGGCAGCGGAATTCCGTGCATGATCTCCGGAATCACGCCGTTCGGCAGCCAGACGGTGTGGATGTTCTTTACGATGTTGATATACGTCACCACGAGCAGCAGAAAACAGAAGGCGAAGGGTTCCGTCCAGGGCCGCACGGCAGGTTCCTCCGTCTGCCGCGGCGCGCGGCGCGCGAGCCACGCCAGCCCGATAGCAATGCCCACCCCGCTGATGAAGCCGAACGTCTGCTCGAGAACGCTGTGCCAGTTTTCGCGGATGGGCGAGGCGAAGCCCGCCACCCGAATCAGTTGTCCCGTGGTGAATCCAATGCCGGAAACGATGCCGGAGAGCATCGACACCCAGATGAGAGGGCGCAGATTGTGGCGCGCAAAGAAGAGGATCATCGCGGCCACCATGCCCAGGCATCCGGCCCAATTGTCGCCGCGCGGCGGAGTCATGCGCAGTCCGAGTCCCGCCACCAGGATCAGCACGCCGGCCCACCATCCCGCGGCCATCCACAGGATCAGCCGGTCCGCTTCGGTGACTTTGCGGCGGATCGCGATCGAGGCGAGCACGGCCGCCAGCAAAACCAGCACCCCCGCCCAGTCCGTGTCGTACCAGTCCGCGGGATGCGCGGCAAGCGGATACTCCCAAACAAACCACGCGAGGAAGGTTGCGATCAGCGGCGGATAGAAATCCGTGAGCCGTTTCCGGTCGAGCATGGCGGCGAGCCCCGCACCCGCTCCTCCCATCGCCCCCCAAAGAAACCCGATCACGTAGAGCATCGCGTAACCGTAGAAGACATCGGGCGCACTTCCCGTGTGCGTGTAGCCCTGCACCAGGCCGTATGACATCGACCCGCCGAAAGACCAGCCCATCGCTCCGAAGAAGGCGAAGTGCACCACGCGCCGCCGCCAGTCTTCGCGGCCGGATACAAGGCACGCGGCAATGGCGGACAGGGCTCCGGGGATCATGGCGCCATATTCGTGGCCCCAGTTCCCGCGGATGCCCCATCCGATGGAATGCGCCAACCCGCAAAGGAGAATGGCGCCCAATGTAAGCCGTCCGGAAAGCATGGATCGCTATTTTATACGGTCCACTGAGACTCTTGGCAAACGCGAGCCTCACCCGAAAATCAGAACCTCGTGATCCAGAATGGCATCCAACGTCACCACGGCGCCCGGCTTGCGCGCCGCGCGCGCGCCTGCTGATGAGCGGAACGCCGGTTTCCGCCACAACCGAGGCCGGCGCCATACGCCTCACGGGTCCCATCCGTCCGCGATCACGAAGTGATCGCCGTCGGCCTCGTCTGACCAGGTTCCTCAAAAGGTCTTCCAGTACTCCCGCAGGCTCTCGCGGTCCGGAATCGGGAGCCGTCGTTCCACCGGCAGCAGGGCGGGGAAGGGAGCATGCGGCTCACTCTGATACCAGTAGGCGGTGGAGGAATAGTCGGAAGCGTGCACATTGCCGTGGCCGTGTTCGATGGTCACCTTGATCGACTTCTCGAACATCACCGGGTCCTCGATGTGGAACCGGTACATCGTCCACTTGCCCGAATATGGCGCGGGACCATCAGTGGGTCCGCCCGCGTAGGAGACGCCGTGATACGGCATCGGATTGAACCCGCCCGGATAGCCCCAGGCCGCGCAGAAATAATCCTCGGTGCCCGTGCCAACCAGCGAGGGCGTCGTCTCGCCGTCGATGAAGATCATATCGTCGCCTTCCCCGAACCAGCCGAAATTGGGGATGGGGTTGGTGTGGTCGATGGAGAGATTGCAGCCCACGTAGTGCCCGCGCCCCTTGGCCTCGAACAGGACGTAGTTATTCGCTCCAGTGAGGTTGACCACCTCATTCGCGCGAGCGGCGTTGGCGCGGTCGGCGAGGTTCAGGGAGACGTTGTGGGCTGGATTCTCGCGCCGCCACATGGCATGGAACCGCAGCGCTTCATCCGGCAGCGAAGCATGCTCTTCGTAATCCACGTAGTAGTAGAGGGACCCGATGGGCTGCTGGCCCTGGTTCTCGATCTCGAGACGCGCGCCTCGCGCGAACGGCATGGGGAAGAAACAGTTCATCGCCGCGCGCGCCTGTGCCGCCGCGTTGCCGCCCGTCACCATGTTCAGCGGCAGGGACCAGTAATTCGACACACGGGCATGGCCGACGCCGAAGAAATCGCCGGCGGGCGTCTCGATGCTCGGCGCGGATTCGCCATCCCACCACGCGCGCAGCACGACGCGGCGCAGGTAATCGGGCTCGTTGTCCGAGATGGTGATCCAGATATGGTGGATGCACCCCGCGCCTTGTATATCGGCGATCACGGCGCTCTTGCCGGGCGCCACGCTGACGCGGTCGGCGTTCTTGCCCGTGCGGTTCCAACTGGACGAGCGGCGGCGTTTGCCCGTGCGCGCCCAATAAATCTGGCTTAGACCTCCGGGAACCGGCGTGCGGCCGGGCGTGGCCGCCTGTTGCGCAAGCGCGGCGGGCGCGGCGCCGATTCCGAGCGCGCCGGCGAGGAAACCGCGGCGAGGGTTGGTTCGTGACATGGGTTATGCATAGCACAATCCCCTTGGGCCGGCAGAGTCCTCGATGCATGGGACATGCACGGAACTATTCACGCACCGGGCCTTCGCGTTCAATACAATGTCAGGCGTGACTTTCCGTTTGCTCGCCATTCTCACTCCCGTTCTTCTGCCGGCGGCTCTTGTGCGGATTGAGGTTTCCGAACGATCGCCGATCCTCCAGGGCCAGTCTTTCGGCAGCGCCGGATCCTACGAGCGCATGATCGGCAAAGCCTACTTCGCCGTGGACCCGGTGGCCGCCGCCAACCGGGATGTCGTCAACCTCAAGCTTGCTCCTCGCAACGCGGAAGGGCGGGTGGAGTTCTACGCCGACTTCGTTCTGTTTGTCCCCACCGGCCCGAAGAAAAGCAACGGTACGCTGCTATTCGAAGTGTCCAATCGCGGGCGCAAAGGGCTGCTGCATACCTTCAGCCTGGGGAAAGCCTCGAACGATCCCCGGACGCCGGCCGAGTTTGGTGATGCGCTGCTGTTGAAGCAGGGATTCACCCTGGCCTGGCTCGGGTGGCAGTTCGACGTCCCACGCGAGCCGCCGTTGATGAGCGTCACCGTGCCCATTGCGAAGAATCCCGATGGCTCGCCCATTCAAGGCGTCGTCCGCTCGGATTTTGTTCCCGATGAGGCGATCACCTCCTTTTCGCTGGGCGACCGGCTCTTCTTCCCCTACCGCGCCGCCGATGCCGGCGACCCCGCGGCGGCGCTAACCGAACGTAGTCTGGCGAATGGCCCGCGGCGCGTCATTCCGCGCGGGCAATGGAGCTTTACCGAGGATCGCGGCGCGGTACGGAAGCCTTCGGGTTTCGAATCCGGCAAGATCTACGAAGTGGTGTACCGTTCCCAGGATCCGCCCGTCGTGGGCTTGGGAATGGCCGGGATCCGCGACTTCATTTCCGCGCTGAAGACCGGCTCGGCTCCGGCGCCGCTGGCGGCGCTGGCTCCCGCGGCGCGGCGCACTCTCGCGTTTGGGAGTTCCCAAAGCGGCCGCTTCCTGCGCACCTTTCTCTACCAGGGCTTCAATCGCGACGAGCAAGGGCGGCGCGTCTTTGACGGCGTTTGGGCGAATGTGGCTGGAGGCGGGCGCGGCAACTTCAACCACCAGTTCGCGCAGCCCTCGCGCGACGCACGGCCGTTCTTCAACTTCTACTACGCCACCGATATTTTTCCCTTCACCGACTTGAAGGAATCCGATCCGGTGACTGGTTTGGAAGGCGGCATTCTCATGCGCGCTGAGCGGGACCACGTGGTCCCGAAGATCTTCTACACCAACTCGGCCTACGAATATTACGGACGCGCCGCATCGCTGATACACACCACGCTCGATGGATCGGCCGATGTGCCGCCGGCGCCGAACACACGCCTCTACGTGATGGCCGGCGGCAATCACGGGCCGGGCGCCATTCCGCCGGCCCGGAGCCGCAATACGCGTTATCTGAATAACGGCAATGACTATCAATGGATCATGCGCGGCCTGCTGATTGCTCTCGAGCGGTGGATTGCGGATGACATCGCGCCTCCGCCCTCCGTTTATCCGCGCATCGATCGCCACGAACTGGCCACCATCGATCACATCCGCTTCCCCGCGTTGCCGGGCGTTGTCACTCCCAGGCGGATCCATGAAGTGTACCGTCTGGATTTTGGTCCGGAGTTCCGCTCCCGAGGCATCGTTACGATTGAGCCTCCCAGGATGGGGCCGCCGTTCACCATTCTGCTGCCGCAAGTGGACGCCGATGGAAACGATATTGGCGGCCTGAAGACGCCGCAGGTGGCGGTCCCGCTGGCGGCGCACACGGGATGGAACCTTCGCAACCCAGCCATCGGAGCGCCCGAGGAGCTTTTCAGCATGACCGGGTCCTATTTCCCGTTCCCGCAACACATCGTCCTCGAGCGCTACCACGACCGCGCGGCATACCTTGACGGGATCCGCGCCGCCGCCCGCAAATTGGCGGAGGGCGGCTACCTGCTCGAAAGCGATCTGCCGTCGCTCGAAAAGCTTTCGAGCAGGGAATGGGACTTCGTGATGCGCCGGCCGGCGGCCTCATCCGGGCGCGTCAAATAAACTTCGGCACTCGTACGGTTACTCGCGCGTCCAACCCAGGTGCTTCCGCAGAAACTCGAATGTGCCCACTCCGTGGATGGTATGCGGCCCGTTGAAAAACTCGATCTCGGCTTTGTCACCCAACCCGGCTTTGTCGTAAAAGCGCCGCACCTTGGCGAATTCATAGGCTACCCACTCGTCCGGCGCGACCCCGTCGTCGTGCCCGCGTTCCACCATGAATGGCCTCGGCGCCATCAGGCTGGCCAGTTCGGAGTAGTTCGCCGTATTGGCCAGATTCCATTCGAGCATGTCGTATTCCTGCGTCAGCATATAGCTGTAGCGCGATGTCACGCTGGTGGTCTTCCACACCCACTCGTTGAAATCCGCCGAGCAGATGGAGAGCGCGTAGCCGGTCAGCAGCGGCGGCACGCGCATGGCTGTCTTGCCGCCGTAGGAGAGTCCATAAAAGCCGATGCGGCTTGCGTCCACGAACGGAAGCGAGGCCAGCCACTCGAGTGTCCGCTGATGCTGGCCGAGAATGAACGAAAACAGAGATAGCTTCAGCGGATGTCCCTTGCGCTGGATCAGGCGGAAGCGGTCCTGGCCGATGTACGGGTTCTGCGGCGCGTAGGTCACGAAGCCTTGCTCGGCCAGTTGCACGGCGAAGCGGTGGTAATAGTGGCTGTCGGCTTTCGGGTCCGCCGCGTCCCGCGCCCGGCCTTCCAATCCGTGCTGGCACACCACCACGGGCCGCCGCTCGCCCGGTTGCACGTCCTTGGGAACCAGAAGGATGCCATAGGCGAAGACATCCGGCCACACGTCGAGCATCACCTCGTAGCCGCGGAACTTCGGTTCATCGTAGACAAGCCGGGTTCGCGCATTCACGGGCAGCGAAGGCTCCGGTAGCCGCCCGATCATCTCGCTCCAGATGCGCTCGCGCGTAGCCTGGGTGGGCTGGAACGCGGCGCGCTGCGCCGGGGAGCGTTCCACCAGCCGCTGTGTGAACGCCACCAGTGCGTCGAACTGTCTCTTCATCCGGGCTTGGGGATCATACCCCGCGCGCCGGTCGCTCGGCCGCGGCCCCGCGGCGCGCAGCGCTCCCTTGCCGCGCAATGCCTGCAGCGCCGCATCCGAACCAGGCGCCGCCGCCCGCACCACGCGCAGCGAATCCGCATGTCCCAACGCCGCGAAATGACGCCGTGCGCGTCCGGCTTCCGCTTCCACCTCCGCGAACGGCGGCGTCGCCAGGCGGCCGTTGGGCGTGGCCCCTTTTCGATCCTGCGTCTCGGCGGGCGGCCCGTTCACCTCCGGATGAAGAGAAGCCTCAATCACCAGCCGCCGCGGAGCAATCAGCGAAGCAATATCGGCGTCGCCGAATTCTCGCGTCAATCCCCAGACGTCCCGATAGACCGGCTCTTTCCATAGACGCTCACGAGGCTGAAAGTAGCCGCTCACTAGCGAGGCGTCAATCCTTGTGTCAAGCGCGGCGCTGTAGAACGCCACCAGCCCGCCTTCGCCATACCCGGCCACCGCAATCGGAGCCTGATGTTTCGCATTCTCACGCGCGAACCAGTCCACCAGCGCCAGCACCTTCTGCACTTCGTAGCCGATGATATGCCGGCCTGCTTCGAACGACATCCGGTAGAGAAACTCGCGGTGCGGCTGATTCGTCATCCGGATTCCCGGGATGCCCGACCACGTATCGTTTCGATTGACCAGCACGGGAATCACCACCAGGCACCCGTTTTCCGCCAACCGGCGCGCGAACTGCGCCTCGGGCGGCGCCCCCGGAGCAAGCCCCGCCAGCATCTCCGGCGTCCAGTCCGCATCCGGCAGCGCCACCACGCGCGCCACGGGCGGTCCCGCGGGCTCCAGCAGCAGTCCCTCCGCCGCCACTCCCTCGAGCGCCGGCCAGCGCACCGCATACACGCGATATCCCGTACCTTCCGCAACCAATGCCGGCGTCGAGGTGGTGGCCTCGACTTCGAGCGAAGCAACGGCGGGCCGCGGATCCACCGCGCCAATCATCTCCCTGAGGCGCGCGCGGTTCGCCTCCACCGAGCGGCCATAAGCCTCCGCTGTGGAATAGTCCCGATGCCAATAGGAACCGCGCTTTTCTCCGGCTTGCGCTGTCTCGCGGTCAAGATAACGGTGGATTCCCTCCACCATCTCCAACGCCGGGTCGCCCTTCCGAACCAGCCTGGCGGTTCCCGGAACCACTTCCTGCGCGGCCAGCGGGTGCGCCGCCAGCAGGAGCACGCAAATCGCCGAGGCCCTCATCTTCATCGCCGGCATCTTGCCATGCTACCAGCACCGGAGATGGAACACCCTCTTCGCGCGGTATAGTTGGGAAGGATACAACCATGACCAACCGTGAGCGAGTGCTCTGTGCCCTGAGCGGCGGCACGCCGGACCGTGTTCCCTACTGCGAGCTTGGAGTTGATGAACCCATAGTCCGCCAACTGCTCGGTGACCCCGCTTCTCAGGATCGGCCGTACGAATCCGGAGAGTATGCGGACAACCCCGTGGACTTGGAGAAAGCCCTCTCACGGGCGCTCGGGCGGGACAATATCAACCACGGTCTCCGCCCGCCCATTGCCGCCGAAAGGCACGTCGGGGAGGGGAACCTGCTCTTCTACGGCGACGGCTATATCAAGAGCCGCGCGGATCTCGGCCGCCTGCGGTTGCCCGACCCCGCCGGCGACTCTTTCTATGCGTCTGCCCGCGACTTCCTCGCCGGCGGAGAAGACTTCGCCCGCTGCGCCAGTTGCCGCCTGGGCGTCTCTCCGGCCTATCTTTCCATGGGACAGGAGTCCTTCTCCCTGGCCCTCTACGACGAGCCCGAACTGGTGGACGAGATTCTTCACCGGTATACGGCGTGGAGCGCCGAGGTGATGAAGCGCGTATGCGCCATGGGGTTCGACTTCGTATGGACCGCGGACGACATAGCCTTCAAGAACGGCCTCATGCTCTCTCCGAAGATGTTCCGCGAGCGGATTCTTCCCCATCTGCGCAAAGTCGCGGACTGCATCACCATTCCATGGATCTTTCATAGCGACGGCAACCTGTCCGCGGTGCTCGACGACCTGGTCGGCCTGGGCATCGCCGGGCTACATCCGATCGAGCCCACGGCCATGGACATTCGCGCCTTGAAGCGCCGCTACGGCAAGCGCCTCTGCCTCGTCGGGAACGTCGACGTGCACATGCTCGCCGCCGGAACACCGGCGCAGGTGGAAACCGAAGTCGCCGGACTGCTTCGCGACGTTGCTCCCGAAGGCGGATACATTCTGAGCAGCGGCAACAGCCTTGCCGCCTATTGCCGCGTGGAGAACATCCGCGCCATGGTGGACACGTTGCGGCGCTTCGGAGGGCACTCGGCGTAACCGCGGCGGCTTGCACGGGATGGTTTCCTGCCCGGTGAGCCACAGACCGCACGAGTCCGGTTTACATAACGCCGCGGAACCCGCGGAACACCCGCTCAGGTTGTCCTCCATGCGCGTCATTGAGCCTGGCCGGAGTAGCCGCCGGAGTTCTCTCGCCTTCCGGCTACCGCCCGGTTGTCCGAGGTGCTTCCGTATCCAGTGCACCGGCGTTCAGCGTCCACCGGACCGCGTACGGAGCGGCCCCCGCTTCGGTGTAGCCCTTGCCAAGAAGCAGCCTCCGCACTTGCTGCAAACTCGACGGATTCCGCCCGGAGCCCGGATCAATCAGGTGGACGATTTGCCGCGGCCGGGTCTTATCTCGACGAAGCGCTATTTCCAAATCGGCGATTCCTCCCACCGTGACTGGGCGATCCATCCGCTTGCCCATCACTCGATTGGTCGAACTCGTCTCAAGCGTCTTCAACGGATCGGGTAGGAGAAACACGGAGCCCGATGCTTCGCGCACCTGATAGAGCACGGGCTGCCAAGCGGGCCACATCACTTGCGCCATTCGGTCCATCAGTGGGGGCGAGACGGCCGGCAGGGATATGGCCAGCAGCGGGAAGAGAGCCCGGCGAAACCACCGGACAGAGGCGGCGCACAGCACCCAGATCAGTCCGGCGGTGAGGCACGCAAGAGCGGGATACGGAGTCATACCGCCGGTGAAACTCCAGAGCGCGGTCAGCCGGCTGCCGGCCACCAGTGAGGCAAACGCGACTACCGCTGAGCTACCAAAACGGTTGGCCAGCCAGCCGGCGATGAGAATCTCCGAGACCGCGAGTTGGCCTTCCACATAGCGGAGGCTGTTAAAGTAGCCATACACATAATCGAGCCGGCCGGCCTTCGCCCCGGCGCTGTAAATCGAGTTGACGTAAATCAGCCATCCGGTGAGCAGAAACGGCGCCCATGCCAGTCGTGGGGAAAATTGAAGACCCCGGCGCAATGCGCCTGCTCCGTCAGCCATCAGTGAACAACAAAGAACTACCGATCCGCCAATCAGGAACGGCATCAGGGCGCCACCCACGCGAAGCGAGCCCGGCGGGATCAATTGAGCCCATAGCTCTTTGTCCCCAAAATGCGCCATGAGGGAAGTGCCGGGCATGGGCGCCCCTGGCAGTTCCAACCCGAACAGCCGGATTTGGAACGGAAATACCGGATTGTGAAAGAGGACAATATTCTTGATGTAGAAGATTCCCGATGCCGCCGTCGCCACAACCGCCCACGCCAGCCCGTCTCGAATTGGTCTCTCCGCGATGCGCCGCCAGCGCCACGCCACGGGAACACACAAGAATACCGCCAGCGCCGTGCCGCTGTATTTGCAGAGCAGGAAGGTGGTGGCGAAAATTGCGATCGCCGCCGCCTGCCTCGACTTTCTTCTTTCCACTATCTCCGCCAGCAAGACCGCTCCCCAAAGAAACCCAGCGGCGTAAATCATGTCGTTCTTCAATGTGGGAAGCCCGGAAGGCCCATTCCAGTAGTGTGGGAACAGAAGATGCGGTAGCGCGAGGTAAGCCGGCAGATTCAGGATCTGGCTGAGTTCCGCGACCAGCAGGCCTGTCAGCGCCAGGGCTTGAATCGTAACCAGCCAGAACCATCCATCACCGCGCGTCAGCACGAGGATGGGAACGTAGAGCAGCTCCCAGAAGGCGCAATACTGGTTCGCAAATTCGTAGGGTGGTATGCGATTCTCACTCCATCCCAGCACCCAACTCAAGTGGGCCGCGGAATCGGTTTCAAGCACGGGATGCATCGCCTGGGTGATCAGCGGGAGGAACACCGCCAATAGCCCGAGCACATAGAGGGAAGATCCGGAACCGATTCGAACTGTGGCGCTCAGGCAGTGCCCCAGGCGCTCCCCACGGCCAATCCAGGCGAAGATCATCCCAAGGATCAGATAGCCGGCCATGGAATTCAGACGCAGCATCGTGAGGGCTGACGCGCAGAGCGATCCGAGGACAAAGCTGAGGCTGAGCGCGCCGGCGGCGAAGCGGAATCCTCCGGGCTCGAAGCCACAGAACCGGGCAAGACGAATTGCGGTGAGCCAGAGCGGAATCAGCCACGCCAACGCAGGAAGAACGCCGGCCGCCGCCCCGGCCACGGCGAAAATTTTCATGGATGAGTGGCATTCAGAATACTATGCCGGCCGTTTCGTGTACATCCCGGTGCGGAATTCCCGGCTTCGGCCGGGGCAAATCTCTTCTCTTCCACCGGGCCGATTCTTCCCACCCCTACAACGTCCGAAGAGTATTTATCAAAGTCCGTTTTTGAGATATCGTGGGCTGCATGCAAAGATCACGCAACCGGGCGCGGCTGCTCGCCGGGCTCGCCTCCCTCGCCCTGATGCCGCCCGCGCATTCGCAGGCGCAATCGAGCGGCGAACCCGCGCCCGACATGCTCCGCGCCTACCTGACGCGGATCGCCATGGACCAACTCGCCGCGCGCAGGCAGCGGATTGCCGCCATCCGCACACCCGCGCGGTTTGAGCAGCGGCAGGCCGAGGTGCGGCGCCGGTTGCTGGCCATGATGGGCGGGCTCCCCACCGCGCGCGGCCCTCTCAACCTTCGCAAGACCGGCACTCTTCCGCGCGACGGCTATCGTGTCGAAAAGATCATCTACGAAAGCCTGCCCGATTTTTACGTCACCGCGAATCTCTACATCCCGGAATCAGGGAAGCCTCCTTATCCAGCCATTCTCCATCCCACCGGCCACAGTCTCTCCGCCAAGGCTCGAGCCTTTTACCAGAACATCAGCCTCGGCCTCGTGAAAAACGGCTTCGTCGTCCTCGCCTATGACCCCACCGGCCAGGGAGAGCGCGGGATATTCTATGACCGCGATCTGGGCGGATCGAAAGTCGGAGGCACTACTGTTGAACATGAAATGGTGGGCATCCAGAGCCTGCTCGGTGGCGAGAGCATAGCCCGCTACATGGTCTGGGACGCCATGCGGGGAATCGATCTGCTCCAGTCGCTGGCGTACGTGAACGGGAAACGGATCGGCGTCGCCGGATGCTCGGGCGGAGGCACGCTCACCGCTTACGTCGCTGCGCTCGATCCACGCGTCGCCGCCGCCGCCCCGGCCTGCTACATCACCGATTGGGAGGATCAACTCCTCGGTACCGGTCCCCAGGATGCCGAGCAGCAGTTTCCCGATCAGCTCAAGAACGGACTGAATCACGCCGACCTTGTGGAAGCCTTCGCTCCCAAGCCGTATCTGATCGCCTCCACTACCGAGGACTTCTTCCCCATCGCCGGATCGCGCAAGGCCTTCACCGAAAGCAAACGTTTCTATGAAATGCTGGGCGCGGCCGGCAGAATCTCCACCTTTGTCGCGGCCGGCGGCCACGGCGTCCCTCCCTCACAGCGCGAAGCCATCGAGAAGTGGATGAGCCAGTGGTTGAAGGACGCCCCCGCGCGCTCTCCGGAACCTTCCTTCCAAACCGAGCAGGAAGAGGACCTGCTCTGTACTCCCACGGGACAACTGGCCACCTCTCTTGGCGGCGACACGCCGGGCACGCTCAACGTGCGCAGGTTCTCCCAACGAACGCCGCCCCGGCCTCGCCTCAACTCCGCGAAAGACGTCGATGACTTGCGAACCCGCCTGCAAGCCCAAATCTCCCGGCTTACGCGCTATGAGCCTTCCACGAACCCGCTGGACGGCAAGACGCTTCGGCAAACAGACCGCGGCGGCTACCGCCTCACCAGCCTCACCTACGAAACCGGCCCGGGCCGCATCATTCCGGCGCTCCTTGCCGAACCCGTCTCCGCGCGGCCGCGGAAGAAAACCATCCTCTACCTCGACGAGCGCGGCAAGTCCGCCGCGGCTGCGAAAGACGGCGATGTGGAGCAACTCGCGCGCCTCGGATACACCGTGCTGGCCCTCGACCCTTCCGGCGCCGGCGAGGCTGCGTCTCATTGGGATGGCTATTCGCAAACCTGGTTCGGGCAGGGCAAAGTCACATGGCTCGCGCTTATGGCCGGCAAGACCATGGCCGGCCTGCGAATCGACGACATCCGGCGCGGGTTGGATTTGTTGGAGGAAAAGCATCTCCTGTTCGACGGCAAGTGCACTGCCTATGCCAGGGGTTACCTCGGCGCGGATCTGTTGCAGGCCGCCGTGCTCGATCCTCGCATCTCCGCCGTGGGTGTCGACGGCGGTCTGCTCTCCTATGCCGCCATCGCGCGCGCGCCCATCCATCGGCGAGTCTTCGATGAGGTGATTCCAGGCGTTCTCGGGCAATACGACCTGCCCGATCTCGCCGCCGCCATCGCTCCCCGCCCGCTTTGGCTCACCAATCTGAGATCGTCCATGGGTATGCCGGTCTTCCTCCGCGAAGCCCGCGCCGAGTATGAATACGCCGGCTCCGCATACGCCGCCGTTGGAAAGCCGGATCTCTTCCACGTGGGCCTGCGCCGCGAAGATGAGGAGGTCGCTGACGCCTTTCCGGACTTGCGATAGTCCTCGCGGGCTCTCCACGGGTCTTCTGGGACACCGCATGGGCCGGAATGGTCCGCCCCGGACGGACGCGCCGGCGCATCTCTAGATTCTTAGATCGAAAATTGTAAACAAGAATACTTCAACATTGAACCAGGTAACATCAAGCCGCTGCGAGGATGCGAATCACCTTCGGCCTTGTCGGCGTCATGGCAGGCAGACTCCAGCTTGCTGTTTGGCCGATGAGTGGAGTCCGGCTTGTGATGGAACCGGCTGTAGGCCAACGGGCCACACAGGCGTTTGGGCAAGAACAGAAACAACAACGCCACCGGGACACCCTTGGTTGTGAGCACGTAACGGTAGCGGCGGCCGTCGCGTTGGAGCAGGCCGTGACCTTTCAAGTCAACGGAGCGGCGCTGACCGGGGTTCGGCATGTGACGAAAGTCCTATTAACCGGGATTTCTCCGGTCTATCGTTGGAAGGAAAGGGAAACTCGTGAGCGAGACCATCGATAACCAGGCGGATCGTGTGCGAAGGCTGAAGTCTGTCATCGCGGAACTCCACCGGGGCATGCCGGCCGAAGCGGTCAAGGCCAAGGTGAGGGACCTTGCCGGGCGCGCCGGTTCCTCCGAAATCCTCTCCATGGAACAGGAACTGCTCGCCGGCGGAATGCCGGTGGCCGAAATACAGGCGATGTGCGATCTGCATTCGCGGGTGAGGCGCGGCGCGTTGGCGCCGCACGCGTCCCAGGCGCTCGTCCCTGGGCATCCCATCGGCTTGTTCCGCCTCGGGAACGCCGCGCTCCGGGACCGGGTGCTGCGGTTCCGGACGCACATGGACTCCGTTCTCGCCGGTGGCGGCGAGGCCGCAATTCTCGCCTGGCGGCAGGCGCTTCACGAACTCATGGATGTGGAGAAGCACTACGAGCGCAAGGAGCGTCTGCTCTTTCCTTTTCTCGAACGGCACGGCTTTTCCGGACCCGCCGAGGTAATGCGCGGCAGGGACGATGAAGTTCGCGGGCTGTTGAAGAACCTGACTGAGGCTCTTGCGCACGCGGACGTTGAGGAGGCGCGATTGCTTGCGGCCGCCGGGGAAGCAGCGGTGAAAGCCATGGAGGAGATGATCTGCAAGGAGGAGAGTATCTTGTTCCCCGCCTGTCTCGATACCTTTACCGAGGACGAGTGGGCGGAGATCCGGGAAGCGCCGCCGCGCCATGGCTGCCGTCTGGAGGAACCGCGCGAAGGTCACCCGCCGGGCGGCGCTGTTGCGCTCGCGCCAAACGAAGGAGTACAACTTCCGACGGGCCACTTGAGCCTCCCGCAACTTGCGGGCTTATTTCGTACGCTTCCGGTGGATCTTACTTTCGTCGGCCCCGACGATCGGGTGGCATTCTTTTCCGAGGGGCCCGGGCGGGTCTTTACGCGGAGCAAGGGGATTCTCGGCCGCAAGGTTCAGCAGTGCCATCCGCGGGACAGCCAGGATGTGGTGAATCGCATCCTCGATGATTTCCGGCGGGGCCGGCGGAGCGTGGCTGAGTTCTGGATCCGCTTCATGGGCAGGATGGTCCACACACGCTTCCTCGCCGTGCGTGATGAAGCAGGCGCTTATCTTGGCGCGCTTGAGATGACCCAGGACATCGCGCCCATCCAGCGCTTAAGCGGTGAACGCCGATTACTCGAGTACGGGAATGACGCGCCTGGCGAAGAAGGAAAAAAATCAATCGGCGCGGGGAATTTTGGGCTTGAGTCTTGACACCGTTTTTGGATATAGTATACTTCTTCATGAAGAGATCAACAAATGCTTTCCGCCACGGTCCAGCATGCACTTAGAGCGCTTTCCGTGCTGGCGGGACTTCCCGATGGAACCTACATCCTGGGCCGCGATTTGGCCAAGCGCGCGGGTATCCCGGCGAACTATCTCTCGAAGATTCTGTGGACGTTGGGCGGCGCCGGATTCATCGACGCCACCCGCGGAAGCGGCGGCGGGTACAGGCTCCAAAAGTCGCCGAAGGACATCCACCTGGCCGACATTGTTTGCCTGTTCGAACGTCATCGTATTGCCCGCGGGTGTTTGCTCGATTCGCAGAAAAAGTGCTCAGACTCGGAAGCCTGCGCGGCTCACCGCTCCTGGCAGGCGGTGGGCGACGCGATGATCAATTTCCTGGAGAACACTACACTGGCCGATATTGCGCCCCATCAGGAACCAAAAAACTGAGGCTGATTCTCATGACCCTTAAACTGTTACTTCATCGGATCGGGCCGGCATTTTATATCCCACTCATCTTCATTGCCGGCCCGGTCGCCGCGCACGCGCAGGAAGCCGTAGACTTCTTCCGCGGAAATTGCACCAGTTGTCACACCATCGGAGGCGGCCGGCTCACCGGGCCGGATCTCAAGGATGTCACCCAGCGAAAAGATCGTGCGTGGCTGGTTCAGTTTCTTCAGTCTCCACAGGCGATGATCGACAAAGGCGATCCCTACGCCTTGAAGTTGAAGGATGAAGCGCGCGATGTCGTGATGCCGAACATCAACGGCATGTCCCCGGCGCTGGCGGAATTACTGTTGACGATGATTGAGGCGGAATCGAAATTGCCGAAGTCACAGTTCGCGGGTCTGCAGATCAGCGATCGTCCGTTCACCCAGCAGGACATCGAACTGGGCAAAGCCATTTTCATGGGCGACAAGAGGCTGGCTAATGGAGGCCCGCCCTGCGTCACCTGCCACACCTTTAATGGCGCCGGAGGATTCGGCGGCGGGCGGCTTGGCCCGGACCTCTCGAGGGCGTTCGAGCGCCTGCAGGGCAGAAAGGCGATGGGCGCGTGGCTGTACGCCCCGGCCACGCCCACGATGAGTCTGACCTTTTCCAAGAAGGCGCTGAAGGCGGAGGAGATCCTGCCGCTGCTGGCGCTGTTTGAAAACACCGCGCGATCCGGCGCGGAAGACGACCGCACCGGCCTGGCAGGGTTCTTCGCGACAGGTTTCGTAGTGGCGGTATTGTGCCTGACGCTGTTCGCATTCATCTGGAAAGCCCGGTTCCGGGCGGTTCGCGACCCGCTGGTGGAATTGAGCGCGCGTAAAGTATTGGGAGGCCGATCGTGAAAAACAACGGCTCATTGGTCTGGATCAAAGACGAGAGCAACCCCGCGCAGCGCGGGTGGGAAGAGTTTTACCGCAACCGCTGGCAGCATGACAAGATTATCCGAAGCACACACGGAGTGAACTGCACGGGTGGGTGCTCGTGGAACATCTATGTCAAGGACGGGATCGTCACTTGGGAGATGCAGGCCACCGATTATCCGATGCTGGAATCAGGTTTGCCGCCCTACGAGCCTCGCGGCTGTCAGCGCGGCATCTCGTATTCCTGGTATCTGTACAGCCCGCTGCGCGTGAAGTATCCCTATGTGCGCGGCGCGCTCCTCGATCTGTGGAAGAGCGCGCGGGCCGCGAATGAAGATCCGGTGGAGGCGTGGCGCAGCCTGATGGAAGATCCCGAGAAGCGCCAGCGCTGGCAGAAGGCGCGGGGCAAGGGCGGATTCCGCCGTTTCGACTGGGATACCGCCCTCGAAATCATCGCGGCGTCGAACGTGTACACCGCGAAGAAGTACGGCCCGGACCGCATCGCCGGCTTCTCGCCCATTCCGGCGATGTCCATGATCAGCTTCGCCTCGGGCTCCCGGTATCTCCAACTCATCGGAGGCGTGCTGCTGTCCTTCTACGATTGGTACAGCGACCTGCCGCCGGCTTCTCCTGAAGTGTGGGGCGAGCAGACCGATGCCCATGAGTCCGCCGACTGGTACAACGCCAAACTTCTGGCGGTCATGGGATCGAACCTGAACATGACCAGGACGCCCGATTGCCATTTCGCGGCCGAATCGCGCCACAACGGGACGAAGATGTGGGTGTTCGCGCCGGACTTCAACCAGGTGGCCAAGTACGCCGATGAATGGATTCCGTTGAATGCCGGCCAGGACGCCGCCTGGTGGATGGCCGCGAATCATGTCCTGCTCAAGGAGTTTCATCACGATAAGCCCGAGCCGTACTTCATCGACTATACGAAGAAGTACACGGATGCGCCGTACCTGGTTGAACTGAACCAGGACGGAGGTGTCTGGCGCGCGGGTCAGATGCTGCGCGCGAACCGGTTGGCGGATTACGCCGGCGTGGAAAACGGCGACTGGAAGTTCCTGATGTGGGACGAAGGCGGGCAGCGGCCGAAAATGCCGATGGGTTCGAGCGGGTTCCGGTGGGGACAGGAAAAGGGTAAATGGAACTTGCTGCTGCGCGACGGAATCGACGGCACGGACATCCAGCCGGCGCTGACGTTCCTCGGCGGCGATTCCGTACCCGTGGTCTTCGACGATTTCGGCGTGGCGCAGTCGCTCGAGCGCAATGTGCCCGTGAAGCGGTTGACGCTGGCAACCGGCGAAACCGTTACCGTCACTACCGTCTACGACCTGCTGATGGCGCAATTCGGCGTTCCGCGCGGACTCGACGGCGCCTACCCGTCATCTTACGACGAGGAGGATAAGCCCTACACGCCCGCCTGGAGCGAGCGTTACACGGGAATGGGGCGCGAGACGCTCATCCGCTTTGCTCGCGAGTGGGGCAACACGGCGCGGCACACCAATGGCAAATGCACGGTGATCATCGGCGCCGGCATCAATCACTGGTATCACAACAATCTGATGTACCGGGCTCCCATTTACGCGCTAATGTTCTGCGGTTGTGTGGGCGTAAACGGCGGCGGCCTGGCGCACTACGTCGGCCAGGAAAAACTGGCGCCGGGTGAGTCGTGGGCTTCCATCGCTTTCGGCCGTGACTGGTATCCGGCCGCCAGGTTGCAGAACGCCCCGAGTTGGCACTACATCAACACCGACCAGTGGCGCTATGAGCGGCACTTCACGGATTACCACACGGTGCCACAGCATCAACGCCCGGATTCCGTCGCCAGTGGCCATACGGCGGATTTGCAGGTGAAAGCCGTCCGCAACGGGTGGCTGCCGTTCTATCCGCAATTCAACCGCAACCCGGTCGAACTGGCGGACGAGGCGCGCGCGCAAGGCGCGAAGACGGACGAGGAGATCGTCTCCTGGACGGTGGATGCATTGAAGCAGCGGCGGCTGCGTTTTTCGGTGGAAAACCCGGATGCCGAGGAAAACTGGCCTCGCATGTGGTACATCTGGCGCGGCAACGCGCTGATGGCTTCCTCCAAGGGCCATGAGTACTTCCTCAAGCACTATCTCGGCACGCACAATAACCTGATAGCCCAGGAACTGGCCGAAGGCTCCGTGAAAGAGATCGAGTGGCACAAGACCGCGCCCACGGGAAAGATGGACCTCATCGTCGATCTCAACTTCCGAATGGACACCTCGGCGCTATATTCGGACATCGTGCTGCCGGCGGCGACCTGGTATGAGAAGGCTGACCTGAACTCCACCGACATGCACAGCTTCATCCATCCCCTGTCGGCCGCGGTGCCTCCCTGCTGGGAATCAAAGAGCGACTGGCAGATCTTCCGGGCCATCGCCCGCAAGTTTTCCGAGTTGGCGCCGAAGCATTTTCCTGGTCTCGTGGAGGACCTGGTGGCGAGCCCGCTGGCGCACGACTCAGCGGCCGAAATCGCGCAACCGAAAATTGCCGAGTGGACCAGGGGCGAGGTCGAGGCGATCCCGGGCAAGACCATGCCGGGCCTGAAAATCGTCCGCCGCGACTACCGGAACACCTATAACCAGTACATCTCCTTCGGCCCGCTGGCCCGGGACAACGGACTGGGCGCGCACGGCACGCACTACGCCATCAAGGATTTCTACGAACGGGCTTTGAACGAAGTGCCCACCGTGGAGTTTGACAACGGCAGGTATGTCTCGCTGTATGAAGACGAACAGGCCGCCAATGCTGTTCTGCGGTTTGCCTCGGTGACCAATGGCGAATTGTCCTACCGCTCCTACAAGAACATGGAGCAGCGGACCGGGTTGCCATTAAGCCATCTGGTGGAGAAAGCCCGCGCCCTTCGGGCGGACTACAAGACGCTTCAGACGCGGCCCTTCCGCCTGTTGAACAGCCCAATGTGGTCGGGCCTTACCGAGGACGGACGGGCGTACTCGCCATTCACTTACAACGTCGAGTGCCAGGTTCCCTGGCGCACGCTCACCGGCCGGCAGCACTTTTATCTGGATCATCAGGGCTATATTGACTTCGGCGAGCATCTGCCATGCTACAAACCGAAACCGCTGCCGCAGGATTACGCCGACTTGCGGTTCACCACCGAAAAGAACGGATCGCTGATGTTGAACTACCTGACGCCGCACGGCAAGTGGCACATCCACTCCACCTATGGCGACAACCAGCGAATGACCACGCTCTCCCGCGGAGTCGAGCCGTTCTGGATGAACGACCATGACGCCGCTTCGATCGGGATCGTGGATAACGATTGGGTCGAGGTGCACAACGATCACGGCGTCGTGGTGACGCGCGCCGCGGTCAGCGCGCGCATCCCGCGAGGCATCTGCATTCAATATCACTCGCCCGAGCGGACGTATTCGGTTCCGAAGTCGCCGCTACGTGGATACCGCCGCGCCGGCGGGCACAACAGCCTGACCCGCGTGCGGCTGAAGCCGAATCTGATGATGGGGGGCTACGGGCAGTTTACCTTCCATCTGAATTATTGGGGTCCGACCGGCGTGAACCGCGATACCCACGTGCTGGTACGCAAGCTGTCGGATCTGCGCTGGTAGAGGAAAGGAAGAGCTATGGACGTTCGCGCTCAAATGTCGATGGTGTTCCACCTGGACAAGTGCATCGGGTGTCACACCTGCAGCATCGCCTGCAAGAACATATGGACGGACCGAAAAGGTACCGAGTACATGTGGTGGAACAACGTCGAGACCAAGCCCGGCACGGGCTACCCGACGGCGTGGGAAGACCAGGAAAAATACCACGGCGGTTGGGTGGTCGAAGACGGCAACCTGCACTTACGTTCCACAAGCAAGACTCAGACCGTCTTCAACATCTTCCACAATCCGCACCAGCCGTCCATGGACGACTATTACGAGCCGTGGACCTACGATTATCAACACCTCTTTAACGCGCCGGAAGGACCGGACCAACCTACCGCCGTGCCGATTTCGATGGTGACGGGGGACCTGATCCAGATCAAGGCCGGACCGAACTGGGACGACGACATGGGCGGCTCTCCGGTCTACGCCGAAAACGATCCGAACCTGGCCCAGTTGAACCCCGAACAGCGCGCGCAGATGTTCGCGGTGCAGCGGCTCATGTTCTTCTACCTGCCGCGTATCTGCAATCACTGTCTGAATCCGGCTTGCGTGGCGTCGTGCCCCTCGGGCGCGCTGCACAAGCGGGGCGAGGACGGCATCGTGCTGGTGGACCAGAAGCGCTGCCGTGGTTGGCGGGCCTGCATTGCCGCCTGCCCGTACAAGAAGATGTACTACAACTGGCAGACGGGCAAGTCTGAAAAGTGCATCCTCTGCTATCCACGTCTGGAAACGGGGCAGGCCCCGGCGTGCTTCCACTCCTGCGTCGGACGCATCCGCTATTTGGGAGTCGTGCTCTACGACGCGGACCGGATCCGCGAGGTTGCCGGCCTTCCGCAGGACGAGCTGATCGAAGCCCAGCGTTCGCTGATTCTCAATCCGAACGATCCGGCCGTGATCGCCGCCGCGCGGCAAAACGGCGTTCACGACTCGGTGGTGGAATCCGCGCAGAAGTCGCCTACTTACCGGTTCGTAAAGGACTGGAAGATCGCGCTGCCGCTGCACGCGGAGTACCGGACGCTGCCGATGCTGTTCTACGTGCCGCCGATGGCGCCGGTGATGGCGCAGAAGACCGGAACGACAGTGGATAACATCTCCGAGGATCTGTTCCACGACATCGACGACGCGCGGGCGCCCATCGAGTACATGGCTTCGATGTTCGGCGCGGGCAACGCGGGCAAGGTCCGCTACGCGCTGCGCAAGCAGAAGGCTGTTCGCTGGTACCGGCGGGCGGTCACCGTCGGCGACGTGGACATGGCCACGGCGGAGAGAATGCTGCGGGAAGCCGATTGCTCTCCCGCTGAAGCCGAGGCGATCTACAAACTGACGTCGCTGTGCACCTTCGATGACCGGTTCGTGATTCCCCCCATGCACCGCGAGCAGGCGGTGGAAATGCTCGAGGATCCGCTGGCCCACAAGCAGGGGGTCGGGTTCGGGTTCATGGAAAGTCCAAGGAGGGGACTATGAGTCTGTCGCAGTGGGCTGCCTTACTGGCGTATCCCTCACCGGACTACCACGCGTCGGCCCGCGCGTGCGCCGCCGCGGCGCCTTCCGCGGAGATGGAGGAATTTCTGCGGACGATCGACGGGTTGCCGGTCGAGGCGTTGCAAGAACTCTATACCCAGACCTTCGATTGGAATCCCGATACGACGCTCGATATCGGCTGGCACCTGTTCGGCGAAAACTACGACCGCGGCGATTTTTTGGTGAAGCTGCGGGCCGAGTTGAGAACCCATGGCGTGCCGGAATCGCAGGAACTGCCTGACCACTTTTCCCACGTTCTGCAACTCATTGACCGCATGCCGGAAGACGAACGCGCCGATTTCATTCGAAAGCACGTGCTGCCCGCGCTCGGAAAGCTGCGTGACGGCTTGACCAAGACGGAGAGTTCGTTCCTTCCCCTTGTTGTTGCCCTCCGCAGAGAGATTGCGGAGATTGTTCCGGAAACAATTCTCACGGGAGATGGCCATGAGTAATTTATCAGCCTATTTTTACGCACTCTTTTTTGTTGCCCTGCCGTATGTGTCGCTGGTCGTTTTTTTCCTCATGACGATCGTGCGATACCGGACCGGCGCGTTCACCTACTCGAGCCTTTCCAGCCAATTCCTAGAAAACCGGCAGCATTTCTGGGCTTTGATGCCCTTCCATTATGGAATCCTGACGGTGCTCGGGATGCACATCGCCGCTTTTCTCATCCCTCGCGAAGTGGAGTGGTGGGCCAGGATTCCACTCCGGCTATGGGTCATGGAAGCGGGTATGCTCGCGGCCGGATTGTTGACTCTGGCCGGGTTGACTGCCGCCATGTTACGGCGCCACACCAACCACAAGATCGCGCTGGTGACGTCGCCCGGTGACTGGGTGGTGCTCACGCTGCTGCTTCTGCAAGTGCTCTCGGGCATCGGCATCGCAATGATGTATCCCTGGGGGTCGTCATGGTTCGCCATCGCGGTGACGCCCTACTTGTGGTCGGTTGCCAAGCTGAACCCGAACATGGCGGTGGTCGCGGCCATGCCCGCGCTGATCCAGTTTCACATTGTCAATGCGTTCCTGATTATCGGGTTCTTCCCCTTCTCGCGGCTCGTCCACATTCTGGTTGCGCCGAATCCCTATCTGTGGCGCCGGCCCCAGGTAGTCCGCTGGTACCGGCGGCCCGCGGCAGCGAAAGGTTAGGAGCGGACCCATGACCCGGACCTTACGCGGTACCCCGTCACAAGGCCTGTGGGCGGCGACGCTCGGCTTCTTCTTCGGATTCGCGGCGGTCGCGCTTTTCGGCCCCACGGCGGCGCGATTCCAGCAGGTGATGGAGTTAAGCCCCATGGCTGTAGGGTTCCTGATTGCCATGCCCGCGCTTTCGGGGTCGCTGTTGCGCATCCCGTTCGCGGCGTGGGTGGAAACTACAGGCGGACGTAAACCCTTCCTGATTCTGATGTGCCTGTCGTTGATCGGAATGGCGGGCCTGACCGCGGTTGCGCTGTGGGTCTATCCGGATCGTCTGACGGCCGCGTGGTATCCGGTGCTGCTGTTCCTCGGGTTGTTCTGCGGGTGCGGTATCGCCACGTTTTCCGTCGGCATCAGCCAGGTTTCCTACTGGCACCGCCAGCGGCAGCAAGGCCGGGCGCTGGCGATTTTCGGCGGCTTGGGCAACATCGCGCCCGGCATTTTCACATTCGTGCTGCCCTTCGTCCTCCTCCAGTGGGGCTTGGGAACCTCTTACGTGGCGTGGTTTCTGATGTTGCTGGCGGGGACGGTGCTCTATGCGCTGCTGGGGCGCAACTCGTGGTACTTCCAGATGCGTCAACAGGGAGTCGCGGAGGCCGAGGCCCGCCGTGAGGCTCTCGCGCTCGGCCAGGAACTGTTTCCGGCCCGCAACCTCTCGGAGAGCCTGCGCGAGTCGGCGCGGTGCTCGAAGACATGGGCGCTGGTATGCATCTATTTCACAACCTTCGGCGGCTTCATTGCGCTCACTGCCTGGCTTCCCACCTACTATACGCAGTATTTCGGCCTCTCTCCGCTGCTGGCGGGCGCGTTGGCCGGCCTGTTCTCGCTCCTCACCTCGCTGATCCGCGTGGGGGGCGGCATGCTGGCTGATAAGCTCCGTGAAGGCGGCGAGAACACCGCGGTGCTGGCGCTCCTGATTCTACTTTCCGGCACCCTCGTGATGATCAGCGCTACCCGGTATGAGATGGCGCTTCCCGGGGAAATTCTCATGGCGTTCGGCATGGGCGTCACCAACGCGGCGGTGTTTAAGATGGTGCCGCAGGCGGTTCCGCGCGCGGTGGGCGGCGCGTCGGGCTGGGTCGGCGGACTCGGGGCGTTCGGCGGATTCGCCCTGCCGCCCATCCTGGCGTTCGCCGTGCGGGATCTCGGAAAGGCGGGTTACGCCATCGGATTCATCGTATTTATATTTCTTACTTTGCTATCGCTGACCATGACGTGGATTCTTAAATATTCCGGTGAAGCGGAGCCGGCGCCGGCCGCGCCCGTTGATCCTCCTAAAACGCTGGTGACCCACTGATATGAACACCCGCATTGCTACTATTGTTCTTGCCATCGGACTCGGCGTTTCCTTCGTCCTGCTCGCCGCGCGGATTGGAAAACTGCATCTGCCCGGCAACCAGCAGGGATATGCGCCCGCGCAACCGATCGCCTATTCTCACCTTCTGCACGCGGGGGACATGCAAATCCCCTGTCTTTACTGCCACTATCCTGCCCAGTCCAGCCGCCATGCCGGCGTTCCTCCGGCGAACCTCTGTATGAACTGCCACCGTGAGGTGACGGCGTCGCTCGGCGCCATGCATGCCGAGGATGAACTCGCCGCCAAGGAGAACCGCAAGCCGCGCCGGGTCGTGTCATCCGAGTTAAAGAAACTCTATGACGCGCTTGCGCTCGACGCGAATTTGCAGCCCGATCCGGGTAAGGAGGCGCGGCCGATTGCGTGGAACAGAGTTCACACGCTGCCCTCTTTTGTGTATTTCGATCATCGCGCCCACATAACCGTGGGTGTTGCCTGCCAGCAATGCCATGGACCGGTGGAAACCATGGTGCGCGTGCGGCAGTTTTCCGACTTGAGTATGGGTTGGTGCGTGAACTGCCACCGCCAGGCGACCGCGCAGGGAGTAGGCGGCAGGCAAGTGAATGCGCCGGTCACCTGCTCGACGTGTCATTTCTAAAAGGACTTGATCATGGCTGAGAAATTATGGCGCAGCTTGGAAGAATTGCGTAGTCTCTCCGGACCGGACGCGGCGGAGTTTACCGAGACCCCTCTGGAGACCGCCGGTGGTCCGGACCGCCGCGGGTTCCTGAAGGCGGTGGGATTCACCTTCGGCGCCTCGATGTTGGCCGGATGCAGCCGGACAGTTCCCAGGATCGAGCCGAACCTGGTTCAGCCCGAAGGGTTCATTCCCGGGCGGCCGGTCTACTACACATCAGTGTGTGGTGGTTGCGGCGCGGCGTGCGGAACGTTGGTGAAGGTACGGGACGGACGGCCGATCAAACTGGAAGGGAACCCGGAACACCCGGCTTCCCGGGGCGGTCTGTGCGCCGTGGGGCAGGCCTCCATTCTCGGGCTTTACGACAGCCAGAGAGTGGCGCAACCGCTGATCGAGGGCAAGGCGGCTGGTTGGGAGCAGGCAGACGCGCTGATTCGGAGCCGCCTCGATGAGGCGCGAAAGAACGGCGGCGCGGTCCGTCTTCTCACGGCAAGCGTGAACAGCCCCACCGAATCGGTTTGGATCCGCCGGTTTCTTGAAGGATTCCGCAACGCCCGCCATGTCGAGTACGACGCGCTGTCTTCGTCCGCCATTCTCGATGCGCACGAACAGACCCATGGCGCGCGCATACTGCCGCGGTACCGGTTTGACAAGGCCGACGTGATTGTGTCAATCGACGCGGACTTTCTCGGCACATGGATCTCTCCGGTGGAGTTTGCGCGCGGCTACGCCGATTCACGCAATCCTCAGGGGTCCCGTTACGCCTGGCACGCGCAGGTCGAGCCGCGGATGTCGCTTAGCGGAACAAAGGCCGACCAGCGCGTGGTGCTCGGCCCGGGCGAGATTGCGGATTTCGTGACGGACCTCGCCGGGGCGGTGCGGACGGGCAACTCGAGCCGCGCCGTTGTTACCGCGATTGCCGGGCGTCTCCGCGAAGCGCGTGGACGGAGTCTGGTCGTCTGCGGGAGCCAGGATACCGCGACGCAGGTGCTGGTCAACCAGATCAACGAGGCGCTGGGAAATTATGGCCCGACGATCGAGACGGACCACGCCAGCCGTCAGCGGCGCGGCGATGACCGCGCGCTCGAGAGTCTGATCGAGGAGTTGCGCGGCGGCCATGTGGACGTGTTGATTGTCGCCGGCGCCAACCCGGCGTTTGACGCGCCAGGGGGCGACGCCGTCGCAAAGGCTAAGTTCCTGGCGGTTCACGCGGAGCGTATGGATGAGACCGCATCCAAGGCGAACCTGATTTGCGCCGCCTCGCACACGCTCGAATCGTGGGGCGACGCCGAACCGGTGGAGGGAACGGCGAGCATCGTGCAGCCGTGCATCCGCCCACTGTTCCAGACACGGACGTTGCTCGAAGCCTTGGCCGGCTGGTCCGGAAAACCCGCCGCGGCGCTCGATCTGGTTCGCGATCAGTGGCAGAAGGAAATCTATCCAAAGGCAAAGCCGAACCTCCCCTTCGACCGGTTTTGGGAGAAGGCCCTGCAGGACGGTTTCGTGCAGTACGAACCCGGCGCGCGGATGCGGGCCGCCGCAAAACCACGGGAGCAGAAGGAGCCGGCGAGAATACCCCGGAGTGAGGGCTTCGATGTGGTTCTCTATGCGAAAACGGCCCTGTTCGCGGGCCGGCATGCCTACAACCCCTGGCTGCAGGAAGTGCCCGACCCCATTTCGAAGGTGGCCTGGGATAACTACGCATGCCTGGGCCCACAAGCCGCTGCGAAACTGGGCGTCAAGACCGGCGACTACGTGCGCGTCGAATGCGGCGGACAAACGCTGGACCTGCCCGCGCTCATACAGGTGGGGTCAACACGAAGGAACTGTCGCGATCGCCCTGGGTTACGGCAGCAAACTCTCGACGCGCTTCGCCAAGGCCGGGCCTGAGTGGATCGAAGCGCGTCCGACCCTGAACGACAAAGGGCTGGTGGGGGTCAACGCGGCGCCTCTGCTGGCGTTGGACCACGGAGCGGTGCGGTACTTCCGCGCCGGCGCCAGGCTGTCGAAGACCGGCGGACATACCGCTCTGGCATGCACGCAAGAGCACCAGTCACTGACCGTGCCGGAGAAACTTAGACCGGCCGCCGGCGCTTCGAGGCCGATCGTACGGGAGACCACTCTCGAGGCGGCGCGCGAAAACGGCGGTGTCAGGTCCAAGGAACCGCCCGTGCCGGAATTGTGGCCGCCCGACCATCCCTTTACCACGCATCATTGGGCGATGGTGGTGGACCTGAACGCCTGCAACGGCTGCGCGGCCTGCGTGGTCGCCTGCCAGGCGGAGAATAACATTCCCGTAGTGGGCAAGGACGAGATGCGGCGCAAGCGTGAAATGCATTGGATGCGCATTGACCGGTACTACTCAGGCTCGCCGGAAAACCCGCTCGTGGCGCATCAGCCGATGTTCTGCCAGCAGTGTGACAACGCACCCTGCGAAACCGTTTGTCCGGTGCTCGCGACCACCCACAGCGATGAGGGGCTGAACCAGATGACGTACAACCGCTGTATCGGCACCCGGTACTGCGCCAACAACTGCCCATACAAGGTGCGGCACTTCAACTGGTTCGAATATTCCCGCGAAGACCGGCTCGCGAACCTGGTGCTGAACCCCGACGTCACCGTGCGCAGCCGCGGGGTCATGGAAAAGTGCACGTTCTGCGTCCAGCGGATTCAGGACGCCAAGATCGAAGCCAAACGGAAGGGCCGGCCTGTCCATGATGGAGATATCCGGACGGCGTGTCAACAGACCTGCCCGTCGAAGGCGATCGTCTTCGGCGACCTGAACGACAAGGAAAGCGAAGTGGCGCGCCTTATGGATAACAGACGGCGTTACAAGGTCCTGGAGGAGATTAACGTGAAGCCCGGAGTAGGGTATCTCAAGATTGTCCGGCCGGAGGTGGCGGGCGGCGAGGAGAAAGAGAATGGCTGACGTTGCGCTGAGACCACCCCTTGTGGCGGGGCACAAACGCCTGGCGGAGGTGACCGAAGACATCTGCCGCCCAATGGAGAGATGGCCGGGGTTAGCCTGGTGGGCCGCGTTCGTGGTGGCCTTTTCCATGCTGATGCTCGGCGTCACCGCCGTCACCTACGAAATCGCCACCGGCATCGGCACATGGGGGCTCAACACCACTGTCGGCTGGGCATTCGGCATCACGAACTTCGTTTTTTGGATCGGTATCGGCCACGCGGGGACGCTGATTTCGGCGATTTTATTTCTCTTCCGGCAGCGGTGGCGCACGGGAGTCAACCGGGCGGCCGAAGCCATGACGCTGTTCGCCGTCATGTGCGCGGGCATTTTTCCGGTGATTCACCTTGGGCGGCCGTGGTTTGCCTACTGGATCTTCCCATATCCGAATTTCCGAGGATCTTTGTGGATGAACTACCGGTCACCGCTCGCCTGGGATGCGTTCGCGATTTCCACCTACTTCATCATCTCGGCGACGTTCTGGTATGTCGGCCTGATTCCGGATCTGGCCACGGTGCGCGACCGGGCCAATCCGGGCTTGCGCAAAAAGATCTTCACCATTTTGAGTTTCGGCTGGGACGGCGGCTACAAGACCTGGAACCGCTACGAGATGGTGTATCTGCTGCTGGCTGGCCTTTGCACGCCGCTGGTGGTATCGGTGCACACCATCGTCAGTTGGGACTTCGCCACCGCCGTGATCCCCGGTTGGCATGCGACCATCTTCCCGCCGTACTTCGTCGCTGGAGCAATCTTTTCCGGCATGGCAATGGTGCTGACGCTGATGATTATCGCGCGCAAGGTAATGGGCCTCGAGGCGTATATCAACAAACGCCACCTCGATGTGATGTCGAAGCTCATCATCACCACGGGCAGCATCGTCGGACTTGCCTACCTCACCGAGTTTTTCACCGCGCAGTACGGCAGCAACCGGTATGAGCAGTTCGTCTTTCTCAACCGCGCCCGTGGCCCATTCGCCTGGGCCTACTGGACAATGGTGAGCTGCAACGTGCTGACGCCGCAGATCCTGTGGATCCGCAAGATCCGCAATAGCTGGACGCTTGTTTTCATCATCACGATCTTCGTCAACATCGGCATGTGGTTCGAGCGGTTCGTCATTATTGTCACCTCGCTGCACCGCGACTATCTGCCCGCCAGTTGGGCCGACTATCGCCCCACATCCGTCGAAATCGCCACGCTGATCGGGAGCTTCGGTCTGTTCTTCACGTTGTTTCTTTTGTTCTGCAGGGTGCTGCCGGTGATTGCAATAGCTGAAATCAAAGGTGTGTTGAAGCACGGTGTGCAAGGGGAGGCGCATTGATGAGTCAGTTCCAACTATTAGGCGTCTTCGAGGACGAAAGCGCCCTCATAAGCGCGGTGAAGGCGGCGCGTCAACAGCGCCTGCGGATTGTAGAGGTCTATACGCCCTATGCGGTCCACGGACTGGAGCGGGTGCTTGGATTGAGACGCTCCCGGCTTTCCCTGGTCTGCCTGATCGCGGGAGCCACCGGAGCCATCGTGAAGCTGTGGTTCGAGTTCTGGACCATGGCTATCGACTGGCCTGTCAATGTGGGCGGCAAGCCCTGGAACTCTCTGCCGGCGTTCGTGCCGGTCACCTTCGAGGTCATGGTGCTCTTTGCCGGATTGTCGTCGGTGGCTGCGTTGCTGATTGTCGCCGGGCTTTGGCCGGGTAAGCAGCCGAAACTGATTCATCCTCGAGTTACCAACGACCGGCTCGCATTACTCCTCGAGGAGAACGATGCCGCGTTTGACGTTGGGCGGGTGCGGCGCCTGCTCGAAGACCACGGAGCCGTGGAAGTGACCGAACGGCTTACCGGCGAGGAGGTGCCCGCATGAGATCGAAAGTGAATTGGGCGCTGCTCGTGCTGCTGGTGGTGTCGTTGGCGGCCGGTGTTGCGATCCAGCCCGATCCGGCGAAGCCGAATATCGACTACCTGCCGGACATGGCGCATTCCCCGGCTTATGCGTCTTTTTCTCCAAATCCGATTCTGCCCGGAGGCAAGACGATGCAACTGCCGGTGCCCGGGACGCTGCCGCGTGGCTTTGAACCGCTTCACTACCAGGATACGGAAGCGGATGTGCGGCGCGCCGCCGTGGAATTGAAGAATCCGCTCGATCCGCAAAAGGCCAAGGACCGCGGCACGGTCGTCTATCAGAATTTTTGCACGCCCTGTCATGGCGGGTCGATGCGCGGCGACGGTGCGGTGGCGATGCATGGTTTCCCGGCGCCGCCGAATTTGAGAGGCGAGAAGAGTATGAAATTGTCCGAGGGGCAGATGTTCCATATCCTTACCTTCGGTCAGAAGAAGATGCCCTCTTATGCCTCGCAATTGACCGCGAACGACCGGTGGAGCGTCATCGCTTATGTGAAATCGTTGCAAAATGAGGCGGCGGAGCCTGCGCCCGTCCAGGAGGCTAAGAAGTGAACCATTTCGAGTTCAAGTTTCGACCTTCGCAATCGCTCATTCGGCGCTTATGGGCGCTCTCCGGCATTGGCGCCCTGGCCTGGATCGCCGGGTTGGTGGCCGCGCCGGACCGGGCCTGGGCAAGCCTGCTGATGGTATCGTTCTGGCTGCTTTCCATGGGTCTCGCGGGCGGCTTCTTCGTTGCCGTGCTGTATGCGTGCGGCGCGGGATGGGCGGCGGCCTTCCGCCGGGTTCCGGAAGCCATGGTTGCGGCTGTTCCGGCCGGCGCGGTGGGACTGTTGATCGTGTTCCTCTTCCATCCGGAGTTGTACCCTTGGATGGCCGGACATGGCGAATCGTCGGGGTTTCACGCCTTCTGGCTTAACCGGCCTTTTTTCCTGGCCCGCGCTATCCTCTACTTTGTAATCTGGCTTGCGTTCTCCGGAATGCTGATCCGTAACTCGCGCCGTCAGGATGAGGACGGCGACATGGCGCACACCCGGCGCAACATCCGGATCTCGGCCGTATACATGTTCGTCTTCGGGCTCACCTATTGGCTGGCCAGCGTCGATTGGATCATGTCGATCGAGCCGGAATGGACCAGCACCATCTTTGGAATGTATCACTTCTCGGGCATGTTCGTGAGCGGAGTGGCGGTCACGATTCTGCTTCTGATCTGGCTGAAGCGTTCCGCGCCATTGCGCGATTTCGTGAATGAAGAGCATCTGCATGATCTTGGAAAACTGCTTTTCGCCTTCAGCACTTTCTGGATGTACATCTTTTTCAGCCAGTACATGCTGATCTGGTACGCCAACATGACCGAGGAGAGCGTCTATTACATCTTGCGGCAAAGCGGTGCTCTGGGTGTCTTGTTTATTATTAACATTGTGTTGAATTGGGGAATCCCTTTCCTTGTTCTGTTGCCGATTGGGGCGAAACGGACGCCCGCGGTTTTGGGGGCCATGGCCGTGGTGGTTCTGGCCGGCCGGTGGCTGGATCTCTATATAATGATTTTGCCGCCGGTTACGCATGGTAAAATGGCGCTGCCTTGGATCGAGTTGTGCATGATGATAGGAACGATGGCGCTGTTCGTGCTTGCGTTTCTGCGGTGGTTTGTCCGCGCGCCGCAGACGCCGGTGCGCGATCCGCTGCTCGCTCAAAGCCTTAGCTACCATAGCTGAGAGCCTTCACTGTATCGCGGCTCTCGTGCCCGATGATGCGTGAGGATGCCCTGGCGCGCATCGCGCCCTCGTACGGCGGAGATTGGAGAGACCCAATGCGTCTGTTACCGATGGCCGCGCTTTTCGGGGTTCTTCTCATGGGAACCGTCACGGCGGCTGAGCGGCTGGCCATCGCCAACGTGACCGTAATCGATGGAACGGGTAAGCCGGCGCGGCAAGGCATGACCGTTGTCGTGACAGGCGATCACATCACCGCCATCTCTCCCACGCGGCAGGCAAGACTTCCCGAGGGCACGCGCACCGTGGATGGCGCGCGCAAGTTCCTGGTTCCCGGCTTGTGGGACATGCACGTTCACGGCGCCGCGCGCCCTGATGATATGTGGGGACCGCCCGACGCCAACGCGTGGCGCGCGGAGCATGCGGCGCCGGGGCAGTTGAGCCCCGCCGTTTTTCTGGCCAGTCCCATCGTCGACGGGCCGAAGCCGGTGTTTCCAACCTCAATCGCCGTAGCCAACGCGGAGCAAGGCCGGGCATTTGTCGCCCGGCAGAAGGGCCGCGGCGCGGACTTCATCAAAGTCCCTTCTCTTCTACCGCGCGATGCATTCCCGGCGATCGCGGACGAAGCCTCGAAGCGCCATATCCCCTTCGCCGGACACGTCCCCGGCTCGGTACGGGCTTCGGAAGCCTCTGATGCCGGAATCAGATCCATCGAGCATCTCACCATGGTTGCGTTGAGTTGCTCCAGCCGTGAGGACGATCTGTTTGAAAAGTTACAGGGCGGTTCCGGCCAAAACGCCGCCGAGGCGCAAGCCTACGGATCCTTCGATGAATCGAAAGCCAAGGCCTTGTTTGCCCGGTTCGTAAGAAACGGCATGTGGCAATGTCCCACGCTCAGTGTGCTGCGTTCCGTGTCCCTGCTCGGCAACCGGGCGGAGTTGGGAAAGGACTGCCGGTGGAAGTATATTCCCAAAGGCCGGCGGCAACGATGGGCGCCGCGCGGCGATTTCCGCTGGAAGGACGAGGATGCGGCTTATTGGGAACGCGGAAGGCGGAACTTTCGTGGCGGGATGGATCTCGTGGGCCGCATGCACCGCGCGGGGGGCGCCATTCTTGCCGGCACGGATACGCCGAACCCATACGTCTACCCCGGGTTTACATTGCACGACGAACTGGAGTTGCTCGTCCAGGCGGGGCTGCCGCCGCAAGAGGCATTGCAGTCTGCAACCCGCAAAGCCGCGGAATTCATCGGGCAAAGCGAGATCCGCGGAACCATCGAAGCGGGCAAGATCGCGGATTCGGTGCTGCTCGACCGCTACCCGCTCGCCGGCATCGGCAACACGCGCCTGATCCGCGCGGTGGTGCTCCATGGCAAACTGCTGGAGCGCGTCACTCTCGACCGGATGCTTGAGGAAGCGCGGATGAGCGCGGAGCAATGAGCGGCCCGAATCTGCGATCAAGATGCCACAACTGAGGAGTTGATAATGAAACTACGCATCAAAGGCAATTCGCTGCGGCTCCGGTTGACAAGGCCGGAAGTCGCGCGCCTTTCAGCCGGCGGCCCGGTGGAAGAGTCCACCGAGTTTGCACCGGACCAGATCCTGCGTTACAGAATCCAGCCGGGAGAAGGGGCGGATGACATTCGCGCCTCGTTCGGCGCCGGGGTGGCGGCGGTGACGGTTGGGGTGGACCGCGTTCGCCAGTGGGCCTCTTCCGATGAAACCGGCATCTACGCCTCGGCCGGCGCGCTCGACATCGCGATTGAGAAGGATTTCCGCTGTCTGACCCGTCCGGAAGAACGTCTTGACCCTGATGTCTATCCGCATCCCGCCGGAGAGGAAGGCCGGGCCATCCCGGCCCGGTAATTCCGTGATCGTTTCCGAGGCCAATCCGCGTCGCGGCGCCGCGGCTGCCCTGGCAGCCGGGCTCTCTCCCAGCTATTTCGCGATGGTGATGGCCACGGGCATCGTTTCACTTTCCGCCCACATGCTGGGCCCGGCGTGGATCGCGTCGGCGCTGTTCTTCCTCAACATCGCGGCCTACGTGATCATCTGGGTGCTGTACCTGCTGCGGATCCGCTGGTTCGGGGCAATGGTGCTCTGCGACCTGACGGATCATCAGCGCGCTCCCGGCTTTTTCACCTCGGTGGCGGCGTCCGGCATCCTCGGCGCGCAATTCGTGCTGATCGAAGGCAATTATCACGTCGCTGTCGTGCTCTGGGCGCTAGCCGTCGTCTTGTGGGTAGCCTTGATCTACACGGTTCTTACCGCGCTTACGATCAAAGAGGACAAGCCGGCTCTAGCCGACGGCATCTCCGGCGCCTGGCTGCTGGCCGTGGTGGCCACGCAATCCGTGGCGAGCCTGAGCGCCCTCGTCGCTCTGCACTGGCACCAGCCCTACCGGCTCATGATCAACTATTTCGCGCTCTCCATGTGGCTGTGGGGCGGCATGCTGTATATCTGGATGATCTCGCTGATTTTCTACCGCTACACGTTCTTTCGTTTTTCCCCTGGCGACCTCTCGCCACCCTACTGGATCAACATGGGCGCGATGGCCATCTCGACACTTTCCGGCGCCAGATTAATCGTGAACACGCCGGACGCGCCGTTTCTGAATTCGCTGCTTCCTTTCCTTAAGGGTTTCACGGTGTTCTACTGGGCGACGGGAACCTGGTGGATTCCCATGCTGGCGATTCTGGCGGCGTGGCGCTATGTCTACAAGCGCTTTCCCCTGGAGTACGATCCTTTGTATTGGGGAGCGGTCTTTCCGCTCGGCATGTATACCGCCTGCACATTCCAGATGGCCCAGGCGATGCATCTGGATTTTCTGTTGGAAATGCCGCATATTTTTTTCTACATCGCTCTGACGGCGTGGCTGGCTACTTTCTGGGGGCTCTGCCGGAAGTTGGGAGCGGATGCCATCCGGCTGCTGCGAGCCGCGTAAGGCAGTCAGGCTCCCGGTTTTACGCGAGCATACGCAAGCCCGCGCACTCGTCCGGTGTTGAGCCGGAATCCGCGGATTTTTCCCGCCGGATCGCGTTCAAATTCGACATTGAGAGTGGCTGACCGGTAACGATCATGCTGCATCGGTTCGAGCGCCGCGATCTGCTGTTCGCGCTGTTCCAGGTTCAACATCCCGTCCACGATGCGCACCGTCATGCGCGACTGGGCCTCCTCGCAATAGTAGTCGCCCTCAAAGGAAGGAAGATCCGCCGGCCTGTTGCGGTCGAGAGTGACACGATCGAAATGGACGCGGCGGTGGGATTCCGACTCGACACGAATGAACCGGGGCTCATCACGCTCTCCGGCTCTCTCAAATTCGATTTCGAAAGAAAGCGGAGACTCGGCGCGGAAGCGCATCGGAGTTTCGGGCCACAGGTCGATCTGAAAGCCCTGGAACAGAGCTACGAAGCGCCCGCCGCCGTAGATGACTTGCAGGTAGTCGCCGGAGTTCCCGTCGCGGAATACGCCGGTCTTGCGGCGAAACTCGGCCGGGGTCAGGTTCGGACGCGCGGGTTCGGCGGCGGGTCCCATCCACGCATCCGCCACACCGCGGGCCAACCGCCCGGCGTCGGCATCACTCGTGTTGCACAAGCAGGCAACGCCCAGCTTTTTCGACGGGATCCAAAGCAGTTCGCTGCGGTAGCCGCGAAGACCGCCGGCGTGACTCACAATGTCCAGGCCGCGATGCTTTTTCAGCATCAGTCCACGGCCATACTCGGCATAATCGCCGCTGTTCAGCACGGCTCTCGTCATCATTTGGGAGACTGCCGCCGCGTAGGGTTGCGGAGGTTGTGCGATCACGGAGATCCATTTCAACGCGTCTTCGATGTTCGTGAAAACCCCGCCGTCGCCGGCCACATCGAGCGTCGTAGTGTTGATGCGGTAAGCGCCGGTCTTATCGGTGGAATAGCCCGTGGCGCGGTGCGGCAGCAACGCAAACCGGTCCGTGTAGTAGAGCGTATGACGTAGGCCGAGAGGATCGAAGATCCGCTCCCTGGCGAAATCCGGGAGCATGCGAAACGCTACCGGGCGCAGGATGTGCGCAAGCAGAAAGTAGTTCGAATTGCTGTAGAGGAATTCATCTCCCGGCCGGAAATTGAGGCCTTTCTGGCGGAGGAGGATATCCCACACCTGCTGGTCCGTGAGGGCGGCGTCCTCGGCCGGAGCGCTTAATGTCCAGAGCCCGATGTAGTCTCGGACGCCGCTGGTGTGTTCCAGCAGGCGCCGTATCGTGATGGGCTGCATGTAGGAGGGAAGTTGGGGCAGCCACTTGCGGATGGGGTCTTCGAGTTTCCATGCGCCCTGGCCGGCGAGTAGCAACACCGCCATTGCCGTGTATTCCTTTGAGGTGGAGCCCAAATAGAACATCGTGTCGCGGGAGATGGGGACGGAGAGTTCAAGGTTGGCCATGCCATAGCCCTTTTGGTGGACTACCTTTCCGTCCCGTGAAACGCCCACGGCACAGCCGGGAGAGTCGGGTTTGTGAAAGCGGGAAAACAGGTGATCCGTCAGTTCGGCCGGCGTAGCCGCGGCCAAATGCGCGGCGATGAGGAGAGGCGTAAGAAACAGAACTCTCACCGGCGGCTCATCCGCGCAAGTGGAGTCGAAGGCGTGGCGGGCGAGACCATATGAGAGAAGTATACTGTTTCGCGGCAGGGAAAAAGAAGGTCTTGACTTTCCCCTTTTGTTCGCCAACAATAAGAACATGGCGCTAACTCGAAGGCAAAAAGAAGTCCTGGATTTTATCGCGGGATTCGTGGAGGAACACGGATATTGCCCCAGCTATGAAGAAATAGCCGCGGGGCTACAACTGGCTTCCCTGGCCACGGTGCACAAGCATATCCAGACACTCGAGACGAAGCAATATCTCCGGCGAGGTTTCAATCAAAGCCGCTCGCTGGAATTATCCTCGGCATACTTGAAGGAGTTCAACCGTCAAAAACCCGAAACCTCTCCACGGCTGGAGGTTGAGGTGCAGGGCAGAATCGCGGCCGGGACGCCCGTGGAAGCCTATGCGGGCAACGAAACGCTGAACTTTTCGGAACTGCTTACTGACCGGGACCTGTACGCTCTTCAGGTCCGCGGCGAATCCATGATTGAAGATCACATTTGTGATGGAGACTATGTGCTGGTTGAGCGCACCCCCGATGTGCACAACGGGGATATTGTCGTGGCAATGGTTAAGGACGCGGAAACCACGTTGAAGCGGTTCTACCGGGAGGATGACGGGATGGCCCGGCTGCAGCCGGCAAACGCGGGCATGCAGCCGATTGTCGTGCCGATGAACGATTTGCAGATACAGGGCAAATTGCTGGCTGTTCTGCGGAAGTATAAGTAGAGCGAACCGTTACTGGACGGCGCTGCTCAGGATCTGCCTCTCGGCGCGAAGCCAATCCTCAACGGCATTTCCATGCTGATAGCCTCGCTGCTCCCAGAAGGAATACGCAAGCTTTGCAACCTCGTCGTGGGGATAGGCAAACGTTTCCTTGGCAACCGTCTTGGGCAACGCTCCGGCATTGGAGGTAGCGGACGTTTCCGCGACAGCCGCCGGTTTCAGTTCGCGCGTGCGCGTGGAGTGAGACTTCTTCTCCTTCGCCGGCGCTGCTCTCCCGGCAAAGGCCCCGGATAACGGGGCTTTGACCGCCGTTTCCGTCGAGTGGGGGATTCGTTTCTTAGCCATAATTGAAAAACAACAACCTCCGAACAAATAGCTTTCTTATTATACCAGGGGCTGAACATTTTCGAAGTGTTGTGTTTGGCGGGTTGTTTTTGATGGGGGATGATGGATTCGGCGCCGCCGGCTTGTGTTATACTCCACGCCTAGGCACTGCACACACGGCCATCTGTTCAAGGGTTCAGGGGGAGTTTCCGATGAGAAGATACTGGTTTCGCGCGGTATCCACGCTGATCTCACTATTGCTCTATTCCGGAGAGCCGGGATTCGCTCAGGTTCCGACGGCTGTACTGACGGGTGTCGTGAAAGACTCCACCGGCGCCGCCGTGCCAGGCGTGAAGGTGACGGCCACGAATACGGATACCAACCTGACGAGGGAGGCGGTAACCGATGAGTCAGGCAACTATCGAATTGCCGCATTGAATCCCGGGCCATATCGTCTGGATGCGGAGGTGACGGGCTTCAAGAAAGCCACCGTCACCGGGATTGTGCTGGAAGTCGCCCAGCAGGCGCGCGTGGACGTGGATCTTCAGGTGGGCGAAGTCACGCAGTCGATGGAAGTGGTGGGGCAGCCAACGGTGCTCAACACGGAAAGCAACCTCATTGGCGGCGTGATCAACCAGTCGCGAGTGACGAGCCTTCCGTTGAACGGGCGCAACTTCATGGAGTTGACGACTTTGACCGCGGGCATTGCGGAAGGCACGGGTTCGGCCGCTATTGTGAACAAGCGCGCGCCCACCGCCGCCGGGATGCCGCATCAGGACAACAACTACCAACTGGACGGCGCCGACAACAAAGAAGCCTTCTTCAACAGTTGGAATCTAGGTCCATCGGTGGACGCGATTCAGGAGTTCAGTATCCAGGTGGGCCAGTACTCCGCCGAGTTCGGGTCGGGCGGAGGCGCGGTCATCAACGTCGTGACCAAGTCGGGAACGAACGAGATCCACGGAACGCTGTGGGAGTTCCTGCGGAACAACCAGTTCGATGCGAGGAATTTCTTTCTGACACCGAGCCAGACCATCGCGCCGCTGCGGCGCAACCAGTTCGGCGGAGCAATCGGCGGCCCCATCATCAAGAACAAGATGTTTCTTTTCGGCAACTATGACGGGTCTCGAATTCGCCAGGGGCTCTTCCGCACAACCATGGTCCCGACAGCGGCGCAAATCGGGGGCAATTTCGCCGGCTACAGCAAGGTTATTCGCGATCCCCGGACGGGCCAACCGTTTGCAGACAACGTCATCCCGGCCAACCGGCTCGATCCCATCAGCCAGGCGCTGGCAAAATATTACGCGGCTCCGAACAACCCGAATCCGGTACAGAATTTCACCGCGAACGTTTCGAGCATCAACGACTACGACTCCGGCCTGTTCCGGTATGACTGGCGCGTAACGAACAACAACGATCTGATGGTGCGCTACGGGATTCAGGATATCTATCAGTACACGCCGGGGACGTTCCCCGCTGTCGGCGGACTGATTGTTCCGCAGAAGCCCCAGAACCTCGCCATAAACCTGACGTCCACCGTCACGCCACGCCTGCTCAATGAATTTCGCGCCAGCTATGGGCGGCAGATTCATCGCCAGAGGGGGCAGAATTCAGGGAACCCCATCGCGGCGAACGCGGGGGTGCCGTTTGCTCCCAGGGAGGGAAGCGGCGCGGGTTTCGTGGAAGGTCTTTCCCTCGGCAACACCATCTTCAGCAGTCTTTCCGAACAGCAGCCCTGGTTTCTCACAGTAAACACATTCCAGTGGTACGACGGCATCACGTGGACGCGCGGCAAGCACAACATCAAGGCCGGAGCGGATATCCGCCGGCACCGCGCCGACGCATTCCTGGGCACGCGCCTGAACAACTCCTATACGTTCTCCGGCCAGTTTTCCGGGGATGGATTCTCTGACTTTCTGCTGGGGAACATGTCTTCCTCGTCGGTCGCTCTGGCTCCGAACGAGACGGGCCGGTTCCGCCGCACGATGTTTGCCGGGTATGTGTTGGATGACTGGAAGGTCACCCAGAAGCTCACCTTGAACGTGGGGCTGCGCTACGAATACGCGCAGATTCCGCGCGAACTGAGCGGACTGACGCCCAGTTTCGATCCGACGCTTGCCAACGGGCAGGGCGGATTGCGATTTCCCAAGCAGAACACGAATGCCGCGCCGTTTTACAAGAACGTGCGCCCCGATCTGGGGTTCGGCTTACTGGACAGGGAGACGTTGTTTACGCCCGACAAGAACGACATCGCTCCGAGGTTCGGGTTTGCGTTCCGGCCATTCACGGGGAACAAGACCGTTATCCGCGGCGGCTATGGAATCTTCTACTCCTCGCCGCAGTTGATGAACCTGATCCAGAACTCCGTGACCGGCCCTCCCGCGCAATTGTGGGCTGGTTATACGTCGGATGCGACGCGCCCCACACTGACATGGGCGGGTGATGTGAACAATCCGAACGGGTCGCTCGCGACGGCGATTTTCGGCGTCCTCACCGGCCCGGAAAATCACTGGACGGATGGCTACACGCAGCAGTGGAGCCTCAGCGCGGCCCATGAAGTCACCGGCACCACGGTGCTCGAAGCGCAGTACCTTGGCTCGAAGAGCACGCACCTCGAGAACTCTCTCGATTACAATGCCACGCAGCCTGGTCCGGGCAGTGTTCAGACTCGCATCCCGTGGCCGAAATGGAACCGCGTCTTCGGATTCAACAGCAGCGGCGCATCCAACTATAACGCCCTGCTGGTATCGGCCGAGAAACGCATGGGTAAGGGACTCATGTTCAAGGGCGCCTACACGTTCAGCAAGACGCTGGCGAAGAACGGCGCCCGTTCCAGCGGCAATGTGGGACAAGTGCAGGATCCCTTCAATCTGCGGCTGAACAGCGGTTACTCCTCTGATGACGTTCCACAGCGGTTTACGGGTAATTTCCTGTATGAATTGCCCGTGGGGCGTGGAAGAAAGCTGGGCTCGAACATGAGCAAACTGGCGGATGCCCTGGTGGGGGGGTGGCGGGCGTCCGGCATCGTGAGTCTCAACAATGGGTATCACCTGACTTCCCCGACCATCGGCGCGGCCAACTGCAATTCCTCGCCGACGAACCTGTGCCGGCCCGATGTGACCGGCGATTTCATGCTTGGCGGCAGCGGGCTGGTCACTCCCCGATGGGACCGGAACGCTTTCGACTGGCCTTTGAACACCGCGAAGCATCCGGCGCAGGCGCCTCGATTCGGCAACTCGGCGATGAATATTCTCCGGGGCAACGCGACCAACACGACGGACCTGGGGATCTTCAAGTCGTTCCTGCTCAGGGAGCGCTACCGGTTTGAATTCCGGACGGAAATGTTCAACGCCTTCAACCATACGAACTTCGCCTCGCCGAACACATCCGTGGAGAATCCGAACTTCGGCCGCACGTTCTCGACGTCGGTGGGCCCGCGCACGATTCAGTTCGGGCTGAAGTTTTACTGGTGACGCCGGCGCTGGTTACATCGTCCGAGCGGGCTTCCTCGAACTACAAGTGGTTCGTCGCGGCCATGCTGTTTTCGGCGGCCGCGCTGAACTACGGCGACCGCACGGCTATCACGGCGGTGTTCCCGCTGCTGAAGCGCGATCTCGGCATGTCCGACCTGCTGCTTGGCGCCACGGGCACGGTGTTCCTGTGGAGCTATGCGATTGTGTCCCCGTTCGTGGGCTTTCTGGGCGACCGGATTTCGCGCGCGCGATTGCTGACCGCAAGTCTCGGCGCCTGGAGCCTGGTGATGACATTCAGCGGACTTGCGGCCTCCGCCTCGCAGTTGTTGATGCTGCGGGTAGCGTTGGGGCTGGCGGAAGCCGGATACATTCCCGCGGCCACGGCGCTCATCGCCGATCATCATGGGCCGGCCACTCGAGCCAAGGCTATTGGGATACACCTTGCGGGCTTCAGCTTTGGAATGGTGGGAGGCGGATGGCTGGCCGGTTACCTGGGAGATTCGCTCGGCTGGCGTCCGTCGTTTTTCATTCTGGGAACGTGCGGCCTGTTGTTGACCGGGGTCTGCCTGCTGTTTCTTCGGGACGTTCCGGCGGCGGCATCCGAGACAGCCGGCGCGGAAACGCAGTCCATGGCCGCGGCGGTATTGAGCCTGCTGCGTATCCCCACGTTTCTCATCCTTACGTTCGAACTGGTCTGCTCGGGTACGGTGAATTGGATCTTCATAAACTGGCTCCCGCTGTTCTTTCGGGAAACGTTCACGCTGTCGCTGGCGATGGCCGGGCTTTACGGAACGCTCTGGATCCAGGGCGGGCGAGTGCTGGGATTTATCGTGGGCGGGCCGCCCTCTGATGCGGCGGCGCGCCGGCATTCGCGCCACCGGATGCTGATCATGGTGGCCACCTACCTGCTGGCCGCTCCGGTACTGTTGATCTTCTCGCACTCGAGGAACTTCGTCCTGATCGCGAGCGCGATCTTCGTCTACAACCTGCTGGTGGGATTCGGCTATGTGAACGCGCAGCCGCTGCTTTGCGAATTGCTGCCGGTGCGGCTGCGGTCGACGGCGGTCGGGATCATGAACATGAGCGCCTGTTTTGCGGGGGGCGCGGGAATTCTGGCGGCGGGATGGCTGAAGAGCGGCTACGGGCTCGCGCAGTCGTTTTCGAGTCTTTCGGTGGTGGTGTTTGGAATCGCCGGAGTGCTGCTGGCGGCTTACTTCACGGTGCTGCCACGTGACTTGGAACGCGCGCGGAAATCAGGAGTCGCTTAGCCGGGCTCAAGCGATGGCGGCGCTGCTGTCATAATATTCGCATCATGGCCTGCCATATTCATCAATGGGCGGCGATTCTGCTCGCTCCGCTGCTCTCCGCGCAAGTCCGTTATGATCTCCTGTTGAAACACGGCCACGTCATCGACGCAAAAAGCGGGCTCAGCGCCGTGCGCGATGTCGCCATCGCCAACGGCCGCATCGCCGCCATTGCCGAGGACATCCCGGCGGAGCAGGCGGTGAAGGCGGTGGACGTTCGCTCGCTTTATGTAACGCCCGGCCTGGTCGACATTCACACGCACGTGATGACCATGAGCGGGTTGCGGGGGTCGCTGGTGGAAGACCAGAACGTCTGGGCGGACAGCCATACGTTCCGCGCCGGTGTGACCACGGTGGTGGACGCGGGCAGTTCGGGTTGGCGGACGTTCGAGGAACAGAAGAGGCGCATCATCGACCATTCGCGCACCCGGATTCTGGCGATGCTCAACATCGTGGGGGCGGGGCAGGGAGGGGACGCGCCGGAGCAGGACACGGGTGACATGGACCCGAAGGCCACCGCCGCCATGGCGAAGCGCTATCCCGGCCTGGTGGTTGGCATCAAGACGGCGCACTACCGGGGCCCGGAGTGGACCGCGGTGGAGCGCGCCGTCGAAGCCGGGCGGTTGGCTAATATTCCCGTAATGGTCGATTTCGGCGACTTCCGTCCGGAACGTCCATACGAAGAACTGGTCACGAAAAAGCTCCGGCCCGGCGACATTTCCACGCACATGTACCTGGGTAGAGTTCCGATGCTCGATGAGAACGGAAAGTTGCGCCCCTATCTTCGGGAGGCCCGGCGGCGGGGCGTGATTTTCGACGTGGGCCACGGCGGCGGCAGCTTTCTCTTTCGCCAAGCCGTGCCCGCGATCGAGCAGGGCTTCCCTCCGGACTCCATCTCGACGGACCTCCATACGGAAAGCATGAACGCGGGCATGAAGGACATGCTGAACGTCGCCTCGAAAATTCTTAACATCGGCATGCCGCTTGATGGCGTGATTGCGCGCGTTACGTGGAATCCGGCGCGCGAGATCAAGCGGACTGACCTGGGGCACCTGGAAGTGGGCGCCGTGGCCGATGTAGCCGTGTTGCGCCTGGAACAGGGAAACTTCGGGTTTGTTGATTCCTATGGCGCACGGATGAGCGGCAATAAACTCCTGGTCTGCGAACTCACCATCCATGACGGCCTGGTGGTGTGGGACCTGAACGGACTGACCCGCGAGGACTGGCGGGGGTTGGGCAAGTACGACAAGATGCAGGACAGGCGCTGGGATTCGACATACGGCCCACCCTCCAAGAAACAGAAATAGCCTGTGGAGGCGTGAACAGGAAGGATCGCAAACATCTACGCGCACGCGGCCGGCCCGCATTCCCGCGGCATGCGGGATTATCGGGCGCCTCCGTGAGCGCGCTTGCCGCCGGGCGGCCGCAACCTGGGCAGTGACTTGCCACCGGGAGATTTGCGTTTGGAGGTTCAGGGGAGATTACGCTCCTTTATTCGCATTGGTGAACATGGAGAAGAGGTCCTTGAGCTGAGAGTTGAAGGATTTCGCCTCGTTTGCGGCCTGCTTGGTGGTGTCGTCGAGGTCGCGCTTGAAGAGATCCTGGGTTCTTTTCGTGAAAGCGGCGGCGTTGGCGAGGGCGGGGGCATCGGCGGGGAGGAGTTTGGAGAACTGCTCCTGATAGAGGCGGTTGTTCTGTAGGGATTTCAGTTGGTTGAGGTGGCGGTGGTAGGCGCGCTCGGTTTCGGAGCGGTAGCGGTGGAGGAGGTTGGCGCGTTTTTCGATTTCGGGGTCCTCGGAGAGGAGAGGATCGCCGCCGGCCCTGGCGTAGAGTTGGGCTTCGGCGACGGTGAGGTTGCGGAGGCGCCAGGCGGCGTGGAGGAGCATGTTGAAGACGTCGAGTTCCTCTGGGGTTTTGGGCAGGTGGCGGGCGGTGTAGTGGCGGAGGAGGGTGTCGTATTCTTCCTGTTCTTCCGGGGAGAGGAAGGCGATGCGGGAGGCGGTGAGGCCATGGGTGCGGGCGTTTTGGGAGGAGCGGGCTTTGCCTTCGGGGGAGATGGGGCCTTGGGACCTGGCTCCGTTGCCGCGAGCGGCGTCGCTATGAGCTTGACTGATGGTGGACATAGGGTTGAACTCTGGCCTGGTTTTACCACGCGGAGGTTTCAGGATTTGTGGGGTGGGTTTGTAAGTAGTTGTGGGGGAAGGGTGAAATATTTGTGAATTGAAGGGGAACCACATGTTCTCGCGGAGGCGCAGAGAGCGCGGAGAGGAGTTCAGGTTGTGATTTTCTCCGCACGGCGGCCGAGAGGGCGTAGGAAAGCGCACCCATGACTTGGCTATCAAGGAAGCCGTTGCGTCTTCTTGCCGTGCGCTGGGAACGTGCTCTTTACACCGTGGCAGCCTCGTCCTCGCACAGCGGTCCGCTGCCCATCCATTTCAGGATTTCGCCCGCCAGTTCCGGCTTCATCGCCACAGCCGCTTTCCAACTGTCTTGCCCTTCCATTACCCGGCCCAGGCCGAAGAGGACGCTGCCCAGGTTGAAGCGCGCCTCCGTGAAATCCGGCTTCGTGGCAAGCACTTCCCGGTAGAGAGCGGCGGCCCGCTGTAATTTCCCCGAGGAATGAAACAGCAAGGCGAGGTTATACAAAATCTCCCAGTCTTTGCCCGAGAGACCTTCGATGTAGCGCTCCGCCTCCGTCAGATTTCCGGTGTCCACCGCCAGCGCCGCCATCGCTCTGCGGGCGGCCGAATGAAAGGGGCTCGCGTCCAAGACCCGCTGAAATGCCGTTACCGCTCCGGCGAAGTCTCCCGATGACCATCTGGCGTTGCCCAGGTTCGACCATGCGTCAAGCCAATCCGGCCTGAGGCGCACGCATCTGTCAAAAGCCGCCGAGGCTTCGGAATGTTCGCCGGCTTCGTACAGCAGCAGACCGAACCGGAACCAGGCCTCTTCGCGGTCCGGGGCCACCCGCAGCACGCGTTCCCAGGCTTTGCGCGCATCTTCGGCCCGCCCCACCGCGGTCAGCGATCTCGCCAGACCCTCCACCGCCCCCGCGTCATCCGGCTGCAGGCGCGCGGCGTTGTCAAATGCGGCGCCCGCTTTTTCCGGCTGTCCCAGCCTCAACAGACATACGCCAAGGTTGTACCAGTGACGGTAATCTCCCGGGTTCGCTTGCGCGACCATGGCGCAATGCTTGTTCGCCTCCTCCAGGTTCCCCTGCTCGAGAGCGATCCAGCACAGCGCCAGGCGGGCGTGGGTCGATTTCGGATTCAACTGCAACAGCCGCGGAGCGAGAATGCGGATCTTCGCCGAATCGCGCAGGTCGGCCGCCGCCACCAGTGCGTTGGCAAGCAATTCCTCGCGGTCCGGCTGCGCTTCGAGCAACTTTTCATAAATGCGCAGCGCCTCCGCGTGGTTTCCTTCCAACTGGCAGGCGATACCCTGGCCGAACCAGGCGGGGGCGTATTCGCTGTTCAAGCGCAGGCCGCGGGTGAACGCCGACCGCGCTTCCGTGGCGCGTTTCTGATTCACCAGCGCCACCCCCAGGGCGAACCAGACCTCGGCGCGGTCCGGATGCAGCGCCAGGGCGTTCTTGAGATTCTCGGCTGCCTCGGCCCAGGCTCGCATCCGCGCCTGGCAAAGTCCCAGGTTCATGCCGGCGAAGGGATGTCCGGGGAAGATGGCCGCCAGTTTGGCGAACAATTGCGCCGCCTCCTCGACCTTGCCCATCTCGAACAGGATCTGCCCGGCCAACGCCATGGCGTCGTGGTCCGATTGCCGCACCGGGGCCGCCAGTTCCTGAAGCGCCTCCTCGGGCAGCCGCTCCATCCACAGACGCATCGCCACCACTACCGAGGGGTTGGAAGCGGCGCGGCGCGCCAGGCGTGGATCATCCGGCTGCACACTCAGAAGAGAATGCACCAGTTGATCATCAAAGAACCAGAGCCATTGTCCGGCGAAGCTGTTCATCGGAGTAATCCTCTGCAATCCATCGTCAGGATCCGGCCGGAACATCAGGGTAACGCGCGAATTCGCCGCGAGGGGTTTGTCTAACTGGTACGCGCCAGTGGTTCCTTCCGTTCAGCGGGTTGAAAATCGCTGATCGGGATAATGCTGCTCTGCCGGTCCCCGGAGCGGGCTGCCGCCGTCCGCGGGGCGAAGGCAATCCGCGGCCTCAACAGCGGCAAGGATACCCGTGGTATAAACACGCCGCGCAGAGCGCGAGTAGACTCGACAGGGGCAAGCGGAGTCTCCGTCTTGAGTGGCTGAACACAGGGCCGCGGACTTGCCGGGCCACCCACGGCGGGCATTTGGGGAAAACTGGAAAGGCTCATCCGCGTCCGGATGAACCCTGCCGCGGGGATGGCTTCGAGGGCGCTCTCATCCAACCCTTCGAGCGCTTGAAATGGAAGGCTGGTCCCGCCCCCAACCAGGGGTAGCGGCGCGATTTCCATCGCTATGGTTTCTCCCGTGGGCTCGCAAATGGGGATCCTTCCCACCGCGCGAGGCATTTCCAACCTGGCGGCTGCTTCCTTCAACAATCCGCGCACAATCGCCTGGTTTCCCCAGCCGTAGACGAACCTCCGGCGGGGCGCCGTGCGGATGCCCGGCATGGGAAGCGCAAAGGGTTGCCCGGTGACGGAGGCAAGACGGGGGTCCGGACAAGGCGTCATCACCGGCCAGGCATACTCCCGCCTGGAGAACGGCGCCGGTTTCGGCGGGAGCGGCCCATGGTTCCAATCGCGCGGTTCGGCCGATGGAATGTACTTCAGGACCGGGCAAAGTCCGGGCTGCCGGCGCTCCGCCTGCAGGGGGACCCCATGCCACCGGCTCTCGCGCATGTAGCTCCGGCGGTGTTCTTCCGTGCAGAACTGCTGATCCCGCAGGCAATCCATGCGCGAAAGAGGCTCGTCGCAATACAGACATTTCGGCACGCTTGTACCCCCAACTTCGATACTAGGTCAAATTGGGCGGTTTGCGGCGGACTAGGGCGAGATTGTGAAAATTCTAAGGGAAAGTACTGTTAACTCCACCCGCGCATTTTCAGGTTCCGCCTCCATGGAGATGTTCCCCTCCGCTGCCGATGGTGGGGAGAGTCTTATGAGCACCTTCGAGAAACTTCGCCTCGCCGCCCAAGCCGTTCGCCAAGTCATGCCGGAAGCCAAGGTATGGTCAAGCCCTGAGAGCCGGGAAGGCGAAAGCCTTCTCGACGCCGGTAAATTTCAGGAGGCCGAACGCTGTTTCCTGCGCGTCGCCGGTGAACTGAAGTCGAGATCCGCCATACGTCCCCCGCATGGGCATGTTCTTGTCTGTCTCGCGACTGCCCAGTTCAAGCTGAACAAATTCCGCGATGCCTGGATCACGGCGGACGCGGTGCGCGAATTGCTCACCGGGCAAAAGCAGAAGCCGAGCACCCCGCTTTCCGGCGCACTGGACCTTCTAGGCAGGATGAAGGCCGAAGAGGGGGAACTGGACGAGGCTCTGGAACTGTTCACGGAGGCGCTGGAAACGCAGAAGGCGGTTCTGCCGCTGGATGTTCCCGCGATTGTGGGCCGCACCTGCCACCTGGCCGGGGTCATGCAGCGCAAGGGACGTCTGGACGAAGCGACCAGTCTGCTGGAGGCGGTGCTGGACCAGGCCGACCACAGTTTGGGCAACGTACATCCCGCGACGGCCGATTGTCTCATTCAGTTGGGGGAATGTGAAACCGAGCGGGGCCGCCACGCCACCGCCCGAGGCTACCTGGAACGGGCGCTTCGCATACACCAGGAACTGAATGGAGCGGAGTCGGAAACGGCCATCCGCGACCTGCACATGCTGGCCGTGGCGGCTCAGGCCGCCGAGGACCTGGAAGCAGCGGTCGGCTATTATGAAACGGCGCTTGCGCTGCGGGAGCGGCAGCTTGGCGCCTCGGCAACGGGCTCGGCCGAGATTCTGATGAAGATTGCCGGGGTGCAGACGGACATGGGCCGGTACGGCCCGGCGATGGAGTTGCTGCAGCAGGCGGTGGGCAAACTGGAGGGGGTCCGGGACCCGGGCCTTTCGCAGGCTCTCGAACGGCTGGGGGAGGTGTACGCCGCCTGCGGGCGTTTCGAGGACGCCGATGTCTCCCTGCGCAAGGCGAGGCGGCTGTACGAGCAGAATCCTAACTTCTATGCGGCCGCCCTCGAAGCCAACACCCGCATGCTGGCCCGCATTCATGCCTATCTTCCCAAGGGCGAGCAGCCATCCGTCTTCAAGGAAGCGGAAATGTTTCAGCCGGTTTCGACGGAGGAAGGGATGCCCCCTTCCTTTCCGGCCGCTTTCCCGGACGGCCCGGACCTGGGCTCCGCGGAACCAGGCGGGGGAGCACCCGAAATGTTTCCCGCCGATATTTCCGGCGCGTCAGGCGGGCTTATGGCTCCGCCGCCGGCCGGCTCACCATTCGGTCCCGCTCCTTCACTGGCTCCCCGAATCCCATCCGGCCCGCGCCTGGCGCCGGAATCCTCGCCTATCCCCAATCCGTGGAAGAATGACCCGGTGTCCGAGGAGATGGCGCTACCCGCGTTCACCCCCTCCTCCGCGCCGGCTCAAAGCGGACCGAGAAAGCTCCAGGGCTGGGACCAGATGACGTTCGAGTACGTTTCGCTCTCTGATTGACTCGCGCGAGTCCTTCATTGCCGCACGGCCCAAGCGAGGCCGTCGGGCTCTTTGCCGGCCTCGAACTTCCCCACGATTTCGAGTGTCCGCAAATCCACGACGGCCACGTAGTCATCCGGAGTGCAGGAAACGTAGACACGCTTCCCGTCTGGCTGCATCTGAATCCCCGCGGCTCCGCGCCCTGTCTTCAATCTCTTGATCTCGCGCCGTTCCGCGGCGTCGAAGATCACCACCTCGGGACCACCGAGCGTCGAGACGAAGACGCGCTTTCCATCGGGGGTGAATTTCAGCCGGTTGGCCCCTTTCACGTTTCCGGAGAAGATCTGCACGGTTTTTTTCGTTTCCAGGTCAATCACCGCGATGGTTCCCTCCTGGGAGGCGGCCGCCCAGAGTTCCCGTCCGTTCGGAGAGACATCGAAGCCTTCGGTTCCCCTGCCGGTGGGAAGATGCGTCTCCTCCCACTCGCCTCCGGGAGCGCCGCGGCGCCGCGTGTTGGGCGCCATCCTGTCCAGAATCGTCACCGTCCCGGAGCGTATATTCGAGGTGGCAATGCGTTGAAGACCTTCGAATACGTGGATCATGTGAGTTCCGTCCTGGCCGGTTCCCATGATCCAATCCACGCTCTTCGCCGCCGGATCATAGCTCCCGATCGCCTTGGCTGCTTCCGCCGTGAACCATACCTTGCCCGCGGCAAACATGAGGCCGTGCGGTCCCCACAGCGGCCCAAGATCAACAGCCGGCAACGTCTTCCGCTCCAGCAGGTCCACCACTGTCAATGTGTGATAGGCGCCGCCTCCGTAGTTCGAGATATAGGCGAACCTTCCGTCACTCGAGGCTACTACCTCGTGCGGGTCGGGTCCGGAAGGCATGCGCGCCACCACCTTCAGGCTTGCGGGGTCCACAATCGACAGCGTTCTGTCCGTCTTGGCCAGCACCAGCAGCGCGGCACGCGGTGTTTCCGCCGCTTGAGCGAACGCTGTTCCCAGCGCCGTAATCAGCACAATCACGCCGAGGTTTGGTTTCATGTTTACCTCTCAATTCGATGGTGCGGTGAGCAGCATTCCGCTTGCATTACGTTTGGGAACCGCTCCCACCGGAATTTTTTTTACAAGCTCCATCTTCGGGATGTCCACCACCGCCGTGGCGCCGTCTCCCGCAACGGCGACGTATAGCTGCCGGCCATCCGGCGGGATGGTGAGCCACTCGGGATGAAGACCCACGGGAATCACCTTGAGGAATTTGTAGTCCGGGAGGGAATAGGCGGCTACGCAATCATAGTATTTACTGGTGGCCCAGAGCATCTTTCCATCCGGGGTGACCGCCAGCCCGTGGGATGGTGAACCCTGCAAACCCTGCGTTTCCTTCTCGTGGCCCGGAACATCCGGAAGCGTGATCCGCCGGACCTCTTTCCGCGCGGCGAAATCCACGACGGCGAATCCGTGGAAGTTGGAAAGCTGGACGATGATCTCCTTAGTAGACCCGTCCTGATTTCGCGTAAAAGCCATCGGGCGGATACCCGCATCGAGGGTCAAAGTCCATGCCAGTGTATCCGTGGAGGTATCGATGACGCTGATGGCCCCGGCCGCGATCGAGCCGGCAACCGCGTACTTTCCGTCCGGCGTCACGTAGATGTTGTGAATCTCGCCTTTTACTGGAACGCTCTTCATGTTCCTGAGCGACGCGGCGCCGATGACGTCCACCGCTCCCGGCGCCTGGCGGATGCCCACATACACCTTCGAGCCGTCCCTGGACACGTCGAGATTATTGGGCCTCCCGCTGAGCGGAATCCGTTGGAACACTTTCAGCGTTTGCGCGTCCACCACGTCCAGCGTGCGCAGCGCCTCATCGGTGATATAGATCCGCGCGCCATCCGGCGCGATGGCTACTCCGTGCGGCACTTCAATGTCTTCAATGATCCCCACCACGCGGTTCGTGGCCGGGTCAATCACGTGGACGTTATCTCCGGCGGCGTTGGTTTGCAGAACGCGCACGGCCGCGGCGCGGTTCGCGCCCATCGTCTGGCCGCGAACCCAGGCGGCCAGCGTCCGCCATTCCGGATCACTCCGCGATTTCCAGTGTTTTCCGCCCGCGTGAAAGCGGTCGCCGCCCGCCTCTCCCGCCAGCGGATGGAGCAGCAAGGGGCTCTTTTCCGGCTCTCCGGGAACAACGAACATCTTCCAGACGGCAAAGTTCTTGCGCGACTGCTCTTCATTCCAGTTGGCGGCTCCGGCGGCCAGCGGCTGGAGGGGAGGGCTGCCGTGCTGGTGACAGGTGACGCAACGGGCATGTCCCGGCCGCTTCTCGAGCAGAATGGGCTGTACGCGCTCCTTGAAGAATGTGTAGTCGAGCATGGGCCTGGCGCGGTCTTGAGCCAGCACAGGCATGATCGTCAGCGCAAGCAAACAGACATGAGAGACAAAGGCAGTCACCTGAGAAGTTCCCTTGTGACAGTATTGTATCCCTTATTTCACCGCTGCTCCCCGTCATAGCGGAACAGCAGCACCGCCACCTTGCTCTCGCGCAGGACAGCCTCGAGCATCGGCAGTTTCTTAAACGGCTCCTTAGTTCCCAGGACGAACATTCCGTTTTCCACCTGCTTCAAGAAGCTGAGCAGACCGGCTCTGTCGGTGGGATCCATCGGCCGGTACCCGGCTTTGAGTCCGGTTTCCGTCAGCAGGTTTCCGGCATCTTCCCGCAACTGGTCTGCCTGCTCCTCATTCTCCGCCGCCAGCAGCACGCTCAGCCTTCCTGAATCGGATGCGGCAACCTCCGCCGCCCACCGCAAGGCCTTCCTTGCATCCGCCGAGCCGTCGAAATAAAGCACGAAGTGCAGCGGCCCCGGCACGCGGTACTCCGACAGCAGCAGCACCGGACCGGAACTCGCCACCAGATCCATTGCCGTGGAGCCGATGCGAAGCCGCGCCCCCATACTCCATCCGAGCCTTCCGATGGCGATGAGATCCGTCTTCGCGGCCGCCGCCAGCAACTCCGAACTCACCTTGCCCCTTACACAAAGAAACGTACAGGGCACGTTGGCCCGCCGCGCCGCGGCCAACAAGGCGCGGCGGGCCTGTTCCGCTTGAATGCGCAACCGGTTCTCGAGCACACCGCGCGTAAGCCGCCCCTCCCGCGCCGAGGGATACAGAACCTCTCTCGCGTAGGGGGATTCCGCGACGCGCAACAGATCCACGTCTTCCACAAACAGTCCGAAGACCTCGGCTTTGACGCGCTGCGCCAAGGCCACCGCGGCCTCGAGGGCCGCCTGGCTCGAGGGGGAAGTGTCCAGAGCGACCAGGATTCGCCGTATCGTGAGCACCGGATTTGAGGTTTTCATTCCGACATCTCTTGTTTCGCCTTAGCCGCCAACGCCGCCTGCCGCTCCGCCAGAGCGATCAGCCGCTCCTCGACGCGATGGTTCACGCTTCCCTCCGGGAACTTGCCCGAAGAATCGCGCCGGCCGGCCGGGACTCCCGTGAGAATTTCCATCCCTTCGTCGATGGTGGCCACCGCGAACACGCGAAAACGTCCCTCGCCTACCGCCTCGACGATATCCTGCCGCAGCATCAGGTCGCCAACGTTTGATCGCGGAATGATGACTCCCTGCCCGTTCATTTCGCCGCGCCCCTTGCACAGGTCAAAGAACCCTTCGATCTTCTCATTCACGCCGCCGATCGCCTGAACCTCTCCGTGCTGGTTGACCGACCCCGTCACGGCGAGGGATTGTTTGAGCGGGAGCCCGGAAAGCGCGGACAGCAGCACGTACAACTCCGCCGAGGAGGCGCTGTCTCCTTCCACACCGCCGTAGGTCTGTTCGAACACCAGGCTCGCCTGCAGCGACAAGGGCTGCTCGGGCGCGTACCGCCCTCCCAGAAACCCACTGAGGATGAGGACGCCTTTCGAGTGCAGCGGTCCTCCCAGCTTCACTTCCCGCTCGATGTCAATCACGTCGCCTTTTCCGAGACGGACGCGCGCGGTGATCCGGCTGGGATGACCGAACGAGAAATCCGAAAGCATCACAACTGAAAGACCGTTAATCTGTCCGACCCGTTCGCCGCTTGTGTCAATCATCAGCGTTCCGCGCAGGGTGGCTTCCAGCATCCTTTCCCGGATCCGGTCTTTGCGCCGGATTTGGGCGTCAATCGCGCGCTGGACGTCCTCTCTGCTCACCACTGTCCGCTTCGATTCCCTGGCCCAATAGTCCGCCTCCTGCAACAGGTCTCCCAATGTGCGGCGCAATGTCAGTACTTTTCGCGAATCTTCCGCGGCTCGCGAGCACTGCTCGATCACGCGGCCTACCGCCCCGCGGTCGAACGCCAGCAGCCCTTCGGAATGCGCGATGGTTCCAATCCACCTGGCAAAGAGGAGTTCCGTCTCGGCGGTCCGGTCCATGGTTTCCTCGAAGTCGGCAGCCACCTTGAACAAGTCATGGAATTCCGAATCGAGGGAAGAAAGCATGTAGTACAGCATCCGCTCTCCCACCAGCACCACCTTCACCGACACCGGGACCGGTTCCGGCCGCAGCGAGACGGTGCTCACCAGGCCCAGCATCTCACCGGGCGATTCGATACGAATCTGCGAAGAGACCAGGCAGCGCTTCAATGCGTCCCAGGCATAGGGCTGG
>JAIXKK010000034.1 GCA_026954325.1 Bryobacterales bacterium | reverse complement strand
AGGTGATCTTTTTCGCGCTGATGGACACGGTTACCGCCAGTGAACGGAATACGCTGTCCGGCGGCGTGGGAGTGCCGGCAATGGCGGGGCCCACCGGATCGGTTGACGTACTCGACGGGGTCACCGTCAGCGTGTAATCGCCGTCGGGAAACGCGTCGATGTTCAGGGTTACCGAACCGCTCGAGTTCGTCACCCCGGATACGGAATTGGACGCCGAGGCGATGGTGACGGTAGCCCCGGAAACATTCTCGTGAGGCTTCAGCCGGTTGCGCACGCGAATCTGGCTCATGATTTCCTCCGCTGTCGTTTGTTCAAATTGTCCACTGATCGTGGATCAGGTACACCAGATACCAGGCTCCCCGGTGTTCGGAGAAGATCAGGCGCAGGCTCGCGTAATCCATGCCTTCCCTCTCTGCCTGGAACCCTGGAAAATGAAACTCGACGATGATCGCGTTGGGATATTCCTCGCGCGAATTGTCATGGGTGTTGCCTTTCACGGCGGGCGGGCTGTCGTAGAACACCTTCGGCGCCGCCGCATAATCGTGGTCATAGAGGAAGCGCCGGTAATACTCGGCGAATGTCATGCGGATGGGCGCGCCGGTTCCATCGAAAGTGCCCCACAGGCGTTTCTGCGTTTCCGTAAGAGCCTGCCGCAGCCCGGCAGCGGTCATACGCACATTGCTGTGTTTATCGAGGAAGGCATAGGGAGAAAACCGCACTCCCTGCTCGGGATGGACGAACCGGGCAAGGGCGTTCATGTCGCGCGACTTCAGAGCCTCCACCACCTGCCGGGCTTCCCTGGCGAGAATCCCGCGCGCCTGTTGCGGCGCAACGACGCAGGAAAGCGCCTGCGCGTCTACCCATCCTTTTCGACCTTCCTGCGCGAGTTGGATCCACTCGCCGGAGGCGGTGCTCACCGTATCCAAGCGCACCAGAGGCTTGCCCGGGGCAAGAAATCCCATCGTGTTGCCCGCGGCTCCAGGTTCGGAGCGCAACTCGACCGGCCTGGCGCCCCAATCCGCGGCGATGGCGCAGGGTGTGCCCGCTTCGGTCCGCGCGGGCGGCGGAGTCTCCGCCCGTGAGCAGGATCCGGCGAACGCCGCGAGGATGAACACCAGGAGCAAAGGAAGTTTCGCCAGCAAGTCCACGCTCTCCCTTCGCTGTTGATGTTAGCACTCCGAAAGCAAATTGCGGCGCCACGCTGTCTACTTCCCAACCTCAAGGCTCATTCTCTTGACAGCAGCGCCGGCCGGACCCCGAGTTCCCGCGCACCAATTCTCAGTTGCGGCTGGGAGAACCGGGTCGTGCGGGAAGGCGGGCCGGCCGGAGGCGCCTTGTTCCCCTTCGGCAAAGAAGAATCCGAACCTCACACTCGCCGGTATGCAACTCGAACGCGACGCGCCGGGGTTCGGCTTCATCGAGTCGATTCCGAACGCGACCGATCCGGACCTTTCCGCTTTCCAACAGCGCGGCGGCAAGCTCCTGATGTACTTCGGGTGGGGCGAGGAATAGGATTGAGAAGCAAGTAGCACTTCGGGAGGGATTCCGCGGCCTTGCACTCGTGGTGTGCGGGACCAAGGACCAGACTGAGATTCAACTGGACGTCACGGAAATGCCAGAGCAGCCCCGAAGCGCTGAATCGCGCGGCCGCTCGCGGCGGGCGGGCCACCAGCCTTTGAAGCGCGTCCACGACGGGGAACCAACTCGATTGACAGCTTCTTCGAACTGTAGAGCCGGTCTTTCTCCTTTCATCAAACCAGCGGATTGCGCCAGCGGAGCCGGTTGAACCTACCGAAATCGTTGTCCGTTGAGCAAAGCTCCGCGCCATGCTCAATGGCCAAAGCCGCGAGATGGGCATCCGATGTGAGATTCCCCCCGGCGCCCAGCGGCGATATCAAATCACGCATCGTTTGCAGGTGGCGCGCCGTTGGATCGGGCACGGTGACCGACGGTTGCCGCAGCCAAACGTCCACCAGGTCGAATGCCGTACCCACCGTGAGCGGCTTCTGAAAGAGCCCGGTTCGCGTAGTCAGACGGAGGAAAGCCAGGAGGACGATCCAGGGCAACCCGACGGTCTCGGTTCCCGAAATGGCGGATTCCAGCCATGCTTTCGCCTTTCTGTGGTCTGGCGCATCCTGGTTGACTGCGTATAGGAGCAGGTTGACGTCGACAACGATCATTTGCGCACGGCGATCTTCCGGCCCAACTCTTCATCTTCCATGGCGCTGGCGGCTTCTAGAGCCTTGTCCCACCGGAATGCCTGATCGCCCCCCAGCGAATAGGACTTCTGCACAAAGTGGCGCCGCTTGGGTTTGCCCGGTGTCAAGCCGGCCCGCACCGCGGAATTCAGAGCTTCTTTGAAGGAGATCCCACGTTCCCTCATGGCAGCCCGAATGAGAGCTTGAACATCCGGCTCCAATGTAACCGTCGTCCTCACGTGTACATCATAACACCACCTGACATGCTGTCATGATGCCAGCGGAGAGTCGCTTCCAAATGGGACTTTCTTGCGGAGCCACCGTCCTGTAGGTCCAGCCAGACCACCGCCGAGGTTGACAGCAGCGTTCCCCGAAAGGGAGCCCGGCGGAGTGCAACATGAACCCCCGGGGTTCGTGTTGGAGGCCAAGGATTCCGCTTCGGAATCTCCAAAATCTCCGGTTGACAGGTGCGCGAAGTTGACAGGGGGGGCGTGGTGGCGGGCCAGGCTGATTGATTTTCAACTGAGAGGTTCGCCGCCGAAAACGCACTATATTCCTCGGGGTCGTTTGCCACGCTCGCCTCAGCGCTGATCCGCCGAAAGCCGGTTCGATGTGCGACCTACTCCCGCCAATCCGTCAGTCACACGATCAGGAAGGGACCTCGCATCTATCGGTATTACCGGTGCCGCTCCACGGCCGGCGGGCAGCCGCCATGCGGCAACCAGGTTGCAGCCTTTGCAATTGAGACGGCTATCCAGCGGAAGCTCTCAAAGAAAACGGGAGCAGAGGTTGGCCTGAACGAAATCGGTAATCACGTCGAGTCGATTACGTATGATGGCCGTACCGGGGCGGTCTCCGCAAGCCTGATCGTTACAGAGACAACAACCGCAGATTCCGAACGTTCTCGAAATCCCGTCGATTGTTCGTCGCGAGAGGAGCGTCCAACGCCAACGCCGTCGCGGCGATCCAGGCGTCCTGCGGACTGATTGCCCGGCCCGACACTCGGGCGTCCGCACGGATTCTCGCCCAAACAGTGCAGAGGTCGTCATCCGGGTAGAAGACTTCGAAACCGTGAACGAACCGCTCAAGCAGAACCCGCCGTTGGCCTCCCCAACCGGCCGACATTGCTCCCATGCGGAGTTCCGCGACCGACATGAAGGACAGGATCAGATCAGACCCGCACAGCGCGTTGACGTACCGCTGCGCCAGCGTGTGCCAGTTGAAGATGTAGGAGGCGACGTCGGTGTCGACGACGATTTGGCTCATTCGGACGGGGAATCTTCGGCTGCCTGGCGGCGGTCCGCATAGATGGCAGCCACGAAGCGCTCCGTCTCCTCATCGGGTGCGGGATCGACGTTGCGCAGGATCTCATCCAGGGAAAACGGCTGCGGGCCGACAAGCACGGGCTTGTACCCGCTGTTCCGAAGCTCTTGTAGCTCGTCGTTCATCGCCGCTCCTAAACCCAGTATAACGCAGGGGGCGGCCGCCCCTAGAGCAGACCACTGCCGAGCACTAATTTCAAGAATCTTCGGCCGTCCGCGGGATCTTCCCTGACCTTCGTCTCGAGTGCGGCCAGGCATTGCCCGATCAGGGCCCGATCATCCGCGGTCAATTCCGGCACTCCGGTCCTATGATAGCTGATCTCCTTGTAGCGGTCGCCCAACGCCATCGTGAGCAGCGGGTTGGAAATCTCCTCTTCGAACACCTCGTTGGGGGTCGGGTAAGGAAACTCTTTCGTGATCGTCTGCATGAACTCCGCAGCTTGATCGTCAGGCACGCCGGCGTTCCGGAAGAGTTCGCGCGCGATGTCCAGCGTGCCGCGCCGGTACCTGGCCGAGCCGAAGAGAGTTGCCAGTTCGCTCTTCCTGCGGCCCTTCGGAACAATGGCGTGCATGGCTTCCAGGCGCCCGAACTTGCCCGGCGGCACCCGGCGTTCCAGAAACACCCGGAAATGCCGGTCAGTTATCCAATCCTCCCACCTGGTCTTCAGCTTGAATATCGAGTCCGGCCACGGCTGGACCTTCGGCGGCGCGGTAGGCTTCCGCTTCATGCCGGAAAGAATAGCGCAATTCTTACAGACTGGCCCAGGCCGAATCCTTCGCAGACGTTAGCCAGTCCGTAGCAAGGGCGGACTCAGCCGCGAGCGTCGACGCCGCATTCTCCGCGTGCGCTTCCTTCAGCAACCGGAGGAAGGACAGCAGTTTGTCCAGATCCTGTTCGGGAAGCCGCTCCAGTTCGCGGACGATGACCTCGCGGGTGCTCATGCTTCATCGTAAGGCATCCGGCGATGTCCCGCGACCGTGTGTCAGGTGAAGATCTCGCCCAAGCCGTAGTTGCGGAAAGCTGTTAAACGCAGTGTGTCAGGTGGAGGTTGAGCCATTTCTATTACAACTGGGATATAGTTCCTCTCATGCCTCGCAAAGATGATGTTTCGCGGAGAAAATTCCTCCGCCGGGCCTCGGCCGCCACAGCCGCCGCCGGGCTCACGGGATGCTCGCAGACAAAGGCTCCGCCCGCGGCGCACGCCGCGGAGGCCTCCGGCTCCCACTGGGAGGCACCGCCGAAGCAGCAGGGCAACAATCTCAACCTCATTGTTCTGGTCAGCGACACGTTCCGGGCAGACAACCTCGAATGTTATGGAAGCAAGTGGATCGAATGCCCGAATCTCAACAGATTCGCCAAAGAGTCCGTGATCTTTGAGGACGCCTATCCCGAGGGCATGCCGACCATTCCCATTCGCCGCACTCTATATACCGGCCGCCGGATCCTGCCTTACTATTACTACCGCCAGCATGAGCCCGTGCAGCTTCCCGGCTGGCACGAACTCTACAACGAAGACGTCACGCTGAGCGAAACGCTGCTCGCCGCCGGATACAGCCCCGCGCTCATCGCGGACCTCCCGCACATGCAGCGGCCGGGGAAGAACTTCCATCGCGGCTTTCGCTATTGCGAATGGATCCGCGGCCACGAGAACGACTACTACGCCATGGCGCCTCGAGTAAGACAGGATTTCAGCGACCTGTTTCCCGCGAACTATCTCGAACTGCCGGAACTCAAGAACTCGCTGCCCAACTTCCTGAACCAGTACAAGGCCAATTTCCTGCGCGCCCGCAAAGACGGCGAGGCGATTGTCGCGGTGACCGCGGCGAAGGCGGTGGACTGGCTGAAGACGTACCACGACGAAAAGCCGTTCTATCTCCAGGTGGAGGCCTTTGATCCGCACGAGCCATGGGATCCGCCGATGCGATTCTTGAAGAAATACATGCCGGACGCGAAAGGCCCCACGTGGCCCGAACCGCCCTACGGCGACATTCAGGTGCCGGAGGAAGGTATCAAGCGCTTCCGCGCCAACTATGCGGGTGAAGCTGCGTGCGTCGATTTCTGGTTTGGAAGAATCCTCGACACCGTTCGCGAACTCGGCCTGTTTGAGAATTCCGTGGTGGTCTTCATGGGCGATCACGGAGCGCTTCTCGGCGAACAAGGCCAGTTCTTGAAGGGGCCGGAGCGCATGAGGACGCAGGTGACGCACATTCCGCTGCTCATCCGGCTGCCCGGGGGCGAGCAGGGAGGAAAGCGCGTGAAAGGCTTTGTCCACATTCCCGACATCATGCCCACACTGCTCGGGCGTCTGAATCTGAAGCCGCCGCCGCGGGTGACGGGGCAGGATCTGTGGCCGCTGGTGACGGGCGAAACCAGGAGCGTTCACGACTATGTGGTGCACGCCTACGGCTGGGTCGCGGCGGTGCGCACGAGGGAATGGAATTTCAGCACGGTGTGGAAAAAGGACAAGTATCAGGGCAGTTACGCGCCGCAACTTTACGATACGCAGAAAGATCCGGAGGAACTGACCAACGTTGCCGATAAGCACCCGGACGTGGTGAAGCAGCTTTCCGCGAAGATTGCGGAGTACATGGCGTCGGGTGAATCCATTACCCGGGGCAGCTTCCACGAGCGGGCCGGATAAGGCCGGCAAAAAGACTACGGGTTGCTCATTCTCTCCTCCCCCGCGTTCGATAAGGCTTAGCAAGGGAGGCCGCAATGCAAGTTCAGTCTCAGGATCTGTCGTTCCGCCGGTTTCAACCGCCGCGGCAGCCCGCGGTAAACCGCCAACAGAGCGTTTCCGCCCAAAGGCAGGAGGCGCTCCAACTCACCCTTACCACCGCTGAAGGCGACCGCGTGACGCTTTCGGCCGAAGCGCTTAACGCGCTGAGCGCCACAAGTGATTCCACCTCGGCCGGTTATAGCGCGGCCAGCCAATCAAAGATCTCGGTGACGGTGGAAGGCAGCCTCAACAAAGACGAGTTGGACGATATCCGCCGTGTGGCGCAGGCGCTCGCCAAGTCGGTGGACCAGGCGCGGCAGGGCCACTTCGGCCAAGCGGCGCGGACCATCGCCCGCGCTGTCGCCAGGGAAGACACCGTTGCTCAACTTCAGTTCCACTACCAGTCTTCGCGGCAACTGAGCTACGTGCAGCGCGCCTATCTTCAGTAAGCCGCGGGCATCCTGGACAGGGGAGAAAGCCCCCCCTTTCCTCCCTGAGCAACGTGGTATAGGATGTCTCCCTTAAGGAGTTCGTCCTTGAAATCACGTCTATTCCTTCTTCTCGCCCTCCTCACGGGTCTACTTTCTTCCTGTTCCTCCGGACCGGAGCCGCCCGCCAAAGGAACCCCGGCTTTTTACTGGTCCGCCGCCAAGGAGTCCTTCAATGCCGGCGACTACACTCGCACCGTCGACAATCTTTCGAAGCTGACCACTTCGGAAAATGAATTCCGGAAACACGCGCAACCCTGGCGGTTGATTCTGCTCGCCGGGCTTGTGAAAGGAAACACCGAACTCGCCGACCAGTACGAAACCGGCGCGCGCACGAACAAGGCGAATCCCGCTCCGTTCCGCATGCAGACCTCGACGTTGCGCTCGGAAGCGGGACGCCAGGCCATGGAGTTCGTGGAATCATTCATGGCGTTCCAAAAGGCCAACCCGTCCGGAGATGTGGAGTTCGCCTTTCCCTATCCGCCGGTGGGCACCGCCAAGGCCCCGCCGAGCAAGATCGCCGGCGGGATCCTCCCCTCTCAGAGTGAAGCCGACAGTCTCCGCGCCATGGGCACGCAGCGCGCCGTCCTGCTCGCCGTCTGCGACGCTCTCGGCAACGGTGACGACGCCGTGAAAACGCAGGAGGCCATGGCCAAGGTACCGCTCACCGTGCCGCGGGCCACGTTCCTGCTGGCGATGTCGGAATTTCTGAACGACCAGGCCGACCTCTTCGGCAAGCGCAAGCTCGATGTCCCCGATCGGGAGAAAATCTTCCGCACCAAGGCGCTCGATGCGCTGCAAGGCTTGCCGGATTCCAAGGAGTTGAAGGATCTGCGCAAGAAGATCGAAGGGGCTTCGAAGAAAAGCTGACCCGCTCCCGGGTTGCCCCTCCCGCTTCGGGGAACTGCCCAAAATGACGGCTCAACAGTACGTCGAACGATATAAGAACCTCTCCGTGGATCTTGGCGCCGGCGGAATGGTGACGGCTTGCGTGGAAGACTATCAGAATCCCGGGCCGAACTGGCATGTGAAGTACGATCAGGCGGATCCGCCCTACGACCCCAAAGATCCGGGAAAGCTGAAGCTGGCGCTGCAAGCCCCCGGCGCGAGTAAGACGTTCGCGCACTATCTCCACTGGAGTAAGATGCAAGGCTTGGCCGCGGATACTCAAACCAAGAGGGAGATCGCCGCGGTCCACCGGGGCGCCGGCTCGCCGGAACAGATCGCGGCGGTGCTGAAACTCGCATGGCTGAATCCCAAGACCAGCGGGCTCAGCGGGACGGGTTCCCCTCGCGACCAGATCATGGAGTATGTACGGAAATGGATCGGACTCTACTGCACGGGGTTTGTCGGCAACTTCACCCAGAGAGTCCTGCTGAAGACTCTCGGGCCGGAAAACGCCATTGAGCTATACCAGAGGCAACTCAAGGGACGGACCAGCCAGCAAAGCGTGCAGGCGAATGACATCCTCGTCTGGACGAACTTCGGACACATCGCAATCATAGACAGTGTGATTAAGATACCCAATGCGGGCGCGGACGAGCCGTCCGTGGTCTATGACGTGGCCGAATCGAGCCTGGATCGGCCTCAGTATAACGGCCTGACCGGGACGCCAAATTTCTATCGCATTCAATCGGTGGAGCAGGATTCGAAAGGCCATGTCTTCACGGTGCTGCGCGGGAAGAGCGACGTCAAGACGAAGGTTTATATAGTCGCGCCATGATTGCGCGGCGCGTTCCATGGACTTAACCAATACGCCGCTTGTATTTGTGGTGTAATGCCTTTACCACTGGAGGGCTTACTCTACATGAAGCGACTTACTCTAAGCGCGTTCTTCCTCGGCCTGCTCGGCATCGGCTGGTTCGCCGGCACGGGCATTCCTTCCCGCGCGGCTTCGGCCGGCATCAGCGGGAACGGGAAGATGCGCTTCCGCGTGCTCTACACGGCGTCCCACCTGCCGCCGGAAGCCCAAGCCGTCATCAAGTCCGCTCACGGCGGATTCGCCGTGGACCGCCGGCCTGGAAAAGGCGAGACGTACTTCTCGCTCAAGGGGGCGGGCATCATCCAGATCAGCGCCGACCTGAAGAATACGCGTATGCTGCCCACGGCGGCGGAGATGAAGGACACGAACCTCCACAACTCGTTGCTGTGGCTTGCCAAGGACGGGACTCCTTATCTCGCCTTCCCCGGCAATGAAGCGGGATCTGTGTTCACCACGACGATTGACGGGCACATGGTGGATGCCCTCCGGCCGCCGGATGGAAACAGCGACCTCGGCAGCCCCATCGCCAACGACTACTTCCGCGGACGCGGCAACTTCATCCCCACGGACGTGGAGCAGCTTGACGGGCTGTACTACATCACCACCGGGTATTCCAATCTCGACTTCGTGCTCACCGCGCGCATTCTCTCCACCAGCCCCTTCCGCACGTCCTGGTACGATCTCGCCTTCGGCGGGCGCGGCTCCGGCGCCGGACAGTTCGGCACGGGCCACGGCATCACGATCCCGCCGGGGACCACGCGCATCGATGTCGCCGACCGTCCCAACGCGGAGATCGACCGCTTCACGCGCCACGGCCAGTATCTCTCGACGCTGAGGACGCCTCTCGGCTCGCTGCCGTGCGACACGTATTTTCTCGGCAACTACATGGTGGTGGGAGCGCTCGACGGGCCGGACCGCAGGAAGGGCGCCCCCATCTACATTTACGAGAACGACAAGCTGATTTCCACGGTGATGCCGAAAGAGGACCTGGGCCTCACCAACTTCACCCACATCCACAACGCCGTGATGCGCGAGATCAACGGCAAGTACTACCTGATTGCACAAGCCTGGAACCCCGGCGATTTCGCCATCCTCGAGCAGGCGACTGACTAACCACGATGCAGAGCCGGAAATCCAAAATCGCCCTCATCGCTCTCTGCGCCGCGCCGCTTCTCTTCCTCGCTCTGCACGGGACACCGCCCGGTCCGCTCCAGGCCCAAGCGGCGCCCGCGGGCAACGCCGCCAGCTTCCGGATCGTGTTCGGCGAAAAGCAGGAGCGGCCCAAGGACTACTCCGGTTCTCTTTCGCTGACGGAAGGCAAGGTCGTCGCCATGACACCCTGGCGGTTCTTCGGCGACGACGCCCTCACCGGTCCGGCGCAATGGGCACTGCACCTCAAGCCGGCCAACTTCGAAAATCAGCCCGACCGTCCACGCCCCCTCAGCACACCCGGTCCCGTGGAAAACGTCGTTCCCGCGGGCATCAACGTCACCGTGGAGGCTCCGGATACCGCCACCGTGCGCGTCCGCACGGCGCAGGGACAGTTCGAATTTCCCCTGCGCAGCCTTTCCACCGGATCCGTCCAGTGGTTTGAGAACGCTGATGTCCGGGTGCAGCGGACGCCTTCCACGGAGCGGATTTCTTCCGCCGGCACGGAAGAGCACGATTACCCCTCGCTCACCATCACGCGCAAGGGTGTCACGTGGATCATCTGGCAGGCCTACCAGAACAACGGCGATCACGTCTATGCGCGATACTCGACCGCCACTGGCTGGTCGCAGCCGTTCCAACTCACCGCGCAGAAGGGCGATGTCTATCAGAGCGCCATCGCTGAAGATGCGCGCGGCCGCATCTGGGCCGTGTGGCCGGAGCGCAAAGGCCGGGATTGGGATCTGTACGCGCGCACCTTCGACGGAAGCGCGTGGTCGTCCCAGCGGAAACTCACGTCCTCGAACCACCCGAATGCCTTCCACCGTCTGCTGGCCGATCGATCCGGCACACTGCACCTCGTCTGGATCGGCCACGAGAACGGCCAGTCGCACGTCTTCTACAGCAAGTTGACCGGCGAGAATTGGTCCGCGCCGCGCGAGATCAGCGGGCCCAGCGCCTGGGCGCCGGATGCCGCCGCTGATTCGAAGGGCAACCTCTACGTCGCCTGGGACAGCTATCGCACCGGCAACTACGACATCTTTCTGCGGCGGATCGCGGCGGACGGCACGCTGGGGGAGATCCAGCAGGTAACGCACTCCCCGCGCTTTCAGGCGCACGCCTCCGTGGCGGTGGACAGGCAGGACCGGCCGTGGCTCGCCTGGGATGAATCAGGCGCCAACTGGGGTAAGGATTGGAACCGCGACGACGTCTGGCGCGGTACGACGCTTTATTCCGACCGGCGGAGCCGCGTTGCGGTGCTGGACAACGGCCAATGGAAAGAGCCCGCCGATATCATGGCGGCGGTCCCCGACCGGTATAACCGCTACATCCAGATGCCCAAACTCACCGTGGATGCCTCGGGCCGTGTGTGGGCGGCGCTGCAAGTGCGGACTTCCTGCGGCAACAATCGCAGCGACTTCTGGGCCGCCAACGGGCACTGGGAGTGGTTCCTCACAAGTCTCGAAGGCGGCCGCTGGACCCCGGCATCGCCCATTCCGGAAACCGGTTCTCGCAACGAAGCGCCGTTTGCGATGTATCCTTCATCTGCCGGGCCGTGGATGGTTTGGGCCGGCGACAACCGTCCGATGGCGGGTCCGGCCCGGCAGGCCCGCCATCCGTCGTTCTATGAAGTGGACGCCGCCTCGATGCGCAACCCGGCGGCGGCGGCGGCTCCGCTGCTGGCTGAATTCAGAGAATCGCCCGGCGCGGCGGCGGTCTATCCCGCCACGGAAGCGGCCGATGTGGAGCGGATGCGCAATTATCGGACGACGGTGGACGGCGCCACGTATCAGATCGTGCGCGGCGATTTCCACCGCCACACCGAGATTTCCACGGACGGCGCGGGCGACGGTTCGATCGACGATTACTTCCGCTACATGCTCGATGCCGCGGCCATGGACACCGGAATCATCACGGACCACAACGCGGGCAACGACAACGAGTACACGTGGTGGCGCACCGAAAAGGCGCACGACCTCTACTTCATTCCCCAGCGCTACACGCCGCTGTTCGGTTACGAGCGCAGCGTCCCATTCCCCAACGGCCACCGCAACGTCGTCTTCGCGCAGCGCGGCGTACGCACGCTCCCCATCTCGCGCGAGGAGCAGCAGGGGCGCGTGAACACGGGACCCATCCTCTACCCCTATCTGAAGCAGCATCGCGGCATCTGCATGCTCCACTCGCTCGCCACCGATCAGGGCAGCGACTACCGCGACAACGATCCCGAGGTGGAGCCTCTTGTCGAAATCTACCAGGGCTATCACGCCAACTACGAATACGAAGGCGCGCCGCGCTCGGAAACCGCCGGCTACGTCGCTACCGCCCACGGCAAGTTCCAGCCCTCGGGCTTTTACTGGAACGCGCTCGCCAAGGGCTACAAACTGGGGGTGGAATCGAGTTCGGACCACATCTCCACGCACTCTTCCTACACGCTCATCTACACGCCGGACACGAAGAGGGAATCCATTGTCGAAAGCATGCGCCGCCGGCACGCCTACGGCGCCACGGACAACATTCTCATCGACTACACCGCCGCCTCCGGCAACCGCACCTACATGATGGGCGATTCCTTTTCCGCATCGAGCGCGCCGAAACTTTCGGTGAAGGTCACCGGAACCTACCGGATCGCGAAGGTGGAACTGATCAAGAACGGCAAGTTCGTCTTTCTCACCGAACCCCAGGGCAACACGGCCCAGTTCACGTTCGTGGACAACGACCCCGGCAAAGGCGCGGCGTGGTATTACGTCCGCGTTCTTCAATTGGATCGCAACATGGCGTGGTCGAGCCCCATCTGGGTGAACTACGGAAACTGACGCACAGCGGATGCATGGGCGCGCCACTTGCCCCGATCGCCTGCCCCAACTACCATTTCATTCATGCAAAGGCGTGAATTCTTCACCAGCATGATCGCGGGATTGGCCGTCACGGGTATCGAGCCGGCGCCCGCGCAGCAATCCTCTTCCCCTTTCCTCGAGCGCGCGCAACCCGGCGCTCCGCATAGGGGTAAGGTCCTGGCCGCCATTCAACCGCATTCCGACGACGTCGCCCTGCTGTGCGGAGGCACGGTCGCCAAACTCATCCGCGAAGGGTACACGGGTTACATGATCCGGGCCACGAACGACGACATGGGGGACGACGTGGGCGAACCCGGCACCGTCGGCGAGAATGTGCTGCGCAATGAAGCCGAGGTGGCGAAGCAGGCCCGCGTGCTCGGCCTGGAGCGCGATTTCGCTCTCAATTACAACAACCACCGCATGAGCGACATCTCGCGGAATGAACTGATCTGCCGCCTCATCTTTCTTTTCCGCTACCTCAAGGTGGACACCGTCTTCTGCTACGACCCCTGGGCGCACGACGAGGAAAATCCCGACCATTACGTGCTCGGCCACTGCGTCGAAGCCGCCTGCTGGATGGCCGGCCGCGTTCACGACTATCCGGAACAGATCGCCGCCGGCTTCCCCGCGCGCGCCGTTAAGGAGAAGTACTACTACGCCCGCCATCCCACCATCACCCGCGTGGTCGATATCACGGGCACGGTGGATAAGAAAATTGACGCCAACCTCTGCAACGTCGCCAAGGGTCCCGGCGGCCATCACGGCTCGAAACTCCGCGCCGAACTCGCCCGCCAGGGACGCAAACTTCCCCTGCTCGGCGACGACGACACCACCGCCGACCGCAACTATATCCGGGAATTCGTCCTCGCGCGGAATCGCGAGTTCGGCAAGCAGTATGGCGTGGAATACGCGGAGGTGTTCCACTATATCGGCGGTCCCTTCACCAACCGGGTGGAGGACTATGTGCGGCAGCACGCGGTTCCGCTGCGGTGAACCTGACAAATGGTTAAGGCCCTCGGCATCACGCGGGACAGCGTCTCCCGGCTGGAGAAACGCAGCGACCTGCTGCTCTCCACTTTGCGTAAGGCCATCGAGGCCATGGGGGGCGGCCTGTCCCTGATCGCTGAATTTCCGGATCGTGCCCCGGTCGTCCTGTCGGGTATCACCGAAGAGGGGAAAGCTGAACTATCCGGCAAGGCCCGTAAACCTGTCGTGGAGAAACATACATAGAGCATCTCCGCTGTCCCGCGCGGAGAGTGGCGGCCCGGGGGTGCGCTTGTGCTCAAAGCCCTCGAAGCGACAACATGGTAAGGTATGGCTCAACCGCTTAATAAGTACAGTTCCCGCATCACCCAACCCAAGTCGCAAGGCGCATCGCAGGCGATGCTTTACGCCACCGGCCTCACCGAAGAGGACATGAACAAGCCCCAGGTGGGCATCGCCAGTGTCTGGTTCGAAGGCAACCCCTGCAACATGCATCTGCTCCATCTCGCCGAGAAGGCGCGCGAGGGGGTCACCGCCGCCGGACTCGTCGGCATGCGCTTCAACACCATCGGGGTCAGCGACGGCATTTCCATGGGCACCGATGGGATGAGCTTTTCTCTCCAATCCCGCGACCTCATCGCCGATTCCATCGAGACCATCATGGGCGGCCAGTGGTATGACGCCAACATTTCGATTCCCGGCTGCGACAAGAACATGCCGGGCTGCATCATCGCCATGGGCCGCCTGAACCGGCCCGCGCTGATGATCTACGGGGGCACCATCAAGCCCGGCTGCACGGACCACAACGTGCTCGACATCGTTTCCGCCTTCCAAAGCTATGGAGAATTCCTCTCGGGAAATATCAGCGAAGAGCAGCGCAGCGACATCGTGCGCCACGCCTGTCCCGGCGCGGGCGCCTGCGGCGGCATGTACACCGCCAACACCATGGCCTCCGCCATTGAGGTGATGGGGCTCACGCTGCCTTACAGCTCGTCCACTCCCGCCGAAGATCCGGGCAAACTCGAGGAATGCTACCGCGCCGGGCTCGCCATCCGCAGGCTGCTCGAACTCGACCTCAAGCCCCGCGACATCCTCACTCGCGAAGCGTTCGAAAACGCCATGGTGCTCACCTCCATCCTCGGCGGCTCCACCAACGCCGTCCTCCACCTGATCGCCATCGCGCGCTCCGTCGATGTGCCGCTCACCATCGACGATTTCCAGAAGGTGAGTGACCGCACCCCCTTCCTCGCCGATTTGAAGCCCAGCGGCAAGTACGTCATGGAGGATATCCACGAAATCGGCGGCATTCCCGCGGTCATCAGGATGCTGCTCGATGCCGGGCTTCTGAACGGAAGCTGCATGACGGTCACCGGAAAGACGCTTGCTGAAAACGTCAAGGACCTCCCGGGACTCAAGCCCGGCCAGGAAGTGATCCGGCCGCTTTCGAACCCCATCAAGGCCACCAGCCACATCCAGATTCTTCGCGGCAATCTTGCTCCCGAAGGAGCGGTGGCCAAGATCACGGGCAAGGAAGGCCTCGTCTTCACCGGACCGGCGAAGGTCTACGATTCCGAAGAGGATATGCTGCATTCGCTCGAGCGCAAGGAAATCGCCAAGGGCGACATCATCATCATCCGCTACGAAGGTCCGAAGGGCGGTCCGGGAATGCCGGAAATGCTCACGCCCACTTCGGCCATCATGGGCGCGGGTCTCGGCAAGGATGTGGCGCTCATGACCGACGGCCGTTTTTCCGGCGGCTCGCACGGCTTCATCGTCGGACACGTCACGCCTGAAGCGCAGGTGGGCGGCCCCATCGCTCTGGTGAGGAACGGCGATATCATCACCATCGACGCGGAGAAGAATCTCCTCGCGGTGGATCTCTCCGACGCCGAACTCGACGCCCGCCGCGCCGCCTGGACCATGCCGCCCTACAAGGCCACGCGTGGAACGCTCGCCAAGTACATCCGCCTGGTCAAGAACGCCAGCATGGGCTGCGTCACCGACGAAGAGTAGTCCGTGTCCACTCTCAGAAACGTCCGCGCCACGGGCACAGCGGCTATCCTGCTGCTGTGCCTGTCCTGCGGAGGAGGCAAGCCTCGAATGTCCATTGACCGGCACTCGTATTCGAACCCCGGCCAGGTTCGTATCAAACACCTCGACCTCGACCTCACGGTTCATTTCGAGGGCAGGATCCTCGACGGGACGGCCACGCTCACGCTCGTCCGCGGGGAAAACGGAGTGCCGCTCGTACTCGACACGCGCGATCTGATGATTGATCAGGTCGAGGCGGGTGAGAAGCCCGATGGCCCCTATAAGCCCGTGGAATTCACCCTTGGCGCCAGGGACCCGATCCTCGGCGCGCCCCTCACCATCCAGGCGGATGACGACGCCAACTTCGTGCGCATCCGCTACGCCACCAGCCCGGAGGCCACCGCGCTGCAATGGCTCACGCCCGAGCAAACCGCGGGCAAGCGGCATCCTTATCTGTTCACGCAATCGCAGGCGATCCACGCCCGTTCGTGGATCCCGCTTCAGGATTCCCCCGGCGTCCGCATGACTTACCGGGCGCGCATCCGCACGCCGAAAGACCTCATCGCGCTCATGAGCGCGCGCGCCGATTTCCGCCTCGCTGATCCGAAACAGGCGCCCACCGGCGACTACACGTTCCGCATGCCGCAGGCGATTCCCTCCTACCTCATCGCGCTCGCGGTGGGCGATGTCGAGTTCCGCTATCTCAGCAGCCGGAGCGGCGTGTGGGCCGAACCTTCCGTGGTTGACAAAGCAGCGGCGGAATTCGTGGATACGGAGCGCATGATCCAGGCCGCGGAAAAGATCTACGGGCCGTATGAATGGCTGCGCTACGACATCCTCGTCCTGCCGCCGTCGTTCCCCTTCGGCGGCATGGAAAACCCGCTGCTCACATTCGCCACGCCGACGGTCATCGCCGGCGACAAAAGCCTGGTCAGCCTCATCGCGCACGAACTCGCACACTCCTGGTCCGGCAACCTGGTCACTAATGAAACCTGGAGCGATTTCTGGCTCAACGAAGGCTTCACCACCTACGTGGAACGCCGCATTCAGGAGGTGGTCTACGGCGAAGCCCGCGCGCGCATGGAGGCCGTCCTCGGACGGCAGGAACTGGAGCGCGAAATGGCGAAACTCCCTGAGCGCGACCAGATCCTGCACATCGATCTCACCGGCCGCGATCCTGATGATGGAGCCACGCTCGTTCCCTATGAGAAAGGCGCCCTCTTTCTCACCGCCCTCGAACAAGCCTTCGGACGCGAGCGCTTCGACGCGTGGCTGCTCGCCTATTTTCGCAACTTCCGCTTCGAGAGCATCACGACGGCGGTGTTTCAGGCATTTCTCCGCGACAACCTGCTGCGGAAAGATTCCGCCGCCGCGGCCAAAGTGCCTGTCGAGGAGTGGCTCACCAAGCCCGGCATTCCGGCCGGCGCGCCGCGCATCACTTCGGACGCCTTTGTCCCCGTGGATGAAGTGGCCGCCATCTGGAAAACCAGGGACGCGCCGGAGACCAAAGCGCGAACCAGGGAATGGTGCACGCAGCAGTGGCAGCATTTTCTGCGCGCCTTCCCGGCCGCGGTGGGCCCCGCGAGGATGGCGCAACTCGACCGCGTCTTTGGATTCTCGAAATCAGGCAATTCCGAAATTCTCTTCGAGTGGCTGATGATGACGGTCCGCAATAGTTACAAGCCCGCTTATCCGGAACTCGAGCGCTTCCTCACCACGGTGGGGCGAAGGAAGTTCCTCAAGCCGCTGTATGAGGAGCTGGCCAAGACCCCCGAAGGGAAGGCCCGCGCGGAGGCCATCTACGCGGAGGCGCGGCCGGGCTACCATCCCATTGCCGCGGCCGCCATTGATAGCATCCTGGGCAAGAACACGCTTCAGTAAGAGATCGAGCGAAACAGCAGCCAGGCGAGCGCGAACAGGTACCCGGCCGCGGCTTTCCATTCCTTGTTGCGCCGGTACAGTTCCCAGCGGAATCCGCGCCCGCCGCCGCCGCTCACGCGAGGCCAGAGCGAGGGCACTCGCCCGGCATAGCTTCCATAGCCCGGGAACAGCTTCCGCAGGTGTTCTTCCTCCAATTGAATTACCGGCAGGTAGATCAATACGAACGCCGCGGTGAAGACCAGCGCCAGCCACCAACTGCGCGAGCCGGTCACTACACCGCCGGCCACAAATAGCGAGCCCACATACAGCGGGTTGCGCACGTGCGAATACGGACCGCTCATCGCCAGGTCTTCGTTCTTGGCCAGATGCCCCGCCGCCCAGGCGCGGATCCACACCCCGATCAGACTGACGGGCAATCCGTAGAGGATCGACTCCACGGTAGGCCGTGACAGCAGAAAGAACGCGGCCAGCAGCAGGAACCCTCCCGGCACGCGGAAGCGCTGCACGGCATCGGCATAAGGCTTCGGAAACGGCATGGCTAGGCGCGTCTCCCGCTCAGGCATTGCTCCAACCCGGCGGCCACCGCCTCCGGCGTGATCGCCATCATGCTCGCATCCGTCTCTTCTCTCCGCTTGTAGCTGGTGACCGCATCGCGCGCCCGCAACACGCGAATGGTCCCGCCATACGGGCCGTTGCGCAGGGGATCGGTGGGGCCGTACATCGCCACGCCGGGCTTGCCCAGCGCCGCGGCCAGGTGCAGCGGACCGCTGTCGACGCCCACCACCGCCCGGGCACGGCGCGTGGCGCCGATCAGCCCGCTGATGGAGGAAACGTGCGGCGCCGCATCTTCCACCTTGCCGAGCGCCGCTTTCACCGCCGGATGTCCGTTCAATACCAGCGGCATTCCGAACCGCCGCCGCAGAATCCGCGCCAGTTCGCCATAGCGCTCGAGCGGCCACTCCTTCGAAGGCCACCCGGCAAAGGGAGACGCCAGCACGAACTCTCCTTCGGGAAGCTCCCCTTCCATCGTTCCTTCGGGGAGCGGAAACACAATCTCGCGCACTCTCGCGCCGCAGCGCGCCGCCAGTTCGAGGTGGCGGTCCACTACGTGCCTGGCCTCCACGGGGTGCGCCTCGGTGTAGAACCAGACCGCCGCGCCTTCCCGCACACCCGCGCGATCGTAGCCGCGGACCCGCCGCGCTCCCGATGCCCTCGCCACCAGCGCCGATTTGATCAGCCCCTGAAAGTCCACAGCCCAATCGATCTGCATCGCCCGCAGCCGGCGCCACGCCGCCCGCACGCTGCTCCACTTGCGGCGGTTCAGTTCCACCACCTCATCTACGTAGGGATTCCCCGCAAGCAGCACGGCCCACCGCGGCTCCACTACCCACGCCACCCGCGATCCGGCGAAGCTCGATTTGAGACTCGCCACCGCCGGCAGCGCGTGAATCACGTCGCCCATTGCGCCCAGCCGCACCGCCAGGATGCGCTCCCCCATTTCTATGCCTTTACCACTGCTTTGTCGCGCACGAGCGAGAGGAACTCTTCGCGCAGCCGCGCTTCTTCCTCATGCGCCGGCGTTACTTCCACGCCCTCGGCGTCCTCCACCACCACCGCGCTTACGAAGGCAAGCGATGCCGCCAGTTCCGCGCGCGCCCGCATGTCGAGGTAGGCATCTTTGGGGGTCTTCAGCAGAACAACCAGCCTTCCGCCACCCGCGATGCGCCGCAGACGCTCCACCTGCGCGGGAATCATCGGATCAAAATACGCCGTCACCACGCGCGCGCCGGTCTCTTTGGCCTGCCGCCAGCCCATGATCTTGTTTCTGCTGTCCACGAAATCCGTCCACCTCAATCTTCTATTTCAAACCTTCTATCTCAACAATTCGAGCGCCGTCCGCGCCACCCGCCCGGCGCTCACGCGCGTCATGCAGCGGTGGTCAATCGGGCATTCGCGCAACAGGCACGGACTGCATTCCACCTCTTCGCGCACCACGCGCGCCAGCGGACCCGTGGGCCCCGTCGCCACATGATCCGTTGCGCCGAACACGGCCACGGTGGGGATGCCCAGCGCGGAGGCAATGTGCATCGCTCCGGAATCGTTCGTCAGCATCGCCTCGCAGGCCGCCGCCATCTCGATGAACTCGCCCAGCGCCGTCTCGCCGGCGAAGTTCCGGCAGGGAACTCCGAATTTGCGCGCCGCCTCGGCCACCACGCCGCACAGCGGGCGTTCTCCGCCTGATCCGAAGAGCGCCACCGATGCCGCCCGCGCGCTGGCCACCATGGCCGCCGCTTCGGCGAACCGCTCCGGCAGCCAGCGTTTCGCGGTTCCGTAAGCGGCCCCGGGGCTGACGCCGATCACCGGCCCCGTTACGCCACGCCGCGCGAACAGAACCCTGCCTGCCTCGCGCGCCGCCGAGGCGCCCTCCAGCCGGATCAACGCCTCTTCGGGCAGCGGGCCCGCCAGCCCGGCGCGCCGCAGCAGTTCGAGGTAGTAAAAGCTTTCATGCCGCGGAATCTCGCCCTTCTTCGGCGCTGGAATCGCATGCGTGAGCAGGGGAGTGCGCCCGTCCCTGGCGTATCCGATACGCACCGGAATTCCCGCCAGATACACCACCAGCGCGGCTTCGAAGGCGTTTTGGAGCAGGATGGCGCCGTCGAATTTCCGCTCCCGCAACTCCGCCGCCAGCCGCCACTTCCCTTCCCAATCCTTCGCGCCGCGCCGCGCCGTGTAGGGGATCACTTCGTCGGCGAAGCTCTCGCGCCCGTAGAGATCAGCCACCCAGCCGAGAGCCAGCACCGCGAGGTGCGCCTGGGGAAACCGCTCGCGAATCGCCCGCAGCGCCGGCAGGCTCATCACCGCGTCGCCCACCCAGTTGGTGGCGCGCACCACGATCCTTCGCATCTCTGGTATTTTTCCAGGCAAGGTACAATCATCCCATGACCGGGGGAGAACAGCGGCAATTGGATGAGCGGGGCTTCGTGCTGTTGCACGGTTTCATCAGCCCACAATTGCTCGAGGAACTGCGCGCGGAACTCGAACGCGTCTACGCGGCCGAAGGCGACAAGGCCGGAAGCGAGTTCCGGAAAGAGCCCCACACGCGGCGGCTGGCGAACCTCGCCGACAAGGGCGATGCATTCCTGCGGGTCATCTCCGACGCAGCCATTCTCGAATACGTGGGGTGCGTCATCCCCGGGCGGTTCAAGCTGGGCAGCCTCAACGCCCGCGCGCCCAACCCGCAATCGGAATGGGTCCAGCCCCTGCACTGCGACGTTGGCGCGCTGCCTGACGAGAAGGGCTTCTGGGTGTGCAACGTCATCTGGATGCTCGACGATTTCACCGCGGAAAACGGCGCCACGCGCGTCGTCCCGGGTTCGCACCGCTGGGGCAAGTACCCGCAGGACGCCCTGGCCGACCCGGCGGCGCCTCATCCCGATGAGATCCTCGTCCTCGCTCCCGCGGGCACGGTGGCCGTCATCAACACGCACGCCTGGCACGGCGGCACAGCCAACCGCTCGGGCGGCCCGCGCCGCTGCCTGCATGCGTTCTACACGCGGTGGGATAAACCGCAGCAGCAGTTCCAGCGCGATCTGCTGAGCGAGGCGACGGAGCGCAAGCTCAGCCCCGAGCTTCGCGAACTGCTCGCCATCGACGATGAGTTCAACGCCCGGGTCACGCTGGCGGACCCGCTCCGCAGCGGGTTCCTGAAATAGGAGGACACCACTGCCCATGCCCGTTTTCACTCGCCGCCGGCTGCTCGCCTAAGCGGCATTGCTTCCGCTCGTCACAGCCGCGCCGTCCAACGCCGCGCGCCGCAACGTCCTCTTCATCGCCGTCGATGACCTCAACGACTGGATCGGATGTCTCGGCGGCAGCCCCGATTCCCATACCCCGAACTTCGACCGTCTGGCCGCGCGCGGAATACCGCGGCAACACCACCATTGTGCTTTGGAGCGATCATGGCCGGCGCCTCGGCGAAAAACCGCACTGGCGTAAGTTCACCCTGTGGGAAGAAGCCACGCGCAACGTTCTGATGATGACCGTCCCAGGCGTTACCAGGCCCGGCGAACGCTGCAACCGTCCCGTCTCTCTGATGGACATCTATCCGACGCTACTCGAGACGCAGGGCCTTCCCGCCAAGCCTGGGATGGAAGGCGCCAGCCTCATGCCGTTGCTGCAGAACCCGGCGGCCGCGTGGGAATATCCGGCGGTCACCACCTTCCGCCGCAACAATCACTCGGTGCGCGGCGAGCGCTTCCGGTGTATCCGCTATTCCGATGGCTCCGGGGAACTCTACGATCATCAGGACGATGCCCTCGAGTGGCGCAATCTCGCCACTGACCCGCGGTATGCCGCCGTCAAGCGCGACCTCGCCCGCCGGCTGCCTGACGTGAACGCGCCGGATTCCCCCCGCAGCCGCCAGGGCGGCCCGCCAAGGCGCCGCATGGAGTTTTGATGCGCGGGGGGTTCTTCAGATAACCAGGGGAACGCCGTCCAAGCCCAGGCGGCGGTCAGTGGACCAACAGCAGCCGATCCGGAGTTCCCGCATGAGGGAAAGCCCATGCGCGTCAGCCAAGGTAAGATTCTGATCGGAGAACTTCTTCACGATGCGTCCGGTTCTTGCCAACTCGAGCGCGTCGAAGCTGCGAATCGTCAAGCCGGGCAGGGCATCGAGAAATGCCAAAAATTGTATCGCCCGCTGATGGTCGTAACGGCGGAGAAACCACCCGTGCCCCTCGGCGGCCACCAGCGCTGAAGTGGTTAGCGGCGGGGGCGTCGAGAACAGCCGGCGGAACAGCGCGTGAAAGCTATCCGACCGGTCCAGAAAGGCGATGAAAGCGGAGGTATCGACATAACACTCAGTCCTTCTGGCCATAAACGATCTCGTCGATACATTGGCTGGAGCGAGCGTCGCCGGTCTCCACGAACCCGGCGAATTTCATCCAAGGGCCGGTTCCTTGGGGAGGAATCGCCTCTCGCACCGCGCGCCGCACAAACTCAGCGACCGAAATGCCCAAGGATTGCGCCGCCGACTTCGCTATTGCATACTCTTGCTCGTCGAGGCTGATTTGGGTGCGGATCATGTTATCATCGCTCGCGCAAATGATAACAAACCGGGTGCTAGCATGTGTATCCGCGTAACGCTGCTATTCTGAATTCTTGCGCCATCACCCCCTCTTCGCGGCCTATCTCGCCTTTGCCGCGGTCTGTTTCTTCTGGGGCACCACCTACCTCGGCATCCGCATCGCGCTGGAGTCTCTGCCTCCGCTCTTCCTCGTCTCCGTGCGTTTCCTCCTCTCCGGCGGCATTCTTCTCATCGCGCTCCGCCTTGCAAACGTCGAATTTCCGCGCGGCCGCCATCTCTGGTTCACGGGGCTGTGCGGGGTGCTGGTGCTCGGCGTGGGAAATAGCTGTCTCACCTTCTCCGAGCGCATCATCCCGAGCAGCCTCGCCGCCCTGTTCATCGCCATGTCTCCCGTCTGGATGGTGGGCATCGAACACGCCCTCCCCGGCGGAGACAAGATCACCCGCGGCGGCGCGGCCGGGATGCTCGCCGGGTTGTGTGGCGCCGGAATGCTCGTCGGCCCGGATGTATTGAAGGAAGGCGTCTCGGGAAACGTCTTCCGCGGCTTCCTGCTTCTGCAGTTTGGCAGCGCCAGTTGGAGCCTCGGCTCCATCCTCCAGCGGCGCATCCAGGTGAAGATCCAGCCGGTGGCCAGCGCCGCAATTCAACAATTTGCCGCGGGATTGTTTTTTCTCCCCGCCACCCTGTTCGAACATCAACCCGTGCACTACACGGCCCAAGGCATCGGGGCGTTGCTTTATCTGGTGGTCTTCGGCTCCATCGTCGGCTATACCAGCTACATCATCGCCCTCGGCAGGCTCCCCGTCGCCATCGTTTCCCTCTACAACTACATCAACCCCGTAGTGGCCGCTATTCTCGGATGGCTCTTCTACCGCGAGCCGTTCGGCCGGCGCGAAATCTCGGCCATGCTCATTATTTTTGCGGGGGTCGCGATCGTCAAACGATACGGACACAAGATTGCTACATAGGATAGAGGGAAGAGGGTGACAGTCCCGAAGCCTACCGGTCTTACGGCGCGGGAGGAGGGGGTTGTTTCCGCTCGAGTCCGGCGAGTCTGATGCGTATCTCGTCGCGCAATTCCTCAACGCGGGTTTGCGTGGCGAGGATGCGGGCGGCCGTCCGGCGGGCGTCCTGACGCTCGGCAAACTTGTGAAAAGCGGCCGGCATGCGCGTTTCAGATTCATGAATCCGCGCATGAACAAAATCGCGCAGGCAGGTTTCGCTCTCGCTGATCAGCCGGGCGCCGGCAGCGACGATGGGGCCCTTGCCGTTCATACCAACCCTTTTTTCGGGCAGGTAGCGGCAAGGCCCGCGCCCGGGCGCCCATCTGGTTTGCGGTGTTTCATGTGGCTGTTTCTTCCATTAGCCAGGCGTTCAATCATTGACTTGGGTTTCAGCAAATATTATGGGCATTCCATTCGCGCATGCTCGCGCCAAGCCCCCCAGCCCGTACCCATACGTTGCATAATAAGAAGTCATGCGTCGCCTTGCCATTCTCGCTCTCATTGCCGTTTCCTGCTTCGCGCAGAACCGCCGCGCCAATCGTCCCAAGCTTCCCGGCGAAGACTGGGTCCAGATCTTCAACGGCGCCGATCTCACCGGCTGGACCAAGATCGGCCAGGAAAAGTGGACCGTGGAGAATGGAGCCATCCACGGAAGCGCACTCACCAAGGAATACGGCTACCTGATGACCGAAAAGAAGTACAAGGATTTCCAGCTTGCCTTGCGCTTCAAGTGCGAAGGCGACGGAAACAGCGGCGTCTTCTTCCACACCGATTTCAAGCCCGGCACGCCGGACGTCTCGCAGGGCTTGCAGTTTGAAATCGATTGCCGCATCGGCCAGCACACGGGAGGCATTTACGGCGACGGCCGGCAGTGGATTGTCTGGCCCAGCCCCGAAAACGAGTTGGTCGTCCGCCATGGCGAATGGAACGAATATCTGCTCAAAGTGGAGGGTAACCACTACGTCTCCCGCCTGAACAGCGTCCCCATGGTCGACTTTACCGACCCCTCCCCCCGGTCCTTTGACGGCGGCATCGCTCTTCAACTGCATGCCGGCGGCCAGGGCAACATGGTGTTCAAGGATATCTGGATACGCGACCTCACGAAGCGGTGAACCGCCGCCGGCGCCTCTACTACTGCGATCACTTCGCCATCCCTCTGCCCGCGGGGCACAAATTCCCCATGCAGAAGTACGCCATGGTGCGCGAGCATCTCCGCGCAGCCGGAGTCTTTGATTTCGTGGAGGCTCCCCTCGCCTCTCCGCCGGTGATCGAACTGGCGCATCATCCGGACTACGTCCGGCGCTTTCTTGCCGGCACGCTGGACCACGCCATTGTCCGGCGCATCGGCTTCCCGTGGTCGGAAGGACTGGTGCGGCGCACACTGGCCAGCGCCGGCGGATCACTCGAGGCCGCCGAAGATGCCATGGAATCGGGATGGGGAGGCAATCTCGCCGGCGGCACGCATCACGCCTTCCCCGCCGAAGGTTCGGGCTTTTGCGTCTTCAACGACATTGCCGTCGTCATTCGTTACTTGCGTTCCCGGGGCCGCATCCGCCGCGCCGCCGTCATCGACCTGGATGTCCACCAGGGTGATGGAACCGCGTTTATTTTTCAGAATGACCCGGACGTCCTCACCCTTTCCATGCACGGGCGCAACAACTTCCCCTTTCGCAAGCAGCAAAGCCGTATCGACATTGCGCTGCCCGACGGCGCCGGCGACGAAGAGTACCTGCGCCATCTGGAATCGGTGCTGCCGCGGGTATTCGAGTTCGCTCCCGGCTTGGTGATCTATCAATCGGGAGTGGACAGCCTGGCCACCGACACCCTCGGCCGCCTTTCGCTGAGCCTCGAAGGCCTTCGGGAACGCGACCGGCAAGTCTTTGCGGCATGCCGCCAATCCGGGGTTCCGGCGCTGATCACGCTCGGGGGAGGATATTCCGATCCTCTCGAGAACACGGCCCGGGCGCATGCCAACACCTACCTGATGGCCGCCTCCGTCCTCGGTGGGGTGCGCGCTGAAAGAATTGCCTAACGAACGCCTTCGTAAACTTCAGACGAGGCGCGTCTTCGCTTGATCGCCTCCCCCGCCAGATCGCGGAGTTTCGCCACATGGAGTTGCGTCCGGGGTTCGAGCGGAGCATTCTGTTTGCGATCCCCGTAAAGGCATCCGATCACCATGCCGTCCACAATCACCGGACAGAGCAGGAAACTGGCCGAGCCGAGTTTTTGCAAAAAGGCAGACCGGTCAAACCGCAAGTCCTTCTCGCCAAATTGAAACAGGTCATGCTTGCGCAGTATCGCCAGCGCGATCGGCCCGCCGCGCAAGGATAGGGGAAAGTGAAACGACCGCAAGAGCGTATCCGCCTCCGCTCCGAATCCGACACGGCCATGGATGGAATTCGACGCCGGGTCCACCAGACAGAACAACGCCCGGTCCAGGGCACACTCCTTGGTGACCTTCTCGAGGACGGAGAGCAGCAAGTCCTGCAACTCGTACTCGCCCGATTCCACCTGCCGCAAAAGCGAGGATAGAAATTCCTCCTCCGGCCCCGCTGCCGCCAAGGGGAGAACCAGCGCCTTCTCCAACTGCTGCTTCAGCCGCAGCGTGTCAAAGGGGATGCTGAGGTTACGCGACGCCTCCTTTGTTTCCCTCACCGCCGCTTCGAGGATGCTCTCCAAATGTTCCGTCGTAACGCCAAGGGTCCGGTGGAAGGCGTCGCGGAGGTTCTCGATCCGCGCCGCCGGCGAGGGATCGTCCTGGCGGTAGACGAGATCGGTCAAGCGGTGACTCAGGCCCACCACCGCGGTCAGAAATTCTCCCTGATGCGGCCGCAACCGCGCCGTCCCCACGAAACATTCGCGCAGCGTTTCCTTCACCGCCTCCGGCAACCCCCAATGTTCCACCATCGCCCGGCCCAGATCCTCGTAAGTGAACCGCAGCACCTTTTTCACGGCATGTTTTTCGGAATACTTCGGCTGCTTACGCTCGGTCAGAATCCGGTTGTAATCCTCGTCCAGGTAGCTCGCCACCAGCACTTCTCCCAGATTGCGGAACATGCCGCAGAGGTAGGCTTCCTCGATGTGCGGATATCCCAGCAAAGACGCCGCCTCGCGGGCATGGTTGGCGGTCAACAGCGAGAGGAACATCAACTGCCGCAGGCCGGGCGAGCGGTTGCGGAAATGTTCGAAAAACATCGTGCCCGCCGCCAGATCGCGGATGGCCTGCAGGCCGAGCAGGGAAGCCGCATGGGACACGCTCAAAATGGGTTTCCCGGAGCGGTTATACAGCGGCGAATTCGCCGCTCGCAGCAACCTCAGGGAGATGCTGTACTCCCGCAGCACGATGTTGGTGATGTTGCGGACGGAAGTGTCTTCACTACCGGCGTAACGAAGAATCTGCTGGATGTTTTGCGAGAAGGCGGGAAGGTCCGGACGGGACAGGATCTCCTTCAGCCTGCGCCGTAAAGCGTCTTCCGGACTTTCGTTCTGCACGCGCTCCCCCCTTTCCACCGCGCCGGGATGGGTGCGCGGCGACGCTACTTTTCCGTATCCATGAAGAAGTAGCAGATCATGTGGCAAATAATCATGTGCGCGTCTTCAATGCGCCCCATGTGTGGATTCGCCACATGGATGTTCAATTGAGCCAGCGGCCCCAGTTTTCCGCCATCACGTCCGGTGAGCGCTAGCGTCTTGCAGCCGATCGAGTTAGCATATTCGAGAGCGCGAAGAACGTTTGGCGAATTTCCGGAACCACTGATCCCCATTACCACATCGTCCGGCTTGGCGAAGTTCTTAAGCTGCTCCACAAATATCGCGTCGTAGGACACATCGTTCGAATACGCCGTGATCGTCGGCAGCGAATCCGTCAGCGCCATGATCCGGAATCGGGTCCCTCGATTGAAGCTCGCCCCCTTCACCATGTCGCACACAAAATGCGAAGCCGTCGAGGCGCTCCCTCCGTTGCCGCAAACAAAAATATGGCGATCGTTCTCGCGCGCGTCGCGGAACACTTCAATCGCCGCACCCACCTTCTCCAGATCAATCGCCTCGATTGCCTTCACGCAATCTTCCTTGTACTTTTGGGCGAAATTCACGAGTCCTTCCTTTCCAATTCATTGGCCAGCGCGAGCGCGCCGTAGAGGATCGAGTCATCCCCTAACGCCGCCGGTACGACGTCGATGCGCGCCCGCGACCAGGCCGTAATCTGTTTCCGCAGTTCGCGCCGCAACGGCTCGAACAGGCGGTCCCCCGCCTTGGCGATGCCGCCGCCGATGACAATCCGCGCCGGATTCAGCAGCATGATGCACGATTTGAGGCCGAGCGCCAAATCCACCACGTAACGATCCACGAACGCCTCGTCTTCGAGCAGTTCATAGGCCGGCTTGCCGTAATCGCTTTCAAGCCACAAGCCGCAGCACATCCGCTCCAGGCAACCCCTGGCGCCGCAGAGGCATTCGGGACCATCGGGACGCACGGTGAGGTGGCCGATCTCGCCGGCATAGGAATCGGCGCCGCGCCACACGCGCTGATTTTGAATGATTCCTCCGCCGATGCCCGTGGAGAGGGTCATATAGAACACCGGATCACAATCGCACCCCGCGCCGAATACCGCCTCGCCGAGCGCGCCCACGTTGGCGTCATTGTCCATCACCGCGGGGATTTGCAGATGCTCCCGCACCCAGGCGGGGAAATCGAAATCCCGCCACCCGCCGACGTGCGTAGACAAGGTGACGCGCTGCGAAGAGTACTCCACCGGGCCGCCGAAGCCGATGCCGCAGCGGTGGAGCGGCACGTGCTTCGCCCAGTGATGCGCCATTTGAGCGATCTGACCCAGCATCCAGTCGCGGCCGCCCTCCCGGTCCGTCGCCCGCGTGTCGCGCAGGATTATGCGCTGATCCTTGAACACGGCAACCGTGAACTTGGTGCCTCCAACGTCGATAACAAGCGTATTCATGCGAGTGAGTGTCTGCTCAGTTGAGCCCGGAGTTCATTGGGAGATGCGGTTCCCGTGCCCTTCTTCATGATGGTAACGGAAGCGGCGAGGTTGCCGAACCGGGCCGCCGCCACCGGATCGCGAGTGATGGACAAGGCGATGGAGGAGGCGGCGGAAAAGCTGTCGCCCGCGCCGCAAATATCGACGGGATGCGCCACGGGGACCGTGGGGACCATCGTGGGTTCCGCGCCCTCCCGCACCAGCAGAACACCGCGCCCCCCATGCGTCACCACCAGCAAGGGCGACTCCGTCAGCGCCCGCAGCGCCGCGAAATCGGCCTTTCCGAACGCCCGCGCGCAGGCCGCCTCCGCTTCGTCCTGGTTCGGCTTCACAATCACTTTCCGGAACAGTTCCGGCCGGAGGCGGGAATCCACCCAGATGACTTTCTCCGGAAACTCGAGCGCCAGAGAGGCGAGACACTCGCGGACGGCAGCGGTTACCACGCCGCCGGCGTTGGTCTCCGCCTGGTCGGAGACAAGGATCACGTCGAACTCCGCGGCATTCCGGCGGAGGCGGTTCACCAGTTCTTCTTCTGCCTCGGGAGGCAGCGGAGTCGAGTTGATGAAGTCCACCCGCGGCAGGTCCTCCTCCCCGGTCCTGCGGTTGAGGAGTTTCGTGTAGGTGAAGGTGCAAACTTCGGGGTGCGTGACGCAGAGTTGGTGATCGATACCGCGCGCCGCGAGCGCCCGGCGCAGTTCCCAGCCGTGCCCGTCCTCGCCGAGAACGCCCAGCACCGCCACAAGGCCGGTTTCGAGCGCCGCGAGGTTATTGGCGATGGTTCCGCCGGCGCCGGGGGTGAGTTGAGAAGCGACCACCGCCGTGCGCGGAATGCCCGTTTCGCGGGAAGGTTCGCCGGCGCCGGGATCGTAGGCGCACCAACGGTCGAGGCAGATATCGCCCACCACCAGCGCCCGCCGCGCGCGGAAGCCCGCAATGATCTCTTCGAAAGGGAACGGCATCGCCTACGCCTCCAGAACCGCCTCGCGCAGCGCGGGGAAGGTGGCGCGGTGATCGCCGCAAAAATAGAAGCTCTCGCCGCCATCGGCCACGGTGCGCACGAGAATCGTCTTGTGCGGGCGGAAATAATAGCCGGGGTCCGTCTTGTCGAGTTCACGGTGGATATCGCCGCGGATGGGAACCATATCGAAGACGGCCGTCGTGAAATTACGGATCGCCCGCCCCTGCTGATGCGCCACGTTGCGAGCCATGGCCAGCGCCTTCAGGTAAACCTCGGGCGCCATGATGGCGGAGCCGAAACTGAGCAGCACGCCATTCTCCATGCGCTCCATCGCGGCGGCGAAGATGAGGAAATCGCGGTAGCTCGCCGCGCCGAGCGCCGCTCCGTCGCAGTTGGGGTGTTCGTGCAGGATGTCGTAGCCGATGCCGACATGGGAGGTGACGGGAACGCCGCGGCGGTACGCGGCGGCGAGAACACTCAGGTCGCGGTGCGGGAAATCGCTCTCGAGGATCTGCTTGCCGATCCCTTCCCCCAGGCCCAGTTCCTCGTCGTTCACGGCTTTGATCCAGTCATTCAATTCGCCGGTCTCGCGCCACAGGCCGAACTGCCCGCTGCGAATGTAGCGGGCGACGCTTTCCGTGGTTGCGCCGATACGCGCGAGTTCGTAGTCGTGGATGATGCCGGCGCCGTTCATCGCAATATGATCGAGCACCCCGCGCTCAATCAGGTCGATGATGTGGCGGTTGACGCCGGCGCGAAGCACGTGCGCGCCCATCATCAGGACGCGCGCCGCGCCGGCGGAAGCGGCGGCGGAAAGCCGAGCGGCCACGGCGGCAAGATCCGGATGCTCGAAGGGCGGCACGGGGTCCTCGAGCGAAAGCCAGCGGCCAAGCGGCAGGTCATTGGCGCGCTCGGAAAGAGGGAGCACGCTCAGCCGGGAGCGGTCGAATCGAGTGTATCGGGACGGCATCAGTTGGGAAAGAGCGTGGCGTTCAGTTCGGCCAGGCGCAGGTAGTTGGGGATGATGTAATCCGCGCCCACCTTGACCAGGCGTCCGCGCTTCCATTCATCCACGCGCAGACATTCGGGCTCCGCGGTGGCAACGCCGACAGCCAATCCGCCCACTTGTTTTACGTTCTCGATCTCGACGAAGCCGTCGCCGAAGCCGAGAAACTCTTCGCCCCGGGCCTCGGCCGCATCAATGATGCGCCGGATGAGGATGGCCTTCGAAAAAGACTTGTAATCGTCAAGGGCCCCATGGCAGCCGCCGTCGAAGTAGCGGTCGATTTCGAGCAGGCGGGCCTCTTCCTTCATGGCGGCGTCATCCGTGCCGCTGGCAAGATACATCTTCAGCCCGCGCTCTTTGAGTGAATCGAGCAGCGCCCGCGCGCCCGGCACCATGTACTGATCGGGCGCCGCCTCGCCTCTGCGAAGCGATTCCACGCGGTCGCGAATCTTCACCCACAGCAGGTCGAGATAGCGGCGTTTGTAGACAAGGGGATCTTCCGCCTTGCCTCCGCGCCGCGACACCTGGCCGGCCAGTTCGATCATCTGGTAAATGGTGTCCTTGCCTGTGAGCCGGCCCACGTACTCACGCGCGATCTCCGTGAGTTCCGCCTCCGATTCTCCGGTTTTCAATCCCGCGAGGATCTCTACCATCATGGGAACCATCACTTCCACCCAGCCGGAACGGATGGTGGATAGGGTCCCGTCAAAATCAAACAACACAACTTTAGCGCGTGCGGCATTGGCGCCGGAACGGATGGTTTCGAGCATTCCCTATCATTTTCGCATGGCCGGCGCCTACCAGTACCGCCAGTTGCCGGAAAGAAGCACGTATGCCGACAGGGCGGCATTGGTGACGGAGTGAAGGAAAATGCAATCGCCGAGGCTCTTGGTGCGAACCATCCACCAGTTGTAGAGAATCCCGGCCACAAGCCCGACATCCCAATAGGTTCCATGTTCGGCGGCAAACAACACGGCGGAAATCCAGAAGGACTGCGCGGTGAAGGCGCCGAGGGGAACGGAGAGGAAATCCGGTTTGATGAGCCAGCGCATCAACCATGCGCGCCAGAACAATTCTTCGATGATGGGCACCAGCACCACCGCGCGCAAAGCGCGAAACGACAAAGCGGCGGCGGAAAGGCCCGCGTAGCCGCCCGCCGGCGCGGGAGCGGCGCCGATCAGAAAATTGTGAAACAGCACCGTTTGCCGCCAGCCTGGAGCAATCAGATCCGGGGCGACCCATATGGCGAAGGTAAGCAACCCCAAAGCCAATGAGCCGGCCCAGTGCCGCACCCGCAGGCCGATGACTTTGCGGGACGCGAACCACAACACGGCGGAAAGCAACACCACGCGGAGCGCGTAATCCGCGGCAGGCGAAAGACCGGTCCTGCCGTCGAGGGCGAGAAGGACCAGAAAAGTGAAGAACGGAAGAACGTAGGGCAGTGAACCGGCCATCGGGAGTGGGTATCCGGAATCAGATTCGCGCCATGAGTTCCTTGATTTTCGCCATGTCTTCCTGGGTGGGGTTGTTCCTGAGCGCGATTTCGCACTCCTTCCTGGCCGATGGCTTGTCCCCCTTCTGGGCCAGGGCGACGGCGAGATGGTAGCGGAAGAGCGGATTCTTGGCGTCCTTTTCCACCAACTCACGGAAGATCTTGATGGCGGGGTCGCTCAAATTCTTCTTTGTGTAGATCCAGCCAAGCGTGTCGGAGATGCTGGGCTCATTAGGCACCTTCGCCTTGGCTTTTTGGGCCATGGTCAAAGCCTGATCCAGATCGCCGCCGGTCTCGGCAAAGATGAACGCCAGATTGTTCAGGGCAATCGGATTGTCGGGTTCAATCTTAAGAATCTGCTCATAGAGCGGCCGAGCCTGCTGGCGTTTACCTTCCGATTCGTAAATGAGCGCGAGGCGGATATAGGCGACCGCGTCATTCGAATTGAGATTCTTGGCCTTCACGAACTCGCGCTCGGCGGCGGCCATGTCTCCCTTGAGCCGGTAGGCTTCCGCAAGCCGGATTTGAACATCGAAGCTGTTGGGACTCTTCTCGAGGAGGTTGCGGTATTCCTGGACGGCGAGGTCATATTTTTGCGCGCGGACCGCCACATTGGCGAGAGCCAACCTGTAGAAAGAACGGTTCGGATTCTGCTTCAGGTCATCCTGAAGCAGTTGGATGGCCTTATCGAATTCCTTGATTCCCGCCAGCGTTTCGACACGCCCCACGAGGCCGCGCGGATCATTGGGCGCCACCTTCTGCAGCCGGAGGAAGTTCTCCCGCGCCTCCTCATATTTCTTTTCCTGGAAGTTCAGGACGCCCATCTGGAACAGGGCGTCAGGGTAGTTCCCATTGGCGGAGAGTACGCGCGTCAACTCCATACGCGCGGTGGGGAGATCGCCCAGGCCCATGCGGGAACTGGTCCGCACCATGAGGGCGGTGATGTTGTTCGGGTCATAAGCGAGGATGTCCTCCGCCGACTGGAGAGCCTTGGTGAACTCGTTCTTCGCAAGGCTGAGCTGGGCCAGGGCCAGCCGGGCGGGCGTGTAATCGGCGCGGTACTTGATGGCTTCCTGGAACTGAATGCGAGCCTGTTCGATGTCTCCCTTGGCGACATAGGCGCGGCCGAGGTTGTACCTCAGCACGAAATTCTCGGGGTTGCGCACGATGACGGAGTTCAGCTCCGATATCGCGGTTTGCACCTTGTCCTTGGAGCCGTCCTGAAGCCAGAGCGAGGCGCGCATGGCCACCGCCTCATAGTCCTTGGGATTCGACTTCAGCACCTGCGCGATGAGGTCGAGAGCTTCCTGCTTCCGCCCCCTGGCGACCATTGTTTCCACGAGGCGCTTCTGGTACATCGCCTTCTGATCGGCGGCCCGCGCCAGACGGAGTCCTTCCTCGTACATCCTGACGGCGGAGTCGATATCGCGGATGCGGTAATAAAAATCGCCCACCTGCGCGTGTCCGAGGGGGAAGTCCTTGGGATTGGAGGTAATCCGCTGAAGAGCCTTCTCCATATCCGGACGGTTTCTCATGAGGAAATAGTGCCCCGCGAGTTGAAGAACATAGAACGGCTGCGCCGGATTGTTGTTGACCTTGGCAATATAGACCTTCCCGGCATCCTCCGTGCGGTTGAGCCCGATATAGCGCACATAGAGCCAATCGTAAATATTGGGGAAGGTCTTATCCCTTTGGATCATCTCGAAGGCAAGCTTTTCGGCTTCGGGGAAGCGGTTGCCGGCGGCGAGCGATTCCACCAGCGGAAGGATGGTCTCCTTGGCGAACGGCCGCACCTCCTGCGCGGCCTGGAAGTACTTGAGGGCTTGCGGAACGTCCTTGTCGGAAACAGCCAGGTAACCCTTGATGCGCAATCCCAGGAATGACTTCGGATCCTTGCGGAGAGCCCTTGCGCCGATGTTTTCGAGTTCCTTGCGGTAGTCGCCGGCGTTCTTCGAATCCTTGAGAAACACGAGCAGGTAGATATCGGCAAGCTGCGTGGCGGCGTCGAGATTGTCCGGTTGAAGTTCGAGGCCGCGGCGCAGGCTGCGCACGGCGTCTCCAATCCGCCCCAGTTTCAGTTCGGCCAGGCCGAGGCGGTAGTAGGCCTCACCATAGCGCATATCCTTCTTGAGCGCGCTGCGGTACATAATGGAGGCTTCTTTATACTTCCCGTTCTTGAAGTATTCGTTTCCCCGCTCGACGTAGGCTCTCTTCACCTTCTCGGGATCCCGCGAACAGGAGACCACGAGCAGGAAGAAGGGCAATAGGAGACACAACAGGCTCCGGGCTTTCATAGACGGTTTTTTCCTTCACACCATCATAGAACTTCCAGCGGGTGGATGCTCCGCCGGAGGAAAGGGAGCCGCCATGTGATTTCCTCATGGCGCGATAAAGCTATGATGAAGGTTCATCCATGAAGCCCATACCCGTTTCCGAGCAACGAGCGCTGGTCGATCGCCTTGCCCGAGCCTGCGGAGGCAGCTACACGCCGGAGCAACGCCGCAAGTATTTCATCTCCGGCCCGCAGTGGGCGGCGGCGTACGAAGGACAGGCTTTGTTTCACGCGCCCACCCGGAAGCCCGTGAGTTTCGAGGAAGTGATTCGCCACTATGGTGAGACCGGCATCGGGCACTGGACCACGCACGACACCGATGTCATTCCCACGGAGTCGCTATTTACCGGAGAGCAGGACGCCATCGTCGAGCGAATCGGAAACACGCTGCGGGAAAACGGCGTGGCCTGTTCGATGGTGACGACGGAGACGTTTTTCCATGCCGTGTTCGCCGCGGGTCCGGCCGCCGAGGCCGGCAGCGTGCGGGAATACGCAGCCTCGCGGCTTGGCAACACCGTGAAGATCGGCCACCAGTTGGGAGCGCGGTATGCCGTCTACTGGCCTGGTTCGCTCGGCTACCAGATTCAAGGCGCCGTGGAAGAGACACAAACACTGCGCTGGTATGCCGAGGGGCTCAATGCCGCCTGCGCGGCGGATATCGGGATCGCCGCCAGGATGGGCCGCCCCACGCTGAAGCATTGTTTGGAGGCGAAGCCCTTCGAGCCGCAGGCGGAGATCCTGCTGCCTACTTCCGATGCGATGCTGGCGTTCATCTCCTCGGGCCTGCTGGCGCACCCGGAGATGGTGGGGCTCAATCCGGAATACCTGCATGAACTGATGTGGGGCGCGGCTCCCCGGGCGGCGCTGGCGCGGGCGCTGTTGTGCGGCAAGCTCTGGCACTTCGATATCAATGACGGGTATCGCCTGAAGCACGATGTGGACATTGCGGTGGGTCTGATCAATCCGCTCGATTGGCTGAACGTGCTGGTGCTGCTGCGCGGCCACGGCTACAACGGCCCCTTTAATCTGGACTATAAGCCGCCTCGCACCACCAGCAACCACGGGGTTTTTTCCGTGAGTTTCCCCACCGCCGTGGACCGGTTCATCTCGCTGTGGGAAATGGCGGGGGAAGTGATGGAAGATGCGGTGATTCGCGAGGCCACCGGCGCCCTCAAGGCTGGTGGCGTGGTGAAGGATGCCAGGGACGTGCGCGAAATCACCGAGGCGAACAAGGAACTGCTCACGTTGCACGAACTGATCGGCCACCGGCTGTTCCAGATACTGCTGGGAATGCACAAGGGCCGGAGCTATTCGGTATAGCGCATGGAAGGGCTGGGACGGTCGCTGGTTATTCTTGGGCTCCTCATCGCAGTGGTGGGTTTGTTGCTGATGCTCGGGGGACGGCTGCCGTTCCGCGCCGGCAGGCTGCCGGGAGACATCGTCTACAAGGGCAAGAATGCGGTATTTTACTTCCCCCTGATGACCTGCCTGCTGATCAGCCTGGTATTGAGCGCCGTGTTCTGGCTGATGGGGCGCAAATGAGAGGGGAGGCCCTACCGCAGAATGCCCATTTTCTCGAGCGGCCAGTACACGAAGACAGCCTTGCCATAGATGTACTGCCGGTGCACGGGCCCCCACGCGCGGCTGTCGTTCGACGAAGTGCGGTGATCGCCGAGGACATAATAATGTTCGGCGGGCACCCTCAGCAGGGGAATGGATTGCCGGTCACGGTATTCGTCGGGAACGTACGTCTCATCCAGGCGTTTTCCGTTGACATAGACAACACCGTCCTCCACGGCGATGGTGTCGCCCGGCAGGCCGATGACGCGCTTGATGTACGATTTCGAGGGATCGGCGGGGAAATGAAAAACAATCATGTCGCCGCGCTGGATGTCTCCAATGCCGAACTTGTAAACGAATTTGTTGATAAAGATCCGCTCCTGGTCCACCAGCGACGGCATCATGCTGGTTCCTTCCACCTTCACCGGTTGGTAGAGGAAGAGAATCACTACGATCGCGATCACCACGGAAAGCATCAGATCGCGCAGCCAGGACAGCGTCATGGCGAAGGCGGATTTTTGCGGTGGAGCGGAGGCGTGACCGGAAGCCGCGGCAACTGGCGCAACCGTCGGGGGGCTGCCGGTTTCTTCATTCATCGATCGGTACTCCTAAGCCCGGAAGGATGTTTCTTCATTACAGCATGAGGGTCAGCCGCCGATCAACCACGCTCATCATACCGGCACTCAACGAAGAGGACGTGCTCGGCGCGATGCTGCCGGAAATCCCCTCGGGAATATTTGACACCGTTATCGTGGCCGATAATGGCTCGACGGACCGCACGGCGGACATTGCCCGCCGGCACGGAGCCGTTGTGGTTAGCGAACCCGAACGGGGATACGGCGCGGCATGCCTGCGAGCGATTCGCGATTTGCCGCCGCAATGTGAAGCGATCGTTTTCATGCAAGCGGATGCAAGCGAGGACGCGCGCGAGGCCGAACGTTTGCTTTCTCCTATCTGGGAAGGACGCGCGGACCTGGTAATCGGTTCCCGCACATTGGGCCATGCCGAACCGGGAGCGTTACTGCCGCATCAGGAGTTCGGCAACACGGTTGCGTGCACGTTGGTTCGATGGATTTACGGATTCCGGTACACCGACCTGGGGCCTTTCCGCGCGATTCGAACAGCATCGCTCCGGCGGTTGGGGATGAAGGACCACAATTACGGATGGACCGTCGAGATGCAGTTGCGCGCGATCCGGCATGGCTTGCGGATCCTCGAGGTCCCGGTTTCCTCCAGGGTCCGCGCCGCCGGGGAAAACAAGGTATCCGGCAACTGGGCCGCGAGCCTGCGCGCGGGCTGGAAAATCATCTGGACGATCTTTAAACTGGCGGTATCGAGGAGCGCATGAGAAGGGAACGCTTCGTAATAGACGCGCGTGTACAGCAGGCGCTTGGGGACGGCGCTCCGGTGGTGGCGCTCGAGTCGACGATCATTGCGCATGGAATGCCGTACCCGGTGAACGTCGAGACCGCGCTCGAGGTGGAGCGGATTGTGCGGCGGCACGGCGCGGTCCCGGCCACGCTTGGAGTGGTGGCGGGCGAGGTTGTCGTTGGCTTGAGCGCCGGCCAGATTGAGTTGTTCGCCACAAGCAGGGAGGTGGAAAAAGCCGGGGAGCGGGAACTCCCCCTGGTTGTGGCGCGCCAGGCGCACGCGGCCGTAACCGCCGGAGCGAGCATCGCGATCTCGGAAGCCGCCGGGATCCGCGTCTTTGTCACGGGAGGCATCGGCGGGGTGGGGCCGCTGGCGGCGAAGGATTTCGACATCTCGGCGGATTTGCAGGCGATTGCCGCATATTCGGTGATCACGGTGTGCGCCGGGACGAAAGCGTTCATGGATGTTCCGGCCACCCTCGAATACCTGGAGACGATGCGGACGCCGGTGGCCACATGGCGCGCCGCGGAGTTCCCGCTGTTTTATTCCCGCCGCAGCGGCGTGAAAAGCGCTTGGGTGGCGCGGGGACCGGAGGAGATCGCGCGAGCCTTCGAAGCCAAAATGAGCCTGGGAATGAACGGCGGCATGCTGGTGGGCGTGCCCGTGCCGGAAGAGGATGCGCTTCCCGAGGAGGAGACGCGAGCCGCGATCGGAAAGGCCCTGGCGCGAATCCGGGAGACCGAAGTCGCCGGGAAGGCGGTCACCCCGTTTCTGCTCGGCGCCATCAAGGAAGAGACCGGCGGCCGAAGTCTGCGAGCCAACGTGGCCCTGATCCGGAACAACGCTTCGGTGGGAGCGGAAATTGCCGTGGCGCTGAGACGGAGCGCCTGAATCGCATCACTCCTCGCGGTATACTTCAATACCTACTTGCTGCTTCGACTCCACGCACACGTAGATGGTCCCGTCGCGGTCGACCGTGGCCGCTTTGACGCCCCACTCCTTGGCATCGCGCAAGGGCGGCCAACTGGTCACAAAGGTTCCGCTGTTGTTGAATTTCATGATGCTGTTGCGGTTCTGCTTGTCGCGTGACATGAGATAAGCATCGCCCCAGCGGTCGCTGGTCATGGCGTGCCAGTGGGTGGCGCCGCCCGTCTGGCTCGCCGGCGCAAACTCGAGGAGGAAGTGGCCGTCGCCGGTGAATTTCTGGCAGGGCCCGTAGTAATTGGAGACAAACAGATCTCCATTGGCGTCTCCACCGAGCCCGTGGGGCGCGTGAAATTCGCCCGGAGCCCGGCCGTCTTTCCCCCACTCGAAGAGGAATTTGCCTTCGTGGCTGTAAACCATGATGCGGCTGTTGTCCACATCGGCGGCGTACAGCCGGCCGGCCTTTCCGAACCAGATGGCGTGAACCCGCAGCATTTCTCCGGGCGCCTTCCCCTTGCCGCCAAACATGCGGAGAAGCTTGCCGGACGGGCTGAACACCTGGATCCGTCCGTTGTTGCCATCCGCGATGAAGATGTTCCCTTCGTGGTCCACCTGCACGTCTCGCGGACCGTCGAACTGCCCCGGCCCGCTCCCGGGGCCGGAGCCGATTTCGCCGAGATACTGGCCTTGTTTCGTGTAGCGGTATACGTGGGCCGGAACGGAATCGACAATGACGAGGTTCCCGTCGCGGCCGATGGCGACGGCGTGAGGATCAATGAACTTTCCCGCGCCGGAGCCCTTTTCGCCAAAGCGGGAAACCATCTTGTAGGTGGGATTTCCTGTTCCCATCACAACCGTCGCCCACGCGTGAAGCGAAGCGGGCGTCTGTATGCTCGCGCCGATGTGAATCTCCCGCGGGGAAGGGATCGCGGCGGGGGCCGTGTAGAGTCCGGAAGCAGAGATTCGCCCTATGGTTGCATTGCCCCCGGGGACGCCGTTCACGGTCCAACGAGGAGCGCGCGCGGCCTGGCCCGAAATGCTCACATGAAACTGCTCAGTGGCTCCCGGACCAAGTCGCGCCAGGGAAGGAGAAATGATGGGCCGCTCGGAAACCTCGCCGCTGACCGCCAGTGGGAGGAAGGCGATCATCATCGCTATCAGCGGCTTCGTTGTTCTTACAAGGAAGTGGCGTTTCGTTTTCATGGGATCTCAAGAAATCACGCGGCCGGCCAATTGAACCTGGCGCGGAAGGTTGGCAGGGGCGGCGCCTGCCGCGGGGATGATCAAGGCAGGTCCTTGCGCCGGGACTATTCCGGTGAACCTGCCCGGCTGGAGGAACCGGATCGCATTGGGCACGGCCGCGTCCGCGGGATCCGTCACTCGTCCGCTGATGGAGCCGGTGGCGGCGCAATGGCCAAAGGCCTGCCGCGCACCGGCGCCGCCCGGGAGCGCCGCCGCGAAGAACACGGCAATCGTTCGGTGCTTCATCATCCTTCCCTCGGGCCACTGGTGATAGCCGGTCCCCGGATTACAAGGCGATACCCAGGGCTTCTCGTATGCGTTGCTCTTGTGCCGGCGAACTGGCCGGCATCGGTGGACGAGGGACGCCGCCATGACGCCCCTGTAGCCGCATTGCCGTCCGCACGTTGGCGGGCAGATTCGGCGCGTCGATAGCGTTCCAAAGACGCAGTAGCCGCTTGTGTAGGAGAAGCGCCTCGTCATGACGCCCTTGTTGGACGGCGTCCCATAGCGCCACGCACCACTCGGGAGCGGCTGTGAGAATCGCCGCCACGGCGCCGTGGGAGCCAAGTTGAAACGATGGATAGAGCAAGGCGTCCACTGCCGAGAGAATGCGCACGCGGTTCTCGATGCCTGCCTCCCCGATAAGCAGCAGAAGATCGGCCAGGGCTTTCATGTCGCTCGCGCTTTGCTTCACGGCCACCACGCCTTCGACATCGCGCAGGATTCGTACCAGTAGCGGCGGCAGCAGATAGCACCAGGGAACGACATTGTAGATGATGACCGGCAGTCCGCTTTGTCCGGCGATTTCAGAAAAGAACCGGAGCAGGGAATCATCGTCTGGGCGAAACACGTAGTGCACCGGAGTTACCTGCAGCGCCGCCACGCCAAGATCGCCCACGGCCTTGGCCCGCTCAATCGCGGATGCCGTGCTGTTTGTGATGATGCCGGCAATCACCGGCACGCGGCCCCGCGCTTCCTCCACGGTCCAGGCGGTGATGCGGCGAAGTTCATCGGTGGAAAGCGTGTGTCCCTCTCCAGTGCTGCCGCCCACCGCCAGGCCATGCACTTTCGCGGCGCCCGCCAGGTAGCGCACCTCGGCGCGGTGCGCCTGCTCGTCAATGCCATCCCGCGGCCGGAATGGAGTGACCATCGGTGGAATGATTCCGTGAATATCGGAGATGTTCATAAAGTTTCGCGATCAAAATATTTGGCGATGGAGCGCGCGGCGGCCGTCAAATGGCGCGCGAACTCATCCACTGCCCCCGCTTTCATCCGTACGGAGGGCCCGGAGACGCTAATCGCCGCTACGGTCCGGTTGAGCGGGTCGGCGAGGGCGGCCGCCACGCAGCAGACGCCCGGCTCGTTTTCTTCCAGGTCCAGCGCGTAGCCGCGGCCGCGGATGCGCTGGATTTCGCGCTCCATTTCAGGCCATGTGGTGAGAGTGGACTGGGTGAACCGGGGCATGCCCTGGCGGGACAGAATATCGGCGGCCTCCTCCGAAGGCAGCACGCTGAGAATGGCCTTGCCGAGGCTCGAGGAGTGCAGGGGCCAGCGCGTGCCGGTGTCGCCGCGCGTGTGCAACTGCCGGGTGGATTCCACCGCCGCGATCACCAGCACCTGGCCTTGAGAAAGCATCCCCAGCTTGACGGTTTCCCCGGAGGCTTCCGCCAGCCGCGAGAGTACGGGGCGCGCATGCGAAAGCATGTCCGTTCCCTTGGCAAAGGCCAGACCCAGTTCGAAGGCCCTCGGACCGAGACGATATGAGCGCGTCTGCGGGTCCTGCCGGACCAGGTCGAACTCGTGGAGCGTGCGCAGAAGATTGTGCGTCGTACTCTTCGGCATGCGTACGGCGCGGGCAAGGTCGGACAAGGTCCAGGAGGTGGCGCGGGGAGTGAAACAACCCAGCAGTTCGAGCGCTTTGCGGACGGATGACACGCCGTAGTCCCTTGCGTGGATTGACACGTTGTTCAGTATGACTGAATTTTCTCTGGAACGGGATACGGGCGTCACGTGTCTACGAGTGTATTTCTACTCCGGCTCTCCGTCAATTTGCCGTTCGGCTCCTCTGAACACCTGAAGAAGTTTTAATGAAGCGCCGAGAGCCTTCTACGGGCTTCGCTTGAGTCCGGTTGCAAACGGATCGCCTCGCGATACGATTCCTCAGCCGCCTGCCGGTCCCCCGCGTGTTCGTAGGCGACACCGAGGTTGATCCACGTGGCGGGAAGATCTTTCCGGGCTTGCGCCGACGCCTTGAGCAGCCGGAGCGCCTCTTCAATTCTGCCTTTGGAGCCGCGGATGATAGCCAGCGTGTTGAGCGCGGCGGGGAAACGGGGATCGGCTTTGATCGCTCGGCGGAGCAGTTTCTCGGCTTCCTCGGAGTTGTCCTGACGGAGAAGAAGATCGGCGAGGCCGGTGAGAATTTTCGCCGAATCCGGGCCGCGGGAGAGTGCGTCGCGATAAGCCCGCTGTGCGCCGGCCATGTCGCCGCCGCGGCGCGAGGCTTCCGCAAGATCCCAATACCAGACAGAATCCCTGGGCTTCAGCGTGCGGATGGCGCGCCGCAACATCTCAATTCCCTCGATGAGGTTATTGTCTTCCCGGACCTGGGCCGAGGCCAGATAGAGCGCATCTTCGGGCGACGCGGGGCCCGGTGGATAGAAACGCACCAGAGGGCCGGAGTATCGCTCGGTAGGCTCGCGCCGCAACGCCAGAGGATCGCCCAGCGGTGGATGGCGCGTCACCCGGTGATCCGTCATCACCACGTGAATAGCGTCGCGCGTGCGCCGCCTCGGCATGTGGCAGGAGACGCAATCGGTTGCCTCTTGGGCATGCGTGGTGTGGTGGCAGCCCCGGCAGGAAGCGCGATGGTCCACTCCGCGGCGATGCGGATTGTGACAAGTGGTGCAAGTGAGTCTGCCTTCACTCTTTCGGTAGCAGGGCGATTGCAGAAAGCCGTAGCCCGCGTGATTGATGTCCATGTCCGGGGACGGCGCGGCGCGGTCGAAATAAAGTTTGTAGCCGCCGAGGGGCTCCCCGGGCCGAAAGGAGAATACGTCGCGGTTGATGCGCCGGATGGAATCGGTGAGGCCGCTCGAAGCCGTCTCGAGATGGCACTGAAGACAGATCTCGACTTGCCGCGCGGGATCAAGGTTCGCCGGGTTCAGGATGGAGCCTTTGCCCGGTTTTTCCAGATGAGCCGCGGTTGAGCCATGGCAGCGGCTGCAATCGATGGGGGTTGGAGTAGGGGAAGCGCTGTGGCAGAACACGCATTCGGCCGTAATCTCGCGGCGAAAATCGAGATGATCGGGACGGTCGTAGCCGGGGCTCATGGCCCAATAGCCGCCCTTGTCCGAGGCGTACCAGGTGAGCGGCAACTCGAGCAGCCTGCCGTCGGAGGAGCGGTGAACCAGGGTCTTGGCGTGATTGCCCGAACCAAGGAAAAGATCAATTGCTTTTTCTTCTATGTTCACCTCGCGGCCCTGGGCGTCGATCTGATGACGGCGAAGCGTTCCGTTCGCGACACGGTAATGCCGGTTGGACCCACGATGGTAATAAGCCCCGCTGATGTCCGTGCCAGGGACTGAAATAGACCGGCCCATTCCTGTCTGGGCGAAGCCCCGCGCTTTGTCCGGGTGGCAGAGACGGCAGGGCGGAACCGCCCCGAGCAGGATGGCGCCGGAACCGCAGACGAACACCCACCATGAACCAACGTTCATTACGAGTAGATGTTACCCTGCCGGACGAAGCCGGTGTGGCGGCGCCCACTGGAGGACATGCGGGAAGGTAATCCGGCGGAACTTCCCGGGCAGCGGCAATCCGCCGGGGTTCGGCGCCTCGGCCCGTACATTCACCGCCCGTGTCCGAGGGCCGGCCGCATCGGCGATCCGCGCCCGGGGTGTGTTCTGCTCACCGGCGGCCCGCGCCTGGAGGATGCCGGTCTCGCTTTGGGACGCCGGCGCTTCCGCGTTCAGCACATCCTTTTGCGGAACCGCATCGAGGATGATACTTCGCGCGGAACGCGCGGAGCGCTGAGCGGGAATTGGAAGAGGAGTTGGGAATTCGCGGTGTTCCTTTCAAAGGATGGTTCCCTTTCTACTTCGAGGACGGCCCCAGCCGCGTCTTCGGAGCCGCTTATGGCTGGGTATACGATGGCCCGCCGCGGCTACAGGCAGCGGAAGTGATCCGCGTGGAGCGAATGTCCATGAAAGATATCCTGAGCGGGCGCCGGCGGCCGCGAATTCACTCCGGACTCGCTGCTCGCCCTGCGCCGCCGCATGGCGCGGTAGCCTACTTGCGCCCTTTCGTGCGCACCGCCGCCACCCGGAATCCCTGATACTTCTTATGGAACATCCCCGGCATCACCAGCGGCATCAGAAAGAGCGCCGCTCCGTTCTCCAGGATGCTCAACCCCACCTCGTTGAGAAAGGGAGCCTCCGTCGAAGAGGGAACGAGCGAGGCCAATTGCAGGTGGACCAGTCCGCCGGCTAGAGAGACTACCAGCAGGAAGGCCAGCATCAGGATCGAGGTTCGCCAACTCAGCAGCCACATCACCTTGAAGCTTTCCGTATAGCCCATGGGCGCTTCATGCCCGCCATCCAGGGTCTGGAGACGGAAGCCGGGATAGGTGCGGCGGAACATCCGCCGCACCAGCCACGGCGCGATGACAAGCAGATAGGGCACAAGGTATAGCGCCTCCACCCCGGGGGAGCGTACCTCGAGCATGACGTGAACCGTGAACGACCACAAGAAGTCGCAGAGCACCGCCGGCCAGGTTAGCTGCCATGCCAGCGTGACCCGCTCCCGGAAGGCGAGAACACACTCCAGCAGTTTCACGGTTTGCCGCTATGGCGTTTGAGAATCTGAATGAGGTTTTGCGAGAGGGCCGAGCGCGCCATCACCACGTCCGCGCCTGCTTCCTGCGCCTTCTGTTTGAGATCGGCCTGCACATGGGAAACATAGCTCAGGATGCTGATATCCTTCGTGCTTTCCGATGTCTTCAATTGCTCGATCAACTTTACCGGTTCAGCCGAGGCGATGTTGAGATCCATGATGATCAACTGCGGCTTTTCGCCGGCCTTTTCGAGCAGATCGGAGTCCGTCTTCACGTACTCGACGGGCATGCCATTTCTTTTGGCGGCCTCGGTGATTTTTACGGTGAACATCAAATCGCTGACCAATGCCAGGATCTTCCTGCTTTCCTGCTTGTTGTTCATATCTGGTTATAGGAATTCAGACGAGGGCTGGTAAAGAACACCACCATGTTAGCTCATTGCGGCGGAACTTTGCCCATGCGTCCGTGCCAGGCAAGCGCGGTCCGGACAATCTCTTCAAGGGACGAGCGCCGGGGTTCCCACCCGAGCACTTCGCGTGCCCGCAACGCCAAGGCGACAAGCGCCGGGGAATCTCCCTCGCGCCGCGGCGCAAGGCGCACGGGAACCGGCAGGCCGCTGATTCCCTCCACCGCGGAGATGACCTCGCGGACGCTGTGCCCCAGGCCCGTACCGACGTTCAGCGCCCTGGACGCGCCTCCGTTGTGGAGATACTCGATCCCCATCACATGCGCGCGCGCCAAATCCGTGACGTGGATGTAATCGCGAATCGCCGTGCCGTCGGGCGTGGGGTAGTCCGTTCCAAACAGCCCGACGGGAGGACGGACGCCCAGGGCCGCGTCAATGACCAGGGGAATCAGATGCGTCTCGGGTTCGTGCGCTTCGCCGGTTTCCCCATCCGGATCCGCGCCGGCTGCATTGAAATAGCGCAGGCAAAGCGACCGGATGCCGTAGGCCGCCCCGTACCACTCGAGGGCCTGCTCGAAGAACCGCTTCGATTCGCCGTAAGGATTGATGGGAATTTTCGGAGAATCCTCGGGGATGGGAACGTCCGCCGGCGCCCCATACACCGCCGCCGTGGAGGAAAAGACGATATCGCGCACGCCCGCCGCCGTCATCGCGTCCAGAAGGTTCAAGGAATTCACGAAGTTATTACGGTAATATTTCGACGGCTCTTTCACCGATTCTCCAACGAAGATATACCCCGCCAGATGCACCACCGCTTCCACGTCCTCGACCGCCGCGCGCACCGCGGACCGGTCCGCAAGATCCCCTTCCAGCAGTGGCCCCCACCGGACCGCCCATCTATGGCCCATCTCGAGATTGTCGAACACCACCGGCGTATGCCCCGCCAATGCCAGCGCCTTGGCGACGTGGCTTCCGATGTATCCCGCTCCGCCGGTGACGAGAATTCGCATGAAGCATCCATCATAGCCGGATGCTTCCCTGGCCCGTGCTGGCCCTCGCCCAGGCGCGAACGGGAGCCCCAATCTCGCGTGCTAACGTGGTCTCATGGCTGGGGTCACCAATCCATTTCAAGATTCCTTGCGGTTCGACCGCCGGGTTCCGCCTGCCGCCATCGTCATCTTCGGCGCAAATGGCGATCTGACGAAACGGAAGCTGATTCCTTCCCTCTACCGGCTCGCCTTCGAACGCCGCATGCCGTCCGGATTCGTCATTTACGGCAATTCCCGCACGCCCATGCCCGATGAGGATTTCCGCGAGAAGATGAAGGAATCCGTCCGCCAGTTCCTCGAGGACAGCCCATTTGACGAGGCGCTGTGGGACGAGTTCGCCAAGGCAATCTTTTATCTGCCGGGAGATCTGAAGGACCCGGTCTTCTACCGGACGCTTGCGTCCCGGCTGAATGCCCACGAGGCGGGTACCGGAGGCAACATTCTCTTCTACCTCTCCACCCAGCCCTCGCACTATGAACCCGTGGTGAACGGATTGGCCTCGGTGGGCCTGGCCGAAGGCAACGGTTGGCGCCGGGTCGTCGTGGAGAAACCCTTCGGATACGATCTGGCAACCGCGCGTGAGTTGAATCAGCGCCTGCAGGCGGCATTTCCCGAAAAGGAAATTTATCGTATCGATCACTATCTGGGCAAGGAAACGGTCCAGAACATATTGGCGTTCCGCTTTGCCAACGGCATCTTCGAGCCCCTGTGGAACCGCCGCTACGTGAACCACGTGCAGATTACCGCCGCCGAATCCATCGGCGTGGAGGGACGCGGGGCATACTACCAGACCTCCGGCGCGCTGCGGGACATGATCCAGAACCACCTGCTCCAGGTGATGGGCACCATCGCCATGGAACCGGCTGCCGTCTTCGAGCCCAATGCCGTGCGCGATGAGCGGGCCAAGTTGCTACGTTCCGTGCGCGTGCATAAAGAGGAGGATGTCCCGGCAAACGCCGTGGCCGGACAGTACGGACCAGGGCGGGTAGGCGCCACCGGCATCCCCGGTTTCCGGCAGGAACCCGGCGTCGATCCCGCCTCCCAAACCGATACCTACGCGGCCGTGACCTTCTTCGTCGACAATTGGCGCTGGGCGGGCGTCCCTTTCTACATCCGCACGGGAAAACGCTTGCCGAAACGCGTTACGGATATCGCCATCCACTTCAACGCCGCTCCGCTCTCCATCTTCGATCGCGACAATCACAACGGGTACACGATGCGCCCGAACCTGCTCATTATCCGGATTCAGCCCGAAGAGGGCATCTCCCTGCGCTTCCTGTCGAAAAATCCCGGCGCCGGCATGAAACTGCGCCCCGTGTCCATGGATTTCAACTACGGCTCGAGCTTCGGTGTCCGCACGCCCACCGCCTACGAGACGCTGCTGCTCGACGCCATGGCCGGGGACGCCACGCTCTACACCCGCCAGGACATGGTGGAGGCGTCATGGCAGGTGGTGCAGCCCATTCTCGACTACTGGGGCGCCGGCAAGTTCAATTTCCCGAATTACGACGCCGGATCGTGGGGGCCCAGGGAGAGTGACGATATGCTTGCCCGGCGCGGCCATGCGTGGAGGGTCCCATAATGCCCCCGAAAGTCACTCCGGAAGCCATATTGAAAGAGCTGAGCGAGCTTTGGGTGGGCCTCGGCGCGGGCGACGAAGCCGGCGTGTTGCGCGCGTGCGCCATGACGCTCATCATCGCCGCCGACGAGGAGGAAGAGGCGGGCGTGCTCGGCGAGATGATCGCCGGGATCATGCACGACCACCCCAGCCGCGCCATCGTGCTCCGCGTGCGCGACGGCTCCGATCCGGACATCGAGTCCCGCGTCCTTGCCCTATGTTGGATGCCGTTCGGGCGCCGCCAGCAGATCTGCTGCGAGCAGATCGAAATCATGGCCTCGGAGGGAAGTCTCCAGGATCTTCCCCGCATCGTGCTGGGAGTGATGGCGCCGGACCTTCCCGTTGTGCTCGTGTGCCGGGGCCCGAAGTTGTTTTCCCTGCCCGCCTTTCAGCCGCTGCTCTCCGTGGCGGGGAAGGTGATCGTGGACTCCCGCTGTGCATCCGAACCGCAACGAATGCTGGAACGCATCGCCGGCCTTCGGCAACTTGGCCACGCCATCCATGATCTGGCCTGGACGGCCCTTACCCCTTGGCGCGAGGTAATTGCCTGCGCTTTCGATGACCGTGCCACCCTTTCCCGATTGCACGAGATTCATCAGGTCTCCATCACGGCGGGCAAACGCGGTCCCGGGCCGGAAGCTTGGTACCTGGGCGCCTGGCTGCTCCGGGGATTGGGCGTCCAGTCCGGCATCGAGTTCGCAGTGGCTGATTCGGACGATCCGATTCACGCCGTGGACCTTCGTGGAGCGGGACTGAACCTCTCGTTCACCCTCGACTCGCGGACGATCCTCCGGTTTACCCGGGGAGACGTTGCCAACAACCTGCCCTTCACCGTATCATCCGACTGGGATCTGATGCGCGAAGAATTGGCGCTGCTTGGGAGAGATCACATTTTCGAGGAAGTGCTTCCCAGGGCTATCGCGCTGGCGGGAGGATGAACATGAGCACGCAATGGCACGCCTATCCAACCGTGGAGGATGCCGCCGAGGCCTGCTGCCGGGTAATCTTGACGCGCCTCGAGGAGGCTTTGGCCGGCCGGAATCTGGCCACCATCGCGGTCTCCGGCGGGTCGACCCCGAAGCTGTTGTTTCAACACATGGCCGCCGGCGCCTTCGATTGGGAGCGGGTCCACCTGTTCTGGGTGGACGAACGCGTGGTGCCGCCGTCGAATTCCGAGAGCAATTACCGTCTTGCCGAGGAGCATTTCATTGTGCCCGCCGGCTTCCCCTACCCGAATGTCCACCGGATTCACGGCGAATTGTGGCCCAAGGCCGCGGCCGAACGGTACACGCATGACATTCAGGAGTTCTTCTCTCTCGGCGAGGGCGATTTGCCGCAGTTCGATGTGATTCACCTCGGGATGGGCGCCGATGCGCACACTGCCAGCCTGTTTCCCGGCGAGCCTCTGATTGAAGACCGCGAACGTATCGCCGCGGCGGTGTACGTGGAAAAACTCAACAAGTGGCGCGTGACGCTGCTGCCCGGCGTGCTCTCCGCGGCGAAGCACATTGTGGTCCTCACCGCCGGAAGCGACAAGGCCGAGGCCGTCCGGCATGTCTTCGAGGATCCGTATGACCCCCAGCGCTTTCCGGCGCAGATTGTTTCTCACCGGCCTCGGCACGTCACCTGGTTTGTCGATACCGCGGCTGCGTCGCCCGCCTCGGCATGAAGCGCCCTGTGCTGCTGCTGGCTCTGTCCGCCTGCCTGTGGGGCGGTGATTATCCGCCTGCCAACCGCCTGGTCTTTGGTGGCGACGTCATGCTGGGCCGCTATGTCTACCTTCAGGCGCGGAGCCGCAAGGATCCCACCTGGCCTTTCCGCGAAGTGGCGGCCATCCTGCGCGATGCGGACATCGCCTTTGCCAACCTCGAGTCGCCCTTCGCTCCCAACCCTCCCTACTTCGAAGACCGTATGGTGTTTCGCGCTCATCCTTCCATGGCGGAAGGGCTGAAGTTCGCCGGCATCGACATTGTTTCCACGGCCAACAATCACGTGCGCGACGCCGGTTCTCCCGGCATCGTGTTCACGCTCGAAACGCTGGCGAAGAACGGAATAGCCGCCGTTGGCGCCGCGCTCCGGCCTGAAGATGCGCACAAAGGCGTTGTGCTCCGGAGCAAAGGCGTGCGCTTCGGATTTCTTGCCTACACCTACGACCAGCGCAACGGCAATCATCCCGATGACGATCCCCGGGTTGCGATGATGAGCGAAGCCGCCGTCGCGCGAGACGTCAAGGATCTGCGCGGCCGTTGCGACGCCGTCATCGTCTCGATGCACGCCGGCTATGAGTATCACGCGCGGCCCAATCGCCGGCAGATCAGCTTCGCCCGCGCGGCTATCGATGCCGGAGCCTCCATCGTGGTGGGCCATCATCCTCACGTGGTGCAGCCCGTCGAGGAGTTCAAGGGCGGCCTCATTTTCTACTCCCTCGGCAATCTGGTATTTGACCAGCCCCCGAAAGAGGGAGTCCGCCAGCGTGCGATCGCCGAGGTGGTGTTCTCCGGTGCGCGCATCGCCGGCCACAAGTTGTACTAACAACTCCGAAGAGCGCTGTGGAATAATAGACAACCTGCATTGGAGGTGCTCATGAACGAGATCCCCCGTCTGGCGCTGCCTGTCATTGTGATGCTCGTGCTGCTGGCGATCTTCATCGCCGCGGCTCTCTTCAGCCGTAATTACCTCAAAGTGCCGCCCAATATGGTCGCTGTCCTCAGTGGAAGGAAACGCAAACTCGCCGACGGGCGGAGCGTGGGCTACCGCATGGTGCGGGGAGGCGCCGCTCTTCGCATCCCTTTGCTCGAAAAGGTCGACTACCTTTCGCTCAACGTCATCACCATTCCTCTCGAAATCCGGCGCGCCTATACCATCCAAGGTGTCCCCGTTTCCGTCAAAGCCGTGGCGAACGTAAAAATCCGCTCCGATGAGACTTCTCTCCACGCCGCCGCCGAGCGCTTCCTCGGCATGACGCACAACGACATTCAGGCGGTCATCTTCCAGACGCTCGAAGGGCACTTACGCTCCATCCTCGGCACGCTCACCGTGGAGGAGGTTAACTCCGACCGCAACTCCTTCGCGCAGAAACTCACCTCCGAGGCCGCCAATGACCTGGAAAAAATGGGACTCGGCGTGGACGTGCTCACCATTCAGGAAGTGAGCGACGATGAGGATTACCTCAACGCCCTCGGCAAACGCCGTACGGCTGAGGTGAAGCGCGATGCCGTGATCGGCGAGGCCGAAGCCACTCGGGATTCGAAGATCCGGTCGGCGGCCGCCTTCCAGGAAGGCGAACGCGCCAAGATCAACTCCGAAGCTGAAATCGCGCAGGTGCAGCGCGATTACCAGATCCGGCAGGCCCAGTACGCCGCCGAAGTGGAAACCGAAAAAGCGCGCGCCGCCCAGGCGGGTCCCCTCGCCCAGGCACAGTCGCGCCAATCGGTCGTCGCCGAGGAAGTGAAGGTCGAGCGCCGCCGGACACAGGAGTTGATTTCCGTGCAGGAGCAGGAAGTACTGCGGCGGCAGAAGGAACTCGAGGCCACGGTCCTCAAACCGGCGGAAGCGGAGCGTCAGGCCACCGTAGTCCGCGCCCAGGCGAACAAGGAGGCCAGCGTCCTCGAAGCGGAAGGCAAGCGGCAAGCTCTCATCGCGCTGGCCGAAGCCGAACAACAGCGCCTCAGCCAGGAAGGCGCCGGACGCGCCGCCGCTCTGGAAGCCGAAGGCAAAGCTGAAGCCGCCAAGATCGAAGCCATCGGTATTGCCCAGGCCCGCGCCATCGAGGCGCAAGGCGTGGCCGAAGCCACCGCTATTCTACGAAAGGCCGAGGCTTGGAAACAGTTCAACGAAGCGGCGCGGTTGCAGACCATTCTCGAGAAACTCCCGGCCATTATTCAGGCTTCGAGCGGGGTCTTCTCCGCCGTCGCCGCCCCCATGGGAAACATCGATCGCATGGTGGTGATTGACAACGGCGGCGGCGGCCAGTCCGGTCTCAACAAGATCGCGCAAACGGGCCCCACGGTGGTCTTCAACTTCCTCCAGCAGTTGGAAGCGCTCGGCCTCGATATCCCGGCGGTGATGGCGCAACTTGGTCTGAAGAACGAGGATGGAGTAAAGCCGGATGCCTAACCTTACACGCCGCCGGTTCCTGCCGGTCTTTTCGGGGCAAGTCCCCATGCTGTTTTTGATTCTTGGCACTGCCCTCCGCGCCGCCGCCGGCGCAGATTTCAATGACGTGGAGTTCGCGAAACCCGGCGGCGTGCCGCTGACGCTGGACGCCCATATCCCCGACGGCAAAGGACCGTTCGCCACCGTCATCATTGTTCACGGCGGAGGGTGGGTTAACGGCGACAAGCGCACCTATGTAACCCCTCTGTTCCGGCCGCTGACCGATGCCGGCTTTGCCTGGTTCACCATCAACTACCGCCTGGCGCCTCGGTATCAATACCCTGCCGCCGTGGACGATGTGAAAGCCGCCGTGAAGTGGGTGAAGGATCACGCCGGTCAATACAAGGTGGATAGGAGGCGAATCGCCCTTATGGGGGAATCCGCGGGCGGACACCTGGCCGCCCTGGCCGGCGCACAAAACGAACCCAACTCCCGCGTCGCCGCCGTCGTGGATTTTTATGGCGTGCATGATCTCCTCAAACGCGAACGTGAACGCGGTTCGGTCAGCCCCGGCATGACCAAATTCCTTGGCGTCGATAAGCTGGATGAAGCCGGCATCGCCAGGCTTCGCGAGGCCTCCCCTATTACCTACGTCCGCAAGGGGCTGCCGCCGTTTCTCTTCATTCATGGAACGAAGGACGCCGCCGTGCCCTACGAGCAGTCACCGGTGATGTGCGATGCCTTGAAGAAAGCAGGTAACCGGTGTGAAGTCTTCACCGTCGAGGGCGCTCCCCACGGGGTCGGCCCGTGGGAAAAGCATCCTGAATTCCAGGCATATAAAGGGAAAATGGTGGAGTGGCTCAAAGCCACGCTGCGCTAAACCTTCAATACGCCGGCGATCTTCGGCGTCAGCATCCAGCGCAAAACTCCGCGTGGATTCACTCCGAAGTTCACCACATCGACCCGCGTGATCGAACCCTTCTTCACATCCACGGCCAGGTTGGGCGTCCCCAGCAGAAAGCCGATCAGCATCCCCGTCAAAGGCTCGTGGCTTGCAAGCAGCAGGCTTTCGGAGTCCTTGAATGCCTTGATGTCCCCCCACGCCTCGCGCGGGTCCGACATCGGCGTCAACGTGGGACAGGGGGTGAGTTCGCCTCCATATCCAAGAACCGCGGCCGCTGCCTCGGCAGTCTCGCGGGCCCTGCGGTATGGGCTCGTCAGGATCAGTTGCGGCTTCATTCCGGCGGCCTTGGCCACCTGCAACACCTCGCGTAATTTCTTTTTTCCCTCGGCTGTCAGCGCCCGGTCCGCGTCATTCATTCCCGGGCGGGGATCTTCGGCAATGCCATGTCGAAGCAGGTAGATTTCCATCGGCGTGAAGTGAGTTCTCCCATTCTGGCATACTGAAGCTTCCCGCATGTCCGACCAGCAACAATCCTGGCTCGCCAAGGCAGCCTTCTATACAGCCTTCGGTTCGGCGGCGTCCATCCTGTTCTCCATTGCCGTCTCGAACATCCTGCTTGCGCTTTCCTTGGCCGCACTGTTGATGTCAGGCGAAAAGTTACGTTTCCCGCCCATCAAACTGCCGCTCGGGCTCTTCATGCTCGGCACCGTGCTTTCGCTCGCCTTTTCCGATAACCCCTGGGCAGGGCGGGTCCAGATCCGCAAGTTCCTCGTTTTCCTCATGTTGCTGATTGTCTTCAGCGCTTTCCGCCATCTCCGGCAAGTCCGCCGGCTGATTATGGCCTTTACGGTTCTGGGCACTCTCTCCGCGACGCGCGCGCTGATGCAGTTCGCCTGGCAATTGAAGGAATGCGGCTCTTCCTACGGCTGCCTGGTCGGCGAGCGCATCACCGGCTTCATGAGCCATTGGATGACCTTCGGCGCCCACATGATGATCGTGTTGATGCTGCTTGCGGCTTTTCTCTTTTGGGCCTCTCCCCCGAAGCGTCCCGTGGGTTTGTGGGTCATCTGCGGGTTCCTCATCAGCGCCGCCATCTTCGCCGGGGGGACACGCTCCATCTGGTTCGCCACCGCCGTCGCCGGGTCATATCTCCTGTTTTGCTGGAAGCGCTGGACAGTCTTCATCGCTCCCATTGCCGTGGCCTTGGCGTTGCTGGCGGCGCCGCCCTTTCTCCGGCAGCGCTTCACTTCCGTGTGGAAGCCCCACGGTGAACTCGATTCCAACGAGCACCGGCGCATCCTCTGGCGCACCGGCATCCGCATGATCCGCGCCCATCCCCTGTTCGGACTTGGGCCGGAGCGGATCAATGATCCGGAGAACTTCAGGAAATATCTCCCGCCCGATATTACGCGCCTGCCCGAAGGCTGGTACGGCCACCTCCACAACATCTACCTGCAGTACGCCGCCGAGCGCGGAATCCCGGCGTTGCTCGCGCTGCTCTGGATGTTCGCGGTCATCCTGCGCGACTTCTTCAAAGCCTTGAACGGATTGCCGCCCGGACCCGGCGAGGCGCGCTTCGTCCTCCAGGGAGCCATCGCCACCATTATCGCCATTCTGGTGGGCGGCATTCTCGAACACAACCTCGGTGACAGCGAAGTGCTCAGCCTGTTCCTGACAACCGTCGCTTGCGGATACATCGCCGTCGAGTCAACCACCCATGAACCAGCCATTGAACGGTCTTGAAATCATCCTCGCCGGAGGGTCGGGCGGGCTCGGTTCCGCCTCCGCGCGGCTGCTGGCGCACGAGGACGCCAAACTCACCGTAAGCTATTTCCAAAACGCGGAACGCGCCCGGAAACTGGACGGCATCGCCACCATCGTCCAGACGGACCTGACGAAGGCCGAAGACAGGCAGCGGCTGTTGAACTCCGCCGGCAGCCTTTACGGCTTGGTGGTGTTCACCGGCGACCCCTCCCGCGTCAGGCATCCTTCGGAATTCGAAGCGGCGGCCTTGCGCGCCCAGGAGGTGAACTACCTCGGCCCTATCCTTCTCGCGCGCGAAGCGGCAGTCCGCATGCAGGCGGCCGAAACTCGCGGAGCCATCGTGCTGTTCTCCACCATGCAGGCCGTTCATCTGTTCCCAGGGTCCACCGCGTACGGAGCCGCCAAAGCCTCGCTTCAGTACGCCGCCCGTATCCTCGCCAAGGAATGCCGCCAGGCCAACATCCGCGTCAACGTGATCGCCCCCGGGGTGACTGCCGCGGGAATGGCCGAGGCTTCCATCGCCTCGGGCAAGTACGATCACTTTCTTTCCGAAGGCATCATCCCGCGCTTCGGCCACGCGCACGACGTCGCGCGCGCCGTGCGATTCTTCCTGGAACCCGACAACTACGTCACCGGCCAGGTGCTGAGCGTCGACGGCGGAGCTACTCTTTGACCGCGGGCAGCGCAAAGGCCACGTAGGCGCCTTTGATCTTCTCCTGCGTCTCGGGCGTCAACCCCGCTTGCGCCGAGGCGCAGAAAGTGACGTACTGCCGGCCATTCACTTCGTAGACTGCGGGAATCCCTTCCATCGCCGCTTCCAGTTCGTGTTCCCACAGCACCTTTCCGTTGCGCACGTCGAGCGCCCGCGCTTTGCGGTCCCGCGTGCCGGTGAAGATGAGCCCGCCGGCGGTCACCACGGGGCCTACTTTCGGAAAGTGCGTTCCCGTGTTCCGGATTCCCTTCGCCGCCAGTTCCGGAACCTCGCCGAGCGCGATCTTCCACTTGATGTTTCCCTCGTTCAGGTCGTAGGCAGTCAGCGAGGTCCAGGGCGGCGCGATAGGGGAAAGGCCATCGCTCGCCACCATGAAGCCGAATCCGCTGTAATAGCGCTCCCCCGCGGACGCAGCCAGCGCCGCATCGGCCTGTGGATCCTTATGCATCTTGAGCAACGCGGGCAGGTCCTTCGAGACCACGAATAGCCATCCCTTGGCCGGATCCACCGCCGCGCCGCCCCAATTCGCGCCCCCATTGTTTCCCGGCATCTGAATTGTTCCACTCTGGCCCGGCGGCGTGAACAGCCCCTCATTTCGCGCGCTCAGAATCTCATCGCGGAACCGTGCCCGATCTTGCGGACTCAAGTACGGGCTCAAATCATCCACCGTAAACTTCTGCCGCGCAAACGGAGGGGGCTTCACCGGGAACGGCTGCGTCGGCGACAGCTTCTCCCCGGGCATCCCCGATTGCGGTACGGCCCGCTCCTCGATCGGCCAGATCGGCTCCCCCGTGACGCGGTTGAACACCCACACGAAGCCTTGTTTGCTCACCTGCGCCACGATGTCCACCATCTTTCCGTCATGCTTCACCGTCAGCAGTTTCGGCGCGGCCGGATTATCGTAATCCCAGATGTCGTGATGCACCATCTGGTAGTGCCACAACCGTTTTCCCGTGCGCGCATCGAGCGCCAGCAGACAGTCGGCGAACAGGTTCGCTCCGCTCCGGTCCACGCCATAAAAGTTATATTTCGCGCTCGCCGTCGGCAGATACACGATGCCCCGCGCCACGTCGAGCGCCAGTTCGCTCCACGTATTCGCCCCGCCCACGCGCTTCCAGGCATCCTTGGGCCATGTCTCATACCCGTATTCCCCCGGACGCGGAATGGTATGGAACGTCCACACCAGTTTCCCGCTGCGCACGTCAAATGCCCGGATGTCTCCCGGCGCCGACCCGTATCCTTGATTCGTCGCCGATCCCAGGATCAACAGGTCCTCGAACACCCGCCCCGGGAACGCAGATTGGACGATCCGCAGCGTCTTCGGGTCGCGGTCCAGCCCCTCCTTCAAGTCGACCCCGCCGTTCCCGCCGAACGTGGAAATGCTCTGCCCCGTCCGCGCATCGATGGCCTGCAGCACCTGGTTGCTCGCAAACAGCAGCCGCCGCTCCGACCCATCCTTACTCTCCCAGTAATTGATGCCGCGGTTCGTCAGCGCTGCCGTTCCCGGCGCCGTCGGATGCGCCCAGATCTCCTTCCCCGTCGCTGCATCGAGCGCCACAATCGAGTTGTTCTTCGCCAGCACATACATCGTGCCGTGCGCCACCAGCGGATTGAAGAAATACTTGTTGTGGTCCCCGGTGGGATACATCCAGGCGACCTCCAGTTTGTCCACGTTGGAGCGGTTGATCTGCTCCAGCGCCGAGTACTGCGCCGCGTCGGGCGCGCCGCTGTAATCGCTCCACGTCTTGTGGTCCTGCCCCAGGGCGGGAAATACCGCTGCGCAAATCAGCAAAGCTCGGAATAGGGGGCGGGGAAGAACCGGCATTGTTCTATCATGCCATTCGTACCCGGTCCTGCGCGCCCGGCTCCCACGTGACTCATTGTCTCGAGCGGCCCTCCCCCTTGCGCCCCTGCCATTGCTGTCGCTATGATCATTGAGTTTGCAGTCTATTTGGAGGATACATGTCCATTGAAGCTAAAGTGAAGCAGATCATCGTCGAACAGTTGGGCGTGGATGAATCGCAGGTCGATAGCACGGCCTCGTTTGTCGATGACCTCGGCGCTGACTCGCTGGACATCGTTGAACTGGTGATGGCTTTCGAGGAAGCCTTCAATATCGATATTCCTGATGAAGATGCGGAGAAGATCAGCACGGTCAAGGATGCGGTCGACTATATCGAAGGCAAGTCCAAGAAGTGAGATAGACAACAGCCCAATCCACACACGGAAGAATCATACTTGTCTCGCAGAGTTGTAGTCACTGGTGTCGGTCTCGTGTCGGCGCTGGGTATCGGTACGGAAGAGAACTGGGACGCCTTGCGGCAGGGCCGCAGCGGCATCCGGCGCATTACCCAGTTTGATGCTTCCGCCTTCACCTGCCAGATTGCCGGTGAGGTGAAGGACTTTGATCCGCTTCGCTGGATCGACAAGAAAGAAGTGAAGAAAATGGGGCGCTTCATTCAGGTAGGCATCGCCGCCTCCGAATACGCCCTTGCGGGATCATCGCTGAAGATCGCCCCCGAAGACGCCGAAATGGTGGGCGTCTATATCGGCAGCGGTATCGGCGGCTTCGAAGTCATCGAACGTGAACACCGCACTCTTCTCGAGCGCGGTCCGGGGCGGATTTCGCCGTTCTTCATCCCCGCCACCATCATCAACCTTGCTTCCGGCTACGTCTCCATCCGCACGGGAGCGAAAGGCCCCAACTCGGCAACGGCCACAGCCTGCACCACCAGCGCCCACGCCATCGGCGACTCGTTCAAGATCATTCAGCGCGGCGACGCCGAAGTGATGATCTGCGGCGGCGCCGAAGCCTGCGTGACCCCCATGGGCGTGGGTGGATTCGCCGCCATGCGCGCGTTGTCCACTCGCAACGACGAGCCGGAAAAAGCTTCGCGGCCCTGGGATAAAGGGCGCGACGGCTTCGTCGTGGGTGAAGGAGCCGGCATCGTCATCCTCGAGGAACTCGAACGCGCCAAGCGCCGCGGCGCGCCCATCCTTGCCGAAATCGTCGGCTATGGCATGAGCGCCGACGCCTACCACATCACGTCACCCTCCGAGGACGGCGAAGGGGCCTATCGTGTGATGAGAAATGCTCTGCGGGACGCCGGCGTCGATCCTTCGCAAATCGATTACATCAATGCCCACGGCACGTCCACCGAGGTCGGCGACAAGATCGAAACCACCGCCATCAAACGCACCTTCGGCGAACACGCCCACAAATTGGCGGTCAGCTCCACCAAGTCCATGACCGGGCACCTGCTCGGCGGCGCGGGCGGTCTCGAGGCAGGCATCACAGTCCTGGCCATTCGCGACCAGATTGCTCCCCCCACCGTCAATCTCGAACAACCCGATGAAGGCTGCGACCTGGACTACATCCCCAACCATGCCCGGTCCATGAAGATCGATTACGCCCTCAGCAACTCGTTTGGGTTCGGGGGTACGAACGGCTGTCTCATTTTTAAACGCTGCACGGAATAGCCCCGCCCATGGCGGTCTTCCTGCCGCGAGGCCCTCGGAGTTTTCATGAAAATTATTGTGGCTATCAAACAGGTCCCGGCCCGTGACTCCAGCTTGAAGGTGGATTCGGCGGGAAAGTGGATCCAGGATGCCGATCTCTCTTTCGAGATCAATGAGCCGGATGCCTACGCGCTCGAGGAAGGGCTCCAACTCAGGGAAAAACACGGCGGCGAGGTGATTGTCCTCTGCCTCGGCCCTGCCCGGGCCGCCCAAACGATTCGCGAAGCTCTGGCCAAGGGCGCCGATCGCGCCATTCACGTCGAAGAGGGGGACCTCGGCTCCCTCGACACGCTCGGCGTCGCGCGCCTCCTCGCAAAAGCGGCGGAAAGCGAAAAGCCCGACTTGATCCTTACCGGCCTGCAATCCGACGACTTGGGCAACGGGCAGACCGGCGTAGTGATGGCCGAACTGCTCGGCTGCTGTCATTCCACCATCATCATGCAGGTGGAAGCGACGGGGGCCGGCATCAAAGTGAAGCGAGAACTCGAGGATGGCTGGTTCCAGTTCATCGAGATGCCCCTGCCGGCGGTTCTCACTATCCAGTCCGGGATCAATAAACTGCGCTACGCCACGCTGATGGGAATCAAGAAGGCGAAGTCCAAGGAGATCAAGCGGCTCACCGCCGCCGAACTCGGCGGCGCGTCCGCGTCTTCGGCTTCTCTCGAGCGAGTCTACGTGCCGCAAAAATCCAAGCAGACCCAAATTCTCGAGGGCCCAGCCAAGGAAGTGGCGGCAAAACTGGCCGAGAAACTGAGATTTGAGGTGCGAGTGCTATGAGCGGCGTTCTGGTAGTGTTGGAGCAGCGCGGCGGCGCCTGGAACCCCATGTCCTTCGAGACTCTGGCGGCCGGCCAGGAGATTGCCGCCGCGATGAAGACTGGCTGCTCGGCCGCGGTTGCCGGCAGCGGCGTGGGTACCCTGGCGCGGGAGTTGTGCGGGAAAAAGCTTGACAAAGTGTACGCCGTCGACCATCCGTTGCTCGGCGATTACACTCCCGACGGGTTTTCCGCCGCCGTGGAAGTCCTCGTGCGCACCGCTGGCCCGGACTTGGTGCTCTTTCCCCACACCTACCAGGTTCGTGATTTTGCCCCCAATGTGGCAACACGCTTTAATCGTGTTCTGGTGTCTGACGTCATTCGCTGCCGTATCGAAAACGGCCATGCCATCCTTGTGCGCTTGCTGTTTCAGGGCAAACTTAACGGCGACATCGTCTTCACCGGAACCGGTCCTCACTTCGCGTCGATTCAAGCCGGCGCCTACCGTGCTGAAAAGGTAGAACCGGGTACGGCGGCTCTGGAATCTCTCACCTTGGCGCTCGATCCATCGCAAATCCGTGGTAAGCCTCAACCTCCCTTCCGCGAATCTGCTCGCGCGGTCGATTTGACTGCCGCCGAATTGATTGTCTCCGTCGGCCGTGGGATCAAAGAGAAGGAAAACATTGCCTTGGTCGAGGACCTTGCCAGGGCTCTCGGGGCCGAACTCGCCGCTTCCCGCCCCATCTGCGACAACGGCTGGCTACCCATGGAGCGCCAGGTGGGCAGTTCCGGCCAAACCGTGGCTCCAAAGCTCTATCTGGCGGTGGGCATCAGCGGCGCCATCCAGCATCTGGTCGGCATGAAAGGGGCCAAGACCATCGTCGCCATCAACAAAGACCCCCACGCACCGATATTTGAGGTAGCGGACATCGGTGTAATCGGTGATCTATTCGAAGTGGTGCCAGCACTCATCGAGGAAGTTGAGAAGTCGAAACAAAAATGACCCCATGGGGGCATTGACGATATTTGCAGAGTACCCTACACTTGAACCATGGCCGTCGAAGCCGTCAAAATTCGCAAACTTCCGGATTGGGTCGTCGAAGCCCATAAGGCGAAAGCGGAACAGGAGGGTATCAGCTTGGAAGAAGAGTTGAGAAATTTATTGACCGAATCGGCCCTCAAGCCACAAAGAGACTTCGCCGCTAAGGCTGAAGCCTGGACCAGCCAGTTGAAGACCCGCTACGGTACTCTCAGCGACAGCACGGAAATCATCCGCGAAGACCGCGAGGAGCGCTGGTGATTGTGGTCGATGCCTCGGTGGCCGTCAAATGGTTCCTCCCGGAAGACGGCGCGCCGCAGGCCATCGAACTGCTGCGCGGGCGGGAAGCGTTGATCGCCCCCGACCTCATCCGCATCGAGGTGACAAGCGCCATCACCAAACGTCACCGCGGGGGTGAGATCAGCGCCGCCGACGCCAAGGAAACCATTCAATTGTGGATCGAGGCTCTTAAGCAAGGTGTTCTGCAAATCAGCGCCAACCTCGAAGATCTGCGCGAAGCCGCCAGTCTCTCGCTCCAACTCAACCACCGCCTTGCGGATTGCCTCTACCTGGCAGTCGCCCGGCGTACCTCTTCCCGGCTCATTACCGCCGACAAAATTTTCGCGGAGAAAGCAGCCTCCGTCTTTCCGGGAGTGGACCGGCTCGCAATTACAGCAGCCGGAAATTGACTTCGATGGTCGCGGCGACGGGTACGGCCTTCCCGTCTTTATATCCGGGCCGGAAGCGCCACTTCGTCACCGCCTCGATTGCCTTCTCGTCCAGCCCCAAACCCAGCGGACGCAGCACCCTCAAATCGCGCGGTTGCCCCTTCTCGTCCACCACCACGTAGAGAACCACCGTACCCTGGAACTTGGCCTTGCGCGCCTCTTCCGAATACTCCGGCTCTACCTTGAAAACCAGCGTCGGAGCAGAAACGCCGCCGCCAATCCGGTATACCCCGCCACCCACGCCGCCGCCTTCGCCAGGACCAAATCCCGCTCCGCGGCCCGACCCGACCCCGCCGCCCGAACCCGAGCCGATGCCGGCGCCCGAACCGGGGCCGTTCGAGGGAGGGCCAATCCGCGCCAGCGGATCCCCGAAGTTCGGCATGTTTACCTTAGGCAGCGTGGCGTCCGGCTGAATCACCAGCGTCGGTTCCATGATCAGTTTCGGCTGCTCATTGTGCACCACCTGCATGGGAGGCGTGAACTGCTTTGGAGCCACCCGAGGCAGCTTACCCTTTGCGGGCGGAGTTACCGACCGGTCTCCGCCGCCGCCTCCCCCGCCCATCGCCTGCTTCTTCGGCTCATTCTTGGGAACATAAGGAGCAAGGTCCGGAGCAATCAGGGTCACTGTCTCCTTCACCTTCTGCTGCACCGTCTGGTTGGTCCCGAGCACGAGCAACAGGGAGATGACCGTCACATGGATTACCAGCGACAGGGTCCCCGCCCGCGATTCCTGGCCACTGGTTAATCCCCAGATATTCTTTACCGCCACGGGCCTTGATGTGACTTCAAGAGGAGGCAGTTTGGGTGGATTGAGGGCTTCCTTGATGCTTGCGATGAACGACTTGATCCAGGGAACCTGTGTTTCCGCCAGGAGCAGCCGTTGAAGGTGGATGTCCGGGGTTTGATTTTGTAACGAAGGGCCTTGGTCAGCACCCTTATGATTCATCGTTTCCACTGACATTGATTTGCCACGCTCTCCGTTGCTTACCGTAGCCCGGCCGTGTGTTCAACCTGTGTGTAGGACGCATCAACGAACCACCCAGTTGCAGATTCTTCCGAACCTGCCACGGCCTATCCTGTTTGCAGTTTAACACGTTCCGTCAATAGGGATTAGACAGTTTCCAAAAACCATAGGATCGCTTGCTTTAGGAAGAATTGCGGCACGTCCGCCTCCACGGGACCACGCATTGTAAATCTAAACTAAGTTGACAATTGCAAACTAAGATTGTTGCATGCGTATCTACTCATATGCTATCCTGCCCTTGGAGGTTTTACCCGCTCTCATGGACTTCAACCGCTTTACCGAAAAACTTCAGGAAGCTGTTCAAGCTGCTCAATCTAAAGCTCGCTCCCTCTCCCACCAGCAACTCGAATCCGAACACCTGCTTTCTGCCCTCCTCGAGCAGGAAGGCGGACTGGCCCTCTCAATCTTCTCCAAGTCCGGCATCAACGCCATCGCCCTGCGCAACCGCCTCGAGCAGGAACTCACCCGCCTCCCCAAGGTCTCCGGCGCCGCCGGCTCGGACCAGATTTATCTCGGAACCCGCCTCGCCCAAGTCCTGGTGAAAGCCGAAGAAGAAGCTAAACGCCTGAAGGATGAATACCTCTCCATCGAACATGTCCTTCTTGCCATGGCGGACGACACCGGCCTCGCCGGAAAGCTTTATCGGGAATTCGCCATTTCACGCGATAAGTTAATGCAGGCATTACAGCAGGTGCGCGGAAACCAGCGAGTCACGACGCAGAATCCCGAGTCTACCTACGAGGCCCTCGAACGTTACGGCCGCGACCTTACGGCCATGGCCGCTCAAGGCAAGCTTGACCCTGTCATCGGCCGCGACGAAGAGATCCGCCGCGTCATCCAGGTCCTCAGCCGCCGCACCAAGAACAACCCTGTCCTCATCGGCGAACCCGGCGTGGGGAAAACGGCCATCGTCGAAGGGCTCGCCCAGCGCATCGTGCGCGGAGACGTGCCCGAGGGTCTGAAGGAGAAGCGGGTCGTCACCCTCGACATGGGCGCGCTTATCGCCGGAGCCAAGTTCCGCGGCGAATTCGAAGAGCGCCTCAAAGCCGTGCTCAAAGAGGTCCAATCCTCGGAAGGGGCCATCATTTTATTTATTGACGAACTGCACACCGTCGTCGGCGCCGGCAAGGCCGAAGGCGCCATGGACGCGGGCAACCTTCTCAAACCGATGCTCGCCCGCGGCGAACTGCACTGCATCGGGGCCACCACGCTCGACGAATACCGCAAGCACGTCGAAAAGGACGCGGCCCTCGAACGGCGCTTCCAGCCGGTTCTCGTCGACCAGCCCTCCGTCGAGGACACCATCTCGATTCTCCGCGGTCTCCGCGAGCGTTACGAAGTCCATCATGGCGTCCGCATCAAGGACGCCGCTCTCGTCTCCGCCGCCGTGCTTTCGAATCGCTACATCAGCGATCGCTTTCTGCCCGATAAAGCGATCGATCTCGTCGACGAAGCGGCCGCCAAGCTGCGCACCGAAATCGATTCCATGCCTTCGGATCTCGACGAGACCATGCGCCGCATCATGCAACTCGAGATCGAGCGCGAGGCGCTCAAGAAGGAGTCCGACGCCGCCTCCAAGGAACGCCTCGGCAAGATCGAAAAGGAACTGGCCGACCTCAAGGAGGAGTCCAACGCGCTCAAGGCCCAGTGGCAGGGCGAGAAGGAAGCCATCCAGCGCGTCCGCGACCTCAAGGAACAACTCCAGCAGGTGCACGCCGAGATTGAACGCGCCGAGCGCGCCTACGACCTCAACAAAGCGGCCGAACTCAAGTACGGAAAGCTAATCACCATCCAGCAGAAACTTCGAGACGAAGAGAACCGCGTGACGGGCGAGCAGGGCAAGTCCCGCCTGGTGAAGGAAGAGGTGGACGAGGAAGATATCGCCGCCGTTGTCAGCCGCTGGACCGGCGTTCCCGTCTCGCGGCTGCTCGAGGGCGAAATCCAGAAACTGCTCCATCTGGAAGACGAACTGCACAAGCGCGTCGTCGGCCAGGACGAAGCCGTGAAGGTCGTATCCGAAGCGGTCCTCCGCGCCCGCTCCGGACTGAAGGACCCGCGCCGGCCCATCGGAAGCTTCCTCTTTCTCGGCCCCACCGGCGTCGGCAAGACCGAACTCGCCCGCGCGCTCGCCGGGTTCCTGTTCGACGACGAGCACGCCATGATCCGCATCGACATGTCCGAATACCAGGAGAAGCACACGGTCGCCCGTCTGATCGGCGCGCCTCCCGGATACGTCGGTTACGAAGAAGGCGGCCAGCTCACCGAAGCCGTCCGCCGCCGCCCTTACTGCGTCATCCTGCTCGACGAAATCGAGAAGGCGCATCACGATGTCTTCAATGTGCTGCTCCAGTTGCTCGATGACGGCCGGCTTACCGACGGCCAGGGGCGCACCGTTGATTTCAAGAACACCATCGTCATCATGACCTCCAACGCCGGCAGCCACCGCATTCTCGAATATCGCGGAGAGTTCGGCGGCGCGGGCTACGACCGCATGAAGGAAGCCGTCCTTGACGAACTCCGCCGCCAATTCCGGCCGGAATTCCTCAACCGCGTCGATGAGATCACCGTTTTCCACTCGCTCAACGAAGAGCACCTCCTGAAGATTGTCGAGATCCAACTCGAGGCGCTCCGAAAGCGCCTGGGGGACCGGCACATCGAAATTGAACTGACCGGCGAGGCGCGCCGCCATCTCGTGCGGGCCGGCTACGACACGGCCTACGGCGCGCGCCCGTTGAAGCGCGCGATCCAGCGCGAAGTCGAAACCCCGCTGGCCCGTCTCCTGCTGCAGGGTGAGATTCGCGACCGGCAAATGGTGGTGATCGACGCCGGCGCCGTCTCGGGAGGCCTGCGCTTCGAGGCGGCCGAGGCCCGGGCCGAGGAGCGGGAGAAAACACCAGCCCGATGAGTGAGTCCGGCGGCCCTGCCGCCGCGTCTAATGAAAAAGAGAGGGGAGAAAAATGGAACTGGAAAAGCAAGTCAGACAGCTTCCGATGTTGCCGCTGAAGAACGTGGTGTTGTTCCCCCAGTTGTTGCTGCCGCTCAATGTGGGACGCGCGCGCTCCCTGGCGGCCGTCGAGGAGGCTCTGCGGGCCGAGGAGCAGGAAATTGTTCTCGTGGCGCAGCGCGACGCAAGCATTGAAGATCCTTCGCAGGACGACCTCTACACCATCGGGACGCGCGCCATCATCCGCCGGGTGGCCAAGCGGGAATCGCATACCGAGGTCTTCGTCTATGGGGTTGAGCGCGTGGTGCTCATCAAGCTGGAAACCGACCGCGGCTTTCCGGCGGCGCGCTTCCATCCGCTGCCGCTGCCGGAGGATTCCGGACCGGAGGTCGAGGCCCTTCACCGCGCGGTCACCGAACTCACTTCGCAGGCCATCCAGCTTTCGCGGCAGCAAACCACCATGGACCTCGAGCGGCTGTTGTCGAGCACCGAGGATCCTCTGCATCTGGTCTATCTCGTGGCATCGATGCTGGGGCTCGATCTGCCGAAGGCTCAGGCGCTGCTCGAGGCTCCGACGCGGCTCGACGCGCTCCGCCTGATGCACACCTACCTCTCCTACGAGGTCCAGGTGCTCGAGCTGCGCAACAAGATCGCCACCGAGGCGCGCTCGGAAATGAGCAAGGAGCAGCGCGAGTACCTGCTGCGGCAGCAGCTTCGCGCCATCCAGCAGGAACTCGGCGAAAAAGGATCCGACCAGGACGAAGTGGCCCTGCTGAGGGAGCAACTCGAGAAGGCGGACCTTCCCGAGGAAGTGAAGAAGGAAGCCGAGCGCGAGCTGAAGCGCCTGGAGAAGCTACCTTCGGCGTCGCCGGATTATCACGTCATCCGCACCTACCTTGAGTACGTTCTCGAACTGCCCTGGAAAGTGTTCTCCGAGGACACGCTCGACATCGCCAACGCGCGCCGCATCCTCGATGAGGACCACTATAACCTCAAAGATGTCAAGCAGCGCATTCTGGAGCATCTCGCGGTGCTCAAGCTGAATCCCAAGGCCAAGGCTCCGATCCTCTGCTTCGCCGGACCTCCGGGCGTCGGCAAGACTTCGCTCGGCCAGTCCATCGCGCGGGCGATCGGCCGCAAGTTCGAGCGCATGAGCGTGGGCGGTTTGCATGACGAGGCCGAACTGCGCGGCCACCGGCGCACGTACATCGGGGCCATGCCGGGGCGCCTGATTCAATCGCTACGCCGCGCGGGCGCCGCGAATCCGGTGATCATGCTCGATGAAGTCGACAAACTCGGGCGCGACTACCGGGGCGACCCCGCGGCCGCGCTGCTTGAAATCCTCGATCCGGAGCAGAACAACAAGTTCCGGGACAACTATCTCGACCTGCCCTTCGATCTTTCGAAGGTGTTGTTCATCGCCACGGCGAACTCGCTCGAGACCATCCCGCGGCCGCTGCTCGACCGGATGGAGATTCTCCGGTTGTCCGGCTACAGCGAAGAGGAAAAGGTGGCGATCGCGCGCCGCTACCTCATCCCGCGCCAGTTGAAGCAGACGGGGCTCGATCCGGCCGCCGTCCGCTTTGAAGACGCCACCCTCTCCGCGCTTATCACCGGATATACGCGCGAGGCGGGGTTGCGGCGGCTGGAGCAGAACATCGGCTCGATCGCCCGGAAGGTGGCCCTGAAGGTGGCCGAAGGAAGCGGAGAAGCCTTCACGGTGCGCCGGGAGGACCTGCTCGATCTGCTCGGCCCCGAGCCGTTCCATCTGGAGGAGATGCGCCGCAGCCTGCAACCGGGCGTCGCGGCGGGGCTCGCCTGGACGGAGACGGGAGGCGATGTGCTGTACATCGAAGCCACCCTTCTCCCGGACGGCAAGGGGCTGACGCTCACCGGACAACTCGGCGAGGTGATGCAGGAATCGGCGCGGGCGGCGCAAAGCTACATCTGGAGCCACGCCGCGAACTTCGGCATCGACACCAAGAAGTTCCGCGAGTGCGGCGTCCACATTCATGTCCCGGCCGGAGCGGTGCCCAAGGACGGTCCTTCGGCGGGCATCACCACGGCGGTGGCGCTGACCTCGCTCTATACGGGGTGCACGGCCCGCGGCGACACGGCCATGACCGGAGAAATCACGCTCACCGGCATGGTTCTGCCGATCGGCGGACTCAAGGAAAAGGTGCTTGCGGCGCGCCGGGCGGGCATGCGGCGGGTCGTTGTTCCGCGCGCCAACATGAAGGACCTGCGCGATCTTCCGGAACATGTGCGCCAGGAACTGGAGTTCATCCCGGTGGAGCGCGTCGAGCAGGTGATCGGGGCGGTGATCCCCGCGCTCTCGAACCGCATGGCGCAAGCGGCGTGAAACACGACGGCGCGGGCGGGTTCGTCGGCCTCGCCGCCCGCGCATCGCGTTACCGCGCGACGATCGCAAAGGGTATTACGGCCTCATACCGCGGACCCGCGACCGCGAGGTTCGCGGTGGCGGCGTAGTTGCCGGGAGGAACATCGGGCACGGGCACGGTGAGAACCCAGTTTTTTTCTCCCATCAAGGGGAACTGGCGGAAGATGTCGGTAAAAAACTTTCCCAGCGCCCAGCGGTAGACGGCCTCGCCTTTTTCGTTCCGCAGGATGAGGTCATAGTCCTGGGCGTTGGAAAACTCGCCAAACGGCGACTTCAGTTCCCCTTGCCTGGTCCAGATGACGGCGGCCGCATTACACGGGTCCACCTCCGTGCGGAAGGCCTGCCCCGCGGCGGCCCCGAACGCCACCCACGTCTTCTCGCGATTCTCCTCGCGGTCATAGAAGACCAGCGTTCCCTCATCGTTTTTCCGGAGCAGCAGCGCGTGGCCGGGAAACCCAATCACGGAAAAATACTCATTCCCGCCGATCGTTTCGGTTCCGGCGACCTCCACGGTGAATGGATTCGAGCCAGCGGGGCCGGTTACCTTGTACACCCACTGATTTCCCACTTGCAACGGGAAGTAGTCCGCATCCTGCGCGAACCCAGGGCTGGAAAGCAGGAATGCGGCGGCGAACAGCTTCAGGTATTTCATATTTGCGGGCACACCTCATTCGATAGGACGCAGGGTTGCCATTACGCAGACGGCGCGGCGCGCCTCTCCGTTTCATGCGTCCCAAATACAAAGGCGAGAATACGACGCAGCGCGGATCACGAGCCGCCACGATCCGCGGCCTGGGATGTACAATCGTTCGAGCAGGAAAGGAGCATCCCAATGGATGGAATCACACGCCGCTCATGGGTAGGAAAGAACGTTGCGATGGCCGCGGGGGCGGGCGCGGCCTCGATGTCTTCGCCGACGAAGGCCTATGGAATGCGGCAGGGAAAGTTCACATTCGCGCATGTTCTCGGGTTGAACCAGCCCGAGCGCCTGAAACTCTGCCTCCAGATGGGCGTCACGCACGTGGTCTCCTCCCCCTCGGTCCGAGGCATCGGCCGGGATCAGTATGAGGCCGCCATACGGAAGCACAAGGAGCAGTGGGAGGAAGCCGGATTCGCCGTCGCCGTCCATGAAACGATGACTCCGGTGCCGGCGGATCACATCCGGCGAGGCACTCCGGGCCGCGAGGAAGAACTGAAAAACTGGAGCGCCTATGTAGAAGCCATGGGCAGGGCCGGCATTCCGGTCCTGTGTTACAACTTCGGGCAGGGGGGGAGCCGCACCGGCCGCATCACCCTGCGTGGCGGCGCCATTTCCACCGTGCATGATTACGCGGAAACCAAGAAAATGCCTCCTCTCGACGAGGTTTATACGGAAGATCAACTCTGGGAAGGACTCACCTGGTTTATCGAGAGGATCACGCCCGTGTGTGAAAGAGCGAAAGTGAAGATGGGCTATCATCCCAACGATCCTTGCGTCTCGCCTTACCGAGGGTCCGCGCAGATCATGATCAGCCCCGCGGCCTACCGCCGCCTGTTCGCGATCGCCGACAGCCCCTACAACGGCGCGACGGTCTGCCAGGGCAACTTCGCCTCGATGCGTTACGCGCCCGGCGAGACCATGTATTCGGTCGCCACGGAATTCGCCGAGCGCGGCAAGATCCAGTTCATACATTTCCGCGATGTGGATGGCAAGGCGGACACCCGCTACCACGAAACGTTTCATGACAACGGCCCCACGGACATGGCCCGGATGCTGGAATGCTACGCCCGCGGCGGATTCACCGGACCGCTGCGTACCGACCACGCTCCCGCCATGGCCGGCGAAGATTCCGAACACAACGCCGGCTACGCCATGCTTGGGCATATTTTCGCCATTGGCTACACGAAGGGCCTCATGCAGGCGCGCAATCTGGCCTACGACTGACGAGCGCCGGCGCAACCGATTTGCATCGCCGGTCTCTTCGCCATGCCGGTGGCTCCGGGAGCGAGGCGGATGCGGCGGCCGAGAGGCCCGGCGTGGAAGAGACCGGCGGCGAGGACCGTGTCGAGGCTGAGATGGAGAGAGCCACTTCCGGCGCGGCGGAGCGGCCTTTTTCCGATGCCACACAGACATTTATTCGCCTTGGGGCGGCGCCTGGTGCTTGGGGCGGGCGGGCGTGGGGATAAACGAGGTGAGCCAGATGAAGAATTCGGGGAATTCGAAGGTGTAGAAGGCGGAATGGAAGAGGGAGATCGGTTCGCTCGATTGGGCGGCGGGTTTTGAGGAGGATTTTCGCGATTTCCGGGCCACAGGACGGAGTTGAAGGACGGCGAGGAGGGAGAGGAGGAAGGCAAGGAAACGGGTGTACCAGGCGGCGGGGGTTGGGGGTGGGGCGTCTTCGGGGGTTTCGGAGGGTTGTGGTTCCGGGGCTGGGGCAGGGA
>JAIXKK010000133.1 GCA_026954325.1 Bryobacterales bacterium | reverse complement strand
CCCAAAAGTTCCGGAGCGCGATGCGCTGGGCGTCGTTCATCCACGTGCGCCGCACCGTAAAGCGGCGCGCTCCGGTGCCCAGGAGGAAGCGTTGCTCGATCTTCGCGTTGCCGGAGCCGAACTGGTGGATCGCGACGTCGGGATGGCTGCTCCGGCCGTACGGGTACTCGGAGACGATGGGGAACGTGCCGGAGGGGACGACCTCCGGCACCGTGATACTGCCGATGTTGTCAGGCATTCGTAAACAACCTGAGGGGTTAATCCGTCGATAGTTATGAGTGCGATGGACGAGCCGATTGCCGAAAGTGGTTATGAGGGAAATTTCGGTGGTGGCGGATAAGTCCAGGCGCACTCACCCTTCGGCGAGCCGCCTGGTGCAGCTCAACTGCACCGCTGCATCAGCAGTTGTGTGCGGCACAGCCGTTGACAATCAGCCGGATGCGCCAGTTGCGCCACATCACCGCGCCATCAGCGCGAACACGCCCCATCCCAGGTATTCACGCGTGTACGCAGCGTAGCGTTCGGGTGCCGAGGTCAGTTCGGCTCGAACCTCTTTGGCGAAGTCGTCGCCGGGATTCATTTCGAGCCATCGCCGCATGGTGAGCCACTTGGCTGCCTCGTACCTGTCCCAGCTATCTTGATCGGCCAGAACCATTTCCACGACGTCGTAAGCGAGGTTGCCGAAAGACGCGAGAAGTTCTGGAAGCAAGAGAAAGTCGGAGATCGAACCGGCAAGGCATCCCTTGGCAACGTCTTCTGTCGGAGGTGGCTGTAGCCAGTACGGCTCGCCGATGAGGATGATTCCTCCGGTGCGGAGGCTCTCCGCCAGAAGCTTGATGGTGCCGACAACTCCCCCACCGATCCACGTGGCGCCGAGGCAGGCCGCCACACCGACCTTTTCGTCGGCGACATAGCCGGCAGCGTCGCCGTGGATGAACTCGACTCGATCAGCGACGCCGAGTTCTTCAGCGCGGAGTTTCGCTTGCTCGGTAAATAACTGGCTCATGTCGATACCGGTGCCGCTGATCCCGTAATCGCGTGCCCAGGTGCACAGCATCTCTCCCGAACCGCTGCCGAGGTCGAGCACACAGGTCCCCGGTTCCAGGCGCAACGCCGCTCCGAGAGTGGCGAGCTTTTCGGGTGTGAACGGGTTATGGATGCGGTGACCGCTTTCGGTGACGTTGAAGATCCGTGGAATGTCCACTGCAGAAACGCCTCACATGTGTGAATGGATTCGGTGCACCACTGATAGTACCGCTTCTCAGGCCACTTCGATTAGTTCGATTTGCACGTCGGACCTGCCGGGCGTGACGGACTGGCTCCAATCGGAGTTGAATCGGACGGTGTACCTGCCCGCCACGGCCGCGCCAGTCGGATCGTGCGAGAATTTCGGGCTGGCTTCGTAGGGGTCGTAAAAGTAGAACGGCTCGTGCGCGCCCTTGCGCGCATCGTAGAAGTTCCGGAGCGCCTGCAACTGCGCGGGCGTGAGGCGCTTCGTGAGTTGCCACTTCTTGCGGCTGGTGGTCGCCTGTACCGACCGTTGCGATTCGCCGTTCCGGTATTCGTTGTCGATCACTGGGTACTCGCGCGAGTGGGCGAACGCGCGAGATAGGCTACTGGGCATCACCGTGACCGGCGCCGCAGTGAGAATTGAGCCCGGCATTGCGTCATCACCTCTGAACCGGCGAGTCCCGTTCTATGCTTGAAAGAGTGAGGAGCGAGATGAAGAGATCGCCTGTCTTCGCCTTCGTAGCCATCATTGGAGGTTTGTATCCTGGGATCGCGTCCAACGCACAAGGACTACCGGACACCCCACCATCAATTTATGTTTCAAAAGGCGCTTGCCCGTTTGAGGGCTGCGTTTATCGCGACTGGATCGCGAACAAAGACCTGGACGTTTATGGTGGCCCGGGTGGGGGCTCTGTCGTCGGCCATATCCGGAAGGGAGAGCGGGTCCATGCGACCACTGGAGAGGTTCATTGCCGGCCTCTTCGAGTAGTGGCGATGCGCAACCACCCAGAGCCAGGAACGTACGAGCCCACTTCGCCTCCTATCAAAAAAGGTCAGGTTTATTTTTTGCTGCACTACCTCGGCGAGGGGCAGTGGAAGGTCTGGTTTCGCGGTACCGTCACGACCATCGAGGGCCGTTTGCCTGATGCCCCCAAGCCCGCGACGACATGGTGGGCACAGGTAAAGACTTCGCGAGGCATTACTGGTTGGGTGATCGCAACCGATAACTTCGACGGTCAAGACATGCTTGCCTAAGCTCGATCAAGCATCTCTCTCACGGGGGATCAAGTCTCATCGCGGTCCTATTACGAGGTCACCAGGCCGGGACTGAATTGCAGGCTGGCCAACTCCCGCCGGCCAGCATTCGATTTCGAGGCGCTCAGAACCGCGCCCTGCACCACGCGCGGGTTGCTGGCGATGGCCTGAACCGCCTGCCCTTGCAGGAGACTCGTGGTCGCGGGGCCATCGAGTTGGATCACCATAGGCTGAGCGCCGGAGGCCACGCCACCGCCGATACTGTCGAGCGTCGGGAGGCCTCCCAAGCCGGGAACCGCCGCGCCGTTCGAATGATTCAGCGCCTGGTAGAGCGAGCCGCCGCGTTGCGCGAGATTGAGTGGCTGCATCGTGGTGGGCATGCCTTTGGTCTGCTGGCCCGTGCTCATGGCGTACAACTGGATCAGGTCGCGGACCTGCTGGGTCCGGATCGCCATGTCGATGTTGCCGCCGTAGGTCTGCTTGGCGATATCGAGGATCTGCTGAATGATCGCCCGGTCGGAAATGTCCACGCCGTACAGATCCTTGATCTTCTGCCGGGCCTTCTCCGACGCCCCCTTCACGAACAACCGAACGATCCCGGAGAATAGCCCGACGCCCGCGCCGATGGCCGCACCCAGCGGCCCGCCGACGTTCCAACCGAACATGGCGCCGCCCGCCGTGGCCTCGCCCACGCCGGCCCAACCGCCGCGCCGGAGGGCGTCGAGGTACATGCCGATGCCGGCACCGCCGACCGCACCGATGGGGCCGCCGGAGAGGCCAATGCCGCCGCCCATGAGCGCGCCGCCACCGATGGTGCTCAAGGCGTTCCCGTTTTTCGCGCCGCTCAGCATCAGCAGGCCGCCGCCGAGAGTCATCGCGCCGTAGAGGTTCTTCCAACTGGCGAGGCCTTTGAGATTCGACCAGTTGAAGTTCAGCAACCCGCCCGCGCCCGCTTTCGACGTAAGCCCGCCACCGGCACCGCCGCCGGGGACGAACGGCGGCGTCGTGCCGGGAGTAACGCCGGGAATGATGCCGCCGCCAGGCGTCGTACTGCCGAACACCGGCACCGCGCCGATCCCCAATAAACGACCAAGCCCGCCAAAAATGCCGCCCGAGCCGCCAGGCCCGGCGCCCTCGCCCGCGAAGGACACCTTCTGGCCGGTGAACATCTGCATCAGCAGCGCCGCCACCCTGGAGGTAACGACTTCCTTAATCGCAGTCAGCATGGCGGTCTTGAAGGCATTACCGATAGCCGACCAGACCGACTGCGACTTCTGGAGCAGCGCGTCGAACACGCCGCCGGCCTGCTGCTTGAGCGAGTCAAAGATCGCGCGGTTGTGGTCGCGCACAATCTGCGCCTGCCGGTTGGCGGCGTTTTCGCGCGCTGCCTGGATCGCGGCGTCCGTGGATTCCTGGTTCTGCTGGCGGATGTCTTCGCGCTGCTGGCTCAACTCCGCGATCCGGGCCTTGATCTCATCGGCCTTGTAGCCGAGCCGCTTGAGCGTGAGTTCCTCTTCGAGGAGCATCCGCGAGGTGTCCATGTCGAACAGCCTCTGGCGCACCTCGTGAACCTTTTCGAGATAGTCGATCTCGATCTCGGCCTTCCGCTGCTCGAGGGCGACCTTCTGCTCGATTGTCTGCGCGTCGGCGCCTTCTACCTGGCGCAGGCGCGCATCCCGTTCGAAACCTGCCCGCTGCTCCTCGAACGCGTACACCTCGCGCAGGTGATCGAAGTTCCGCTCCGCGATCTCCGCGTCATTGGCGAGCCGCTGCTGGAAGCGATGTGTCTCCCACTGCATCTGCCGCTGGTGCGCCTCCTCCTGCTCTTTGAGGTAGTCCGCCAAGGCCTTCTTGTTGTCGTCGGAGGTGTGCTTGAGGAACGCCTTCAGCTTGTTGTTGGCGTACTCGATGACCGAGTCCCACGCCTTTTTTGTGAGCGGAACGTGGTGCTCGCCCATGTCGTCGACGTACGTCGTGCGGCTGGCGATCTCTTTGTTAATGTCGGCAATCTCTTTCGCGAATCCCGAAACGGGCTGCGAACCAATGGCCTGGTCGCGGAAGTATTTCTCGTTCTCCCGCTGCCGCTTCTGGATCTCGACTTGCCGCTTCAGTTCTTCCGGATCGGGCTGGCCGGCGAGTTTGATCTTCGGCAGGCTCGCGCCAAAATCCTCGAACGTTTCACCTTGAAGCAGCTTGCGGCCGGAGATGAGTTCACGGATCTGGTCCTCATCCATGCCGCGTTTCTTGAGATCTTCAACCTTTAACTTGCCGGAGAGCAGATCCTTCCGGAGCGCCTGGTTCTCCAGGTTCTTGGCGCGGCGCGCCATCTCCTCGGTCATGTCGCTGTACTGCTTGTAAATGATGAGTCCGGCGGCCAGGGCGCCGCCCGCCACCAGGAAGGCCGGATTCATGGACATCGCGAGATTGAGCGCACCCTGCGCGAGCGCCCAGCCCTTGGTGGCGGCGGTAATCGCGGTAATGATTCCGACCAGCGCCAGCGTGCCCTTGCCGAACTTCTCGATCGCGTCCGAGTGGTCTTTCAGGAACCCCACGAAGCCGCGTAGGATTTCGACGGCGACCTTCAGTTCGCCCTGGAACGCCTTGCCGACGTCCTCCTTGAGATCCTTCATTTCGCGCGAGAGCTTCTTCATCTCGCCGTCGAAGGTGCCCGCCTGGGCCGCCGCCGACCCCTGAATGGAAATCGCCGCTTGAACGATGGCGTTGTAGCGGACCTGCTTGACTTCGAGATCGGAGAGGGTCTTGCCGTAAAGTTGGGCCTCCAGCCGGGCAACCTGCTCCGCTTTGGCGAGGTCGGGAAAGAGGCTGAGGGAGCGCAATCCGCGCGACTGGCCCGTCTCGATCGCCAGCATGATCTTCTCGAAAGCCTCGGCCGCGCTCACGCCCTCGGTGCTCACGGCGGCGGCATCCTTCGCGACCTTGGCGAGGCCCTGCGCCTTATCGAGTCCAATGTCGGCGATGATGAGTTTCTGCACACTGGTCGTGGCGTCGGAGGCGGCGAACCCTACCGACCGGATCGCCTCAATCGCCTTTCCCGCCGCCGCGGCCCCGTCGCCATGCGCCTTGGCCAGCGTGCGCGTGATCGAAACCGCGCGTTCCTGATGCGCCGCTTCCTTCGCCGCTTCGATGGTCCACTCCTTGGCGAAGTCGATGGCTTTCTTGATCGCGTCGGCGAGTAAGTTGCCGGCGGCGGCGCCCTTCACCATTGCGGCCGTCATGCCGTCGATCCCCTGTGAGGCGCCGCGCGTGGCCCGCACGGCGGTCTCTTCGATCCCGGAGAGGTTCGCGTTGACGGATTTGATGGACTGGTTTGCCTTGTCCACCTCGACGGTCACGACCAGTTCGATCTGGTTATTGGAAGCCATGCGCTGTTACGATGGGTGATTCATGAAGCTGCCCAATGGCGACCAGGCCATTGCCGATATCCGCAAATTGACGGATTACTGCTTGAATCCGCAGCATCCGCGCGGTCGCAGCAAGGCGCGCGTGTTCGCCTCCTTCGGAATCAAGGCGTCCGATGCGGAAGAATTGCTGCACGCGATCCTTTCGGCTGCGCGGGACAACGAGGCGGAAATCGGTGTTGCCAATGTCTACGGGCAACGCTACGTGGTGGATTTCGATTTCTCCCGCGAGGGGCTTCCTGTCAGAATCCGGAGCACTTGGATTGTGCGATCCGAGGAAGGGTTGCCGCGGCTTACCAGTTGTTATGTACTATAGACAGGGTGATCGCCATGGCTGGCATTGAAATGCATTCGGTTGTCGCGTTGCTCGAAGACCTTCCCGAGCACGGCTTGGTGCGCGGCCAGGTAGGGACGGTCGTCGAGAGTTGGGCGCCCAATGTCTACGAAGTGGAATTCGCGGATGAAAGCGGCAAAGCCTTCGCCATGGTCGCACTGAGGACCGAGCAGATGATCCGCCTTCATTACGAACCTGTGCACCAGGCCGCCTAGCGATTTCCTTCTCTTATCCGCTCGCGTTCCAACTGGTCCCGTTCGTCCTCCAGAATCAGCATGGCGTAGAACTCGTCAGCCCGAATGTCGTCCAGGCCGATATGGATTCCCAGGTTCAGCGCCGCTCTCAGGTCAAGAGCGCGCCGGATGAGCAATCCGCCTTCGGAGGTCTGCGCGGCGTCCAGTCTGTCCAGCGGGCAACGGTCGCAGCGGCCACCGTCGGGTGCGTCCGGACACAGACCGGGATCGCAAAGCTCTTCGCGCCGGAGCGCCCAATGGATGAGATAGCGCAGGGAGGGAGTTTCCGGCCACTCCCCGGCTAAAAATTTGCTTCCCGGTCCTCCTGGAAGGAAGTGTCGAGCGCATCGATGGCCGCTTTGACCGCCACGGCCTGGTGAATGATCGGTACGTCACCGGCATACCCTTCGGTGGCCTCGATGAGCTTCTTCCACAGGTCGGCCGCCGCGCGGATATTAATCGTTAACTCCTGGCGGTTGAAGGGCAGATCGAGCACCCGCGCGAAGCCACGGCGGTAGGCGTTCACATCCTTGGCCGATGGCATCTTCAGAAGGTGCGTGACGGCGCCGCCGAGCACACGCAGCGTGACCCGAAACGCATCGCCCGCCAGCACGACGTCGTCCACGTCGCAGGTGGCCAACTGCTCGATGACCTTCTGCGCCTCGAAGGCATCGACCTCGGGTTCTTCCTCCGTGCGGATCTTGGCCAGGAGCGCGGCGTCGATCTCCTCGCCGTTGGGGATCGTCGTTTCGGAGATCCCGCGCCCGAGGCTTTTGACGATGACCTTGCGGCGTCGCTGGCGTTCGGCCCAGTCATCATCGGAGGGGAAGCAGACGCGGACGGTCTTCACACCCTCCGGTCCGCGCAATTGAATGGCGACCGGGCGGGTCGCGTCGAAGATGATTGTGTTGGTCTGCATTTTAGATTGTGTGATTTGCGGAAGAGGTCGGTTGCGGTGGGATCTCCCGACATGCCAAAACCGCGTAGAATGAAGCCATGAAGTTCAATGCGTGCTCGGTGATGATGCCTATATTGTTCGCAGTAATGGCCTGCCAGGCGGACGCAGCTTCCAAGGTCAAATGGGGTGCGGTCACAGACGGCCTGCAACTCGGCATAGACAGCAGCACGCCTTCGGGCAAGTCTGGAAGCGTACGAGTAGTTCTTAAGAATGTAAGCACCGAAACCCGTGACTTGGTGATCGGGTTTGAAGGCCCCAGTGGCCCGATCTACGCCGTCAAACTTGCGGCCGTGTCTCGACGGGGATCTGAGGAATATAGCGTCTTTGATCTAAACGCACTCAAGGCTCAGCCGGGCGGACTGCCAAAATCGAGCGCAGTGCGATTACAAGCCGGTTCCGAGTACACGTTCATGTTTCCTCTTGATCGGCTGATTTGTGTTATCGAGCGCAAAGATACTCCACTTCGTACGTTGCTGACACAAGCGTTTACAGTGCGGGCTTCGTTCGATTCTTCTGGTGCAACCGTGGTTTCCGGTGATCTAGTTCCCGAGTAGGTTTTCCCCGAAGCGCTTCTACTGGCAGATGCTATCCACGACACACTTTGCCACAGCCGAGATCACACCGTTGGTCGCATCGTAGAGCGGCGTGCATTCGACCGAGACCGTCAGGATCTGGTCCGTCTCGCCGATCTCGACCACCGAAAAGGCGAGTTTCTGCCAGGTGATCTGGAGCGAGTTATTGGCGTCGAACGAGAGGTTGATGACGGCCGTGCCGGTGGTCTGGCTCTTGAGCTTCGTGTATTCGGTCGAGGCGCTGTCGAAGCGCGCGAAGAATTTGAGATTTCCCTGACGGTTGCCGAACTCCAGCCGCCCGCGGATCGCGCCGGAGGAGCCGTCGCCTGCCGACTGAAAGCCTGATCCGGGATAAAAGCCCGCGTCCATGCGCAGGTTGTTCTTCCACCCGGTTTCGAGCGACACGATGTTCTTGCTGGTGACGTAATCGACGCCGTTGATCGACAGCGTGAGCGAGGCCGAGGGTAGTAGCTTTTCCGTCTGCGCGGCCGGCATGGTGATGCCCGTGGCCGAGTCGATCACCTTGCCGGATCCGGCGAACTCGACGGTAATTTTCGAGTTGGCGCGACCCGGCCCGGAGCCGATCGCGATCTGCCAGGATTCGATAGCGCAGCCGACCGCCTGGCGATCGAGCACCACGCCCGCGCCGGGGCGGATCTGTTCTACGTAGGAGAAGTATGGGAGCTCCGCCGCGTCGCCATTGGCTGGAAAGAGCGGCGTGCAGGTATAGGTGAAGTTGGGCGCCGTGCCCGACTTCACCACCTTGCCCAAGCCGAATGCCATCGCCCACGCTGCAATCTCAGCCGAGAGATACTTCTCGAGCGTACCGTTGACATCCCAGGCGGTCTTGTAAGTAGTGGTCGGAAACTCGTGGCCCTTGCCGTATTCTTCGGCGTCGTTCTCGGTGGCGAGCTTCGGGTTGGCGAGTTGCGCGTTCAGCTTGCTGAAGCGCCACATCGCGGCTGCGGCCTGCGCGGTGGCGATATCGGTCTGCTTCTGTTTGCCGAAGCAGATGAGCACTTCCTGGAGTCTAGCGGGAGTTTATTAAAACGAGAAGCGGACGAGCCGCAGGTTGTTTTGGATC
>JAIXKK010000017.1 GCA_026954325.1 Bryobacterales bacterium | reverse complement strand
GTACGGGAAAACAAGCGCGTCTTGGCGCCATCCCAGCGGAAACCCAGAGCCGCCGGATTGCGAGCGCCCTCAGCGTCCCGCACATGGAGAACCGGCTGCGCACGACGCTCACCCACGAATACGGGCATGTCCACTTCCACCAGTTCATGTTTGAAGTCGAAGCCAGGCCGCGGCAGAAGTAAGGTCACGCGCAATCCGTGGAGAGGATTTCGATTTGACGACTTCTTTCAATGGCTTACTGAAATCCCTTGTCCGCAGCCGGAATCCGTCCTAAAATGGACGTATAGACGTTTGTGCGTCTATGAACCTAACCGTACAGGGTGCAACATGGTAGAACAAGCCGTCCGCTGGAGCCTCAAGATCTCGAAGGACACCGACCTGAACCTCCGCACGTTCCTCGGCTCCCAAGGCATGAAGAAAGGCGATCTCTCGAAGTTCGTCGAGGATGCCGTTAACCGGCGCGTGCTCCAGTGCACCGTACAGGACATCTGGGAGCGCAATGCCGACGCCGACCCCGATGAAGTTCAGCGCATCGTCGACGAAGCCGTCAGCGAGGTCCGCGCAGAACGCCGCCGCACCAAGAAAAAGGCTGACAAAGCCTGATGCGCGTGGCGATCGATATCAATATCCTGGTGTCCGCCCTGATCGTCCCGACCGGCCAGCCCGCCGCTGTCATCAGGCTTTGGCTGGACGGGAAATTCACGCTGCTGACCTGCGCCACGCTTGTCAACGAGCTGCGCGCAACGCTGCACAAGCCCAGGATCGCCGAACTGATCAAGCCGCATAAGGCCGGCCGCCTGATCAACCAGGTCAGGAAGCTCGCCGAGGACATCGATCCGTTGCCGCACGTGGAACGTTTTGCCGATCCCGATGACGATTACTTGCTGGCCCTGGCCGAAGCGGGCAAGGCTGATTATCTTGTGACCGGCGACAAGGGCGGCCTGCTCGATCTCGGCAGCCACAAAGGCACGCGGATAGTAACCGCCCGCGCCTTTGCCGCTCTCCCATGAAGAGCAAAATCATCCACGCCCCTACTGGGCTCAGTGGCTCGACACCGACAGGTGCCCGCCGCAGTATCCAATGACGATCTTGCCCTTGTTAGCATCCCAGTGGAAATGCACCCGTATCGTTCGCGTCACATCAGCGTCCACGCCGATCTTCAGGTGGCGGAACATCTCAACCTCTTCCCCCTCGTAGACGAATGTCCGCTGCCGCCGCATCGCCTTGTTCCCCATCACAGTCTCGGATTCCTTCGCGGCGTATTCGCTCTTGCCGAAAACGGCGCGCGCAAGGTTGTCCCCGCCCTCCATCAGCTTGCTTCGGTAGCCGGTCACCAGCCTCTTCAGTAAGCCGATCAGTTCCCGCCCGTAGAGGAAACCCATATGCCCGGCGCTGCTCCGCGCGCTCGGCAGCACGATGCACCTGTCCCCATACGCTTTTTCAATGAGATCAATACACTGGAGCGGCAGGGGCGGGTCGGCGCGGGATGCCAAATCCACAAGCGCCGTCGCGTCTACGCTGTCAGACCGCCCGCCGCCAGCGCGCGAAAGTTGGTCCTTCAGCGACTGGATTGTGAAATCCTTCTTCGCAGCTTCATCCCGCGCTTCTTCCAGGTCCTCCTTGAATTCCAACTAACGCGCGCAGACGCCGGCCGGCTCTGAGTTTTCGCAGGCGTTGGCGTTGAACGTGTTTGTTCCCTTGCCGTCCCAGTTCAGATCCACGCCGGTATTGCCGCGGGCGCGGTTGTCCCTGAGGGTGGCTTTGTTGACGTTCAACAGGTTAATTCCGAGCCCGACGCCCATCACATCGCGAGCAAACGGCGCCGTCCCCCATGGACCCCGCCCGTTGCTGACGCGATTGCCCTCGATCCAGATGGTCTCCGTGTTCTGGACGTCGATTCCGTAGCGGCCGTTGTCGAGGACGGTATTGTTCAGGACCCAGTTATCGGGGCCGGCATCGCGGATCATGATCCCGGCCATCTTGTTGCCGTAAGTCATGTTGTTGCGGATGGAGTTCGCGGCGGAGCGCTTGCCCTGCATGTGGATGCCGCAGTTGGTGAGACCCGAATTGGTGACGAAGGCCGTGTTGTGCTCGATCACGTTTCCAATGGAATTGTCGATCATGACGCCCATCATGTCGCCGTTGATGAGCCGGTTGTACTCGATGCCGTTGTAGTCGGCGTTTTCGAGGTGAATCAGGTTGCCCGAGCCGAAGACGGTTGCGGTAGTGGCGGCGGCGCCGAAGTCGCGAACCGTGAAGCCACGAACCAGTACGCCGGTGACGTTCATGAGGTGGAAGCCGCTGAGTTCACTGTAGTCACCCTGAAGGACCACTTCGTCCTGGGCTCCGGCCGCGATCAATTTGACGCCGTCCTTTTCCGGACCTTTGATTTCCACGGCGCCATAGTAGATGCCCGGGCAGACGCGGATGGTGGCTCCGGGAACAGCGCGGCGGACCGCTTCCTGGATGGTGGAGATGGCGCCGGGGCAGTCTCCGCCATCATCGTCCACGGTGAGCACGGGCGGCGCGGGGCCGGCAAGCTGCACCCGAGCCAGGTATCCGTGGGTGATGCCGGAGATTGTGTAATTGCCGATGACCTGTCCGGAGGAGTTGATTCCGTCCGCGCCCGTGGAGGCCGCGCCGGGAAAATCATACACCGTGTAGCGGCCGTTGTGGAGCAGGTAGGCGCGATTCTGTCCATACGCGTCGGTAAGGCCTCCCACGATGTCACCGGCGTTGTTGACGCCCTGGTGATTCGCCCAGCCGCCTCCGCCGGGAGTGTGGCGGGTGAATGTTCCATTCCTGTAGAGAACGCCGTGGGAATCGCCGCCATTCGTTCTAAAATGCCCGACCGCCGCGCCTTCGTCATTGATTCCCCAGTACATCGTCATTGTGCGGCGGGGGTTGCCGGGAGCGTATTCGCCGAGAGTGCAGACGCCGCGATTCCAGACGGCTCCCTTGGCGGGTATGCCGGCAACGTTGACCCAGCCCGCGACCTCGCCATTGGAATTGATGGCGTTGGCTTGAAAACTATCGCTGCCGGGACATTCTAAAGTCGTGAACTCGCCCTGGCGCAGGAGGAAGCCTCGAGCGCCCGAGCCGGTGTTGTACATTCCGACCATGTCGCCGCGGTTGTTAATTCCATTGACCTGGAGGTTAGCGGCGCCAGGATACTTGATCTCGGTGAACCGTCCGCCGCTCAAAAGAAAGCCGTGACTGGCGTTGCTCGAGTCGATGAAATAGCCGACGATATCTCCCGAGTCGTTAATCTTCCGGACGCCGGTGTGAACCGCGCCGGGGTAGTCGATGGTGGTGAAATCCGCTGGTTGCGCGGCAAGAGGGATTATGGCGGCAAGCGCCAGGAACAATGAGGCCAGGGTTCGAACAGGACCAGATGACACGCAAGTCTTCAGGCGATACATACGCGCTCCTTCCGACCCGGCCGGATAGGCCGGGAGCCAAGTGATGACCTAAACAGTCCTGAAGCCGGAACAAGACCGCGCAATTCCTGCCGGGGCCGGGCGACGGAGGATTCTCCACGATCAGCCAGGTCGATAGAATTCACGCTGAACCGAGGTCAAGTGCGGCTTTGCGTCTCCAAGGCTAGCAGTGGGCAGCGTTCGGGTCCTGTACAAAAGTTGAATGTTTTCTGAAAATGGACGGGCTAACGAGGGGCTGCCGCGGTTTTTGGGTACTTTTGGGCCTGCCTGCTCGATGGGCGCGCCGGGGTTGCCGAATCATTGAGAACTTGACCGGCCGCGGCCATGGCGGGAGAAACTGACCGTGCCGCGCGGAAAGCGCCTACCCCTTGGCGCCGGTACGTTCCATTGCGAACGCGGATGCCACCCGATGAGAACGAGGCGCGGCGTTAAGAGGACACAGGCCCTTCGCCGGTGGCGAGGGCGGTGAGAATGAGTTCCTTGCGCTCTTGAGCGGTTTTGGCGGCGGATTCGAGGGAGAAGCCGTAGGCGATGGCTCCGCCGAGGGCGGTGAAGGCGAGGATGGCGTAGAAGACGAGGCCCGATTCCCAGCGGTCGCGGGCGAAGTAGGCAAAGATGAAGGGGAGACCGAGGACAGGGTAGACGAAGAGGAGCATGGCCTGGAAGCGGGAGGCGGATCCGCGCTTCCAGTTCTGGTTGGGGTCGACGGGGCGGGGGTAGCGGAGGGAACTGATGTTGCCGATGGCCAAGAGCAGGAGGAGCATGACGAGGCAGACGGAGAAGGACTCGAAGAACAGCAGCGGGGTGACGGGCATGCGGAAGAGGAGGCACACGGCGGTGATGATGAGAATTTCGACGATGACGAAGATGACGGTGGTGATGTTCTTGGCTACGAGCATCTGGACGGTGCGGACCGGGGCGAGCCAGTAGATCTGGGCGGCGGAGCGGTCGAAGCCGAGGATGTTCCAGACGGAGACTTCGCTGAGCAGCATCATGGCGTAGGCGCAGACGATGACGAGGAAGTGGGCCTGGAGGAAGGGGCTGTTCCTGGCTCCGAACATCATGGGGAGCCAGACGAGCAGGCCGAAACTGAAGCCCATGACGAAGACGATGCGGAAGCGTGGGGAGCGGACGAGGGTACGGAGTTCCTTTTCGACGAGGGCGGCGAGAGGGTCGCCGAGCCAGCCCGCGGGAAGGCGGAAGAGCCATTCGATCCACCTCTCGCCGCTGGCTCCCGCATTGCCTGCCGAGCGCGCGGCCTCTTCGTCAAAGCCCAGGCCGCGCTCGAATTGCCACCTTCCGAATGCGTAGGCGATCAGCATCCAACTGAGGCTGGCGGCGACATAGTGCCAGTTCCAGTCTCCGGCGATCAGTTTGGCGGTGGCGGACCAGGGCCAGACGAGGACGGGCATGCGGTCAAGGTAGCGGCGCCAGTTGGGAGGGAGACCGGCGCGCAGGAAGAGTTGGGGCAGGGCGGCGATGAGGAGGAGGAAGAAGACCATGATCTCGCGGAAGCGCCGCAGGGCGAGCATGCGTGTGATGAGGTCGCGGATGCCGGCCGACATGAAGAGATTGAACAACAGGTAGGGAACGAAGGCTCCGGCATACCAGAAGGGGAGGCGTGGGCTGAGGAGGAGGCCGGCGGTGGCTCCGCAGAAGAGGAGAATCATCTCGACGGCGGTGGTCATGCGGAGGAGCACTTCGAGGCCGAAGAGAGAGGCGTGCGGGATGGGATAGACGCGAAGCCGCTTGAGGTGAAGCGACATGCCGGAGGTCACCATGAGGATGGGGATAATCTGCCAGTAGAGGAAGGCGAGCAGGAGGCCCGGAGCGAGGAAGCGGTAGAGGATTTCGGGGTCGCGGCTTTCGCGCACCAGCATTGCCACCGCGGCGGCGCCGAGGGCCCAGAGGCCGTACCACAAGACGGCGATGATGATGGAGAACCAGAGGCCTCCCCGGCCCGCGCGCGGATAGAAGTTGCGCAGGGCGCGCCACTGGGCCCAGAGGATGGCCGCTGTTTGCCCGCTCATAGCCAGTCCAGGGATTCGGTGTGGCGTTCGGCTCCGACGACACGGACAAAGATGTCCTCGAGGGTTTCCGAGCCGGAGCGGAGGGCGGCCATTTCGCCTTCGACGACGAGGCGGCCCTGATGGATGATGGCGACACGCTCGCAGAGGCGCTCGACAACTTCGAGGACGTGGGAGGTGAGGAAGACGGTGGCGCCGCGCTTGACCTGCTCGAGGAGGAGGTCTTTCATCATGCGGGCTCCCACGGCGTCGACGCCTTCAAAGGGCTCATCCATGAGGAACAGCTCGGGCTTGTGGATCATGGAGGCGGCCATGGCGACGCGTTTGCGCATGCCCTTGGAGTATTCGCCGATGAGTTTGCGGGAGGCTCCGTCGAGTTCGAACAGGGCCATCAGTTCGCGGGCGCGCTCCTGGGCGACGGGGCGGGGAAGGCGGTACATGCGGCCGACGAACTCGAGGAACTCCGCGCCGGTCAACTGTTCGAAGAGGAGAGTTTCGTCGGGGACGAGGCCGATGCGCGCCTTGATATCGAGTTCTCCCTGGGGGAGCGGATAGCCGAGGATTTCAATGGCTCCGGAAGTGGGCACGGCCAGACCCATGAGCATTTTGATGGTGGTGGTTTTTCCGGCTCCATTGGGTCCCAGGAATCCATGGAAGCAGCCTCGAGGCACACTAAGACTCAGGCCGTCGACGGCGGCCTTGGTTCCGTAGATTTTCCTCAGATCCGTGACTCGAATTGCCGGAGAGCCAGCCGCCATTTACACTCCAAGATGCCGGGCAAGAAACGGAATTCCACCAACGCCGTGCCAACTGTGTTCGCCGTCGAAGGTCTCGTGTCCGGTGAGATCGCCCGCGCCGAAGACCTCATAGACGCGTTTGACGCGGGAGAAACTTTCGCGCGCCGCGGCGACGGGAAAGATATCGTCGCGCGTGCCGGATTCGGCGAAGAAGGGCTTGGGCGCGATGAGGCCCGCCACGTCATACATCTCTGCCCAGTTCAGGATCCCGGGGACGTAGTTGTCGATGCAGTGGGAGAGGCTGAAGATGGAATCGCGGAAGGTGCAGAGGTAGCCGCTCGCGAATGCGGCGCGGAGGCGGGGTTCGAGCGCGGCGGAGAAAACGGTGATGGTGCCGCCGCCGGAGATGCCGGTGACGCCGATGCGCTTGGGATCGAGTTCGCCGCGTGATTCGATCCAATCAATGGTGCGGCTGACGTCGTTGACGCGCCAGTGGATCATGGTCTGGCCGAGGAGCAGGGCAGCCCCGGCAACAGGTTGGCAGGCGGAGCGGCCGAGGCCGCCTTTGCGGGTCCTGGCGTCGCGGCGGCATCCGAAGGCCATCTGTTCGATGGCGACGGCGGCAAGGCCGTGCTCGACTACCTGAAGCGCGAAGTCGTGCTGATAGCCGGCTTTGTCGGTGCGCGGCCGGCCTTTGTCGTCGATGCCCACGATGTCGTCGACGCCGCGGCCGTGGCCGGGAAGGCAGATGACGGCGGGATGCGGGGCGGGTTTGTTTTTGGGAAGCAGGAGGTAGCCGAGGACCCAGAGGCCGGGGCGGCTTTCGAAGATGAATTTCTCGCGCGTGTAGGTGGGGAAGTCCGTCTTCTCGAGGGTTTGGGGGTTGAGGGGGCCGCGGGAGGCGGGGATGTCTCCTAACAGTTCGAGGAGCCTGGCGCGCAGTTTCTTCTGCCAGGCCTCGGCCTGTTTGCGGTTCTCCGCCTTGAAGGTAAGCTTGAGCGGCGCCGACTTGTATTGTTCGAGGGTCCAGGCCACGGGGTCGAAGCCCCCGGCGCCGATGCGGGATTCGAAGCCGTCCAAAGCCCCGGTGTAATTCGATGGGGGCTGGGCCAATACCGGGGCCGCCGCGAATGCCGCGGCTAAACCCAATTGCCGTCTGGTGATCTTCTCTGCCATTGACGTTGTTTCCTAGAGGTTGACTTCCACTACTTCATCGAAGAGCCCTGGGGGCGTTTGAATGCCCATTGTGCGGATGCGCTCGAGGACCTTGGGTTCATAGCCAGTCCACTGGAAGCGGCCTTGCACTTTGCCCGCGTCGCTCACTCCGCTGCGTTCGAAGTGGAAGATGGCGCGAGTGGCGACACGGCCCTCTTCAACCCCGACCACTTCGGAGATGCTGACGATTTTGCGGGAGCCGTCCTGCATGCGGCTGACCTGGAGCACCAGCCTGATGGCGCCGGCGAGTTGCTGGACAATGACGCGGTTGGGGATTTCAAGGTCGGCCATGAGGATCATGGCTTCGAGGCGGGAGAAGGCGTCGCGCGGGGAGTTGGCGTGGATGGTGGTCATGGAGCCCTCGACGCCGGTGTTCATGGCCTGGAGCATATCGAGGGCTTCGGCTCCGCGGCACTCGCCGACGATGATGCGGTCGGGGCGCATGCGGAGCGCGGTGCGCAGCAACTGGCGCTGGTTGATGCCGCCTTCGCGATTGACGTTGGGTGGGCGCGTTTCGAACTTCACGACGTGGCGCTGCTGGAGTTGGAGTTCGGCGGTGTCCTCGATGGTGATGATGCGCTCATCCTCGGGGATGAAGCGGGAAAGAGCGTTGAGGGTAGTGGTCTTGCCGGAGCCCGTTCCGCCGGAGATGAGGATGGTGGATTTCGATTGCACGGCGGCGGCGAGGAAGCGGAGCATCATCGGCGTGATGGTCTTATTGCCGGTCATCTCGCCGGAGGTAATGACGTGGCGGCCGAAGCGGCGGATCGAGAGGGCGGGGCCATCGAGGGCAAGCGGAGAGATGATGGCATTGACGCGGGAGCCGTCGAGGAGGCGGGCGTCGACGATGGGCTGGGCCTCGTCCACGCGGCGGCCTACCTGGGAGACGATCTTTTCGATGATGTGCAGGAGGTGGCCGTTGTCTTTGAAGCGGACAGGGCTGAGGGAGAGTTTGCCGTTGCGTTCGATGTAGACCTTGTTGTAGCCGTTGACGAGGATATCGGAGATGGAGGGTTCCTTGAGCAGGGGTTCGAGCGGGCCGAGGCCGAGGACTTCATCGAGGACCTCTTCGACCATCTTGTTGGTCTCGGCGGCGGTCATGGGAACGCGCTCGTCTTCGAGGAGGCGTTCCACCACGCGGCCGATTTCGGCGCGGACGCGATCCTTGGGCAGGGAGGAGACTTTTTCGAGGTTGAGGACGCCGAGGAGCTTTTTATGGATTTCCGACTTGAGTTCGAAATAGCGGTCGGCGGAACGTACCGGTCCGGCTGAGGGCCCGCCCTGGCGAGGGGGCACGGAACGGAAATTGCTACCCATGGACGCTCCTTAAGATAATGAAGATGTTTCTAATTATAACCAGTCATGAATCGGCGCCATTTTCTTATCGGGCCGGCGGCGGCATGGATGGCGCAGGCCAGGCGGCCCAACGTTGTGTTCGTGCTGGCGGACCAGTGGCGGGCGCAGACGCTGCCCAGTTCCGGGGACCGGCAGTTGCAGGCTCCCAATCTGGCTCGCCTGGCGGCGGAGGGTGTGCATTTCGATCGCGTGTACGCATCGTATCCCTTGTGCTCCCCGTCGCGGGCGGCGATGCTGACCGGGAAGTATCCGCATGCCTGCGGGATGCCGAAGAACGACGTGCGACTGGGGGAGAACGAGCCGTTGCTGGCGGCGCGGCTGAAGGCCGCGGGGTATGCCACGGGGTACATCGGGAAGTGGCATCTGGACGGGGAGGAGCGGCCGGGGTTCGTACCTCCGGGGCCACGGAGGCGCGGATTCGATTATTGGGCGGCGTTCAACCGGGGGCACCGGTATTTCGAGTCGATTTACTTTGGCGATGATGCGATGCCGATACAGAGGACGGGATTCGAACCTGACTATCAGACGGAACTGGCGATCGATTATCTAAAGAGCAACAAGCAGAGACCGTTTTTCCTGTACTTGTCGTGGGGGCCGCCGCACACTCCGCGGACGCCTCCGGAGGCCGTGAAGGCGCTTTATGATCCGCGGCAGTTCGCGCTACGAGAGAATGTTCCCCCGGAGTATGAGAAGAGAGCGCGGGAAGGTTACGCGGGCTACTACGGGCTGTGTACGGCGCTGGACCGTTGCCTGGGACGGTTGCTGAAGGCGATTGACGAGGAAGGGCTGGCGGGAAACACGATCGTGGTGTTCACGGCCGATCATGGGGACATGCTCGGCTCGCAGGGTCTCGAGTACAAGGACATGCCCTATGAGGAGTCGGCGCGGATTCCGCTGCTGGTGCGGTATCCGAAGGTATTGGAGGCGGGAAGCCGGAGCGACCTGTTGTTCTCGAACGTGGATTACATGCCGACGCTGCTGGGATTGTGCGGGGCGGAGATTCCGGAGGGTGTGCAGGGGCGGAATCTGGCGGCGTTGTGGAGCGGAGGGAAGGGAGTGCGGCCCGAGTCGATACTGGCCGAGGGGAAGATGGGAAGCGAGGAGGAGTGGCGCATGATTGTGCGCGGACTGGACAAGATGGTGATTGACCGGAACGAGGAGGTGACGCACTTGTACAACCTGGGGCAGGATCCGTATGAAATGCAGAACAATGCGACGTCGCGGATGCACCGGCGGACGAAGGACGAATTGACGGCGCTGCTGGCGGATTTGCGGCGGCGAACGCTCGACGGGCGCAGCGGATCGGGGTTGCGAACCCGTGGATAGGACGCTGCGGTTTATCGGGGAGGTGCGGTCCGGAGTGAAGGACCGCAAGACAATGCCGCCGTTGGGGGCTCCGGCGGCGGTGGAGTTGTATGAGGAGTTCGCGCCGGGACTGCTGCGGATTGAGAAGCATTCGCACATGTGGGTGATGGCCTGGCTGATGGGGCGTCCGGAGCGGGACGTGCTGCAAGTGACGCCGCGGGGAGTTCCGCCGGATGCGCCGGACGCGAAGCATGGCGTGTTTGCCGTGCGGTCGCCGGCGCGGCCGAATCCGATCGGGCTGAGTTCGGCGCGGCTGTTGCGGGTGGAGGGATTGACGCTGCATTTCGACCGGCTTGATTTCTTTGACGGAACACCGGTGGTGGACTTGAAGCCCTACTTCGCCGCGCGGGATCTGATCTTTTCGGCGCACAACGCCTCCATCGGGCGGCCGAAGGACGTGGGTTCGCTGCGTGAATCGCTGGTGGAGCAGGCGCTGCGGTTCAGCCCGGAGAAGCACGCGGACGTGGCTTTGGCGGTGCGGATGATGGAGCACTACCGGGTGGAAGTGGCGGGGTGGAAGGAACCGGAGCGGTGGGAGATTACGGCTCCGCTCGGCCGGCCGCACCTGGTGGATGCGCTGATGGGGATGGCGCGGGTGTCATTGAGCCGGGGGATGCGGGTGGGGAATGAAGACAAGGTGGTGATGCAAGGGGTGGAGTATTCGCCGGCGGGCGCGGGGATGAGTTATGAGGAGCGCCTGGCGGCCGCGGCGGAGGAGGTGTTTACGTTTCGCCCGGGAGACAGTGAGGGCGCCTTCGCGGCGGCGGAGGAGCGGCGATGCCCGGAATTGTAACGAGATACAATTGCGCAAGTGAGAGTCTCCTACATCGTATTGGGCGCGGCGGGGGCCGCTTGGCTGGCGTGGAGTTTCGGCCGGGCTCCGGATATTCCGTTTCAGAAGCATGAGATTGACCTGGGCGCGAACGAAAGCTGCACCTGGGCGGACGTGAACGGGGATGGGAAACCGGATATCGTCTCGGGGGAGAACTGGTTCGCGGCTCCGCGGTGGACGAAGCACAAGTTCCGCGAACTGCCGTTTCTGAACAACTACATCGACAATTTCAGCGATCACGGGATCGATGTGAATGGGGACGGGCGGGTGGACATCGCCAGTTGCTCGTGGTTTTCGAAGCGGCTGGACTGGTATGAAAATCCGGGACGGTCGAAGGAGATGTGGAAGCGGCACGAGATCGACAGCGGGAACAACGTGGAGTTCTGCTTTCTGGTGGACATGGACAACGACGGTAGGGCGAACGAGTTGCTGCCGCAGTTTGGCGGGACGAATTCCGGTACGGCGTGGTACGAGGTGAAGAACAAGACTTGGGTGAAGCACGTGGCAAGCGCGAAGGGCTACGGGCACGGAATCGGCGCGGGGGATGTGAACGGGGATGGGCGGACGGACATTCTGACATCGGGCGGATGGCTGGAAGCCCCCGCCGATCCGAGGCAGGGGGACTGGCGGTTTCACGCGGATTGGGATTCGCCGGGCGCGCTGGGGTTCATTTATGTGTTGGATGTGAATGGTGACGGGCGGCGGGACATTGTGTCATCGATGGCGCACGATTACGGAGTGCTGTGGCTGGAGCACATGCCGGACGGCAGGTACGTGAAGCGGGTGATTGACGATAGCTGGTCGCAGCCGCACGCCCTTGCCCTGGCGGACCTGAACGGCGACGGGCAGTTGGATCTGGTGACGGGAAAGCGCTTTCAGGCGCACAACGGACATGATCCCGGCGGGCGGGAGCCGCTGGGGGTTTACTGGTATGAGCACCAGAAGGCTCCGGATGGGAAGGGGCTGGTGTGGACGCGGCACATCCTGGACTTTTCGACGCGGACGGGGGCGGGGATGCAGGTAGCGGTGACGGATTACGATGGGGACGGAGATCTGGATTTCGCCGTGGGGGGCAAGAGCGGGGTGTATCTGTTCGAGAACCTGATGAAGGGGAAGAAATGAGTACACGCAGATCTTTTTTGACTTCCGCGGCGCTGGCGGCTCCGGCGCTGCTACCGGCGCAGCCGCCAAACGACGCGGTGCGCGTGGCGGTAATCGGAGTAGGCAATCGCGGGGCGTATCTGCTGCGGCACGTGTTGAATGTGCCGGGGATCCGGATCGTGGCGCTGTGTGATTTGGACGCCGAGCGGTTGCAGGCGGCGGAGAAGGCGGCCTCGGAGAGAGGACACAAGCCGCGAACGTATGAAGATTTCCGCAAGATGCTCGACGACGGCAAGGATATCGACGCGGTGATCATCGCGACGCCGGTGGATACACACAAGATGATCGCCATTACGGCGCTGGAAGTGGGCAAGAACGTGTACTGCGAAAAGCCGATGGCGGTGAAGCCGGAGGATGTGCGGCTGATGGTGAATGCGGCGCACAACGCGAAGGGGATTTTTCAGGCGGGGTTCCAATTGCGGCACGATCCGAACCGGCGCGCGGCGATGGAGTTCATTCACGGGGGCGGAATCGGGAAGGTTCTGTATATGCACGGGACACGGCACACCGGAGATCTGCCGCGAAAGACAGCCTGGTATTTCGACCGCACGCGATCGGGCGACAACATTGTCGAGCAGGCGTGCCACATTCTGGATCTGTTCGTCTGGGCCGCGGGAAAACCTCCGCTGCGCGCGTTCGGATCGGGCGGCATCAACCTGTACAAGGACGAACCCGCGGGGCGGACGACGATGGACAACTACAGCGTGATTTACGAATTTCCGAATGATGTGCGGGTGAACTTCAGCCACATCTACTTTGACCCGGCGGGATTTTCCGGCATCAAGGAAAGAGTGTGGGGCGAGAAGGGAGCGATGGACCTCGCGGCGGCGGCGTGGATGGAACCGGGGAGGAAGGGCGAGTGGAAACTCGAGGTTCCGGACGCGGGGAAGGACTCCACGTACCAATCCCTCGAGGCGTTCATCGGCAACGCGCGGAACAAGAGCAAGCCCTTGAACGACGCCGATTCGGCGCGCTTGTCGACGCTGGTGGCGATGATGGGGCGGAAGTCGATTTACGAAAAGAGAGTGGTGACCTGGGAGGAAATGGATGTCTGAGAAAATGACGCGCGGACAGTTTTTCTCGTGCCTGGCGGCCGGAACGGCGCTGGGGCAGGAAAAGACAAAGCAGATTACCAGCGAGGAACTGGAAGCGCTCCTGAAGCAGCACGTGTTTCTGCTGGACGTTCGCGAGCCCAGGGAACTGGTGGAAGTGGGGGCGGTGAAGGGGTACGTGAACATTCCGCTGGGCCAGTTGGAAAGCCGCCTTTCCGAGGTTCCGAAAGATAAGACCATCGTCACCATTTGCGCGAAGGGCGTGCGGGCCGGGAAGGCGGCTGACATTCTGGTGAAGCATGGCTATAAGGTGGCGGGCGCGTGCGGGATCACGGAATGGAAGGCGAAGAAAAAGCCCGTGGTGTATCCGGGCAAGTAAACTCACGCGTGAAAGCGCGGCAACCTCGGGTTCAGCGTGTTCAGGCTGTTCGTAATGCGGTCCGTCCCCACGTTCGCCAGCGCGCCGCGCCCTCGCGCTGACAACTCCCGTCCCCAGACACCGGGTGATCAGCCGCGTACTCCGCGGCCGGCCTGGCGTCTCTTTTCTCCCGTAAAGGAGGGCTTGTTATGAGTTCAAGGTGGCGTCTGTTCTGCTTCGTGATGATGAGCGCCGCAGCGGCTTTCGCGGAGAGCCGGCGCATAGCCATCGAATGGCGTGGCGGACAACCGCGAGGAGAGGTGAGCATTACCGGCGGTTCAATATCCGGATTGACGGTGGCGCGCGGCCGCGGGACGGTGACGGGCAACCGCTTCCACGCGGCAGCCGACGCTCCGTTTCGCCTAGCCATGGACATCAGCGGGCCGGAGACTGCCTCCGGGTCCCCGGCGGCGATTGTGACGGTGAAAACCAGCAGTAACCCGTTCAGTTTCTTCTTGCGGGATGTCCGGAAAGATCAACCGGTGTGGATTCCGGAGTATGGCGTGGCCGCCACCGAGGCGCCGGACACGCGCACATATGACCAGATTCAGGACGCCATCCGTGCTCGCGGCCTGCAGAGCAAGTTGGAGGCCATGTCGGCGGGGCCGGAAGCGGATTTCGAATCGGCCGCCGCCAATACGCGCAGCCTGATGTGCCAGACCTGGCTCGGCTTGAGCCGCGATATCCGCATTTTCGCGGTCAGTGAGAGGCTGGATTGGATTCAACCGCGGCTTCACGGCTACGAAACGCCGCTGCCGGAGGCCGAAGGCAAACCCACCCGCTACAACTTTCTGATGGGCCGCGGATGGGGCGCCGCCGACAAAATTACGCGCCGGCTGGAAGACGGCGTGCTGCCCATTCTGCGCGGCACGCTGGTGGACGACGATATCACCTATGACATGACCGCCTTCGTGGCCCTCGAATCCCGGCCCCTTACACGCGAGAACGTTCGCGGCACGCATTTCCTGGCGGCGGACGGATATGGACACGGGCACATGTTCACGAAGCAGCAAGAGGCCGAGCGCGAGGCCCTGCTCCCCGCCGAGATGAATCAGCCTGAAGAGACGGTGCTGTTCGTGCGCATTGCCGCGGTGAATACGGCCGCCGTGCGGCGATACGCATTTTTCAAGAATCCGTTTCCCGCCGCCATCCGCGATTACGGCTTTGATGGCGGCAACGGCTTCGGCGTCTACAAATCCGGAAGGGTTTTCGTGGTGTCGCTGCTGAACGGGATGCCGCTGCCGGAAGAGGAAACGGCCGTGGATCTTGAGCCGGGACAGGCAGCCGTGATGGAGTTCCGCCTACCGAACCGGCCCATTTCGAGGGAACGCGCCGTGGCGCTGCGCGGCGCGGCGTTCGACCAGCGCCATTTGGAATGCCGCGACTACTGGCAGCGGAAGCTCAGCGCGGCGGCCCAGATCAGCCTGCCCGAGAAACGCATCACCGAAATGCTTCGGGCGGGCCTTCTGCATCTCGATCTGATCACCTACGGACGTGAACCCGAGGGCACGCTGACATCGACTATAGGCGTGTACAGCGCCATCGGCTCGGAGAGTTCGCCCATCATCCAGTTCATGGATTCGATGGGTTGGCACGACACCGCGCGGCGCGCGCTCATGTACTTTCTGGACAAACAGCACGACGACGGCTTCATACAGAACTTCGGCGGCTACATGCTGGAGACGGGCGCGGCGTTATGGTCTTTGGGGGAGCATTACCGCTACACCCGCGACGAGGCGTGGGTGCGGCAGATCGCGCCGAAACTCATCAAGGCCTGCGAGTATCTGCACAACTGGCGGGCGCGCAATCTGCGTGAAGATCTGCGCGGCAGAGGCTATGGGATGCTCGAGGGCAAGACCGCGGATCCCGAAGATCCGTTCCACTCTTTCATGCTGAACGGCTACGCCTACCTGGGAATGGCGCGCGCCGCGGAGATGCTGGGCAAGGTGGATCCGGCGCAATCCGAGCGCTGGCGCAGGGAGGCTTCCGAGTTGAAGAACGACATCCGCTCGGCATTGTTCGAAGTGATGGGGCGCTCCCCGGTCATTCCGCTGGCCAATGGCGCATGGACTCCCACGGCTCCGCCATGGGTGGAGTACCGGGGGCCGCTATCGCTGTTCGCGGATGGAGGCAAGTGGTTCACGCACGGATCCATGGTTAGCCGGGATTCGCTTCTCGGTCCGATCTATCTGATTTTTCAGGAGGTGATCGAGCCCAACGAGACCGCGGCTACTTTTCTGCTGAATTTCCATAACGACCTGATGACGATGCGCAACGTGGCGTTCAGCCAGCCCTACTACAGCCGGCACCCCATTTCGCACCTGCGCCGCGGGGAAGTGAAGCCGTTCCTCATGGCATATTACAACACCATGTCCAGTTTGGCGGACCGGCAGACGTACACTTTCTGGGAACACTACTTCGGCGCCAGCCCGCACAAGACTCATGAAGAGGGCTGGTTCCTGATGGACACGCGCTGGATGCTGTATTCGGAGCGCGGCCCGGGAATCGATCTTCTCCCCGGAATCCCCCGCGCGTACCTGGAGAACGGCAAGCGCATTGAACTGAGCAAAGTGGCCACATACTTCGGCCCTCTCTCGCTGCGTGTGAACTCCGCGCTGGACCAGGGCCGGATCGAGGCCGTGGTGGAGTGCCCGGGGGACCGCAAGCCGTCGTTTGTCGAACTGCGCGTGCCCCACCCGCAGGGGAGGAGAGCGGCCCGCGTGGAAGGCGGAACATACAATAGCGAAACCGAACGCGTGCGCGTGGAGCCGTTCACCCTAAAAAGAGCAGTTAACCTGAGTTATTGAGTTTCGCATAATACAGTGACAAACAAGTCAAAAAGAAAGGCCAGCGTGTCGCAGGAAGGAATAGGGCAGATTGCGCGTGTGACCGAGTCTCTGTAAGCCACGCCTGAATGCCTTGTTTGCCTCCTCCAACTGGTCCGGACACAAGTTCGCCATCTCCCTGCTCTTGATGTTGTTCCACACTTGCTCGGTGGGATTAAGATCCGGTGCATATCCGGGGAGCCATTCAATTTGTAGCCAGAGACGCTGGCTCTGCAGGAACGCTTTCATCGCCCGGCTGCGATGAGCAGGCAGATGATCCCAGATCAAGATCACCTTCCGGCCACCGACAAATCGCTTCAACTGTTTGAGGAAATCAATCAGCGAGTCGCTGTTGTAGCTGTCCGGTTTGGTACGGGAAAACAAGCGCGTCTTGGCGCCATCCCAGCGGAAACCCAGAGCCGCCGCCACCGACGTCTTGCTCCAATGGTTTCCCCGCGGTTTCAGGATCGGTGTTTTGCCGCGCGGCGCCCAACTGGTGCGGACCGACGGCTGCTGCGTGAATCCGGCTTCATCGTGGAAGAAGATCCAGGCTTGTTGGCGAGCAGCGTTTTTTTTACCTCCGGCCAGCGCACGTTCTTCCAATAGTTCACCTTTTCCTGACTCCGCTCCTTAGCTTGCCGCTCGGGTTTTTGCGGGCTCCACTGGATCGATCCCAGAATCTTCCACACATGACCCGGGTGATACTTTTGCCCGGTAATGCGCTCAATCACCACCGCCACTCGGGTCAGCGTCCAATGCTCGGCGCTGAACCCATGCGCCGCGGCGCCGCGCAGCAAGGCGGTTTCCAGTTGCTGAAGTTGCCGGGAGGACAAGCGCGGTTTACGCCCCGCTCGTCCTGCGCCTTTGAGTGCTCCGGCGCCGCCCTTCTTCCACAGTTGATACCAGCGGGAAACGCTCTGTCGGGAGACGTTGAGTTGGCGCGCGACCGATGCCAATACCGTCTGACCTTTAGCGAAAAGACGCGATGCCTGCTTGCGTCTCTTCTCTAACCAAGAGAAATCGCGAGGCTGAGGCAATGCCATATCCAATGATACAGCCAGGGAGGAGGTGTGTCACTATACAACGCGATATTCCGTCACTCTATTATGCGAAACTCAATAGCTTGGAGCATCGGCGAGCCGGGCCTCGTGTCCAAGGAGCCTGCCGCCCAAGAAATTTCGGAACGCAGCACTCAGTATCCACTTCCAGCGCTCCAATTCCGTCAACTGCTTCGCAGTAGTTTTGATTCTCTTGAGAAACCCGCTCACCTTGGTCAGAACCTCCTGAATCCGCTGCCCTTCGGCATGCGTGCTCGTGATCTCCAGGGTGGTCTGATTGGCATGCCTCGTCTGTCGTGCGATGCCGTGCAGCGCCAGGGGCCGCGACGTGATCGCTTCGGCGTGTTTGTCCGGAAGCCCCAGGCGCATGAAGATCGTCCACCAGTTGTAGACCAAGGCGATGACCCGCCCCATAATCTGACACCGTTGCCGATCTTTCGTTGTGAATCCTGCCCATCCCCACTGGTTCTTCAACTCGTCAAAGTTGTTCTCCGAATCGCCCCGGTCCCGATAGTGTTGCGCCACTGTTCGCACCTCATCCGGCAGCGAGGTGACCAGCACCGCGTACTCATATTTCACTCCCTGATGGGTGAGTTCCGGCAGGTCCAAACTGAGTTGCTTCTCGGCTTTTCGCTTTCTGCCCCTTCGACCTTTCCGGCCCTTCTTCGTGACCTTCTCCTCAACTGTCCCCTCCACTTGCCCTTCCACTGTTCCTTCCTCTGCTGACTGCTCCGGCACCGGACGCCGCAACACCACCACGCGCCGCTCCCGGCTCCACCCGCTCAACTGCAACACATCCTCGACCCCTTCCCACTTCTGCCCCGCATCCTTCCAACCTGTTCTATCGAAAAGCTTTCCGATCAACCTCTTCACATTCGTGCTCTGCTTGAGCTTGAACACAAATCCCAGTCCTCGCTCCTCGGCACCCTGCATCGCCTTCTCTGCACCCCAATGACTGTCCCCGCGCAGAAAGACCGGCCGCTGCTGCTTGCTCAGTCCATCGAGAAACTTCCACATCTCCGGTTGCGCATACGATGGCGCTGTCTGGTTTCCCGCTTGCACCTCCATATCCGCCACCATACGGACTCTCCCGATGAAGTAACTGTGATAGGCGTGCGACGGCCGTCCAGGCTTGGTTGGGTTATATCCCACCTTGGCATCCTCCTGGTGTCCGTACAACGGCTTCACGGTGGTGTCCACATCTAATACCCATGGCTCCTCCAGCAGCGGTTCGTAGGTCGCCTTCAAATGCTTCTTCATCCACTCCCCACTGGCTTCTTCCTCCAGCGCCTTCATTGCCCGCCGCACCGAGTCCTCGCTGGCCACTTTCGTCATCCCTAACAATCCTGGATTGACACCGTCACCGCGGATCGCATTGATGTGCGCATACCGCCAATGCCCTGCCAACACAGAGAGCACCAGCGTCCCCAGCACGTTTCGCTTCTCAGGCGCGTTACTGCTGCTGTAGCGCAACGGACAATCCTCGACCCACTTGTCGAACCGTCCGCTCGTCTTGAGAAATTCGATGAAGAACGGCATCAGTCCGAGACTGCTCACCGCAGCCTCCGTCGCCCACCTTACGTGAACCTTCCCGCCGAAAGTGTCCAAGCTGGTGCCCGCTTCCGCCTCCTGATTTGCTGCGATTTCCACTTCACCTGCTGGGTGAGTCAAATTGACTTCGGTTCCGTTGCTCATGTCGAACAATCATAACCACTTCGCTCGGCGCGAAGTCAGACAACTGCTCTTTTTAGGTTCACGGGACGCGCGGAGATCACACTGAGGTTCGAGTAAGCGCCAGGACGCGGGCTTCCTCACCGGAGGAAGCGCAGCAACTCCAGGCTCAGTGTGTTCAGGCTGTTCGTAATGCGGTCCGTCTCCACGTTCACCAACGCGTAGCGCTCCGTCAGCGCATCTCCCGAATACGCCAGCGCGTAGTGATCCTCGCGTAGATCCGGCAACCCCTCCGCCGTCAGAGGCGATCCCCGCAGCGCGGCCGCCAGGTAGTACAACGTCAACTCGACATGGTCCGCAAAGGGCCGGAAAGCCTCCCGGGCCGGGACCGGATGGCTGCTTGCCAATCCCGCCTCCAGCGCCATCATGGCGTGCACCATCCGGTGCGAACTCGCCATCATTGCGTTTAGTGAAGCCATGGTCCCGGCGTTCGTCCCCGGCTCCGTGCTCAACCGCTCGAGCGAGGCTTCCATGTTCGACCGCGCCAGCCTCCCCGCCAACCGCGCCCGGTCCAATTCATGGCGGAAGCCCGCGCGCGGCTTCACGTAGCTTTCCCGCACCAGCCGGAAATACTCCCGGTAGGAATCCAGCATCTTCGCCATCATCTCCCGTACCTGCGTCCGCTCCCAGGTCGGCCATAGCCAATAGGCAAGCACCGCGACCACTCCACCCACCGCCGTGTTCCATGCCCGCGCCGCTATCACTTCCCCCGGCGAAACGCCGGTCATCGCGATAAACAGCACGACAAATGCCGTCACCCCGGTCACGAAGATCCCATAATTCGCCGCCCCCACGCTGCGCAATAAGAACATCAGCGCCGCAATCAGCATCACCTGCACCCATGCTGTTGAAGGAGCCAAATGAAACAACCCTGTCGCCACCACCAGACCCACGAACGTTCCCGCCAATCGCAGCAGCCCGCGGCTCAATGTCGCCGTGAAATCCGGCTTCAGGACAATCGCAATGGTCATCGGCACCCAGTATGAGCGGTCCAGTTCAATCCCCCGTCCCAGGGCCGTTCCCGCCGCCACGCACACCGCCATTCGGACGGCATGACGGCTGGCCGCCGACTTGAGGCTCAGGTTCGCCCGCAGCGTCGCCGACGTGCCCCCTAATCGCAGCCTCCACGGCCGCCGGGCTTCCTTCCTGGCAAACGCTTCCATCCCCGCCGGCGTCGCGTACGCCGTCATATCCGCGGCGGAGCGCAACTGGCCCGCCAGCGCATCCATTTGGGAACGCGCGTCGGAAAGCATCGCCGCGGCCGGCGCCTGTTGAAGCGATGCCCTCGTTCGCAGCGCCTCGCTCATCCGCTGGAACTCCCGCGGTTCGGGCCGCGCGGCCTCCGCGGGCAGTCCACCCCTTAGCGATTCGCCAATCGACCCCAGTAAGGAGGCAGCCGCCTCGAAGAAGCGCTCCAATACCGGCAGTTCCTCCGAATCCGGCCACTCGCGCTCCAGCCTGGCCCGCAGACGGCCCAGAGCCACCATGCCGAGCCGCATTCGTTCCGCCTGATTGAGCAGGCTGCGGTAGCGCTCCGCCTCCACCGAGTAATCATGCGCCAGCGCCGCCATCTCCTCCCGCGCGCGCGTGCTCTGCGCGCTCGCCGGCGGAGCTTCCGATGCACTCACCCGCGCCGCCGCCACGCGCGACATCTCGTCATACAACTCCCCGAGCGCTCTCCGCTCAGGCCCGTACCGCCGCAGCGGCCAGAACGCCAGAGCCAGGCCTGTTTGAAACACCCCGCCCGCCACCGCCAATAATCCCGAGACCGCCGCGTGCTCCACCGGCAGGGCATTCGCCTGATACACGATCAACGTCACCAGGCTGATCACGCCCACATCCGCTGCCGCCGCGCTCAGCGCCACCATCATTCCCGCCGCGAACGCCAACAGGCCCGCCGTCACCGCCGCAATCCAGTTGTCGTGCCCGCTCAAGCCGCCCGCAAACACCGCCGTGCCCACCATCACGCTCGCCGCCAGCATCCGGGCCGCCCGCTGCCGGTACGGTCCGTGACTGTCGGTGAAGGATACGTTCAGCGCCCCCGCCGCCACCGCGATCCCTAAAGGCGCGGCGCCGGACACAACACCCACCGCCAGCGGCAGACCCACGCCAAGCGCGCTCCGCAGAGCGAGCCACGGCGTTATCTTGTCCGGCTGGTAGCGTACAATGCTTTGCCAGAATGCCGGTCCGAAGGCCGGTTGTTGCCGCTCCCGCACGCTCTAGTATTGATACCAGTCCGAATGCGCCGACCACCCGTTGCACGAGTGGCATTGCGTCGCCGTCCACTGGTGCAGGCACGATGGACAGATACCCCCCGTATCGAACGTGTGCCACGCATGGCCGCATGCGCAACCCCACAAATCCGCCGGCGCCGGCCTCCACTCGCACAGCGGACAGCGGATCTTCGGCCCCGTGACCCCGGCCGTCCCTCGCGGCTGCCTTTCCCGCGCCCGTCCCGGCGGCCTGCGCGTTGTCCTGGTGATTCTCATGCGAACGCCTCCCGTAGAACGGACAAGCTCTTCGGCACCGCAGAAGAGGCTTCTTCGTTGCCTTCCATTTCGAGTGAGACCCACCCCTGATATTCCGCCCCGCGAACGATCCCCGCGATCTTCCTGTAATCCAGATCCAGCGTGTACCACACGCCCCCACCGTAATACGTCTTCGCCTGAATGATCGTCGCGCGCGGCGCCAGCTTCCTCAGCCCTTCATACGGATCTCCCGGAAAATTCCCCGTGTCCATGTTGATTCCGAGCCACGGGGAATTCACCGCCTTGTGGATATCGAGCAGCGTGCCGATGTTCGTGGTCAGGCCCCAGTGGTTCTCGAGCGCCAGCATCACTCCCGCCTTCTCCGCCGCGGGCAGGCACTGTTGAATCGAATCAATACACCAGTTGATCGCGTCCTTCTCGTGGAATCCCGCGAGCGGCGGCTCATTTCCCTTCACCTTCATCAGATCGTCGAATGTGCGCACTGTCTTCCATCTGCCCGAATTCAGCCTCACGCACGGAATCCCCATCTGGTTCGCCAGTTGAATGCAGTGCACCGTGTGATCGATATTTCGCTTCCGGTCCTCCGCCTTCGGCCAGACGAAATCCTGATGAATCGACAGCATCGGCATCGCCAGGCTGTGCCGGAAGGCCAGTTGCTTCAACTTGTTCAGGTACGCCGTTTCCTCGCTTGTCATCTGCCGGTGCAGGATCTCCACCCCGTCAAAGCCCAGCCGCGCCGCATCCTCGATCACCTTCTCCACCGGATACGGAGCCCCTTTGAAGTGCCAATAAGAATACGTCGAGACGGCCAGCCGGATGCGGCCCTTGGAAAGTGTTTGCGTCGTTCCGGCGGGTGGAGATGACAACCCCAAAGCCGCCGACCCCAAGATCTGCCTGCGGTTCAGTTCCATTTGAGCGATTGTAGCAGCGGTTGGGCCTGCCCGGATGATTATCAGTTTTGCTAATAATTAATCGAGTGTATTTTTTGCTGGACTTATATCACGTGCCTCGCTATACTACAAAAACTACCTCTTGAGGGAATTGTCCATGTTGCCTGGTTCCCTCACATCATCGGCTCGCATCGCACCGCATTCCAGCGGCGCCCGGCTCGTTTAACGTCTCAGGAACTTTCGAGGTGTACCCAATGTTGTCCGAGAATCTCACTCGCGGCTTACCCAAACAGCAGGGCTTGTATAACCCCGGTAACGAAAAAGATGCCTGTGGGATGGGCTTTGTCGCCAACCTCAAGGGCATCCCCTCCCACGACATCATCCAGAAGGGTATTCAGATCCTCATCAACCTCACCCACCGCGGCGCCTGCGGCTGCGATCCGCGGACCGGCGACGGTGCGGGAATCACCATTCAAATTCCCCACAAATTTTTCCAGAAGGAGTGCGCCAGGCTCGGCTTCACACTCCCCTCCCCGGGAGAGTACGGCGTGGGAATGGTCTTTCTCCCGGTCGAGTCAAACTCCCGGCTCCGGTGCGAAGGCATTCTGGAACGTATTGCCCGCGAGGAAGACCTCGAGGTTCTCGGCTGGCGCGACACGCCGGTCAACTCGAACGCCATCGGCCGCCTCGCGCGCTCTTCACAGCCCTACATCGAGCAGGTTTTCATCGCTTCGACGTCCGGCATGACCCAGGATCAACTCGAGCGAAAGCTCTACGTCCTGCGCAAGCGCGCGGAAGCGGAGATCTCCTCCCACGAAGACCTCAAGGAACACGACTTCTTTTACGTCCCCTCGATGTCGACGAAAACCATCATCTACAAGGGGCTCCTGCTCGCGCCCCAGATCTCCCAGTTCTACGGCGAACTCAATGATCCCGATCTCATGAGCGCCGTCTGCATGGTCCACCAGCGTTTCTCCACCAACACCTTCCCCACCTGGCAGCTTGCCCACCCCTTTCGCTACATTTGCCACAACGGCGAAATCAACACCGTCCAGGGCAACGTCAACTGGATGACCGCGCGCGAAACGGTACTCTCGAGTCCGCTCTTCGGCGACGGCCTCAAGAAGCTTTTCCCCGTCTGCGTCCCGGGCGGTTCGGACTCCGCCAAGGCCGACAACGCCGTTGAGATGCTTCATCTCGGCGGCCGCGAACTCCCCCATGTGATGGCCATGCTCATCCCCGAGGCCTGGGACAGCGACGCCGCCATGCCAGCCGAAAAACGCGCCTTCTACGAGTACCACGCTTCCCTCATGGAGCCTTGGGATGGACCCGCAGCCATTGCCTTCACCGACGGCCGCATCGTCGGCGCCACCCTCGACCGCAACGGCCTCCGCCCCGCGCGCTACCTCGTCACCCACGATGACCTGCTCATCATGGCCTCGGAAACCGGCGTTCTTCCCGTCGCGCCCGAAAGCGTCAAGTTCAAGGGGCGCCTCCAACCCGGCAGAATGCTGCTTGCGAACCTTGCCGAAGGCCGCATCATCCCCGACGAGGAGATCAAGTCCAAACTCTCCTCCCGGCAGCCTTACGCCGAGTGGATCAAGAAAAACCAGATCACGCTCGACCACCTGCCGGCGCCGCAACGCTGGCACCCCACGGATTACGACACGATCCTCGAACGCCAGCGCTGCTTCGGCTACACGGACGAGGACCTCCGCCTCATCATCGCAGCCATGGCATCCAAAGGCGAAGAGCCCATCGGCTCCATGGGAACCGATACGCCGCTCGCCTGTCTGTCGGACAAGCCTCAGGTCCTGTTCCATTACTTCAAACAACTCTTCGCCCAGGTGACCAACCCGGCCATCGATCCCATTCGCGAAGAGATGGTAATGTCGCTCACCTCCTACATCGGCACCGAACGCAACATTCTCGATGAGACGCCCGAGCACTGCCACACCCTGAAGCTCGAGCAACCCATCCTCACCAACTACGACCTCGAAAAACTGCGCCGTGTCTCCTGGGGCGATCTACTCTCCGCCACTCTTCATGCGGCCTTTCTCGCCGAAGGCGGCGAAAAGGAACTCGAGCGCGCTCTCGGGCTCCTGTGCCGCCGCGCCTCCCGCGCCATCAAGGACGGCTATACCCTCCTCGTCCTCTCCGACCGCGGCATCGACAGAGACTACGCGCCCATCCCCAGCCTTCTCGCGCTTTCGGCCGTCCATCACCACCTCATCCGTGAAGGCACGCGCACGCAGGTAGCGCTCATTGTCGAAAGCGGCGAGCCCCGCGAGGTGATGCACTTCGCCCTCCTGATCGGCTACGGCGCCAGCGCCATCAACCCCTATCTCGCCATCGAAACCCTCGAGGACCTCCAGCGCCGCGGCCTCCTCCCCGACGGCATGTCTTTCGAATCCGCCCTCAAGAATTACAAGAAGTCCATCAATAAAGGGCTGCTCAAGGTCTTTTCCAAGATGGGCATCTCCACCCTCCAGAGCTACCGCGGGGCTCAAATCTTCGAAGCCATCGGGCTCAACCGCTCCCTGGTCGAGAAGTACTTCACCGGCACCGCCTCGCGCATCGAAGGCGTCGGGCTCGACGTCCTCGCCAGGGAAGCCGCGATGAAGCACGATCTGGCTTTTCGCCCCGTTACCGAATCCGATACGGAACTCCCCACCGGGGGCAGCTACCAATACCGCGTGCGGGGTGAATACCACCTGCTCAACCCGCAAACCATCAGCAAGCTCCAGCATGCCGTTCACCAGAACAGCTATCAGACTTATGAAGACTACGCCCGCATCATCGACGAGCAGAACCGGCAGCTTTGCACCATCCGCGGGCTGATGGATTTCAAGTGGAGTTCCCGCCCCGTCCCCCTCGAGGAGGTCGAACCCGCCCGGGAAATCGTCAAGCGCTTCGCCACCGGGGCCATGTCCTTCGGCTCCATCAGCAAGGAAGCCCACGAAACCCTCGCCATCGCGATGAACCGCATCGGAGCCAAGTCCAACACCGGCGAAGGCGGCGAGGACGACGAGCGCTACAAGCCCGGCGCCAACGGGGACTCGCGCCGCAGCGCCGTCAAACAGGTGGCCAGCGGCCGCTTCGGCGTCACCACCAATTACCTCGTCAACGCGGATGACCTCCAGATCAAGATCGCCCAGGGCGCCAAGCCCGGCGAAGGCGGCCAGCTTCCCGGGCACAAAGTCGACGAAGTCATCGCGCGCGTCCGCCACTCGATCCCCGGCGTCGGCCTCATCTCCCCGCCGCCCCACCACGACATCTATTCCATCGAGGACATCGCCCAACTGATCCACGACCTCAAGAACGTCAACCCCTACGCCCGCATCCACGTCAAGCTGGTCGCCGAGGTCGGCGTGGGCGTCGTCGCGGCGGGCGTCGCGAAAGCTCATGCCGATGTCGTCCTCATCAGCGGCGATACCGGGGGCACCGGCGCCAGCCCTCTCACCTCCATCAAGCATGCCGGCATTCCCTGGGAACTCGGCCTTGCCGAAACCCAACAGGTCCTGGTTCTCAACGACCTTCGCAGCCGCATTGTCGTCCAGACCGACGGTAAACTCTGCACGGGACGCGACGTCGCTATCGCCGCCCTTCTCGGCGCCGAAGAGTACGGCTTCGCCACCACCCCACTCATCACCGTGGGCTGCATCATGATGCGCAAGTGCCACCTCAACACCTGCCCGGTCGGCATCGCTACGCAGGACCCGCGCCTCCGAGCCAAGTTCACGGGACAGCCCGAGCACGTCATCAACTACTTTTTCTTTGTCGCCGAGCACCTTCGCCAGATCATGGCCCGCCTCGGGTTCCGCAGCGTCAGTGAGATGATCGGCCGCGTCGACAAGCTTGCCGCCCGCGACGCCTCGGACCACTGGAAAGCCGCCGGCGTCGATCTCGAGCAGATTCTTTACAACCCCGACGTCCCCAAGCGTATTGCCCGCCGCCACATGATTTCCCAGGATCACGGCCTCGAGCAATCTCTCGATCACCAACTGATCGAGCATGCCCGCGAAGCCCTTGAACACCAGACTCCGGTTGAATGGAGGCTTCCCATCCGCAATGTGCACCGTACGGCCGGCGCCATGCTGAGTGGTGAAATCGCCCGCCGCCACGGCGCCGATGGCCTTCCCGATAACACCATTCAATTTCACTTTACCGGTTCCGCCGGCCAAAGCTTCGGAGCCTTTCTCGCCAAAGGCGTCACCCTCACCCTCGAAGGCGACGCCAATGACTACACCGGCAAAGGACTCTCCGGCGGCCGCATCGTCGTCTACCCGCCGCGCGGCTCCAACTTCCAGCCCGAGGAAAACATCATCGTCGGCAACGTCGTCCTCTATGGGGCCACCGGAGGCGAAGCCTTCTTTAACGGCATGGCCGGCGAACGCTTCTGCGTGCGCAACTCCGGAGCCACCACCGTCGTCGAATCCGTCGGCGATCACGGCTGCGAGTACATGACCAAGGGCCTCGCCGTCATCCTCGGCCGCACCGGCCGCAACTTCGGCGCCGGCATGAGCGGCGGCATCGCCTACGTCCTGGACGAGGACGGCGATTTCGCCCGTACCAATTGCAATCGCGCCGGCGTCGATCTCGACCCGGTCGAAGCGCCGGAAGATATCGGCCTCCTCAAGGCCCTCACCGAAAAGCACGTCCAGTACACGGGCAGTCCGCGCGGCGCATGGATTCTCGACAACTTCGCCCAAATGCTGCCTAAGTTCGTCAAAGTGTTCCCGCACGAATACAAACGAGTTCTGGGCATTGCCCGCTCTCCGCGGGAAACCGCCAAACCAGTTTCCACCGCTCAGCCCGCCCCCCAACAGGAGGTCCTCCGTGGGTAAGATCACCGGCTTCCTCGAATACAAACGCGAAGTCCCCCAGCGCCGCCCCGTCGAGGCGCGAGTGAACGACTACTTCGAAATCTACGAGCCCTATCCGCTCGAGATGGCCGCCAGGCAGGGGGCCCGCTGCATGGATTGCGGCGTGCCCTTCTGTCACACCGGATGTCCCGTTAACAACATCATTCCCGACTGGAATGATCTCGTCTACCGCGACCGGTGGCGCGATGCCATGCGAGTGCTCCACTCCACGAACAACTTTCCCGAATTCACGGGGCGCATCTGCCCCGCCCCCTGCGAGGCCGCCTGCGTCCTGGGCATCAACGAACCGCCCGTCTCCATCAAGCTCATCGAGCGCACTATCGTCGAACACGCCTGGGAGCAAGGCTGGATCCGGCCAGAGCCCGCCGAACGCCGCACCGGAAAGCGTGTCGCCGTCATCGGCTCCGGACCCGCCGGCCTCGCCGCCGCCCAGCAATTGGCCCGCGCGGGCCATTCCGTCGAGGTTTTTGAAAAAGCCGACCGCGCCGGCGGCCTCCTCCGCTACGGCATTCCCGATTTCAAACTGGAAAAGCGCTCGATCGACCGCCGTCTCGAACAGATGGCCGCCGAAGGGGTGAAGTTCCACACCAATGCCTACGTCGGCGCGGCCATCCCCATCGAGGACCTTCAACAAGAGTACGACGCCATCCTCGTCGCCATCGGAGCCGAATCCCCCCGCGACCTCAACGTCCCGGGCCGCGAACTCCAGGGCATCCACTTCGCCATGGATTTCCTCCCCCAACAGAACAAGAGAATCGCCGGCGACAGCGGCATCACCGCCGATCCCACGCGCCTATCCCAACCCATCCTCGCCACCGCGAAGCATGTCATCATCATCGGGGGCGGCGATACCGGGGCTGATTGCCTCGGCACTTCCCACCGCCACAAAGCCGCTTCCGTCCACCAGTTTGAGATCATGCCCCTGCCGCCATCCGTGCGCGCCTCCTCCACCCCCTGGCCGCTCTGGCCCCTCATGTTGCGCCAGGAAAGCTCTCACGAAGAAGGCGGCGTCCGCGGCTGGAGCATGAACACCGCTCACTTCACCGGCGACGAGCATGGCAACGTCAAGAAGCTCCACGGAGTCAAAGCCGGGCCGCCCCCCGGCTTCGAGCCCATCCCCGGTTCCGAATTCTCCATGGACGCCGACCTGGTCCTCCTCGCCATGGGCTTCACCGGCCCACGCCGCGGCGGGCTCATCACGGCCCTGCGGGAAAAAGGCCTTCAACTCGACCAGCGCGGCAACATCGCGGCGGACGAGAACCATATGTCCGCAATCCCCGGCATCTTCGCCGCCGGCGACGCCCGCCGCGGCCAGTCCCTCGTCGTCTGGGCGATCGCCGAAGGACGCAAAGCCGCCCGCGGCATCGATCAGTACCTGATGGGCGGAACCCGGCTCCCCTGATCCACGGCCCGGTGCTTCCCCGGTGGCCAGCCCACGGCCAACCACCGGCATCCAGGACAAGCTCGAACAGGTCAACAAACAGCATAAACCCGAAGGAACTTCGCACGCGGGGCCGCCCGCCGGCAAGCCCGCGCACTGTCCGGAACATGCGAGAATGGCTCTGGTTAATGGATCAGTCCGCCAATCTTACTCTTCTGCTGGACCAGTGGGTACGCGGGGAGTCCTCCGCCCTTGACCGTCTGACAGCCGTTGTCTATCCCGAACTGCACTCGATTGCCCGCGGTCTGGCGCGCCGCGGCAATATCCCGGGCGAGATGCAGACCACCGCCCTCGTCAACGAACTCTTCCTCAAGCTCCTTTCGCGTACTCCGCGAAAGATCGAGAGCCGCGCTCACTTTTTTGCGCTGTGCGCGCGGTTGATCCGCCAGGCCATGGTCGACCACTATCGCGAGAACGCCGCGGCCAAGCGCGGCGGCATCCTGAAGCGGGTCCCTCTCCATGACGACCTGGTTTGGGTGGATGCCAACAGCCCGCAGTTGATCGCGCTCGACCAGGCTCTCGCGGAACTGGAGGAATTGGATAGACAGCAGGCCGGGCTGTTTAGCATGCGCTTCCTGCTTGGCTGCACCGCCGAAGAGGCGGCCGAATTGACAGGCTTGTCCAAAGCCACGGTGGACCGCAAGGTGCGGCTTGCCAAAGTCTGGTTGTTTCAGCGCCTCAACAATCCAGCCGAGCCAATTTCCGCCCGCCCCACGAATACCTGATTATCATGGACAACGACAGGTGGCGGCGCCTACAGCAGCTTTTTGAGACTCTCGAGGCCATGCCGGCCGGGGATCGCGCCCGTTTTCTCGAGAGTCACGAGCCCGACCCCGCCTTGCGCCGGGAAGTCATCCAACTTCTCGAATCCGCCCGTCTCGAGGAGGAGGCTTCGCTCCGTCACCAACCGAAGCCGTCCGTTGCCGTCCACGGGCCGGCCCACATCCCTGGCTTCACGATCCTCTCGGTGCTCGGGTCGGGCGGATTCAGCACCGTCTACAGCGCCATCCGGCGCGCCGATGCGGTGGATCAGCGCGTGGCCGTCAAACTCTTTCACGCCCATCGTCTCGGACCCGATGCCCGCCGCCGCTTCGAGCGGGAGCAGCGCATGCTTGCCTCCTTCAACCATCCGGCTATCGTTCGTTTCCTCGATGCGGGTATCACCGACGAGGGCCAGCCTTACCTGGTTATGGAAGAGGTGGAGGGTTCGCCCATCACGGACCACTGCGATCGCGCCCGGCTGAGCGCCGGGGAAAGGCTTCGCCTCATCGCCGATGCCTGCCGGGCGCTTCACCACGCCCACCGTCACCTTGTCGTCCACCTTGATCTGAAGCCTTCCAACATCCTCGTCACCGCCGATGGACAGGTCAAACTTCTGGACTTTGGAACATCGAAGCTCCTCGATGAGACCGGCGCGCTCACCGTCACTCAGCAGATCACCCCGCTCTACGCGAGCCCCGAGCGCTTGCGCGCCGAGCCCGGTTCGGTCGCGAGCGACATCTTCAGCCTCGGCCTCACTCTCGCCGAACTTCTCTGCGGCGACTGGCCTTTTGCCGGCCGCGACTCCATCTCCGCCCTCGCCGCCAGAGCCCATGGCACGCAGGAAATACGCCTCATGTCCGCCCTCGCCACCCCGCAAGCCGCTGAGTTGCGAGGCACTACCGTCGAGCGGCTCCGCAAGACCCTGGCCGGAGACTTGCAGGCCATCTGCGCCAAGACGCTCGCCCACGAACCGGCCGAGCGTTACTCCTCCATGGCTGAACTGGCCGAGGATATCCGCCGCTACCAGGCCGGCGAACCCGTGCTCGCCCATCCCCCGGGATTTCTCTACCGGGTTCGAAAGTTTGCCCGCCGGAATGCCGCCATCCTGGCCGTCACGCTAGCGGCTTTCTGCGCTCTTACCGCCGCCGGCGCCTATGCGTGGAGAGAACGAATCCAGGGAACTCAGCGCCTCGAAGAAGCGCGCTCCATGGCGAACTATCTTCTGTTCGATCTCTACGACCGCATCAATGAATTGCCCGGCTCCACCGCCGTGCGCGCCCGCATGGCCAGCCAGGCGCAGACCCACCTTGACCGCCTCGCCGGAATGGCGGGCGATGCCGGCTTGTGGCTGGAAGCGGCCGCGGGCTACAACCGCCTTGCCGCCATCCTCGGCGTCTCGGGCTCATCGAGCGTGGGACAAACTCAATCCGCCGAGGATAACCTCGTGAAGGCCCGGCGTCTTATTGACCGGATACTGGCCGAAAGACCCAACCACCGGCAGGCCTTGCTCGAGCGCGCCTCCAACGCTTTGCTCAGCGCCAAGCTCCAGAACTGGAACCGCCGCAATCCCACCGCCGCCCTGCCGCTGATCACTCAGGCCCGGCGCGACCTCGACGCCACCCGCGATATCAAAGATCCCCCATGGCTCCGGGTATCATCGTCGCTCGCGCAGCAGGAAGCCGATCTCGCCGAGAATGACCGTAACTTCGGCGAGGAAGCGCGAATTACCGCAACCGCGCTCGCCGAACTGGTAAACTGGCCCGCCGATCTGCGCGCCGGCGAAGATTATCTGTTGCGCGTCGTGGCCATCCTGAAGCGGCGCGGCAATGCCGCCTACTACCAGGATGACTATTCCGCGGCATTGACCTCTTTCCAGGAGGCATACAAGCAGCTTCAAAGCTTCAATTCGCAACACCCCAACCGGCCCGACGTCCTCTACGCCTCGATGGACATGAGCTACCAGATGGCTTATGTCTTCGGCGAACTCCAGCAGCCCTCCCAGATGCTCGACAGCACGATGGAGAGCCTTCGAATCGCCGAGAGACTGATGGAGTTTGACAGTGAGAACCAGGCCCTGCGCCGGTCCTATTGGAATAAGCGCCAGGCGCTCGCCGAAAGTCTCGGCAGCCCACGCTTCGACGGGGCGGTCAGGAACAGGAGGCAGTGCGGAAAGCAAGAAAGGCCGCCCAGGCCTCACAGCCCGATTCCATCCTCGCCAGGGAAGACGTCCAGATCACCGACGCGGTGTTCGCCGATCTCCTCGCCAAAGCCGGTCAGATCGATCGCGCTTGTGCGCAAGCACGCCATACACTCGAGACTTCCCGGACCCTGCACCAGTCCGGTGGCATGACCGCCAAGAACTGGTCCGAGCAGCAGCGTATCCTCAATTCGGTTCTCCGGCGATGCCCCCAGAACTGAATCCGCCGCCCGCCGCTTGAGTCATTCCGCCTCCCGATTCCGTAATCGTTTTTAGGGAGGGCCGAAAAGCCTCCAAGGCCCCGGCCCAAACCACACGAAAGGATCTGCCATGTCGAGCATCACCTTTTTCCGCATCCTCGGAGCCTGCGTCCCGCAAGCGCTCCGGCACGAATTCCAGCAAAACCTCTATATCTACGCCATCAACCAAAGCGGCCCCGCGCGCGCCATCGCCTACCGCGGCATGATCCGCATCCTCGCCCGCGGCTTTTCCCAACTCGCCATCAACGCGGTCCTCGCCATCGCCCGCCCCATACTGGCCGCGGCCGGGGCCGTCGTCGCGGCTGTAGCCAAGGTCATGAGCGCGTTGGCCGCCGGAGCCGCCGCCGCCCTCGAGAGCCCTGTCATCGTCGGCATGCTGGTGTTAGCCCTCCTCGCCATCATCGTCTGGGTGTTCGTCGACCTGATGTCGCAAGCCGGCGAGCGGCGTCAACTCGAACAGCGCATGGAACTGGACCGCTCCACGCGCTCCCTCTTCTCCCAGAATCCCATCCGCGCCGAAGTGTTGCTGCACAACCCCAATTCCGGGCCGGTCTACGCTATCAATGCGGGCCAATATGCGCTCGCCGTTTGATTTCCGCCTACACCAGCATCTTCTGCACCAGTTGCCCGCCCAGGTCCGTCAACCGGAAGTCCCGTCCCAGATGCCGGTAAGTCAGCTTGGTATGCTCCATCCCCAGGCAATGCAGAATCGTCGCCTGCAGGTCATGCACGTGCACCTTGTCCCGCACCACGCTCAGCGCCAGCTCATCCGTCTGCCCGATCACCTGTCCGCCCTTGATGCCGCCCCCGGCCATCCACATCGCGTATCCATTCGGATGGTGGTCCCGCCCGATCGAATCCGGATCATCCGGCCGCCGCATCTCCGACATCGACGTCCGCCCGAATTCGCCGCCCCACACCACCAGCGTCTCGTCCAACAGTCCGCGTTGCTTCAGGTCCTTGATCAGCGCCGCCGATGGCTGGTCCGTCGCCCCCGCCTGCTGCTTCAGCCCTTTCACGATCGCGCTGTGATGATCCCAACTGGCGTGCAGCAGCATCACGAACCGGACCCCGCGCTCCACCAGCCGCCGCGCAAGCAGACAGTTCGTCCCGAACGCCTTCGTCTTGTCGTCCTTCACCCCGTACATGTCCAGCGTCTCCCGCGACTCCTTCGAAAAATCCAGCAGTTCCGGACCCGACGTCTGCATCCGGTACGCCAGTTCATACGAGTGGATTCGCGACGCGATTTCCGTGTCGCCCGTCTGCTCCAGGTGCTCCTGGTTCAACTCTTTCAGCATGTCCAGCCGCAGCCGCTGCGACGCGTCGCTCACGCCCTTCGGATTCGACAGGTACAGAATCGGATCTCCCTTGCTCCGCAGCACCGTCCCCGCGTAGGTTGAAGGCAGGAACCCGCTCGACCAGTTGTCCGACCCCGCGCTCGTGCCCACGCCCGACGCCAGCACCACGAATCCCGGCAGGTCCCGCGATTCGCTCCCCAGCCCGTAATTCACCCAGGCGCCCATCGTCGGACGTCCGCCCACCATCGATCCCGTGAACAAAAACAACTGCCCCGGGTGGTGGTTGAACGCCTCGCTGTACATCGAGCGCACCAGGCAAATATCATCCGCCACCGAGCCGGTGTGCGGCAGCAGTTCGGAAAGCTCCATCCCGCACTGCCCGTACTTCCTGAACTGGAATTGCGGCCCCAGCACCTTCGCCGTCGGCTTGATAAAAGCGAGCTTCAGGTCTTTTGTCAGATCCGCGGGGAGCGGCTTCCCGTTCCACTTGCTCAACTCCGGCTTCGGATCAAACAACTCCATCTGGCTCGGCGCGCCCTCCATGAACAGGAAGATCACGTTCTTCGCCTTCGCCGGAAAATGCGGCTTCTTCGGCGCCAGCGGGTCGTCGATCGTCGCCGTCCGCCCCTCGCTTGCCAGCAGGTTTCCGAGCGCCATCATCCCGATTCCACTGGCGCAATCGCGCAGGAACATGCGGCGGTTATGAACGGCAAACAGTTCTTCGGGTCTCATCTTCGCTACTCCCTGGTAATGAATTCATCGAGGTTCAAGAGCACGCTCGAAAGCTCCGTCCATGCCGCATCGTCTGAAGGAATTCCCTCCTTGGCCAAGACCTGCTTCTGTCTGGTGAAGAATGTCTCGAACTTCCGCTTCTCCGTGTTCGTCGGCTTGCGGCCCAACGCCCGCAGGTACGCCTCTTCGAGCCGCGTATCCCAATCCGCCGATGCGTTCATCGCCTCGTACGCCAGCCCCCGCGCCGCCTCATGAAACACCGGGTCATTCAACAGATTCAATGCCTGCAGCGGCGTGTTCGAACGGTCCCGCCGGCACAGCGCCACATTCGCCTTCGGCGCGTCGAAGTTCACCAGCATCGGATACGGCGTGCTCCGCTGGAAGTGGATGTACAGCCCGCGCCGGTACTTGTCCGCCCCCTGGCTCACCGGCCACGCATTGCCCCAGCGGTTTCCATACCCGAGTTCCATCACTCCATCCGGCTGCGGCGGCTTGACGCTCTTGCCGCCCACCTCGAGCGAGATCAGCCCGCTCGCCATCAGCGCCGAATCCCGGATCAACTCCGCCGGAAGCCGCAGCCGCGTCTGCCGCGCGATCAGTTCATTGCTCGGGTCCCGCTCCTCCAGATCCGGCCGCGCCTTCGAACTCTCTCGGTACGCGTTCGACAACACCATCTGCCGGATCAGCTTCTTCATGCTCCACCCGCCGTCCATGAACTTCTCCGCCAGGTAATCGAGCAACTCCGGATGCGTCGGCTTGTCCGCCCGCACTCCGAAATCGTCCAGCGACTTCACGATGCCGCGTCCGAACAACTCCGCCCACACCCAATTCACCGTCACCCGGCTGGTCAGCGGATTCTCACGCGAGACCACCCACTTCGCCAGATCGAGCCGTGTCGGCCGCGCCCCCGGCTTCACTTCCAAACCCGGCAGCACTTCCGGAACCCGCGGCTCCACTTCGATCCCCAGCGTCCGGTAATCTCCACGCACTCGCAGGTGCGATGGAGCCGCGCTCGCCACCTCGTCCACCGTCATTGCCTGTGTCAACCGCGGATACTCGTCCTTCAATTTCTTCAGCTTCTCGTCCAACTCCTTGAACTTCGTCTCCGCGTAGACCTTCGGCCCCACCGCAAAGTGATAGTTCCGGATAAAGTGATCCGTCAGGATGTCTCTCTGCCGCCCGGTCCTCTTCTCCGGCGCAATCCGCAGGATCTTTTCCCCGTCTCCGCCTTCCGTCAGCTTCAGCAGGCAATCCCACGCCAAATCCCAATCCGTACGAACGCCGGGATGCGCGGACGTGTACAGCAGTTCCTTCTCCCACGCCGCCTGCTGCTCCGCCACTTTGTAATCCTTCAGCAGAGCCTCCCGCTTCTCCCGGTACTCCTCCTTCTTCGCCAGGTACGGCCCCAACTCCCCGGGCACCGGCGCATCGATGTCCACTTCCTCCACCTTGTCGAAGAAGGCGAAAAGCTGATAGAAATCCTTCTGCCTGATCGGATCGTACTTGTGGTCGTGACACTGCGCGCAGCCGATGGTCAGCCCCAGCCACGTCGCGCCCAACGTGCTTGTCCGGTCCACCGTGTTCTCGAACTTGAACTGATTGTTGTCCACGCCGCCTTCACGGTTGGTCAGCGTCATCCGCAGGAAGCCCGTCGCCACTTTGTCTTCCGCCGATGCCTTCGGCAGCAGATCCCCGGCAAGTTGCTCCACCGTGAACCTGTCGAACGGCATGTCATTGTTCAAAGCCTGAATTACCCAGTGGCGGTAGCGCCATGCGTACGGCCGAGCCCAGTCCTTTTCATATCCGTCGCTATCGGCGTAGCGCGCGCGGTCGAGCCACGGCCGCGCCCAGCGCTCCCCAAAATGCGGCGACGTCAACAACCGGTCCACTACGTGTTCGTAGCCATCCGGATCCGTGTCATTCAGGAATTCGTTGATCTCTTCCGGCGTGGGCGGCAGTCCGGTCAAGTCCAGGTGCACTCGCCGCAGCAGCGTCAGCTTGTCCGCTTCCGGCGATGGCTTCACGCCCTCTTTCTCCAATCGCGCCAGCACGAAGGCGTCAATCGGATTCTTTAGCCACTTCGCGTTCTTCACCGGCGGCGGCTCCGGCGGATCAATCGGACGGAACGCCCAATGCGATACCCGCTTCGAGGAAGCCGAAGGCCCCGCCACCACGGTGTCCGGCCATTTCGCGCCCTCATCCATCCACTTCTTCAGCAACTCCGCCTCCGCCGCGGGCAGCCCTTTCGTGCCAGGCGGCATCGCCATCATCCCCTTGGCCCCGGTCACGCGCAGCATCAGCTTGCTCTCCGCGCTCTTACCCGGAATGATCACGGCGCCCGAATAGCCGCCCTTCAGCGCCGCCTCCTTCTGGTCCAGGCGTAAACCGCTCATCTGCTGCACCGGCCCGTGACACCCATGGCACTTGGCGCGCAGCAGCGGCTCCACTTGCTTGGTGAAGTCCACCTCCGTCTGCGCACACAAAGCACTGGAAAGGAAAGCGAGAAGTCCCAGAAATCGCATTTCATCGCCATTATAGGCGCACTTCTTCCTGTTGCGCGTCTCGTTCCGTGAGACGTATTTGTCACATATAATGAGACAATGCCGGGGGGCGTCGAATCTGTACTCCGCGCCTGCGAAACGCTGCGCGCCTTCTCTCAGGCCGGGGAGATCCTTCGCGTCCAGGACCTTGCCGATCGCACCCGCCTTCACAAAGCCACTGTCTCCCGCCTCCTGCTCACCCTCGAGGAAGCCGGATTCGTCGAACGCGTCGCCCGCCGCGGCTATCGCTCTCTTGTCCAGGTGGCCGGTAAGCGCCGCCTCCGCATCGGCTATGCCTCGCAAACCGAGACTTCCCTCTTCGCCCACGAGGTTACCGAGAGCCTCCGCCGCGCTTCCGCCGCTTTTGAAATCGATCTCGCCTTCTATGACAACCGCTACGACCCCGACATCACGAGCCGTAACGCCGACCGCATGATCGATGAACGCGTCGACGTCGCCATCGACTTCCAGACCTTCCAATCCCTCGCCCAGGTCATCTCGTCGAAGTTCGAAAAGGTCCGCATCCCGCTCATCTCCGTCGACCTCCCCATCCCGGGAGCCATCTACTACGGCGCGAACAACTACGAGGCCGGCCGCATCGCCGGCCGCGCCATCGCCCGCTGGGCTCGGGAGCACTGGAGCGGCGCCTTCTCCCACGTGCTCCTCATCGAACTCGCCGCCGGCGGCCCGCTCCTCGAATCCCGCATGACCGGCGCTCTCGCCGGACTCACGGAACTCGCCCCCGTCTCCCATCCGCAAGTCTTTCGCCTCGATGGCGCCAACACCTTCGAGGGAGCCTTTCGCGCCGTCAAGCGCCACCTGCGCACGCACAAGCCGCGGCGGACCCTGATCTTCGCCATGAACGACCCGAACGCGATCGGAGCCATCGAGGCCTTTCATGACGCCGGTTGCAGTGACCTTTGCGCCGCCGCCGGACAGGGCGCCACTCTCGATGCGCGCATCGAACTGCGCCAACCGGCCACCCGCCTCATCGGGTCTGTCGCCTATTTTCCCGAGCGCTACGGCGAAGCCCTCATCCGCCTCGCTCTCGACATCCTCCAGAATAGGCCGGTGCCCCCAGCGGTCTACACAAGGCATCGCCTTATCACCGCGCGGAATGTGGATAAGCTCTACTCGAAGGATCCGAAGGGCAAGCGATGCTGACTTTCAATGGCCCGCGCGAACTTACCGCCGCTACCACCGCTCTATCCCGGTTCGGTTAAACCGGCGGGATCACCCTCATGGCCAACCACGAGGCGCCGCCTTCGCGTCATGTCCGTTCAGTAGCTCGCCTGTTTGATCGCCGCCCTCGGTTTCGCCTTCGACAACTACTCCATCCTCTCCCCGGGCGCCAGCCCGCCACCAAACTTGCCCACGCGGCAGCCGTGGCCGCCTTGCTTGTTTATGGCGTGGGCGTCGCGGCCGGCTTCTTCCTGCCGGAGCCGAAGGAGAAGCTGCCGGAGTAACTTGGTAATAGATGAGAACAGTATTCTTTGGCGGCTCCGGAGAAGGCGCCACGCCTCCCTCGGACTACGTGATTCCCACCCCTCTCAGCGCCGAGGAGTTGCGGGTGCTGGGGTGTCTGATCGAGAAGTCATTCCTCACTCCGGATGTCTACCCGCTTACCTTGAATTCGCTGGTGACCGCGTGCAACCAGAAGACCAGCCGCGAACCCGTGGTTTCCTACGACGACGTCACCGTGGACGCCGTCCTCGTCATGCTGCAAGGACGCGGGCTTACCGCGAAGATCACCGGGGCCGATCATCGCGTGCCCAAGTTCAAGGAACTGCTCGCGGAAAAGAGCGGGCTCAAGGTGAGTGAGATCGCCGTGCTCTGCGTGATGATGCTGCGCGGTCCGCAAACCGTCAACGAATTGAAAGACCGCGCCAACCGCATTCATGCCTTCGCCGATCAGGCGGAAGTGGAAGAGACCCTTGACCGCCTCATCGAGCGCGACTTGCAGGCGCTCGCCCTGCGCCTGCCGCGCATGGCGGGACAGAAGGAAGCCCGCTACATGCACCTTCTCGCCGGCCCCGTGGATGTGGAGGAACTCACCGCCGCTCCGCCGCCGGCCCCGATGCGTGAAGACCGCATCGGCCGCCTCGAAGCCGAAGTCGCCGAATTGAAAGAACACCTCCGCCGCCTCGAGGAACAGTGGAACGAATTCCGTAAACAGTTCGAATGACGTGTTCCACCCGGTTCCAAATGTGTGTCTAATATAGCTTAGTGTTTCTAATTTCTCTGGGGGTAACCATGAAACGCACACTGGGGCTTTGTGTGTTCGCCGCCGTTTCCCTGTTCGGCCAATCGGCCGAAACCATCTTTTTCCGGGCAGCCATGCTGCCCTCCAATGAAATCCCGGCCGTCGACATCGCCGCCGGCGGCACGGCCACCATCCGCGCCCATATCGTACGCGACGCGTCCGGACAGGTTGTCTCCGGCACGGTAGACTTCATCGTGAACTACAGCTTTCCAAGCGGAGTCGAACTAACCGGTCTGCACATCCATCGCGGCGACTCGACGGTCAACGGGCCGGTGGTGATCAACACCGGCATCGGGGGAGCGGGGGGCAACATCAATGATCCCGCTGGCAAGGGCGTCATCACACGCCCGGCGCAGGTCACCGCCGACAGCGGCGCCGCGCTGGCCGCCTTGAAAGACATGCTCGACAATCCCGCGGGCTTCTACGTCAACATGCATACCACCGTGAATCCCGGAGGCGTCATCCGCGGCCAGTTGCAGAAGCCGGAGATCCTCACCATGATGGCCATCATGTCGCCCGCCGACGAAGTGCCCGCCATTACCGGCCAGAACGCCTCGGCCGTGGCCGCGGTCACCGCCATGCGCACCTTCGACGCGCAGGGAAACATGAACACCGGGCTCGTGATGTTTGAAGCCGACTACAGCTTCGACAAGCAGGTCACCATGACCGGCTTCCACATCCACTCCGGCTCCAAGGGCGTCAACGCGCCGGTGGTCATCAACACCGGTCTGGCGAACATGCCCAGCACGGAGACCGGCAGGGGCTCGCTCGTCTTCCCCGTGGAGTTGAGCATGACGAACAAGACGCAGGTGGACGCGATGAACGGTCTGTTCCAGGACCCCTCGAGTTACTACGTCAACATCCACACCACCGACTTTCCGGGCGGCGTCATACGATCCCAGTTGCGCCGCACCGACGAGAACGTATTCACCATGAACCTGTCGCCCGCCAACGAAGTTCCGCCCGTGGACATCCAGGCGTCGGCGCCCGCGAACCTCAAGGTGAACACCATCCGCGATGAATCGGGCGCCGTCATCGCCGGACGCGCCGTGTTCGACGTCAACTGCCGATTCCCCGGCGCGGCGGCCTTCACCGGCCTTCACATCCACGATCAGGTGGCCGGCCAGAACGGCCCGGTGATCATCAACACCGGAATCAGTGGCGCAAACACGGTGATTACGGACACGGGATTCGGCAACATCTACATCCCGGTGTTGGTCAGTTCCACTGCCGGGCTGGCTACCTTGAACTCCCTGATGGTCAACCCGGAAAAGCATTACATGAACCTGCACACCACCGTAAATCCCGGCGGGGTCGTACGCTCGCAGGTCCGGGCGGCATACACGAAGACTCCCACGATCGGCGACGCGCTCAGTTCCGTCATCGACCAGGGGCAGAGGAACGTCGCGCCGGGCGGCTGGCTTTCCATCTTCGGCGCCCAGTTCGCCTACGCCAACACGAACTACTTCGCCTGGGAAGGCCAATCGCTACCGATGTCGCTGAACGGGGTTGGGGTCACGGTGGATGGAATCAACGCGCCCCTGCTCATGGTTTCGCCCGGGCAGATCGATGTGCAGACGCCCTACGAAGTAAGCCCCGGCATGCGGCAAGTAGTGGTGAAGAACAGCGTGGGCGAGAGCAACACCTTCATGGTCACGGTGCAACAGGCGGCTCCCGCCATCTGGCGGATGGGCGCTGACGGCGGACAGATCGTCAGGGTGAGCGACGTCACCTTCATCTCCGCCGGCAACCCGGCAAGGGCCGGCGATACGCTGGCGGTATTTACGACCGGAATGGGCCAGACCACGCCTGCCCTGAAGACCGGCGCAGTTGTTCCGGAGGCGTTGTTCAACACCGGCGCGGCCACCGTCACCATCGGCGGCCGGCCCGGGCTCGTGCCGCTCTCCATTGCGTATCCCGGAGTGCCTGGAACATACGTGGTGGCCGTGATTGTCCCGCCCGGCGTCCCCTCGGGAAAGCAACCGCTCCAGATCACCATGGCCGGTTCCCGTTCGAACATCGTCATGCTGCCGGTCAAATGAGCCGCTTGCCGGCGTGAACCGTAACCGCCGAGCTCTCCGCCAGAAATGCGCTGGAGGGCTCGTTTTTCAAGTACGGCGCAAAGGAACCGGTGTTCCACCTGACAGTCCAATATTCCCTTTGCGCCGTGTAGCCCCAATGAGGTAAGAGGCTCGACTCCGCGCGGCGCTTTTCAATTCAGCATCACCCGTTGCGGCCAGACTGCCGTGCGGAATGCGGACATCACTGTTTTATCTTGCCAAATCCTTCCCTGTGTTAGTCTGGGAATCGGCAATTTTTCATCCATTAAGGAGGCTCCCAAGTGAGAGTCGGCGTATTTACCGCGCTGCTGGGCCAGTTCACGCTGGACCAGGTGATTGACAAGATCAAGAGCATCGGCATCACGACAGTCGAGTTGGGCACGGGCAACTATCCCACCGATCCCCACTGCAAACTCTCGATGCTCGAAAGCAAATCGGCGCTCAAGGAGTTCAAACAGAAACTGGACGACAACGGCATCTCGATCAGCGCCTTGAGTTGTCACGGGGAACCGCTCCACCCGGATGCGGACCTGGCGAAGAAGAACCAGGAAGTCAATCGCAAGACCATTCTGCTGGCCGAGAAACTGGGCGTGCCGGTGGTCATCGATTTCTCCGGCTGCCCCGGCGACAGCGACAAGGCGAAGTACCCGAACTGGGTCACCTCTCCCTGGCCGCCGCACTATCAGGAGCTACTCAAGTGGCAGTGGGAGAAGAAGGCGATCCCCTACTGGTCAAAGCGCGCCAGGTTCGCCGAAGATCACGGCGTGAAGATCGCCATCGAGATGCACCCGGGCTTCATCGTGTACAACCCGGAGACGATGTTGAAGCTGCGCGCCGCCTGCGGACCGGCCATCGGCTGCAACTACGACCCGAGCCACATGTTCTGGCAGGCGGTAGATCCCATCGCCGCCATTCGCGTGCTTGGCGACTCCATCTTCCACGTGCACGCCAAGGATACACAAATCTACAGCGGCAACCTTCCAAAGACCGGCGTGCTCGACATGAAGCTTTACACGGACGAGAAGAATCGCGCCTGGATCTTCCGCACCTGCGGCTACGGCCACGGGGCGGAGTGGTGGAAGGAGTTCGTCAGCACGCTGCGCATGTACGGCTATGACTACGTGCTCTCGATCGAGCATGAGGACTCGCTCATGTCTCCCGACGAAGGGCTTACCAAAGCCGCGAAGTTCCTTCAGGAAGTTGTGATTCAAGACCCCACTTCGAAGCCGTGGTGGGTGGAAAACACGAGCGCCTGACTCCCCGCCGGGGCGAACGTTAAGTTTTGTTACTTCCGGCCGAAGGCGCTAACCCGGGGCGGGGATTCGCCGTCTTACAGGCATGAGGAGCAAAATCACATGGAACTTCATGCGGGCGGCACTGGTTGCGCTCCTCGTGTCCATGACACTGTGGGGCGCCAAGGCGGCCACCGACGCGCAACTGCCGCGCAAGACTTACTGCTTCGTCAAGTACATGGAAGCAGCGCAGCGGGGTGACACGAACGTGAGCTTCGTAGAACAGGTGGTGTATAGCCTGTTTTACGCGACGGCCGGACACAGGGCGAAGCCGACATCCATCGGCGTACGCCCGTCCTAGGCTTTCCGCTTGGAATATTCATTCACGAGGTAATCGCAGGCTCGAACCGTGATCGCCATCATGGTGAGAGTCGGGTTGACGCAACCAATCGAGACATAACAGGCTCCGTCGGTGACGAAGAGATTCGGAACCTCGTGCGCCTGGTTGTGCTTGTTGAGCACGCTGGTCTTCGGATCATTCCCCATGCGCGCGGTACCCACTTCGTGAATGCAGAAGCCCGGAATCGAGAACTGGCCCGTGAGGCGGACGTCCGCGGCTCCGGCCGCGCGCAGCATCTCCGCCGCCTGCTCGCGCCCGTCGTTCCATAGCTTCTTTTCGTTATCGCCCCATTCGGCGCTGATTTTGAGGACCGGAATGCCCCACGCATCGACACGGTTCCTGTCGATTTCCACGCGATTTTCCTTGCGCGCCAGGCATTCGCCCCACAGCGAGATGCCGATGTTCCAATAGCCGTTGCGGACTGCGTTCTTATACGAAGCGCCGAAGCCGGAAGCTCCGAAATCGAATGACGGGCTGCTTCCGCCCTGATAGCCGTACCCGCGGATGAAGCCGTTGGTCTCCTTTTCCTTCACGTTGCGGAAGCGGGGGATGTAGATGCCGTTGGGGCGGCGCGGCATACCCGCCCACGGCTTGGCCTCGAGCATCGGCATCGTGCCCGTGGCCCCGCCCTGATAGATGTGGTCCATTACGTACCGGCCAATGGCGTCGCTTGACGAGCCGATGCCGGAGTTCATCAGCAGGCGCGTCGATTCGAGCGTCGAGGCGCACAGCATGACGTAGCGCGCCTCCACCTGGCGCGGTTGGCGGGAAGCGCGGTCGATATAAGCCACTCCGGCGGCTTTGCCGTCTTTAAGGACAATGCGGCTCGCGACCGCATCGGTAACCAGCGCCAGCCTGCCGGTCTTCCGCGCATCAGCTACCGTGGTGAACGGGCTGCTGAAGTAGGAAAACGTCGAGCAGCCGCGCTCGCAGGGTCCGCAGTAGTGGCAAGCCTGGCGCCCGCTCTTCGGCTTCGTGAGGATGGCGGTGCGGCCGATGGTGACCGTTCGCCCCAGCTTGTCCTTGACGTGGCGGCGCAGCAGTTCCTCGCCGCACGTCATCTCCATCGGCGGCTGGAAGATGCTGTCCGGCAGTTGCGGCAGCCCCTCGGAGGCGCCGCTGATGCCGACGTACTTTTCCACCTCCTCGTAGTAGGGGACCATGTCGGCGTAGCTGATGGGCCAGTCGTCGCCGTAGCCATCGTGCGAAGCGGCCTTGAAATCGAGGTCGCTGAAGCGGTAGCTCTGTCTGCCCCAACTCAGGGAGCGGCCGCCGAGCACGCGCATGCGGATCCAATGGAAGGGCTTCTCCTGCGTGTAGGGGTTGCTCACATCATTGACGAACCACTTGTAGTTGTATTCGGTGCAGGCGTAGCAAAGGCCTTGAATCGGGCGGTCCTCGATGACCTTCGGCGACATGCCGAGATAAGGCATTTGCCACGGCATCTTGTGTTCGGTGAAATCGGCGGGCGTGATCTGGGGGCCGGCTTCGAGCAGAGCGACGCGCATCCCGGATTCGGTGAGTTTCTTGGCAGCCCAGCCTCCGGTGGCTCCGGACCCCACCACAACGGCATCAAAAACCTCTCGACGAGGAGCTACTTGGGACATTATCCATAAGTATGTCACGGCATCCGCAAACCGGCTGCGTGAATCTGATACCATGCCTCCCGTACGCTATGCGAATCCTGATGCTTGCTCTGATAACGGCCCTGGCGCCGGCGGCGGCGGCCTTCAAGGCAGCGGCGGTAAAGGTGGATATCACACCATCTACTCCGAAATGGCTGATCGGCTATGCCGACCGCCAATCGACGGGGGTACACGACAGGATCTTCCATCGGATCGTGGTGATGGACGACGGGCGGAACCGGTTCGTGCTGGCGTCCACTGATGTGGGCCTGTTTTCTCCGGCAGTATATGACGAGACGGCGCGGCGCATGGAAAAGGAGACGGGCATCCCGGCGCGGAACTTCCTTTGGAGCGTCACGCACACCCATTCGGCGCCGGAAGTAGGGTCGCCGGATGTCTACAAGATATTGCTGAAAGGGCGCGGCGGTCACGCGGCGGATGATGAATACACGGAGGCGGCAATCGGTCAACTGGTGGGCGGAGTGAAGGAAGCCATTCGAAAGCTGGCGCCGGCGCGCATAGCGATGGGGACTGGCGTCTCCTTCGCCAACATCAATCGCCGGGCGCGGGACGTGGATGGGAAGATCTCGCTCGGAATGAATCCGGATGGACCGGTGGACCGGCAGATCGGGCTCATTCGCCTGGAGCGTCTGAACGGCACGCCTATTGCGTTGATTGCGAACTACTCGATGCACGGCACCGTGCTTGGCGGGAGTTGGATGGAAATCAGCGGCGACGCCCCGGGCATCGTTGCGGAGTATGTGGAAGAAAAGACCGGCGCGCCGATGTTGTACATCAATGGCGCGGCGGGAAACATCGCGCCCATCTACAGCGTGTACCGGGATCCCAAGAGCGGCCACCTGACGCAGTTCAACGTCATGCTGGGCGACCGGATTCTGGCGGCCAACCGCGGGTTGGCGGCGGGCACGGGCGAAGTCGCGTTGTGGTCCGGAGAGAAGTGGGTGGAAACGCCGCGCAAGAAGGGCCTCGATTGGACGGAGGAGTTGAGCGGCTACGCACGCACGAACCCGGACGGATCACCGCTGGTGCGTTTGCCGCTGCGGTTCTGGAGAATCAATGGCACGGCCATCTGGAGCGCCCCTGTGGAAATGTTCTGCGAGATCTCGATGGAGGTGCGCAACCGCTCACCGTTCGGCAACACCTTCTATTTCGGTTATACGAACGGGTGGATGGGATATCTGCCGACGAAGGAAGGCTTCGCCGAGGGCGGATACGAACCGGCGACAAGCGTGTTCAGCGACCGCGTTCAGCAGGATGTGACCGAGGCTGTCGTCACGTACCTGCAGGGCATGCCGCGGTAGCTTTCAGCGGTAGGGGATCCATACCTGCATCGGCGACGGTTCTCGATTGGCGAACGTGTAGTACGGGATCAGCGTAATGACGCCGGGTTTGCCCTTCTCGGGGGTGGGTGTGAACGGGCGGTAGAGCGCTTCGGTTGCGGAAGGCGTTGCCGCCGCCATGGCCTTATGGCGGAGAAGCATGACGCCGCCCAGCAGATCGGAACGCCACTCGGATTCGAACTTGCCCGCGGCGTCGAGCGACCAGTCGAACATCGCGACGCCTGATGGCTGATCGATGCCTTCCATGCAATAGACGAGCGGTCCGCGCTCGACGGCGGCTTTGCCGAGGTTTTCCCGTACTCGCGGATTGGCGGCGGTGAAGCGCGGAGTGACGTCGAGGCGCAGCAGGACGCGGTCCGCGGGCTTCCAGGCGCGGCGAAGCGGAAAGTACGCGCCCGCCGTGACGCCCGGTACGGCTTCGCCGTTGACGCTGATTTCCGCCTTGCGCGCCCAGGCGGGAATGCGCAGGAAGAGAGTAAACTCCCTGGGCTTCGCCGGTTCGACTTTCAGTTCCACCGCGCCATCCCAGGGATAGCGCGTCGTTTGGGCGACGAGCAGCGGCGATCCGTCTTCGAGATGCCATCTCAATTCCGAGTTGTGATAGAGGTGCACGTACAGGCCGTCTTTCGAGGTGCTGTAGAAATAGCCCGGCAGGGAGCCGAGCAGGCGCTGGAGATTGGGCGGACAGCAGGTGGTGTCGTACCAGGGATTCCGGATCTTGTCCTCCGGATTGCCCACGAGTTCGAGCGGATTGCGGTAGCAATAGAGATTGCCGCCGAGCGATAGACCGCTGTTGGCGCCGTTGTAGAGAGCGCGCTCGAGTACGTCCATGTAGGGGGCGGCCGCCGTGGCTTGCAACATGCGCCAATCCCAGAAAATGTTGCCGATGGCGGCGCAGCTTTCGGTGTAGGCCTGCTGGTTGGGCAACTCGTACGGCTCGCCGAAGGCTTCCCCGGAAGCGCGGGAACCCACGCCGCCGGTGAGGTACATTTTATGCCTGACCATGTCCTGCCAGAGGGTTTGCAAAGTGCGGAAGTAGCGTTCGTCTCCGGTTTCGAGGTAGTAGTCAGCGGCGCCGGAGGAAGCGTACATCGCGCGAACGGCGTGCCCTTCCAGCCGTGTGCGCGTGAAAAACGGCTTGCCGCTGAACAGGTAGGTGATATCGCGCGGAGCGACGTGATTGCGCGGGTCGCCGCCGAGAAGATAGCCGGCGAAATCGAGATAGCGGCGGTCCGCGGTGGTGCGGTAGAGTTCGACGAGCGCGAGTTCGAACTCGGGGTGCCCCGTGAAGATGGGCTTCTTGCCTGGGCCGAAGTTGGAGAGGAGATACTCCACCATGCGGATGCCGGAATCGAGGAGTTTGCGCTCGCCGGTGGCGCGCTGCCAGGCGATGCCGGCTTGCAGCATGTGGCCGAGACAGTAGAGTTCGTGCCCGCCGCGCATGTTCTGGTGGCGCTCGGCGAGGTTCTCGCGGGAGTAGTACGTGTTGAGATAGCCGCCGGGCTCCTGCGCGGCGACGATGTCGTCAATGACGGCTTCGGCGGAGGCGCGGAGTTCGGGCCGCGGGCCGCTCTGCAAGGTGAAGGCGACGGCCTCCAGCCATTTGTAAACATCGGAGTCCGTGAAGAGCGGACCGCGGCGGGGGACGTCCCTCTTTCCGGAGATGCGGCGGAAGTTGTCGAGGATGCCCTTTTGCTCAAACAACTCGAGCAAGGTGGGAAGGCTGACCTCGACATTCACTTTGCGGCGCGGGGCCCAGAAGCCGTCGCCGAGGGTGACAGCGGAGACCGGGACACCATGCAGCACGGCCTTCGGGGAATGGGCCGTGTCGAGAACGGGGCGCGCGTCCTCCGCGGCAAGGGGGGTGCAGAGCAGAAGTGGGATGGCAAGGCAGAGTCTCAAACGGGGAACCTCCATGTTCCAGGATTACGCAAAATGAGCGAGACGGGGGCGGGCGCGTGTCATGCTAATGATATGCCGCAACCGGTTTTCGACATGGCGCTGGATGTGTCCGCCGCAATCGGGATGGACGTTCATTATCTGCGGCGCCCCGTGAAAGACCGGCAATACTTCACGGGAATCGAGGTGGCGATGACGGTAGCCACGGGGCTGGTGGGCGCCTTCGCCTACGGCGTCCTGAAGGGCGTCACGGAGAGCCTCGGGAAGGACGTAGGCAAAGACGTGGGGCAGCGGCTGATCGAACTGCGCAACGGGGCGCGCGAGTTGGATCAGGACCGCGCCGATCTGCTGATGCCGGCGCTGCGGGTGATTCAGCAGGAGATGGACCAGGTGATCGGCGGCGAGACGTTCACGACGCTGCCGCGGAATCTTTCCCCGGCGCAGACGTCGCAGGTGAAGTACCTGGCGCGGGTGGAAGTGGAAGAATTCCTGACGGACGCGGGAATGCCGCGGGAACGCGCGGCGGCGTTGGCGGAGAAGTTGAGCGGGCAGTTGTCGCGCGAACTCGGTCTGGAGAGTTGAGAATGCCGGATACATCGGATGAACTGAACAGCCGCATGGGCGATTTGATGCGTCTGATTGGGGCGCTGGCGGCGCTCGATCCGCTGGAGGCGGAGACCAACGCAAGAAACGCGGGAGCGCTGCAAAAGCTGATGGAACGCGGGCGCGGCGCGCTGCGGTTCTCAACGCCGGAGGGCACGGTGTATCTCGTGGTGGAGCACGGCACGCGCTACACGACGAAGGAGCGGCCGCCGATGGACGAGGGCGAGATGGAGGACGTTGGCGAGGGAGTGAAGCCGGTGTTGTGGCCGGCAGTGCTGGCTCACGCCTCGTGGATTCGCGAACATGCGCCGAAGCTGCTCGAGGAATCGGGGCTGCTCGATGCGATGCGGAGTCTGTCGCGCTACTATGACGCGGACCGTATGCGTCCGCGGGAAGCGGTGGAGGGAAGCCTCGATGAAACCGCGATCCGGCTGCTGTCGCAGGCGCCGCCGCCGCGCGATCCGGCGCGCGCGCCGGATGCAGAGATCCTCGATTACGCGTGGAAACTGGAGGACCGTCTGAGCCTGGGGTATGGGCGATTTCTGCTGCCGGGCTACTATGTCGCGCGGCAGTTGGCGGCGCTGGCGCTGTTCCACACGTGCCCGTACAATTTGTCTTCGGTGTACCGGCTGAGCCTGGAAGCGGTCGCTCCGGTGGCGGAAAAGGGCAGGAAGAAGCGGACCGTGGTGATACCGGCGCTGGACCCGTCATTCTACCTGGAGCACTCCTACTTCGAGGGTGAGCCGGTTCGGGAATGGGCGCTGCGCGCCGCCAGAGGGATGCGGGCGCGCGGGGAGGGCCGGTTGCGGCGGGCGAAGGAGAGCGCGACGATGGGCGCGTTTCTCGCCTACGTGCAGGGCGCGCTGGTGTACTTTCTCTCAGCGGCAATCCTGTACCGGAAGGCCGGGGCGGAACGAGAGTGGGCGGTGATGGAAGAGCACCGCGTCGTGCTCGGCAACTCGCTGCTCGAGAATGCGCACGCCCGCGGAGGCTCACCTCGGTTTACGAAGCTGGGCGACTTCGCGCGGTGGATGGATCATCTGGAAACACTCGAGGAAGCGGAGGCGAAGCGCGAGGTGTACGAGATGGAGATGCAGATGCGCATCCCGCTGCTGCCGCGGCACACGGCGCTGGCGATTCTGGATCTGCGGCGGGCGCCGGAACGGGGCGGGGCGGCAAGGCGGCTCGAAGGATTGGCGATGCGACTCGAGGCGGAACTGGCGAAGGAGGAGGTGCTGGCCGGCGAGCCGAACTTCCTCGGGTTCATCTATCTCGAGCTGTCGAAGGCCGCGCACGCGGCGGGTGGTGAGGAGCAGGCGCGCGCCTACGAGGAGAAGGCCACGGCGTCAACGGAAGCCCTACGTTAGATCGAACTCCAGGCGCGTGACGGAAGCAGGAGCGAAGGAGTAGACGTAAGGATCGCCGGCGGGGGCGAGTTTCTTTTCCACCGGCTGAAGGGCGTTGGGGTGATCGAAAGAGTTGTGGGCGTGGATATCCTTCGAGGTGAGAACGGCTGCCGAGATTGGGGAGAGGCGGCGGCCGCGGACGTGGATTTCGGTCTCGAGGGCATTCTTTTCATCCGCGTTGACGACGCTGAGCACGAGGCGGGCGCCGTGCAGTGAACAGGATCCCGATAGACTCGCCAGGCCGTGACCGGATGGCGGCTTCAGCCGCGGAGTGAGAAATTCCGTACGCAGGGACATGCCGCCCTGGTGCGCCGCGTACATCTCGAAGACGTGGAAGACAGGGGTGACGGTGAACTTGTCTTCATGGGCGATGAAGGACGTGTGGATGTTGTTCACCAGTTGGGCGGCGTTGGCCATGGCCACTTTATCGGCGTGCCGGTTGAAGATGTCGAGCGTGAGGCCGGAGACGAGCGCATCGCGGAGCGTGGGGAAGTATCCGAACAGGTAGCCGGGGGCGATGTCGGCGGTCTTGTGCCAGGCGCCCCATTCGTCCACGATGAGCTTGACGTGGTGTTCGGTGTCGATCTCGCCCATGATCTGCCAGTGGTTGCGGATCAATTCCTCCATGCGGGTGGCCTTGGAGAGCAGGGCATACCAGTCATCGGCGGTGAAATCGACGGCATCGCCTTTGCCCGTAGTGCCGCAATAGTAGTGGAGGGCCGCGCCATAGAGGGTGCGGAGGGGGCCTTTGCTCTTTTCCGTGAGTTTGGAGAAGAAGGAGCGGGTCCAGGCGTAGTCGGCGACGTTGGGGCCGGAGGCGATGAAGGAGAGAGGGACGCCGAAGCGCGGCGCCCATTCGACGAAGCGGCGGTACTCGATGGCGTACTCGTCGCCGGTGAAGTTGCCGCCGCAGCCCCAGCTTTCGTTGCCGACGCCCCAGAAGCGGACGGGGAAGGGGTTGCGTTCGCCGCCGGCGGCGCGCAGGTCAGCAAGCGTAGTGGAGCCGGCGGGCGAGTTGCAGTATTCGATCCACTCGTAGAAATCGAGGGGCTTGAGGCTGCGCAAATTGGCGGCGAGGTAGGGCTCGGCGCCCACAAGCTTGCAGAAGCGGACGAACTCGTTGGTGCCGAAGTGATTGGGGTCGTACTTGTACGGGCCGTCAGGGGCTTTAGAGAGGTATTCGGTGTTGGCCCAGAAGTTGGTGCGGCGCGGCCGTGCAGCGCGGGGACCGACGCCGTCGCGCCAGTTGTAGCTATCGGCGAAACAGCCGCCGGGCCAGCGGATGACGGGAGGTTTCAGCCGCTTCAGGTTGTCGGTGAGCGCCTTGCGGATGCCGCCGGTGTTGGGGATGGAGGAGTTCTCGCCCACCCAGATGCCGTCGTAGATGCAGCCGCCGAGGTGTTCGGTGAAGTGCCCGTAGATATCGGGCGAGATTCTCCCGATGGGCTCTTCGGGAAGGATCTCGATGCGGGCCGCGGCGGCGCGCGAGGCGCGCGGGGCGAGCAGGCCGAGGCTGGCCGCCATCCACTGTCTTCGATGCAGGCTCATGAGGTTCATTATGCTCCTGCGGGCGCGGTGGGTTAAGTTTGAGTTGTGACGCCCGCCGTTGTTGAAAAAATAGATACGCTTCCGTTACTGTCGCGCACGCCGATGGAATGGGCGCGCGGAGTACTTGCCCAGCCGATGGAGTTACTGATCGACCATGCCTTCCTCGAGAGGAAGGCGGCGAACAACGCGCTCGAGCTGCTGACCAAGTGGCCCGGCGACTGGGCCCCGGGGTGGGTGGAAACCATGACCAGTGTGGCGCGTGACGAAGCCGCGCACCTGGCGCAGGTCACCCGCATGGTGGTGCGGCGGGGCGGGCGGTTGCATAGGGTCCACAAGAACCCGTATGCGAACGCGCTGCGCTTGCTGGTGCGCAAGGGCCAGGCCGGGGAGGTGCTGGACCGGTTGTTCGTATCCGCTCTCATTGAGGCGCGGTCCTGCGAGCGGTTTGCCGTGCTGGCGGAGGCGGCGGAAGACGAGGAACTGGCGCGCTTTTACACTGCGCTGTTCACTTCGGAGTTCGGCCACTACAAGGTGTTTCTGAAGCTGGCCTGCAAAGTGGCGAAGAAGGCAGTGGTGGATGCGCGCTGGAGCGAGATGCTCGTGGCCGAAGCGCGGATCTTAGCCGAACAACCCCCCGGGCCGCGCATCCATTCCGGCGTAAGCGATCAGACCACGTAGGGCTTGCGGTATTCGGGCCGCGTAATCATTTTGTTGGCTTCGGCATCGTTGGCGAAGCGCGGGCCGGGATTGATGGTCAGCTTGTGGCCGGTGCGGTAGCTGATGTTGGCGAGGTGGCAGAGCGAAGCGCTGAGATAGGCGTTGGCGATCTCGTCGTGGAGTTCCGCGTGGTTGCGGGAGTGGCAGGCGGAGAGGAAGTTCTCCATGTGGAGGCGGGTGGTGTCGCCGCCGGGGCCTCGCTCGCCGTAGTCTTCCATGATGAGTTCGCTGCTTTCGCCTTTGAACGCCTGGACGCCCTGGTCATCCATGACCATCCATCCATCGGCGCCATAGAAGAGGTTGCCGACCATGACGTTGATGGGCATTTTCGGAGTCTTGACGGTGGTCTCCGTTTCTCCGCGGCGGCGCCGGTGGGCGGGAATGCCTTCGCCGCCGGTGAGGAGTCCCCGGACTTCAAATACGATCTCGCGGCCGCCGTAATCGAAGCTGGCGAGTTGGGTATTAGGGGTCTCCTGATCGTCGGTGTAGACGTACTTGCCGCCGGTGGAGACAGCGGACTTGGGCCATTCGGGATCTCCGAGCCCCCAGCGGCAGATGCCGATCTGGTGGACGCCCTGGTTGCCGATATCGCCGTTGCCGGTGTCCCAGAACCAGTGCCAGTTGTACTTGAAGCGGAGTTCATTGAAGGGGCGCATGGGGGCGGGGCCGAGGAAGAGGTCCCAGTTTAATCCGGGAGGGGTGGGGCTGTCGGGCTTATGGCCGATGGAGACGCGGCGCTTGAAGCAGAGGCCCTTGGAGAGATAGACCTTGCCGATAAGTCCGTCGTTGAGTTGTTGCATGGCGCGGATCTTGAAGGGCGTGCTGCGGTGCTGGGAGCCGATCTGGACCATGCGCCTGGTTTCGCGGGCCACCTGAAGCATCTTCTGGCCTTCGTGGATGTTGTAGCAGGCGGGCTTTTCGCAATAGACATCCTTGCCGGCTTTGCACGCCCAGATGGTGGCCAGGGCGTGCCAGTGGTTGGGCGTAGCGATGGAGACGGCATCAACGCCGGGGTCGGCGAACGCCTGGCGCATGTCTTCGTATTCCTTGGCCTTCTCGCTGGTGACGCGCACGAGGGTAGCCTGGGCTTTCTCGCGGGCGGCCTGGTTCACGTCACAGAGCGCGGCGACGCGGGCGCCGGGGAGGCGGGCGTAGATGTTCAGATGATTCGTGCCGCGGCCGCCGATGCCGACGATAGCGACGTTGATGCGGTCATTGGCTCCGAGAACGCGAGTAGCGGCGGCGGCAGTGGCGGCTCCGAGGAAAAATCTGCGGGAACTCGATTCAGACAATTCCAATCTCCCTTTCGTTGTGTATTATATCAACGCGTGTGTTTGCGGCATTTTGGGCGAAGGAGGGTGAGTAATGATGAGGCGGAGAGAATTCGGGAAGAAGATGTGGCGCGGGGCCGCGGCGGCGGGCCTGGCGGGCGCGGCCGAAAGCGGCATCGCGCAGGGGGCGCGCACGCCCAGGAAAAACACGCTGATGCACGTGGGCGGCGATTATCACGGCGTGGCCGGCGCGGGAATCACGTCGAAGGAGAACCTGGAATACAACCTGCGCCATGGGGTGAAGCACCTGACGGTGCAGGTGAAGAAAGAATCGCCCGCGGGCGGTTGGGATTCCGATGCGCTCGAGAAGATGCGGGACGATTGCAACCGGGCGGGGGTGACCCTGGAGGCGATCCGCATGGACGCGCGCTACATCACGCTGCCCAAAGGGGCGGAGCGCGAGCGGGAGTTGGACAACATTGTTGGGAACATTCAGAAGGCGGCGCGGAACGGGGTGAAGATCATCACGTACCACTGGACGGTGATCCCCATCCGGCGGAACCGGCAGACGAAGGGGCGCGGCAACGTGACGTATGCGGCGTTCCGTTTGGAGGAGGATTGGAAGAGCCTGCCGGCGGGGCCATCGGGGCGAGTGGACGCGGAAGAGTACTGGGAGCGGATCACGCATTTCCTCGAGCGGGTGATCCCGGTGGCGAGGGAGCATGATGTGCGGATGGCCTGCCACCCCTACGATCCGCCGGGGCTGCCGTTCGGGTATCAGGGCGCGGACAATTGGGATGCGCCATCGATCTTCGACGCCATCAAACGCTATGAAGCCGTGGTGAACAGCCCGTACAACGGATTCCAGTTGTGCCTGGGAACGGTGGGAGAAGGCTTGAAGCGGCCGGCGGCGGAGATCCTGCCGGTTGTGGAATACCTGGGGAGAAAAGGAAAGATTTATCAGATTCACATGCGTAATATCCGCGGCGGGTTGAATGGATTCGAGGAAGTGTACCCGGATGAAGGAGAGATGAATTTTCATAAAGTAATGCGGATTTTGCGGGATACGCAATTCGCCGGCTCGATCTGTCCGGACCATATGCCGCAGCATGCGGATGACCCGGGCAAGCTGCAATCGTTCGCCTTCGGATATGGATATGTGCGGGCGCTGATCCAGGCGGTGAATTCGGAAGTGGAGGGGTAAGGAGCGCCCCGGGAGTGATGGGCCATGCTCTACCATGGTGCAAGGAGTTTTCATGCATCGCCGCACCCTGATCATTGCTGCGTTTTCATTCCTTTCGTTAATCGTCCTTGCCGCGAGAGAAAGCGGTGTTTTCGCCCTTCTCAAGAGCAATGCCCGCATGGGAAGACAGGACTCCGGGGTCTTCCTGCTGCCCACCAATCAACTCCTGGCGGCATGGGGAGAACTGCAGCCCCTCAAAGGCCGCCCCGTCGATTTCACCTTCGATTCGAAGAAGCGTTTCCTCGCGGTCCTCAACTCCCGCTCCGTCGATCTGCTGGATGGCTCCACCGGCGTCGAATTCGCCCGCATGCCCATGCGCTCGAGTTCCTACACGGGCGTCGCCATCACTCCCGATGACCGTGAAATCTGGGCCGGCGAAACCACCCGCAACGGCCCCGACGCACTCATCCTCGGCGCCCTTGATGACAACGGCAAGCTCGGCCCGCGGGCGCGCCTGCCCCTAAAAGGACATCCTGTCCCCGCCGGCATCGCCTTCAGCCGCGACGGAAAGACCGCCTACGTCGCCTTCAGCCGCAACAACACCGTCGCGCTCTTCGATGTCGCCTCGCGCAAACTGCTGCGCGAGATCGAAACCGGCATGGCGCCCTTTGCCGTCGTCGCCTCCTCGAAGCGCGTCTACATCAGCAACCGCGGCGGCCGCCGCCCGCGTCCCGGCGATACCGTCGCGCCCACCAGCGGCTCCGAAGTCCTCGCCGACCCGAAGACGGGCTCCGCCGATTCGGGCGCCGTCACCATCCTCGATCCCGCAACCGGCAAGACTCAGGAAATCGCCGCCGGGATGGCGCCTTCTTCCATGGCGCTCAGCCCGGATGAAAGTCTTCTTGCCGTCGCCAATGGCCACTCGGACACTCTCTCCATCTTCGACACGAGGACACTCAAGCGCACCGATGTCCCCATCCCGGCCTACCCGGAACACACCATCGGCAGCCAGCCCATCAACGCCGTCTTCTCTCCCGACGGCCACACCATCTATGTCGCCTGCGGAGGCAACAATGCCATCGCCGTCATCCGCCGGAAGGGCGGCGCCTGGAAAGTGGAAGGCGCTCTTCCCACCGCGTGGTTCCCCAGCGCGGTTACCGTCGATTCGCAGGGCGCGCTCCGCGTCCTCTCGATCAAGGGGACCGGCAACACCGCCGACGGCAAGGGGACCTTTAACACCCGCGCCTTTGAAGGCTCGCTCTCCCGCCTCCCCTCGCCGGCCCCGGCGCAACTCTCGGCGGGCACGCGCGAAGTCCGCGCCGCCAACATGCCGCGCTTCGAACCGGCCGGCGGCATCGCCAATCTACCTTCCCTCGGCATCGAGCACGTTATTTTCATCATCAAGGAGAACCGCACCTATGACCAGGTCTTGGGCGACATGGGCAAGGGCAACGGCGACCCCAACCTGGTCATGTACGGCCGCGACATCACCCCCAACCACCATGCGCTCGCGGAAAAATACGTCCTCCTTGACAACTTCCACGCAGGCGGCGCCATCAGCTTCGACGGCCACCAGTGGCTGATGCAGGCCTTTGTCAGCGACTACGTTGAGCGCGCCTTCGCCGCCAGCCCGCGCGGCTATGCCTGGAACATGGCCGATGCCCTTACCGTCTCCCCCGCGGGCTTCTTCTGGCAATCCGCCACCCGCCCGCTTGATGTCCGCGTCTACGGCGAATTCTGTCTCGAAGGCCGCTGGGACGCCGCCAAACAGATGCCGGTCGACATGAATGAGACGGAAGACCACTCCTGGCAACACTACTGGCGCCTCTATAAGGAAGGCAAGTGGCAGAACGCGGTCGGCTGCAAGAGCGGAGTCCCCGCGATAAAGAACCTCATCAGTCCCCGGTATCCGCATTCGAGCACCAACATTCCCGACCAGATCCGCGCCGAAGAGTGGCTGAGAGAATTCGCCGAGAGGGAGAAGAGCGGCAAGTTCCCCAACATCAGCGTCCTCACGCTGAACAACGATCACACCAACGGCACTCGCCCCGGCTCGCCGACTCCGCGCGCCATGGTCGCCGATAATGACCTCGCGCTTGGCCGCATCGTCTCCGCCGTTTCGAAGAGCCGCTTCTGGCCCAAGACACTAATCCTCGTCACCGAGGACGACGCCCAGAACGGCGTCGACCATGTCGATGGCCACCGCACCGTCGGCCTCGCCATCGGTCCGATGGTCCGGCGCGCCGCGGTCGACTCCAATCACTACAACCACACCAGCATGGTCCGCACCATCCAGGAGATTTTCCGCATCCCGCCGAAGACCCGCTACGTCGCCTCCGCCCGCGCGATGACGAGCATCTTCACGGCCACACCCGGCCTCTCGTCCTATGAGGCGCTCACGCCCAAGGTGGCTCTCGATGAAATGAATCCGCCCGCTGCCGCGCTCCGAGGGAGGCAACTCTGGGCCGCCCGCGCCTCCGCCGCCATGAATTGGGATGAGCCCGATGACATCCCGCAAGAGACGCTGAACCAGATTCTATGGTGGGCCGCCAAAGGGTGGAATACGCCCTATCCGGATCTGCAAGGGAAGTAACATTCCGGCTTCCGGGAGACAGCGGAAGAGACCCGCGCCGGGTTGCGCCGCGCCGCGACAGGCGCGGCGTACGCAACGTTCGCCCCGATTCCGAGAGGTTTGAGGAGCTTGCAAATGAAGTCTATTGGCAACGAAGCCAGGAAGCTTGCTCCGGCGCTTTGCTTCTCCCGGGCTGTTGTGGTCGTGCCCGAAGTGGAGGCAGAGCCACACGGCCGGCTGGTCATTCAGTTCAGAAAAGCCGAGGTGGTCTATTTACCCTCGGGCCTGCCGAACGTGATGACCATCGCCGGCGTCAATTTCGGGCCGGAGCGGGCGGCGGTGGACCTGAATGACCTCGCCCAGACGCCTTGGGCCAAGAGATGCCAGGCCCCAGGCCTCCAGGGCGTGCCGGGACTGCAAGGGCCACGAGGGGCGCCGGGCATATCAGGATACGGGATCATCAGCGCCCTCCACCACCACTTTGCCGCCGGAGGCGGTTGTCTCTCGCAGGGTATCCTGCCCGGCGGGGCGGAGGGTGGTGGGTGGGGCCGCATGGCCGGCGGCCGAAACGCTCTACAACTGCCCGCCGGCGATCACGCATGGGACTGCAAATGGCAAAACGCGGGTGGTGCGGCGGTCCTGTTGGGAACGTGCGTCCGTATGCGGTTTGCGCATTCGCACCAGGAGCGCGGGCCGTGCCCGTCCGTGGCCGGGACAACAATTCGCGCCGGACAAGAGGGGTTGCCTGGGATTTCGCCCTGCCCGTGCTGACGGGGACGCGCCCGCGGGCGCGTGTGGCGCGAGACGCGGCGCGCGCCGCCACACTCCGGAATCCGGTGTCCATCCCGCGTCTGTTTTTCGCACGTCAATGTGAAGGAGCACTGCGTGCGCATAAACCGGTCCGGCAAATTCACGGCAATTTATGGATCCCGGCTACTTCAATGTGGTCCGGGATGCAAGACATCCGAGGCCGGCGGCGGGAGTCGAGTCTGGTTAGGGAGATGACGGCCACAAGAAAAATAGGAGGAGCGGCGCGGGAACCGGGAACGGGCTCCCGTGCCCGCACGCCTTGGCGCGCGCGCGTTACCGCTACGCGAGTATGGTTGGTGCTCCTGTTGTCTGGTATGCCCGCCGCGCCTCAAACGGCCCCGGGAGCGCGGCGCGACCTGAATGTGGAGTGGATCGAAAGCGGCTCGGGTCTTGAAAGGCAAGGTAAGCTCTGGGCAATTGTAATCGGCATCTCGCGTTACAAGAACCTGCCTCCCCAGGCGCAACTTCGCTTCGCGCACCGGGACGCGGAGGCGTTCGCGGCATTCCTGCGCAGTCCGAACGGGGGCGGATTCCCCTCCAGTCACCTGAAGGTGCTTCTGGAGGAGAATGCAACGCTTTCCGCAATGCGCACGGCCCTTGGCACCTGGCTGGCGCGCTCCGCCGAGCCTGGAGACGTCGTGTACGTGTTCTTTGCGGGCCACGGCGTGACCGAAGGTGAGCGGGACGGCTATCTCCTGGGTCACGATTCGGACCCACAAGACCTCTACGCGACGGCGCTCCCGATATCTGAACTCGACAAGATCATCACGGAACGAATCCGCGCGAGAACGGTAGTGTTGCTGGTGGATGCCTGTCATGCCGGCAATATCGGCTGGTCGGCGCGAGGCGCCGCCGAACAGGCGCTTATCTCCCGGTATCTGGATGAGATCGGCGACAAGGGGCGTGGTGTGCTGCGACTGCTTGCTTCGCGGGCCGACGAGCGGTCCTTCGAGAGCGAGGAATTCGGCGGCGGACACGGCGCGTTCACCCACTTTCTGCTCGAAGGCCTCCAGGGAAAGGCCGACCGCAACAGCGACGGCGTCGTGCGCGCGACAGAATTGTCGGAATACCTTGCCGAGGTGGTCCCTGAGCGGACGAAGGCGCTGCAGCATCCGCGGGCTGCCGGACACTTCGATCCCGCCCTGCCGCTCAGCGTGGTCGCCAAATCCCAGCCACCCGCTCTTCCCTCCCTGCTCACCCTGGAACTCCGCGGGCCGGCGGGAAGCGAAGTATATCTCGACAGCGCATACCGCGGCCGGATCAGGCCCTCGGAAAACCTTCGAATTGAGGGCCTCACAGCGGGACCGCACGAACTGTCGATAGATTCGCCGGGCGGCAACTCCCTCAGCCAGCGCGTTGTTCTTTCCGCGGCTAAGACTTACCTGAATCTAACCACGGCCCTTCCCGAAACCGCCTCGCTGCCCAGTTCCCCGCTCGCCGCAATGGCGCATTCGGCTATCCGTTCGGGGAAGATTCTCGAGCCCGGAGGCGCCTGGGAGTTGTATCAGCGCCTGGTTCGCGAGCGGGGGAACGACCCCCAGCGCGGCGACATCGAGGCAGCCCTCAGCGCGGCTCTCGCCGGCATCGGCCAGCGGGCCATCATCGACTATGTACAATTGCCGCCTACCGAACTGCGACCCGACACCTTTCACCGGGCCGCCAGGGCGTTCCATTTCCAGAAAGCACTGGAGCCGGGCGAGACCCAACTCGACGCCAAGCGCCTTTTCTGCGAAGGCAGATCTCTGATCGTGGACCGGAACTATCCGCGAGCGATTGAAGCCTTGCGGCAGGCTGCCGTGCTGGACCCTAAAGCCGCGTATTCGCACAACGCCCTGGGACTGGCGCACGAGGCGCTTCGCAACGATGACGAGGCCACGCGCTCTTTTCAAAATGCCGCGAAACTCGCGCCAGGCTGGCCCTTGCCGCACTTGCATCTCGGGGTGCAGTATCAGCGGCGGGGTAAGGTGGACGCGGCGGAAAAGGAATTCAAGCTGGCCGTGCAACTCGGTCCCCGGCAAGCCTACCTGCGGGAGATCCTGGGGACACATTACCGGTTGCGCGGCCGGTATGACGAGGCCGAACAGGAAATGAGCCGGCTGATTGACCTCAACGCCGGTTATGCACCCGCGTACCGGGAGATCGGCTTGATCTGCCAGGCAAGAGCCCAGTACAAGAAGGCGGTTGAAGCTTTTGACACGTACCTGAAACTGGCCCCTGGCGCGGCCGATGCAGCCGAGATCCGCGGCCTGTCGGCCAGGAGCCGTCAACTGGCTGACAGGAAGCCGCCCACGCTCAGGCGCTAATCCGCGCCCGGATTTCCCGGCGCGAAACCCTGCCTGTGTTACCCTGATTTTTTGTCAGAGGCAATAGATCCAGATTCACAGCTTTGGAAGCCGGATTCCTGGCAGGCCAGGCCGGCGCTGCAACAACCGCGTTACGAAGACCCCCGGCAACTCAACGCCACGCTCGCGGAACTCGCGAAACTTCCGCCTTTGGTCACCTCGTATGAAATTCTGCAACTGAAATCGCAACTGGCCGAGGCGCAGGCAGGCCGGCGATTCATTCTTCAGGGCGGCGATTGCGCCGAGAGCTTCGAGGATTGCCAAGGCGCCATCATCGCCGCAAAGCTCAAAATCCTGCTGCAAATGAGCCTCATCCTCGTGCACGGCAGCAAGAAGCCCGTGACGCGTATCGCTCGCATCGCCGGACAGTATGCCAAGCCTCGTTCGGAGGATACCGAAACCCGTAACGGCGTCACGCTGCCAACCTACCGCGGCGATCTCATCAACCACCCTACGTTTACTGAAGAAGACCGCAAGCCCGATCCCGGTCTCCTCCTGCGCGCCTACGAACGCGCGGCGCTTACCCTGAACTTCCTCCGCTCGCTGGCCAAAGGCGGTTTCGCCGATCTTCACCATCCCGAGTCCTGGGACCTTTCTTTCGCCCGGGACACCCCGCTCGAGCACGAATATCACCGCATGGCGGCTAATATCGGGGAAGCGGTGCGGTTCATGGAAAATATTCTCGGCATCCGCGCCGGTGAAATCGAGCGCGTCGACCTCTTCGTGAGCCATGAGGGCCTCCACCTGCACTACGAGCAGGCCCAAACGCGCCGCGTGCCGAGGCGCGAGGGGTGGTTCAATCTCTCCACCCACTTTCCGTGGATCGGCCTGCGCACCGCGCAACCGGATGGGGCGCACGTGGAATACTTCCGCGGCATCCGGAATCCCATCGGGGTCAAGGTGGACCACCAGACCTCACCGGAAACCCTCGTCCGTCTGATGGATATCCTGAATCCCAACGATGAGCCAGGGCGTCTCACGTTCATTCACCGCTTCGGCGCAGGGCGCATTGCCTCCGGACTGCCACCGCTCATCGGCGCGGTGCAACGGACGGGACGCCCCGCCGGCTGGATCTGCGATCCGATGCACGGCAACACCTTCCTCACCTCGGACGGCATCAAGACCCGCAGCTTCGGGGACATCCTCGCCGAGTTGGAACAGGCGTTCGACCTGCACGCCGCGCACGGATCTCACCTTGGCGGCGTACATATCGAACTTACCGGCGAGAACGTCACCGAATGCACCGGTGGAGCGCGCGGCCTCACCGAGGAGGACCTCAAACTCGCCTACCGCTCCGAAGTGGACCCGCGCCTCAACTACGAACAGGCGCTCGAGATTGCCATGCTGCTGGCCCGCAAACTCGCGCGCATGGGTTAGTTCACGTCCGCCCCACGGCCGCGGCCATGGGCTGACTCCGTTCCCAGGCCGCGGTCCGCCTCATCGCCTCGGCGCGGCCGATCCGTTCGCGGAAGCCCAATTCGGCGCGAATGCTGTTGGAATCGAGTGTCCAGTGTTGCTCGTAGTGGAACGGCATCTGCCGCTCGTGCACGGGCACGATGGCGCCCTTCCACCCGGCGGCGTCCGCCAGCAGCCGCAGCCATGTTCCGAAGTCCGGACTGTTCTGCTCCGCGACGTTATACGTGCGGCCCGTGGCGCGTGTGCTGATCGCCGCCAGCGCCACCGCATCGCTTACATTCTCGACGTATCCCCAGCATCCTTTCCACCTCGACAACTCATCCTCGATGGAAATCGTCGTCTGGCCGGAGTCCATCTGTTGAAGAAACGTGCGGAACCGGTGCAGCGGATCCCTCGGGCCATAGATCATCGGCAGCCGCAGAATCGTCGGCTCGAGCGGCGCCAGGGCCTGTTCCGCCAGAATCTTGTCGTAACGGTTCGTATCCACCCACTCGTAGCCGGGAATCTTCTGCCCGCGATACGGGTAGCGGTAACGGCGCAACTCCCCGTCCTCACGGATCGGCGCCGGCATCAGCGGCCCGGCATCTCTGCCATGCATCACCTCATGCGCCCGATAGACGTCGGCGCTGCTCAGCATGACAATCCGGGTTGGTTTTCGGTGGAAGGCCTCGACCAGGGTCGCGGCATCGGACAGGTTGGTGCAGATGCAGTCGATCACGACATCAAATTGCCGGCCCCGTACATGGTCGGCCAGATCGGCCCGGTCGCCGAGGATGGTTTCCGCGCCCGGGGGAATGAAGGTGTTCGATTTGCCGCGATGGAGAACGGTCAGGTGATGGCCTTGGAGTGCGCACAGAATGTGTGGACCGAGGAAACCGGTCCCGCCGATAATTAGGACGCGCATTCCATAAAAGATAGCAGGGACGGAAATCCGATGGTGAGCCGCTCCGCCGTTTTGAGATGATTGAATTCTCGAAGGAGTCCAACGATGAAACTGATGTCCGCATTGCCATGCGCCGCGCTTGCCGTTCTGGCGGCCATGCCAGGATGGTCTCAAGTCAACAAAGAGGCCGCCCTGAAGGCCGATCTTGCCGGCCAGATCGACGGCATGAAGAAGCAGACGCAGGTGATGGTGGATACCATCTTCAGCTTTGCCGAACTCGGCTTTCAGGAGTTCGAGACTTCGCGCTACCTCACCACGATGCTGGAAAAAGAGGGATTCCGCATTGAGCGCGGCATCGCGGGCATCCCCACGGCCTGGACCGCAACCTGGGGCTCCGGAAAACCGGTGATCGCCCTGGGCTCCGATATCGACTGTATTCCCCAGGCCTCCCAGAAGCCGGGCGTCGCCTACCACGATCCTCTTATCGAAGGCGCCCCCGGCCACGGAGAGGGCCACAACAGCGGCCAGGCGCTGAACGTCACCGCCGCCCTCGCCATCAAACGCGTCATGGAGCGCGAAAAGCTTTCCGGCGTCATCATGCTATGGCCCGGCGTCGCCGAAGAACAGTTGGGGACCAAGGCGTACTACGTCCGCGCGGGCCTCTTCAAGGACGCCGACGCGGTGCTCTTCACTCATGTCGGCAGCAACCTCAGCGCCTCCTGGGGGGACGGGTCCGGCAGCGGGATGGTGTCGGTGGAATATCGCTTCGAAGGCGAAAGCGCCCACAGCGCCGGGGCTCCCTGGCGCGGCCGCAGCGCCCTCGACGCCGTCGAACTGATGGACACCGGCTGGAACTTCCGGCGGGAGCATCTGCGCCTCCAGCAGCGCTCCCACTACGTCATCACCAATGGCGGCGATCAGCCCAACGTGGTTCCTCGCAACGCCTCCGTCTGGTACTTCTTCCGCGAACTCGACTACCCCCACGTCATGGACTTGTGGAGGATCGGCGACAAGATGGCCGAAGGCGCTACCCTCATGACGAACACCACGTTTACGTCCCGTTTGCTCGGGTCGGCATGGCCCACGCACATGAACAGGGTCCTTGCCGAGACCATGTACGCCAACATCAAGCAGGTCGGCCTTCCCCAATGGTCCGAAGACGACCAGGCGCTGGCCAAAGCGCTGCAGAAGGAATTGAAGGTGAAGGAAGAAGGGCTGCACACAAAGCTTGCCGAGTTCAAAGGCCCGCCAGCCGAGGAAGCGCGCACCGGCGGCGGTTCCGACGACATCGGCGATATTTCCTGGAACGTCCCCACCGTCACCCTCTCGTTCCCCTCGAATATTCCGAACCTGCCCGGGCACAACTGGTCGAACGCCATCGCCATGGCGACGCCGATCGCGCACAAGGGGGCCACCGCCGGAGCCAAGGTGCTGGCCTTCACCATCCTCGACCTGCTGCATCATCCGGAGATTATCCGGAAATCCTGGGACTACTTCCGCAACGAGCAGACGAAGGAGCGGAAATACCAGCCCTTCATCCGGCCGGGCGATCAGCCCGCCATTTGGCTCAACAAGAAAATCATGGCTGAATACCGCGAGCAGATGAAGAAGTATTACTACGACCCTTCGAAGTATCCGACCTATCTCGAGCAGCTCGGCATCAAATACCCGACCCTCCGCAAGTGACGCCGCCTCGGTGGTGATCCACGCGCGGATGAATCTCGCGCCCGCGGAACTCGCGAATCAGGCCGATCGGATTGCCGATTACCGCCTTCGTCACCCGCCGCCCCTTCTCGAGGGCCGCCTTCGTGGGATCGCCGGGCCGTGCCCGTCTTCGAATACCGGCTGAACCAGTAGATGTCCTCCGATTTTCCGAAGTGGATGTCTTTTTGCGCCTTGTCTATCCGGACCTGATCTCCGCGAACATAGGGGATGACGGAGGTTTCCAGTTCACAGCCGCGGGCCATTCCGCCGGGAAACTCCGATTCGCGGATTTCCGGGAGCAGGGCCTTGGACAAGAGGTTCCACCACGGAACCATGGCGCATATCGAAGGCGCCGCATTCGTAATGTTGCGCGCCACGATGTCGAGGAACGGCACGTTATTCCCCTGCCCGTTCACCAGCAGGATCTTGCGGAATCCGTGGTGGGCGAGGCTCTTTCCAATGCCGGTGACATACCGTATGAAGGTGTCCCCCTCGACGGCGCGGCGGGACATCTCCGTCGAGGTGAGCGCGTCCGTGGCCGGCCACCGCCTCCCGGATCTCCGGCCAGGTGAACTATTCATAGCGAAATCTGGTGGGCATGCCGTCTTAATCATTTTCGCGCACGGATGTTTTTGGTACAGACATCCCAGCTCGACGTGCAAACTTGCTAGACTACCGAAATCGCGGCTCGATTTCTGGCAACCGAAGCTGGAGCAAAACCGGCAACGGGACGTTGAGGCGCAGAAGAAGTTGAAGCGCGACGGATGGCGAATTCTGGCCATCTGGGAGTGCGAAATCAAATCGGCGAATCTTGCCGATAAGATTGAGAGGTTTCTGGAGGCTGATTGACGTCAGTTGAACTTTTCGCCGGGGCTGGCGGTCTGGCCCTCGGCGCATCATTAGCGGGATTCAGCCACAAGGCGGTTGTGGAAATTGACCACGATGCCTGCAACACCATTCGCGCCAATCAGGAGCGTAAGCTCCCGCACGTTGTCGACTGGCCGCTCTTCGAGGCCGACGTCACCAAGTTCCCGTTCGACCAGTGCGGAACCGACATCGATCTTCTGGCCGCAGGCGTTCCTTGCCAGCCGTGGTCGATGGGCGGGAAGCACAAGGGTATGCAGGACGCCCGCAACATGTTCCCCGAGATGTTGACGGCCGTGCGCACGATGCGGCCGAAGGCGATTCTGATCGAAAACGTCAAGGGACTTCTGCGGCAGTCGTTCGCCAACTACTTCCAATACATCAAGCTGATGCTGTCGTTTCCCGACGTTCTGCGGAAAGACGGCGAGCAGTGGCGTCACCACCTCGCACGGCTTGAGGAGTACGAGACCTCGGGAAGCAAAGAAGGACTGACGTACAACGTCGTTCACGAGCTGCTTAACGCCGCGAACTATGGCGTACCCCAGAAGCGCGAGCGCGTTTTCATCGTCTGTTTCCGCTCGGATCTCGGCATCAAATGGCATTTCCCCAAGCAGACGCACTCAGAGGCATTGCTGTGGGAAAGCCAATTCGTCACTGGCGAATACTGGGGCGAGCACAAGGTTGCGAAGAAAAACCGCCCGGAGAGAGCCAGCGAGAAGGCAACCGCCCGTTTCCGCGAGCGCAATCTCTTCGACGAGAAAAAGGAACGCTGGCAGACGGTGCGCGATGCGATTACGCCGCTCGGCCCTCCCGGAACAACGAAGTTCGAGAACCACCAGCAGCAGCCAGGCGCGCGCAGCTATCCCGGCCACACCGGAAGCCCGCTCGACGAACCAGCCAAGACGTTGAAGGCAGGAGACCACGGCGTACCCGGAGGCGAGAACACGATTCTCTATCCCGATGGCTCGATCCGCTACATGACGGTGCGCGAATCCGCTCGGCTGCAGACGTTCCCGAACGACTACATCTTCACGGGCTCGTGGACGGAGAACATGCGCCAGCTCGGTAACGCTGTACCCGCGCAGCTCGGCCACGTAGTCGCTGCGGGCATCCGCGAAAAACTTCGGGAGAAGCGGATTGCGGACTGAGACCCCGTACAACCCCCTCGACAAGAAAAATCTCGGGGTCAGTGTCGCTGACGCATTGCTTGCGCGGCAGATTGGCCCGCTCCCGCCAGCGGAGAGGTTTCTCGGCGCGGGAATTTACGCACTCTACTACTCGGGCACCTACGCCGCGTACAAGGCCATTGCCGCAGCCGACAAAGAGGGAAAGACTCCCGTTCCCATTTACGTGGGGAAGGCCGTTCCCGCAGGAGCGCGCAAAGGCGGTTTGGGCCTCGATATTCCAGCCGGAGCCGTGTTGTACAACCGTCTCGCCGAGCACGCGGAGTCGATTCAGGGGACGAAGAACCTCGACATCAAACATTTCGCCTGTCGCTATCTGGTTGTCGACGATATCTGGATTCCTCTCGGTGAATCGCTGTTGATCGAAATGTTCTCGCCGATCTGGAATCGGCTCATCGACGGCTTCGGGAATCACGATCCGGGCAAGGGCCGTTATCAACAACAGCGTTCGCCGTGGGATGTACTGCATCCGGGCCGGAGCTGGGCGGAAAAGCTTCAACCGCACTCGAAGTCGGAGAAGGATCTACTGAAGGCGGTAGAGACCTACCTGACGAAGAAGCCAAAGGCCTGATGTCCGCGCCCTCTGCGGCGCAATCCCATGCGTAAAGCGGATCAGGTGGAAAGGCAGATGGTTCGCTCATGTGCGGAACGGCTGCACTTTGTCGCAGCGATAGTGTGGGTTAAACTCAATATGCCCCATGGATCAGGAGGTCCGCACCGCCGATGCGGGCTGCCCGGCTACTCGTTGTGGTTGGCTTCGAGGAAGGCGCGCAGGCGGTGGCTGCGGCTGGGGTGGCGCAACTTGCGGAGGGCCTTGGCTTCAATCTGGCGAATGCGTTCGCGGGTGACGGCAAAGTGCTGCCCCACCTCTTCGAGCGTATGCTCGCTGCCGTCCTGGAGACCGAAGCGCATCTTGACGATTTTCTCTTCGCGCGGGCTGAGCGTCTTCAGGACCTCGGCGGTCTGCTCGCGGAGATTGAGATTGATCACGGCCTCGGAGGGCGACACCACACGGCGGTCGACGATGAAATCTCCCAGGTGGGACTCTTCCTCCTCGCCGACGGGTGTTTCGAGGGAGATCGGCTCCTGAGCGATACGGAGCACTTTGCGGACCTTGCCCACCGGCAATTCGAGCTTGCGCGACAACTCCTCGGTGGTGGGCTCGCGCCCGAGTTCCTGCTGCAACAGGCGCTGGGTGCGCACCAGTTTGTTGATGGTCTCGATCATGTGCACGGGAATGCGGATGGTGCGCGCCTGGTCGGCGATGGCGCGCGTGATAGCCTGGCGCACCCACCATGTGGCGTAGGTGGAAAACTTGTAACCGCGCATATAATCGAACTTGTCGACGGCCTTCATGAGGCCGATGTTGCCCTCCTGGATAAGGTCGAGGAACTGCAGGCCGCGGTTGGTGTAGCGCTTGGCGATGGAAACCACCAGCCGCAGGTTGGCTTCGATGAGCTGTTTCTTGGCGGTTTCCGCTTCCGCCTCTCCGCGCTCGACAATCTGCAACGTGCGCCGTAACTCGGTGGCCGATGCGCCGTACTCGTCCTCGAGTTGAGCGATGCGCTGGAGCACCGTCTTTAATTCGCGCTGCGTTTCCTTGGCGGCCCGTTCGCTGCTCTCCTCGATCTTGCGCTGCATGCGGGCGACGTCGCGCTCGAGGGGCTTGAACTCGTCGACGGCGTGGCGGAGTTTGCCGGCAAACTGCCGGTAGACCACACTCGCGAAGGCGATGGAGCGCAACATGCGCGAAATCTTGACCATGATGCGCGACAACTGCCAGCGGAGCGTCCGGTACTGCTTGGGCTTCATGCCCTTGGAGAACGACAGCATCTTCTGCTTGTGCTGCTGCGCGCGTTTTTGCAGCTTTTCGATCTCCAGGATCAGCGCGACCAGGTCCGAGGTTTGCGCATCGACGGTTTCATCGCTCACCAGCATGTCGGCCTGGATGAGGATGTCGCGCACCGAGACAACGCCGCGCTGCAACTCATCGGACATGCTGATCAATTCGCGGATGATGAGCGGAGAGCGGGACAAGGCGCGGCTGACGAGACGCTGGCCGTGCTCAATGCGCTTGGCCAGTTCGATTTCGCCATCGCGCGTGAGCAGAGGGACGGTGCCCATTTCGCGAAGATACATGCGAACGGGGTCATTGGTTTTGTCGCTGAAGTCCTGGACGAGGTCGATATCGGCGAAGTCGTCCCCTTCATCGATTTTTTTCTCGAAATCGAGCTTCGGCTCTTCGAGGATTTCGACACCGGCGGTGTCCAGTTCCGCCAGTAAATCATCGATTTCCGGACCGCCGCCTATGTCATCGGGAAGGATTTCATTGACCTCGTCATACAAAACGTAGCCCTTCTCTTTTCCCATATGCATGAGGTGCTGGAGACGACCGTATTTTTCCTCCGTTGCCACCGCTATCCCGTTTAGCCGCTGAAGAGCCTGAACCATCACAATTCTACAACATCGCACCGCGCCAGCGCCCGTTGCGGCGAAGGCCTATTTGCCGGTTCGAACGCGCCTGTGCTGCCTCTTGAGGGTATCCAATTCCTCCATGAGCCGCATCGCCTCATCGGTGTCGCCGCGGTCGATTGCCTCCTTCGCCATCCGCTGCAGGCTGGACACCTTCCCTTCGCGGGTTCTTGATTCGAGAGTCCGCAGACAGGAGAGTGCGTCCAACCGGGCTTGATCCATGTCTCCGGTCTCTTCCATCTCATCGGCAAAAAGGACGCGGGACAGTAGACCCCGTCCGCTATCCTCAAGGCGCGCATCGAGTTCGGCGTATTCGAAATCGGGCCGCGCACGGAATAATGCGAGCAGAGTCTCAAACACGGGGCGGAGCCGGAACTCCACAAGTACATCTTCCCGTTCCAACCGCGGCGCCAACTCTTCGCGCAGGCCCGGGTGGAGAAGAAGCGTGCGCAGCAGCAGTTTCTCGACCGCGGGCACGGGCTCTTCGCGGAACGCCGTCTTGCGCTCGCGCTGGTCGAGGGCGGCCTTCTTGAACTGCTCGAGGATCATGCCGCGATCGACGCCGAGGTAGGCGGCCAGGTCTCCGGCAACGCCGGCGCGCTCAATCTTCTCGGGAATGCGCTGGATGGCGGGAAGCAGGAATTGGAGCGCCTGTCCGCGGCCTTCCGCGGTGCGGCTGTCAAAGCGCTTGCGGGCCTGATCGGCAAGCCAGAAGTAATAGTTCGGCGCATGGGAAGCCAGTTGGCGGTAGCGTTCGGCCCCGTGTTTTCGGACGTATTCATCGGGATCGAGATCCTCATCCAATTCGAGGATGCGGACGCGCGCGTTCTCATCGAGAAGCACTTCAATGGACTTCGCCGCTCCACGCGCGCCGGCGGCATCGGGATCGAAGTTGACAATCACCTGGTCAGCGAAACGTTTCATCAGCTTCACCTGCCCGTGGGTGAGGGCCGTCCCGCAACTCGCCACCACTTCCGTGATGCCCACGGAGCAGAGCCCGATGACATCCATGTATCCTTCGACGAGGAGGAAGCGCTCCTCCTTGCGCGCGGCTTCCCTGGCGCGGTTGAGATTGTAGAGAAGCAGGCTCTTCTTGTACACGGCGGTTTCGGGCGAGTTGAGATATTTCGGCTCGTCATCCTTGGAGAGGGCGCGGCCGGCGAAACCGGCGATTTTTCCCTGCTCGTTATGGATGGGAAAGATGAGACGCCCGCGGAAGCGGTCAAAGAAGCCGCTGCCGTCCTGCCGTTTCATGACGAGTCCGGACTCTTCGAAGAATTCGGCGAATCCCTCCTTCCGCAAAATCTGGGTGAGGGCCGCGCCGCCGCGCTCGGCGAGGCCCAGGCCGAACTGTTCGGCCGTGGGCGCGGATACGCCACGTTCCTGCAAATAGCGGCGGGCCTCGGCTCCGGGAGGCCCCGTGAGAAGAGTACGGAAGTGGGCCAGGGCGATCTCATTCATGCGGTAGATGGCCTCGCGCAGGCGGCTCTCGCGGTCGCTGTGAGCCGCGCGTTTAGGCATCTCGAAGCCGTAGCGATCGGCGAGGATCTTCACGGCTTCGGGGAACGTCACATGGTGCATCTCCTTGACGAATTCAAAGACGTCGCCTTTCGCCCCGCAGCCGAAGCAGATGAAGATCTGCATGCCGGAGTGAACGGAAAAGGACGGCGTTTTCTCGGTGTGAAAAGGGCACAGGCCCATGTAGCGCTGGCTCGAGCCGACGCGCTTCAGCCGCACCTCCTCGCCGACGACATCGACGATGTTGATGGCGGCTTTCAACTGCCTGGCAAAGTCCATCGGAAGGCTTATTGTAGCTGGAATCACCCTCCGGATAGCGCGAGAACGAAGTGGACCTCGCTCGAGGGCGGCGCCTTGGCGAGGAGGCCGAGGGCTTCGACTTCACCGTCGATGGCGACGGAGACGCCGGGGCGGAGGCGGGCTCCGTCCACGAGGCGCTCGCGGACGCCGGGGTAGAGGTCATCGAGGCGGTCAATAATCTGGCGCACGGTGCCCGCCTCGACTTCGACCTGCTCGCGGCCCACGAGGGGCCGGAGCAGGGCGGGGATGTAGACAGTGGCCATCGTCAGCGGCTCTTCGACCAGATGGCTTCGGCGACCGAGGAAGGCTTCATCGGAAGGCGGCGCAGGCGGATTCCGGCGGCGTGGTAGATGGCGTTGGCGAGAGCGGCGGGAGGAGGCACGATGTTGGCCTCGCCGACGCCGCGCACGCCGAAGGGGTGGGAAGGATTCGGCACCTCGACGATGCAGGTGTCGATCATGGGAAGGTCGAGCGTGGTGGGCATGCGGTAATCGAGCAGGCTCGAGTTCATCATCGATCCTTCGGCGCTCATGTAGTACTCCTCGTTGAGCCCCCAGCCGATGCCCTGCGCGCTGCCGCCTTGCATCTGGCCTTCCACGTAGCTGGGGTGAATCGCCTTGCCCACGTCCTGCACGGAAGTGAAGCGGAGGATGGTGACTTTACCGGTCTCCGGATCCACTTCGACATCGGCGATGGCTCCGGCGAAGGAGCCGCCGGCTCCGCGCGGGTTGACGGCTCCGCGTCCGACGACGGGACCGCCGGTTTGCGCGAGTTTTTCAGCGAGTTCCTTGAAGGAGCAGGAGTGGCCGTTGCTTTTGAAGACGCCTTTGCCGAATTCGACGGAGGAGGCTTCTACCTCCCAGAGCTTGGCGGCGCGCTCTTTCATCTGGCGGACGACATCCTGCGCCGCCTCGCAGGCGGCCATGCCGGTGGCGAAGGTGGTGCGGCTGCCGCCGGTGACGGCGGTGAA
>JAIXKK010000124.1 GCA_026954325.1 Bryobacterales bacterium | reverse complement strand
CTATACCTACGATACCTTCGACCAGTTCTTGAAGAACTTCGGCTGGGTGGCGAAACATCTCAAGGAACCCCGGGACTACGCCATTGCCACCCGGCGCCTGCTCGAGCGGCTTCACGGCCAGAACGTCACCTATGCCGAAATCACTCTTTCGGCCGGGGTTGTCCTGTGGAAGGGCCAGGACCCCGCTGCCGTTCATGATGCCGTGCGCGAGGCTGCTTCCTCGAGTCCGGTCGAGGTCCACTGGATCTGGGATGCCGTCCGGCAATGGGGAGTGGAGAAGGCCGCCCACGTGGCCGAACTGGCGGCAGCCCGCCTGGACGACGGCGTCGTCGCTTTCGGCTTGGGCGGCGATGAAGCCAAGGGCCCGGCGCGCGAATTCGCCTCGGTGTTCGCCTATGCCCGGCAAAAAGGCCTGCGGCTGGTCTGCCATGCCGGCGAGGCGCTGGGCGCGGACTCCGTCTGGCAGGCGCTCGAAGCGGGCGCGGAACGTATCGGCCACGGGATCGGCGCCATCGAAGACCCCCTGCTCGTGCAACATCTGGCCCAGCGCCGCATCCCGCTCGAAGTCTGTCCCACCAGCAACTTCGCCACCGGCGCGGCGGCGCGCCATGACGAATATCCTCTGCGCCGGCTCGTGGACGCAGGCGTTCCCGTGGTCCTCAATACGGACGATCCGGCCATGTTCCACTGCACGCTCAATGGAGAGTACCGCCGGGCGGCGATTGAGTTCGGCCTCGGCGAAACCCAGTTGCGCGCGCTCGCCGAAGACAGTTTCCGCCATGCCTTCCGGCGTGAGACGATCAAAGTATGCTAGCAGCGCTGCTGATGGTGGCGGCCATCACGGATTGGGTGCCCGCCCGCTGGAGTTCGAATGACCCCTCCACCTTGACCCTCCTTCAAGGGACTCCCGTGAACTGTCTGTTGATGGAGCAGAACCTGTGGTCCGGACCTTTTGTCAGCAAGGCGGCCCAGCGGAACGTTGTTGTCCTTGGGCTTCTCCATCCGGGCGGCGATCCGGCCCAGTCCGTGCGCACCGCCAGGGAGCAGGGGCTCCGGGGCGTGGTCCTCGAAGGCGACTTCCCCGAACCGGAAGCCGATTCGGCCCGGAAATCGGCCTCCTCGGCAAGCCTGGTGCTGGTGGAACTGCCCTCGCGCCGCGGCGTGCGCTTCGGCTCCGGCGCGGAGATCCTCGGAACCAGCCAGGGAGTTTTTCCCGGCATTCTGCCCGTGGATGAGAAGGACAAGGCCCATGCCATGCCGAGCGGCGGCCCCTGGATCGACACCAACGCCGGCTTCCTCCGTTATGCCCGCGCGTTGCACAACGGTGAGTTTTGGGTGGCGGTGAAGCCGCCGGAAAAACAGGTCCTCAAGCCCGGCCGTTATCTGCAGGCCATCGGCGACGCCGCCATGCTGGGCGCCCGCTGGGTGGTGGCGCTGGACAGTGACTTCACCCAGCGTCTGCTTGCCCGCGACCCCAATGCCATCCGCGATTGGAAGAAGATCGGACAATACCTCCAGTTTTATGAAGACCTCAAGGGCTACCGCGGCCTTCCGGCCTATGGCAAGTTAGCCGTGGTGCAGGACGCCTCGAGCGGAGCGCTGCTCTCCGGGGGCGTGCTTGACATGATTGCGGTGAAGCACACCCCCGTCCGCCCCGTGCCCGGCTCGATACTGAGCGCGGATACCCTCGATAAGGCGTCCATGGCGCTGAACGTCGATCCCGAAAGCCTGACGCCCGAAGAGAAGGAAGTGCTGAAGAACTTCACCCGGCACGGAGGAACGGTGTTGAATGGACCTCCGGGATGGAAGATGTCTTCCAGCGGCGATAACCAGATCACCATGGACAAGGATGATGTGGCCAAACTCGATGAAATCTGGAAAGGCGTGAACACCATGATCAACCGCGGCAATCTCGGAGTCCGGCTGTTCAACGTCTCGAGCATGCTCTCCTATTTGCAGGCCGGCAAGGACGGCAAGCAGGCTGTGCTGCAACTGGTGAACTTTTCCGATTACCCGGTGGAGGACGTGACCGCGCACGTTCTCGGCAAGTTCAGGAAGGCGTGGCTGCTCACCCCGGAGGGCGGAAAGAAAGCCCTCGAGCCGTACGAGGTGGAAGAAGGTCCGGCCACCGGACTCGATATCAATCTCGTGCCCGTGTCCGCGGTGGTCGTGATGGAGCAGTAGGACGGAGCCGGGCTACACTGGGCTTTTATGCCTTTCAAAGGTGTGGACTATCTTCTGATTGATTCCTCTTTCAGCGAAGAAGAACTCCTCGTGCGGCGGACCGCGCGCCGGTTCGCCGAGGAGAAGGTGGAGCCCCTGATTCGGGACTGCTGGAGGGATGCCCGCTTCCCCTCCCACCTGATCCCGGAGATGGGGCGGCTCGGCTTTCTCGGAGCGAACCTCGAAGGCTACGGCTGCGCCGGCATGTCCAACGTGGAATACGGCCTGATCATGCAGGAGTTGGAGCGGGCCGACTCCGGCCTGCGCAGCTTCGTATCCGTCCAGGGCGCATTGGTCATGTATCCCATTCACGCCTACGGCTCAGAGGAACAGAAGCAACACTGGCTCCCTCGATTGCAGTCGGGTGAAGCGATCGGATGTTTCGGGCTGACTGAGCCGAACTTCGGCTCGAACCCCGCCGGGATGACCACCCGCGCCAGGCGCGACGGCTCGGGGTGGGTGCTGAACGGAGAAAAGACCTGGATCACGAACGGCTCCGTCGCCGGCGTTGCTATTGTCTGGGCACGGACGGAGGAAGGCATTCGCGGCTTCCTCATCGAAAAGGGCGCGGCTGGCTTTTCCACCTCCGATATCCACGGCAAACTCTCGATGCGAGCCTCGGTCACTTCCAGCCTTTCCCTCTCCGATTGCCGCGTTCCGGACTCCGCCATGCTGCCGGCAGCGAAGGGATTGAAAGCTGCGCTCAGTTGCCTCACGCAGGCGAGGTTCGGCATCGGATGGGGCGTGGTGGGCGCCGCCATGGATTGCTATGAAACCGCGCGCGCCTATTCCACAGTTCGGAAGCAGTTCGACGGCCGGCCCATCGCCTCCCATCAACTCGTGCAGGAGAAACTGGCGTGGATGATCACCGAGATCACCAAGGCGCAACTGCTGGCCATCCAGTGCGGGAGGTTGAAAGACGCCGGGAAACTCGAGCCTGCCCATGTCTCCATGCTGAAGCGCAATAACGTCTCGATGGCGCTCGAGTGCGCGCGCCTTTCGCGCGATCTGCTGGGAGCCAACGGGATCATGGACGAATACCCATCATGAGGCACCTGTGCAACCTGGAGACGGTGAAGACATATGAGGGAACAGATCACATCCACGCGCTCGTGATCGGTGAGCGCGTGACCGGAGTAGCAGCCTACCGCTAAGCTCCCGCATCCGGCCGCGCCTCCACATCGGCGGGCAGCACGCGCATAAACCCCACACCGCCCAGGTGATCTCCCGGTTTTCCCAACTCAGCGCCTGACAGGCCGTGAACCAGATCGCCAGCAGTGTCGCTAACAGCCGCTTTTCGAGGACCGCCTGTTTGCGGAGGCCCAGCGCCAGCGCCGCCAGTATCCCCACGAACAGGGCAAGTCCCACCGCCCCATGCTCCACCACCACTTCCAGAAAGGTGTTATGGGCCGCGATCTTCGTGCCTCCGTCCGAACTGATGGCCGTCGAGAAGGCGCCGGGCCCCACGCCGAGCAAGGGCGATTCCAGGAATACCCGCGACCCTCGCACCCACACATCAAAGCGTCCGTTGAGATCCCGCGCCATCAGTTGGGACCAGATGGTCGCCAGCCGGTTGACGGATATCTCGTCGCGGAAGTTGCTGACCGCAAAACCGCTTGCGGCCAGCAGCAGCGCTCCCCCCACTCTCGCCGTCCAGGAGATTCTCGCAATCGACCACAGCGGGAAAAGCATACCTGCCGCCAAGGTCACCAGGCCGCCCCGCGACGCGGTCAGCAGAATGGCGATGGACGCGCACGGTACATACAGACCGTTTAACCACCTCAAACGTCTGGTGTTCGTCAGAAGGTACCAGGCTATCGGAATTCCGAGCGAGAGTGACGCGGCAAGGTCGTTGGGATCGAAGCCGGGCGCCGAGTAGCGTCCATCCCCCATGAAAATCCCTTGTTGGACGTTGTACGCCAGCCCAAGAACGGGCGGCCACAATCCCAGACCGAATCCTTGGAGCACCTTGAGCCAGTCTTGCTGGTTGCGGGTGCATTGAAAGACCACCAGAGTCACAAGAAATAGCTGCAGGTATGACAGGACCCGGCGGTAAGTGCGGTCGAAGTCTACCGTGGTGAAAGCGCTCAAGAGCACCCATAGGATGAGAATCGTCATGATGAGCAGCGCCACGGGGAACTTGCGCGGCGGCGTCTTCCAGGCTGCCGCCACCCAGACCGCCGCCAGCAACGGCGTCAACCAGCGTGTGAACGGATTGCCGCCCACAAGGATCATGTCGCCCCAGGGCGCCGTGAAGGCAATGAGAACCGCCAGCCACGCGACAGCGCGGCTCGAGGAAACGGCCGGCGGATTGGATGCGCGAAATGCGGCGGCATGGATGGGCGCGGAAATGGGAAGCCTCACAGGCAGGACTACTGCATTTCTCCAGCCAAAGAACGCCGTGAGGCAAAAGGAAGCGTTTGGAGCAGAATGCGGTTGCAAGACCCGCCCCGTGGCGCGCGCGGATGCCAAATTGAGATTTGGCGTTCCTGCATGGAACAACAGATGAAACTGGAGCAGATTGGGTTATATCCGAAGAAATATAACTAAGGTACTATATACATTTAGTACTCTTGGTATCCAGAATAGGGATGCACCTTAGAGTAAAATGCTTCGCCATCCCTCCCCCCCGACCCAGCCCGAGACTTCGCGCAACCTCGTGTCCCGCATCGCGGACCACGACCCGAAGGCCCTCGAGGATTTCTACGACTACCTGATTCGCGTGGTCCGCCCTCAAGTCCGGTTCAAGCTGCCGGAATGCGAGCCTGACGACATCCTGCACGAGGCGCTGACCGTGGTGGTGGAAGCGATCCACGGCGGCGCCCTGCGCAATCCGGATCACCTTCGCGGCTACGCGCAGTCGGTCGTGCGCCGGCTCGTCGCCGGGCGCATCGTCCGGGCCATCTGGAAAAGAAAACGCACCGTCAACTCGGAGAGCGCTCTCACGAATACGCCTTCCGCGGACAATCCCGAACGCCAGACGCTCTATCGCGAGCGGGGGGAAATGATTATCCGGGGCCTGCGCCTCATGCGCTCGCGCGATTCGGAATTGCTGACTCGATTTTATCTTCTGGAAGAGCCATTTCAGGAAATCTGCCGGGACATGCAGTTGACGGAGACGCAATTCCGGCTCTATAAGAGCCGCGCGAAGGCGAAACTCACGGCCTGGATCGCCGGGCGGGAATCCGCCGCCCCGGCAGCCTGAGCCGGCGCCGCGGCCGCCCAGGTCCGCCGAAGCTGGTAGGCTGAATCTGTACTATGGCGGCGGCTCGAACCATTGCGCGCCGGATGTTTCGTCTTCTTTGGGTGCTGGCGATTGTCGCGGGCATCACCGCCACGGATCTCCTGGTCCCTCATGTCAACCACACCACCGTGGCGCTGACGCTGCTGATGGGCGTGTTGGGCATCGCGGCAAAGTGGGGACTATGGGAAGCCATCGCGGCGTCGGCGGCGGCCATCCTGATGGCGGCCTACTTCTTCTTTCCCCCGCTGATGAACTTCGCTATTGAAGATCCCCAGAACTGGGTGGCGGTGTCGGCCTTTTTCGTCGTGTCGGTGGTGGCCAGCCAGCTATCGGCGGGAGCGCGGAGAAAGGCCAGGGATGCCGTGGAGCGGCAGACGGAGTTGGAGAAGATGTACCAGCTAAGCCGCGCGCTCATGGAAGCGGATGTCCTTCAGGAGACGGGCCGCGCGATTGTCGAAACACTGGCGCGGGTGTTCGGATTTACGAGCGCGGCCTTCTACGACAGGGTTACCGGGCGCTATCATCGCGCCGGGATGGCCGCCACGGGATTGGGCGAAGAAGCGCTGCGAAACGCCGCCGTCAAGGACCGGTGCATCGAACTGGAGAACGGGATGATCGTGCCGGTGGAGGCGGGGAAGGCAAGCGTGGGCAGCATCGGATGGGAGGGCGCCGTGCTTTCGGCAACGGCGGCGCAATCGGTGGCTCACCTGATGGGCGCCGCTCTCGAGCGCGCGCAAGTCCAGCGGGCGGCAAACAAGGCGGAGGCGGCGCGGCAGAGCCAGGAGTTGAAATCGCTGCTGCTCGATGCGATTGCGCACGATTTCAAGACCCCGCTGACAGCGATCAAGTTCGGCGCGAGCGTGATGCTTTCCGATCAAACGCTGAAGGCGTCCCACCGCGAACTGGTGACGGTGGTGGAAGAGGAGTCGGACCGGATGACCGGCATGATCTCGGAAGCCATCCAGGTGGCGCGGATCGAGGCCGGGCAGATGCAGTTGAATGCGCGGCCGCAACCGGTGATCGTCCTGATGGAACGGGCCGTGGCGCGCATGCGGACGCTCTGCGCGGACCGCGAAGTGGAGATTCATCTGGAACCGGATCTGCCGCCTGTGAAAGCGGACGCGGCGTTGATTCCGATGGCGCTGGTGTACCTTTTAGACAATGCACGCAAGTACTCGCCCGCCGGCACGGCGATCGAGTTGTGTGCGAGAAGCCAGGGAGGCGGCGTGGTGTTCGAGGTTCGGGATCATGGAGCCGGGATTGCGCCCGAAGAACGGGAGAAGGTGTTCGAGCGCTTCTACAGGGGAAAGGAAGGACAAAGCATCGAAGGGACGGGGATGGGACTGTCGCTGGTGAACGAGATCGTGAAAATGCATGGTGGAACCCTGTGGGTGGACGCGGAGGTGAGGGACGGCGCCTCGGTTGCCTTCCGCCTGCCGGCGGCGGAGTAGGACATGCAAGCAAAAGCCAACATTCTGGTGGTGGACGATGAGCGCCAGATCCGCAGAGTGGTGCGCGTGGCGCTGGAAGAGCAGGGTTACGCGGTAAGCGAGGCGCGGAGCGGAGAAGAGGCGGTGGAAGCGCTGGCCAGGCAGCCGGTGGATCTTGTTCTCCTGGACATGATGATGCCGGGGACGGGCGGGATGGCCGCCTGCCGGGCCATCCGGGCGCAATCCGACGTGGCGATTGTCGTGCTCTCGGTGCGCTCCTCGGAAAAAGACAAGGTGGAAGCGCTCGATGCGGGCGCCGATGATTATGTCACCAAGCCGTTCGGCGAGCCCGAGTTGATGGCGCGGATCCGGGCGGCGCTGCGCCGGGCTCCGCTGCCGGCGGAGACTCCCCGGCAACTGATCACGCTGGGCGACTTACAGATCAACCTGGCGGCGCGCACCGTTACCGGTCCGGGCGGCATCGTGCGGCTTACGCCGAAGGAATTCGATCTGCTCGAATACCTGCTGGAGAATCCGAATGTGACGCTGCTCCACAGCCGCCTGCTGCAGGCGGTGTGGGGGCCGGATTACGGCGGCGAAGTCGAGTATCTACGGGTTTTCGTGAACCGGTTGAGGAAGAAGATTGAGCCCGATCCGGCCAATCCCAGGTACCTGATCACCGAACCCTGGACAGGCTACCGTTTCGATCCAACCGGAGGGAGCGCATAGCAATTAGCGTCAGGATCTGTTTATGCCTTATTTACGGCTCTCCGCTTATGGTGGAGACAGAGTAGTAGGGCGAAACAGGATGCATCTTCTAGCAGGGAGACTACTGGGCGAATCGAGGTTCGTCGATGGGTCACAAGGGAGACGATGCGGGGCAGCACGGAGTTGCCTACACGCCGGACGGTGGAATTGATGCTTTCCTGAGCGGGCTTTGGGAACAGAATCCGGTTTTCATGCAGGTGTTGGGGATGTGCCCCACGCTGGCGATTACCAACACGGTGCAGAACGCCATCGTGATGGGCCTAGCGACGCTGTTTGTGCTGGTCTGTTCCAACGCCATGGTGAGCATGGTGCGGAAGCTGGTTCCCAAGCAGGTGCGGATTGCCACGTTCATTCTGTTGATCGCGACGGCGGTAACGGTGGTGGACTACCTGGTGAAGGCGTTGAGCGTTCCCATGTACCGGGCGCTGGGGCCATTCATTCCGTTGATTGTCGCCAACTGCATCATCCTCGGCAGGGCTGAGGCGTTCGCCGCGAAGAACCCGGTAATCCCCTCCGCGATGGACGGGCTGGGCGTCGGCGCGGGGTTCACATTCGCCCTGGCGTGCATCGGCGCGATACGGGAAACGCTGGGCGCGGGGACGTTCCTGGGGCACCCGTTATTCGGGAACCATTTTCAGCCGTGGATATTGTTTCAGCTCCCGCCCGGCGGCTTTTTCGCTCTTGCGATGTGGCTGGCGGGATTGAACGCGTGGCGGCGCTACCAGGAGCGCCCGCGGGAACTGGCGGAGGCGGCATGAACAGCAATCTCTCGCTGAGCTACATCTTCATCGATTCCCTACTGATCCACAACTTCGTGTTGAGCGTGTTTCTCGGGATGTGTTCATTTATCGGCATCAGCCGGAAACAGGCCACGGCAACGCGGCTGGGGCTGGCGGTGATGTTCGTGATCGTGGCCAGCAGCGCGCTGTGCTACGGGACGAACCTGATTCTGGTTCACTATCAAACCGAATATCTGCGGATCATTCTTTACATCGTGATCATAGCGGCGATGGTGCAGTTCACCGAGATGTTCATCAAGAAGACAAGCCCCGCGCTGTTCCGGGAGTTGGGGATCTTTCTGCCCCTGATCACGACGAATTGCGCGGTGTTGGCCGTTCCGCTGTTCCAGACATCGAGGGAGTACACGCTGGCGCAATCGGTGGTGTTCTCGGTAGGGGCGAGCGGCGGATATTTGCTGGCGATGTTTCTGATGTCTGTGATACGCGAGCATATGGAGCTGTCGGATCCGGCGGATCTATCCCGCGGAGCGGTATTAACGTTGATTATCGCCGGAATTCTGTCACTGTCCTTCATGGGCTTTGCGGGGATGGGAGGAGGATAAGACGATGATTGGAGACTTCGTAAAAGTGGCGGGCGTCGTGCTGGCGGCGATGGGCGGCTGGTTCGGGCTGCAGGCAATGACCCGCAAAGTGTGCCGCGGAGGCAGTGACGACGACGTATTTCAAGGACTGGCGGAGGGGTGCGGCGGGTGCAGCACGCTCGGCTTGTGCAAGCGGCGGGGGAACGCGCACCGTCACAAGCATCCTCACGAATGTGAGCCGGAGGGCTGAGCGCGGGGTTCTCTAGCTAGCCCGGGGACCCGTTGCACGGGTCATGGCAGGCAAGGAACGGGGGCA
>JAIXKK010000010.1 GCA_026954325.1 Bryobacterales bacterium | reverse complement strand
TAATACGGCAGGTCATAGAGAATCATCATCAGCTTGGCGCCGCCCAGCCCGGCCAAAGCCACGTAGATGCCCAGATCGGTCGTCATCTGCGGGTCGAGCCCCTGCCGCCGGGCGAGCTTCCCCGTCACCCATAGCCCAAGCAGGAATCCGAGCGTCACCAGCACACCATAGGTGGGCAGGAAGAAACTACCGATGGAAAAGATCTTCGGGAACATTCAAACCGCCGTCTGCTCGCGGGCCCGCCACATGGACAAGATCAGCAGCCCCGCGCCGATGCTGATCGCACTGTCCGCCACGTTGAAACTCGGCCACTCGTAGGGGCCGATAAAGACCTGCAGGAAATCCGTCACCGACCCTCGCATGGTCCGGTCGAAGAGGTTCCCGGCGGCGCCGCCCAGAACCAGCGCCAGCGCGACGGGAGCCGCGCTCCCACCCGGCCACACGTTCCGCGGAAGCCGCCACAACTGGATGGCGACGAACACCATGACCGCCAGCGACACACCCACCAGCACCAGTGTTCGCCACATCCCTTCTCCCTGGTTGAGAAAGCCGAACGCCGCGCCCCGGTTCCGGGTGTGAACAATGTTGAATACTCCGGGAATGACCACATGGACATCCCAGGCGCCGACGTTCTGTTCGATCCAGTATTTCGTCACCCGGTCCAGGATCCACACCGCCGCCGAGATGCCGAATCGCGCGGGCCGGGAGATCATCCGCGCAGTTCCTTGAGCGCGGCCGAGCACCAGTCGCAAACCGTGGGGAAGTCCGGGTCCACGCCAATCGCGGTGGAATACTTCCAGCAGCGCTCGCACTTCCTGCCGGCAGCCTCCTCCACATGCACGGCCAGATCGGCCTCGGCGTGGTTCTCGAGCGCCACCTGCGAAACGATGAACAGCGCGGGAAGCTGCGATCGGTACTCATCGAGCAGCGGATACAACCCGTTGCCCGCCTGAAGCCGGACGCGCGCTTCCAACGGAGCCCCGATAAACTTCTCCTGCCGCGCCACCTCGAGCGCCTTCAGCACCTGGTCGCGTACCGGCATCAGCTTGTCCCAATTCGTCACCCGTTCCCGCTGCGCGGCCGAAAGCCCTTCCGTCGCATAGGACGGCTCGGGAAACAACGTCAGATGCACGCTGTCCGGCTCCCCCTCCATGCGCTTGAAGTGCTGCCACGCCTCTTCGGTGGTAAAGGTCAACAGCGGCGCCAGCAGCCGCGCCAGCAGGCTCGTCAGCTTGTAGAGCGAAGTCTGCGCGCTCCGCCGGTATATCGATTTCGGAGCCGCCGTGTACAGCCGGTCTTTAATCACGTCAAAATAAATCGCGCTCAGGTCCGTCGTCGCGAAGTTGTATAGCGCCTGGTACACCTTGTGAAATGCAAAGTCGGCGTAATTCTTCCGGCAGCGCTCAATCAGGTTTTCTCCCCGCCACAGGATCCACTGGTCAAACTCCAACTGTTCGGCCGCCGCCACCATATCATTGGACGGATCGAAATCCGCCAGGTTACCCAATGCGTATTTGAACGTGTTGCGCATCTTGCGGTACGCCTCCGTCAGCCGCGCCAGGATCGTCGGCGAGATGCGCACATCCTCGTGGAATTCCACCGACGCCGCCCACAAACGAAGCACTTCCGCCCCGCTCTGCTTGATGACATCCTCGGGGAGAATCACGTTGCCGAGCGATTTCGACATCGCCCGGCCCTCTCCATCAAGAGCCCATCCGTTGGTGGCGCACTCGCGGTACGGCGCAGCGCCGCGCAGGCCGGTTCCCACCAGCAGCGAGCTGTGAAACCACCCGCGGTACTGATCGCCGCCCTCGAGATACAGATCGGAAGGCCATTCGAGCTCATAGCGCTTATTGAGCACCGCCAGGTGGCTCGAACCCGAATCGAACCACACATCCAGAATATCCATCTCCTTGCGGAAATTCGCGCCGCCGCACCTGGCGCACTTCGCCTCCGGTCCGGCCAGCTCCGCCGCGCTCCTCGCATACCAGACATCGGCCGTGTGTTCGGCAAACAGCGCCACCACGCGGTCCAGCACCTTGCGGTCCGTCAACGCCTCTCCGCAACCCTCGCAATAGAACACGATGATCGGCACGCCCCACGTCCGCTGGCGCGAGATGCACCAGTCCGGGCGCGTCGCGATCATGTTCGAGATTCGCTCCTCGCCCCAGGCGGGCATCCACTTCACCTTCCTGATCGCCTCGAGCGCCTTCTGTCTCAGGCTGTTGCGCTCCATTCCGATAAACCATTGCTCCGTTGCCCGGAAGATGGTCGGGTTGTGGCAGCGCCAGCAGTGCGGATAGCTATGGTCGATTCGCTTTTCCGCCAGCAGAGCTCCCCGTTCCCGCAGAATGCCGGTGACGATGGGATTCGCCTTCCACACCGTCTGCCCCAGCAACTCCTCGGGCAGCACTCCATCGGCCCCCTCGGCGGCAAAGAACGCTCCGCTCGCATCCACCGGGCAGTATGTCGCGATCCCGTACTGCTGTCCGATGACATAGTCTTCCTGTCCGTGCCCGGGAGCCGTATGCACCGCTCCGGTGCCCTGTTCCAGGGTGACGTGATCGGCCGGAATTCCCTTCGAATCACGTTCCAGGAAGGGGTGCCGGAAAATCGTTCCCTCCATCCGCGCGCCCGGGAAGGTGGCGAGCACTCGCGGATCGGCCCAGCCGCACTTCTCCCCTGTCTCTTTCAGCAGGTCCCGCGCCAGCAGATAGACATCGCCGTTCACGTCCACCGCGGCGTATTCAAAACGCGGATTGAACGCGATGGCCATGTTTGCCGGAATGGTCCACGGCGTGGTGGTCCAGATGAGCCCGTACACCTTCCTGCCCTTGAGCGCCGGATCGATCGCGGCCGGGTCCGATGTCAGTACGAAGCGAACCCAGATGGAGGGGCTCGCGTGTGACTCGTACTCCACTTCCGCCTCAGCCAGCGCCGTGCGGCAATGGATGCACCAGTTCACCGGCTTCAGTCCCTTATACACGTACCCCTGGTCTAAGAAATCAACGAAAGCCCCCGCGATCTTCGCCTGATATTCGGCGCTCATGGTGAGATAGGGGTCATCCCATTTGCCGAACACTCCGAGCCGCTGAAAATCCTCCGATTGCAGCCCGACGAACTTCTGCGCGTACTTCCGGCAAGCCTGCCGGATCTCCACCGCGCTCATCGAGGCCTTCTTCTTCCCCAGTTCGGCGTCCACCTTGATCTCGATGGGCAGGCCATGGCAATCGAATCCCGGCACATACGGCGAGTCGAAACCCTCCATGGTCTTCGACTTGACAATGAAGTCCTTCAGCGTCTTGTTGAAAGCGGTCCCGAGGTGAATGCGGCCGTTGGCATACGGCGGGCCGTCATGGAGCACATATCGCGGCCGTCCCGCGCTTGCCTTGCGGATCCGTTCATAGAGCTTCGTTTCCGCCCAATGGGCGAGCAGCTTCGGTTCCGTTTGCGGCAGGTTGGCCTTCATCGCGAAGCCGGTCTTCGGCAGATTGACCGTCTTCTTCAAATCCACTTCATTTGTTGGCATGAGAATTTCCGGGCCGGGATGGTTCTATCGCGGCAATCAGGGCTTCTATTTTTATCCTACACGAGCGGTTGTGTAGGGTATGCTTTGACAAGTAAGATGATGACTCTTCCCGAATACCGAGCGCGGGCGGTAAACACGGCGGCCGGTCACGAGAATCGCATCCTGCTCGGCCTCGCCAACGAAATCCTCGTCCGCAACTTCCACCTGCCCGCCTGGCTTCATACTTCGAGCGAGGTCTGCCGCTACCGCGCCATCCACTCCACGGAAACCGTGCGTGTGACTGGCCGCATCCGCGATGCGTTCGCCCGCAAAGGGCACGAGTTTCTCATCGCCGGCGTCACGGTCAGCGGCAATGACCGCCATCTCGCTCTGCACGCCGTTCATGCCGCCATCTGGCGGCCCAGGAGCAAACAGTGAACCTCCCCCAGCTATTCGACCTGAGCTTCATAGGCCGCCGCGACCAGCCGGCGCTCGAATTCCATGGCAAAGTGTTCACCTTCGGTGACATCGACGAACGAAGCAACAGGGTGGCCAACCTGCTGCTCGCCCGCGGATTCACGGCCGGAGACCGCCTCTGCGTCTACCTCCCCAACTGCCTCGGGATTATCGATCTCTATCTCGCCTGCGTCAAACTGGGCGTGATCTTCGTCCCCATCAACATCCTCTATCGCGAGCGCGAGATCACTCACATCCTTAACGACGCGGAGCCGAAGGCCGTGGCCGCCTACGGCGAGATGCCGCCGGGTTACGAAGTCTGGCGTCCGGAAGACCTCGCCGCGTCCATGCCCTCCAGCCGGCCACAAGCCGCCCTCGATGGCGATACACCGGCTGCCCTGGTCTACACCAGCGGCACTACTGGCGTTTCCAAAGGAGCCATCCTCACCCACAACAACTTTCTCGCCAACACCGTCAGTCTTCTCACCTGCTGGCAAATCACTGCACAGGATCGCCTGCTGCTGCCGCTGCCCCTGTTCCACGTCCATGGCCTCGGCAACGGACTCCATTGCTGGCTCGCCGCCGGCTTCCACATGCGCCTGCTCGAGCGCTTCGAGCACCAGACGGCAGCCGCCCAGTTCCTCGATTTCCGACCGACACTCTTCTTCGGAGTACCCGCCATGTACGTGCGCCTGCTCGACACCGTTGCAGGCGAGGCGCGCGAAATCGGAAACCGGATGCGTCTGTTCGTTTCCGGCTCCGCCCCGCTCCCCGCCCAGGTCCTCGAAGAGTTCCGCGCCAGGTTCGGCCACACCATCCTCGAACGCTACGGCATGACCGAGACCATGATGAACCTCAGCAATCCCTACATCGGAGAACGCCGCCCGGGAACAGTCGGCATGCCCCTCCCGGGGATCTCCATTCGTCTCTCGAACGGCGACAGCGGGGAAGTGCTGCTGAAAGGGCCGAATATCTTCGCCGGCTACTGGCGCCGCGAGCAGGCCACGCGCGACGCCTTTTCGGATGGCTGGTTCCGGACCGGCGACCTCGCCGTGCGCGGCGCCGACGGCTACTACACCCTGCAAGGGCGCAAGAGCGACCTCATCATCTCGGGCGGCTTTAACATCTACCCGCGCGAGATCGAAGAGTTCCTCATGGAGCAGCCCGAGGTCGCCGAAGCCGCGGTCGTGGGCGTTCCCGACCGCGTGCGCGGCGAAATTCCGGTCGCCTACTTCGTCCCCCGCGGCGACTGCGACGAATCCGCCCTCGCCGCCCGCTGCCGCGAAAAACTGGCCTCCTTCAAAGCGCCCAAGCAGTTCGTGAAGGTGGAAGCCCTCCCCCGGACTGCGCTGGGGAAAGTCCAGAAGCATCTCTTGCCACCACCCGAGCGATAACGGTGACGCCGGATGGCGGAAAAAGTTCAGCCTCCTGTTCGTTTTTCAGGAACTGATCGATGTTCATTGCCGTATAGTAGGGGACAGAGGGGAATCCGGCAGGGCTCACAACATCTTTCCGTCCTATGCCAACCGCATTGCAAGCTGCTGTTTGCAAAGAAGTTAGCGGAAAAACCCCGGCGGCAACAAGCAGGAGTATCAAGAAGTATGCGTCTTCTCATAACGCTCGGTCTGGCGTCCGCGGTCTTCGGAGCAACCGTTCCCGGGACGGTTACATTCCACAAGGATGTCTTGCCTGTCTTACAGAAGAATTGCCAAACATGCCATCGGCCCGGCGAAGCAGCCCCCATGGCTTTCCTCACCTACCGGCAAACCCGTCCCTGGGCCAAGGCGATCAGGCAGGCGGTGTTAGCCCGTCAGATGCCGCCGTGGTTTGCCGATCCGGCGCACGGGAAGTGGTCGAATGACAGGCGCCTGTCGCAAGCCGACATCGACACCCTGGTAGGCTGGGTGGATTCCGGAGCAAAGGAAGGTGACGCCAAGGACGCTCCGAAGCCGGTGGAGTGGGTACGAGGTTGGGGAATCGGAAAGCCGGACATGGTCTTCGAAATGCCGAGTGCGTTTTCCGTCCCGGCGTCGGGCGCCGTGGATTACCAGTATGTGATCATCCCCACGGGACTCACCGGGGATAAGTGGGTGCGGATGGCGGAAGCCCGTCCCGGCAATCGCAAGGTGGTGCACCACATCATCGCTTTCGTGCGCGAACCCGGATCGAAGTGGTTTGCGGATCAGAAGCCGGGAGTGCCGTTCGCGCCCCGCTCGCAGGCGGAAGAACAGGCGCGCGGGCAAGCCCAGGCTGAGAAGGAAGGAAAGCCTCAACCACGCCGGAGCGGAGAGGGCGCAGGCTTCGAGGCACGGGAGTTCCTGGTTGGGTTTGCTCCGGGCTTGCCGCCTGAGATGCTGGACCCGGGCAAGGCGAAACTGCTGAAAGCCGGATCGGATCTCGTGCTCCAGCTTCACTACACCGCCAACGGCGAGGCCGGGACCGATCAGAGCGCCATCGGCCTCGTCTTCGCCAAGGATCCCCCGAAGCAAAGGGTCTTCACATCCGCGGTCTCCACGAACCGCTTCTCCATCCCGCCCGGCGCCGTGAGCCATGAGGTTTCCGCCTCGATGACTCTGCGGGAGGATGCCGAACTCGTGTCGCTGCTGCCGCACATGCACCTGCGCGGAAAATCCTTCATCTACAAAGCCGTCTACCCCACCGGCGAAACCGAAGTTCTGCTGAATGTTCCCAACTACCGTTTCGACTGGCAGCTCTGGTATCAATTCGCCGAGCCGAAGCGCATTCCCAAGGGCATACGGCTCGAAGTGACGGGAACGTTCGATAACTCGGCCAACAACCGCTTCAACCCCGATCCCACGAAAGAAGTACACTGGGGCGAGCAAAGCTGGGAAGAGATGATGATGGGCTTTTTTGACGTCGCCATCGACGCCGGCAGGGACCCGGTGAAATTGTTCCGCGCCGGGAAGCCCGCAAGACCTTCCGGAGGCGGCGAATAGCTGATGAGGCGTTGCGGTTCTCTCCTCTCCGCGGTGGCGGCCGGATCCTGGGCCGGCTTGCTGGCGCATGACCCGATTACAACCAGGATCACTTACAGCCGCGAAATCATCCGTATCTTCGAGAAGCGCTGCTTCAGTTGCCACGGGGAAGGCGGCGCCGCTCCGATGTCTCTCACGAAATACGAGGATGCGCGCCCCTGGGCGAAGGCGATCAAAGAGGAAGTCCTCGAGCGGAGGATGCCTCCCTGGGGCGCGGTGAAAGGTTTCGGAGTTTTTCGAAACGAAGAGGCCCTTTCGCAGGAGGAAGTGGGCCTGATCGCCGATTGGGTGGAGGGCGGCGCTCCGGAAGGGGAACAGAAGTACTATCCTCCGAAGATCTCGACGGATGGGCTTCCCCCAACCAATCTCCAGGGCAACCGCCTGCTGGTGAAAGGCACGGTCAGGACGCCCGGAGCGGTGCGGTTGATCGGGCTCGAGGTGGCCGCCTCTTCGGACCTTGCCTCGGTGCACATCGTCGCCGAGCAGCCCGACGGATCCGTCGAGCCGTTGATCTGGCTGCGCAATTTCAAGGCCGGCTGGAAGCGGCAGTATGAATTCCGCGAACCCATCGCCCTGGCGGCGGGCTCGAAGATCCGCGTGGAGCCGCCGGCCAGGGCATCGTTTGCAATATTTCTTCGCGCCGACTGATCAGGCGCTCCGGACTCGCTTCCGCTCGAGAAGCACGGTCTGGCTGCACAAAGGCTTTTCCCCCTTCGCGGGCCGGACGCGCTGGTACGTCCCATCCGGGGTCATCCGCCGCGCTTTCGTGTTGTCCGCGAGGTAAACAGCGAGCACCTTCTCGCGCAGCCGCCGGACCAGCGATGCCTTCTCGATGGGGAAAAGGACCTCGACGCGCCGGTTGATATTGCGCGGCATGAGGTCGGCCGAACCGAGATACATCTCCTCGTCACCGCCGTTGAGGAAATAGAAAATGCGCGTGTGTTCGAGAAAGCGGCCGACGATGCTGCGAACGTGGATATTGTCGCTGACCCCCGGCGCCGCGGCGCGCAGGCAACAGATGCCGCGCGCGATGAGGTCCACCCGGACCCCGGCCTGCGAAGCACGGTAGAGTTGCCTGATGATGGGCGCGTCGACGAGCGCGTTCACCTTGAAAATGATGTGAGCGGGTTTGCCCGCCGCGGCGTTCTCAATCTCGCGCTCGATCAGCGACTCCAGCCGTTTGCGGAGATTGATGGGAGCAACCAGCAGCTTGCGGTAATCCGCCTTCGCCGAATATCCGGTGAGGAAGTTGAACAGGTCCGAAGCGTCGGCGCCGATTTCGGGATCGCAGGTGAACAGGCCGAGGTCCGTATACAGGTGGGCCGTGACGGCGTTGTAGTTGCCCGTCGAAAGGTGAAGATAGCGGCGGATCACATCGCCCTCGCGGCGGACGACCAGCGCGACCTTGCCGTGGATCTTGAGACCGACAAGCCCGTAGACCACATGTACGCCCTCGCGCTCGAGCGCGCGCGCCCATTCTATGTTGCTCTCCTCGTCGAACCGCGCCTTCAGTTCCACCAGCACCGCCACCTGCTTGCCGTTCTCCTGGGCTTCCAGTAAAGCCTCGACCACCGGCGCATTCTTCCCCACGCGGTAGAGCGTCATCTTGATAGCCAGCACATTCGGGTCGCGGGCCGCCGCGCGAAGAAAATCGACGACCGGCTGAAAAGAATCAAACGGGTGGTGCAGCAGAATGTCCCCGCGGCGGATCTGCGTGAAAATATCTTCCTCTTCCGCCGGCCCAAGCACGGGCGCGGGGATGAAGGGAGGGTCCTTCAGTTCCGGCCGGTCGAGCGAGAGCAGGTCTCGCAGGCGCGCCAAGCTGAGCGGACCGGGGATACGATAGATATCGGCGTCTTCAATCTCCAGATTCTGGCGCAGTATGTCGAGGATGTTGGCCGGCATGCTGTCATCCACGGTGAGCCGCACGACATCTCCGAACCGCCGCTGGCGCACGCCCTCCTCCACCGTCTCCAGCAGGTCGCCCGCTTCGAGTTCCTGGATGGCGAAATCCGCGTTGCGCGTGACGTGGAAGGGGTGCGAATCCACGATCTCCATGCCCGGAAAGAGATGGTGCAGATTGGCCTCAATCACCTGCTCGATCCAGACAAAGCAGAGCGGCTTCCCGTTCCCCTTGACGTTCTTTTGCAGCGGAAGGAGTTGGGGAAGGGAGTCGGGAACCTTGACGCGCGCGAAATGTTCCTCCCCCCGGCGGTCCCGGATAAGGACGGAGAGGTTGAGGCTGAGGTTCGAAATATGGGGAAAGGGCCTGCCCGGGTCGAAGGCCAGCGGGGTAAGAACAGGATAGATGGTGTCGGCGAAGTAGTGGTTGGCGTATTCCTTCTGTGACTCGCTCAGATGCCGATAGTTGAGAACGCGGATGCCATGCCTGGCCAGACAGTCCAGGAT
>JAIXKK010000110.1 GCA_026954325.1 Bryobacterales bacterium | reverse complement strand
TCCCTTCGGTCGAGCGGAGCCGATTTCATGCTCATCTTTCGATTGGAAAATGCTGAGCCCAACTCCCAGGTGTCTCTCTCCACACGCGGAGCTACGATAGGCATGATGCGCCCCCTTCTCCTCCTCCTCGCCGTGCTCGCCGCCACCGCCGCCGAGCCCATCCGCCTCCACCCCGGCAACCCCCACTACTTCCTCTTCCGCGGAAAGCCCGCCTTCCTCCTCACCTCCGCCGAACACTACGGAGCCGTCCTCAACTCCGCCTTCGACTACAACAAATACCTCGACACCCTCGCCAAAGACCGCCTCAACATGACCCGCATCTTCACTGGCGTCTACCGCGAAGTCCCCTCCGATTTCGGCATCCTCAACAACACCCTCGCCCCCGCCTTCCCCGACTTCATCGCCCCTTGGGAGCGCGCCTCCACCCCAGGCGCGGCCGACGGACTCAATAAATTCGACCTTACCCGTTGGAACCCGCAATACTTCACCCGCCTCCGCGACTTCGTCTTCCAGGCAGGCCGCCGCGGCATCGTCGTCGAAGTCACCCTCTTCTGCGCCTACTACCGCGACCACATGTGGAACCTCTCCCCCCTCAACAGCGGAAACAATGTCAACGGCATCGGCAACGCCACCAACACCGATGTCCTCACCCTCAAACACCCCGATCTCACCTCCATTCAGGAGTCCTTCGTCCGCAAAATCGCCGCCGAGCTTCAGGACTTCGACAACGTCATCTTCGAAATCTGCAACGAGCCCTACTTCGCCGGAGTCACCCTCGCCTGGCAGGAGCACATCTCCAAGGTCCTTGCCGAATCGGACCTGGCCCGCCATCTCATCGCCCAGAACATCGCCAATAACCATCAACTCATCACGAATCCCAACCCGCTCGTAAGCCTCTTCAACTTCCATTACGCCCGCCCGCCCATCGCCGTCACCGAAAACTACCACCTCAACCGCGCCATCGGCCTCGACGAAACCGGCTTCGACGGAGCCCTCGATTTCATCTACCGCATCCAGGCCTGGGACTTCCTCCTCGCGGGCGGAGCCCACTACAACAACCTCGACTACTCCTTCACTACCGGCCACGAAGACGGTTCCTTCCCCGTCCCCGCAACTCAACCCGGCGGCGGCAGTCCCACCCTGCGCAAACAACTCGGCATTCTCCACGACTTCCTCTCCCGCTTCGACTTCATCCGCATGAAACCCGATCCCACCCTTATCCAAAGCGGCGTCCCCGAAGGAGCCGCCGCCAGAGTCCTCTCCGAACCCGCGCGCGCCTACGCCGTCTATCTCCACCACGGGCGCCTCATGTCCGATTACCGCCCCCGCTACCTCGTCCGCGCCGGACGCGAGCAAGCCACCCTCACCCTCCAACTGCCGCCAGGCAGCTACACCGCCACCTGGTGGGATCCCAAATCCGGCCGCACCGGACACTCCGAGTCCTTCTCCCACACCGGCAGCGGCAAGGCCCTCGCCTCTCCCGCCTACACCGAGGACATCGCCCTCGAGGTCAGAGCCCGTTGAAACTGCTCGCCGCATTCGCATTGCTCTTCCCTTTGCACGCCCAGACCACATCCACCGGCGCCCTCGAATGCCACGTCACGGACTCCACCGGGGCGCCCGTCCCCCAAACCCGCATCACCCTCGTCTACCGCGCCTCCAACCTCTCCCGCTTCCTCATCACTAATGACCTCGGCATCGCCCGCGCCACCGGACTCACCAGCGGCAATTACTCTCTCCACCTCGAACACTCCGGCTTCAATCCCGTCGCCGTCGCATCCCTCTCTGTCTCCCTTGGCCAGACCACCGTCCAGCGCATCACCCTCACTCCCGCCACCGTCACCGAAAAGATGGAGGTTCGCGAAAGTCCCGACGCCCTCCAAACCACCGCCACCACTTCCAACGTCTCCCTCGCCAACGAACGCATCGAGGAAGCCCCCGCTCCCAACCGTAACTACCTCGCCTTCGTCCTCTCCACCCCCGGCGTCACCTCCTCGGCCGGCTCCAACACCAACCGCTCTTTTGCCGCCCTCCGTAACCCCGCCAATGACAGCGGCTTCGTCTTCGCCGGCATGCGCGGCCGTAACAACGGCATCTCCATCGATGGCGTCGACAACCGCGATGAAACCACCGGAGGCAGCCGTGTCGCCATAGGTCTCGAAATGGTGCACGAGTTCCGTGTCTCCGGAACCAGCGTCGGCGTCGAGTTCGGCGGCGCGGCCGGAGGTCTCGTCAACATGGTCACCCACTCCGGCGAAAACCTCTGGCACGGCGACTTCACTTTCTTTCACCAGAACGAATCCCTCAACGCCCGCAACGCCGAAGCCGCAACCACCGCCCGTCCCCGCTTCCGCCGCTACCAGCCCGGCTTCTCCATCGGCGGCCCCATCCGCCGCGGCCGCACCTTCTTCTTCACCGCCTTTGAAACCTCCCGCGACGCCGGCCAGGAATGGTCCGAATCTCCCCGCTCCCTTACCCCTCGCCTCTATCGAGGCCTCTTCGATACCGGCGAAAGCGACACCGTCTGGTCCTTCAAGCTCAACCACCAGCTCACCACCAACAACAGCATCCTCGCCCGCTACGCTTTCTCCCGCGGACGTGTCCGCAACGACGTCCAGTCCGTCGATAACTTCACCGACATCACCGCCCGCGGCAGCAGCCTCGTTACCGATCATTCCTTTGTCGGCGGGTGGTCCGCGGTCATCGGCGCTTCTCTCCTCAGTGACCTTCGCCTTCAGCTCAGCCGGCGCTCAGCGGATATCACTCCTACCGGCGCCGGCCCCATGATCGAAATCCCCGGCGTCGTCACCTTCGGAGCCGTCTACAGCCTCGACCAGGCCCGCGCCGAACGCCACGCCGAGATGGTCGAAAGCCTCTCCTGGTCCAAAGGCCGCCACCTCGTCACCGCCGGAGCCGGCCTCCACCGCATCTCCTGGGACGGCCGCCTCGCCAACCGCTTCCATGGACTCTACATCTTTCCCAGCCTCGGCGCCTTTAACGCCGCCGCCCCGGATGTCTACATCCAGGCCTTCGGCGACCCGCGCACCCAAATCAACACCACCCCTGCCGGCCTCTGGCTTCAGGACCACTGGCAGATCACACCCTCTCTCTCCCTCGAAGCCGGACTACGCTATGACCGCCAGTGGCTCCCTCATCCTTTCCCTTCCCCCAACGGCAACGTTGCCCCACGCCTCGGCATCGCCTGGCATCCTGCAGCCTCCTCCTGGGTCTTCCGCGCCGGCGCGGGCCTCTTCTATGATCGCTATCCGCTCGAATACTTAAATTTTGCAATTCAAAAAGATGGACTGCACGGCTTCGAGCAATACTTTACCGGATCTCTGGCCGCCCACATCTACCAGTCCACCGCTGCCGGCGCCCTCGCCCAACCCCTCCCTGCCTTTCCCATCTCCACCTGCTCCCCAGCCCCGGGCTTCACCTCCACCTACAGCCGCAAGCTCACCGCCGGACTCGAACGCAGACTCGACCGCGACACCACTTTCACCGCGGAATTCAGCACCGTCAATGGACTTCACCTGCCCCGCCTCCGCAACGCCAACCTCACCCTTCCCCCGCAATACCACCTCGAACAGACCGCCTTCTCCACTTACCGCGGACTCTCCCTTTCCGTCAACCGCCGCCTCCGCAACGAGTTCACCTACCTCGCCAGCTACTCCATCGGCGCCACCAAAGACGACTCCTCGGACTACGATGAACAACCCCTGAATCCCGCCAACACCCGCCAGGACTTCGCTCTCTCGCGCCAGCACCAGCGCCACCGCCTCTCCCTCAGCGGCGTCTACGAACTCCCCGTCGATGGATGGTCCTCCGGTCCCCACTGGCTCCGTAACGCCCTGGACGACTTCACCGTCGCCCCCGTCCTTTCCCTAGGCAGCGGACGCCCCCTGAACACGCTCCTCACCACAGACCTCTACCGCACCGGAGCCTATCCTATCACCGCCCGTCCCTTGGGCTTCTCCCGCAACATCTCCCTCACCCCGCGCACCGTCTCCTTCGACGCCCGCCTCATGAAGACCATCCTCGTCAAGGAAGGCCGCGCCCGCCTTCAGTTTGGAGCCGAAGGCTTCAACATCCTCAACCACACCAACCGCCTCCGCGTCAGCCCCTACTACACCGCCACCTTCCGCGGCATCATTGAAACGCAGATCGCCCGCCAGGTCCAGCTCATGATCCAGTTCGAATACTGATCACGCCGTCGCCGCCACGCCACGCCGCGCCGGCAAACTCCGCACCCCCATCAGCCGTGGCGACGCCTCCCCGCACCCGCACGGCGTCTTCACGATCCGTCCCGCCATCTCCGTCCCCATGCGCAGCAGCGAATACTCCGGACAGTTCAAACACGTCAGCAGCAGTTCGCCGTCCCGCTCGGCCATCTCGAAGATCGCGTTGTCCCCTTGAATGTGCAGCCCGTCGTGCGCCTCGCACTCCCACGCCAGCAACTCCTGGCTGAAACCCCGGAACTGCTCGAACACCGGAGCCTGAAAGGCCTTCCACAACAGATCCCGGTCTTCCTGTTTCAAACATCCGTGCCGCAATCCGGTGAATGCGATCACTGCGCTTCGCAGAGGCTCCACCTTCATTCGTCCCTCCATCACCGCCTCCGCCAAGCCGCACAACCGCGCCGCGGGGCCCGCCAGCGCGTCCGGCGCGTACTCCTCCAACTCCTCATGCGTCACATAAGGAAAAATCCGCAAATTCCCTGATTCCTCAAATCCCTCCGCCAGCAGCGCTGTCTTCCCCGTGTCCCCTAATGGACACTCCAGCGGATGCGGCGCTCTCGGCTTGTGATCCCAGTTGTAAAACTCCGCCGGACTGGCCAGAAACTCCCTCAGTTCCACGGCAGGGACGCTTTCGAGGCAACTCTCCAGAAATTCCTCGTCCCGCGGCGCGCACTCCGGCAGCGCGATCTGCCGCCTGCGGTAGAACCCACTTCGGGCCGCCTGTTCTATCACCGTGTCTAACCGCCCTAGCCTGACTGTCTTAGGTGGACCTATCCCTCGCTTCTTCCAACGGATAACACAACGCATCTCATCAAATAGGTGAGACGCGCAGCGGGAAATTCTCAGCCGAGCATCCGCTCCAGATTCCCTCCCAGAATCGCCGCCGCATCACCGGCGCCGATACCAATCTCCTCGAGCGCCGCCGTCTGCTCCCGGAAAATACCCTCCTGCCAGCCGCGCGGAAAAAACGATGAGTCCGTCCCGAATAACAGCCGCCCCGCACCCACCACGTCCAGCGCCTTCCGCAGCACCTTCGCAGTCGTCAGTTCCCCTTCCTGATACCGCATCCAACTGTTACTGCTCGACGTGTCCAGGTACACGTTCGGACACAGGTCCGCCACCATCAGAGCCTCCCGGAAATACCCCGCCCCAAAATGTGGAATCACGAACCGTACGCCCGGAAACCGCATCGCCAATCCATGAACGTCCACCGGGTTCGAAAACCGCAAGTCGAACGGCGAACTCAGTCCCAACTTCTTCCTCACCCCCACGCTCAGCACTCCGCAATGCACAAACACTACGCCCCTCCCCGTCTCAGCGGCTGCCTCTACCACCCCCACGGCTTCCTTCTCATGCAGCCAGTAGCGCTGCATCGCCGGAAACAGGCACGGAACCCGCAAATGCCCCGCGGCAAGCGCCGCCCGCGCATGCTCCATCGCGTGCGGAGCCAGCGGGTTCACCATGAAGTATCCGTAAAACCGCTCCGGATAGGCCTTCACCGCCGCTTCCACGGAAACTTCATCCCCTGGAATACTCGCCATGATCGCCGCCTTCCGAACCCCGCGGCGGTCCAGTTCCGCCGCCCAGAGCGCCCCAAGATCCACCGGGTCCACCGGCGGCATCTCCCACCCCAGTTGCGCGCCGATCGCGTCCTTCGTCAACCCTTCCTTCTGCTTCGCCAACAGCCGGAAAAAACCGTCCGAGAAGAAATGCACGTGCGCATCCGAAACCGGGATATCCCCCCACGGTGTGAACATAATTCCGTGCCCTACTGCGCCACGGGCGTGTCGCTCGCCGCCACTGCCGCCGCAAAGCGCGTCAATCCCGCCGCCAGCGCCAATTGCGTCAGTCCCGCGACATTGCTCACGCCGAGTTTCTTCATCATCGTCTTGCGGTAGCTTCGCACTGTCTGCAACCCCAAATCCAGCAAAACCGCAATCTCCTTGCTCGTCTTGCCCTCCGCCACCAGCCGCAGCACCTGCAACTCCCGCGGCGACAAGCCCTCGAGCGCCTGTGGCATCCGCCTGTCGTCCATCTCCCCGCGCTTGATCCGGTTCAGCAGTTTGTCCGATACCTGCGGACTCAAATACGAGCCCCCCTTCGCCACCGTCCGCAGAGCGTCCAGCAGATCGTTGTCCGACGCGCGCTTCAATACAAAAGCGCGCGCCCCCGAACGGATTGCGCTCACCACCGAATTCTCATCGTCGTACATCGAAAGAATGACCACCCGCGTCTCCGGGCAGTGGCGCACAATCTCACCCGTCGCCTCAATGCCGTTCAGTTTGGGAAGGCTGATGTCGATCAACGCAATATGCGGCTTCAGTTTCTTGCATTGCATTACCGCATCCGCCCCGTCTTCGGCTTCCCCGATCACCTTGAACTCCTCGCAGCTTTTCAGAATGGCCTTGATGCCATCCCTCATGATCTTGTGATCATCGACCAAAAGAATGTCACACGTCTGCATAGCGCGTCACTTCCTTTTGTCGGGAACAGAGGCGTCTCCCGCCTCTCCCAACGGACTCTCTGGTTGTTCTTCGTAGACCGCTTGAATCGTGGTCCCCTTTCCCTGGCTGCTCTCCACTTGTAGCGTGATGCCGTTCTTTCGCGCCGTATGGTAAATCCACAACAGCCCCAACCCGCGCGGCTCCTTTATAACCTGCTCGATATCAAACCCTCTTCCGTTATCCCGCACCTCCAGCCGCGCGCACCCAGGCAGCGGTTGCAGCACTACTTCGATCAAACTTGCTCCTGAATGCTCCACCGCGTTGCTCAACGACCTCGCGGTGATTTCATACATCGCCACCGCGGCCGGCAGCGGAAGATGAACGTGCGAGTCCATCAGAAATCTTATTGTCGCGCCTTGGGCAGATTCGCGCATCTGCCCGACCAGCGTATCTAATGCATACCGCAATCCGGAGCGCGGCACAATGTCCGGGTTCAACTGATAGCTCAATTCCCGCACGTCGACGATCGCTTTTTCAAGCAGTTGCTGCGCTTCCCCCACCCGCTCCGCCAGACCCGGACCGGCGCTCGCGTAGTCCTGCCGTAACACATCGAGTTGAAGACCCACCACGGTCAGCACCTGTCCGACATTCTCGTGAAGCACGCGTGCCACGCGGTCCAGTTCATCCTGCTTCGCGCTGAGGGCGTCGATCAATCTCGCGGCCAAGCCCGGCGATGATCCGACATTTTCGGTCATTTCTGTTTTAGAGCGGCAACGGCTTATGATGCACTATTCCCGGTGGGTTTGGCAAGTTCTTGCTGCCCGAAAGTATGCACCGAGCAGCATTGACAGCAGGAGTCCTTCATGTTTAATTATAGTGAATATGAAGTGGTTACTATTGATTAATTGGTTCTCCCCGCCCCTCTTCCCTCAATCCACCGCCTCTCTCTCCGGCCGCCTCCTCGATCCCTCCGGCGCCGCCATCCCTCAGGCCTCCCTCACTCTCTCCAACCCACTCTCCCGCTTCTCCCAAACCATCCGCTCCTCCACTTCCGGTTCCTTTCTCTTTACCAACATCCCCTTCGGCAACTACACCCTCACTGTCGACAAGTCCGGCTTCGCTCCTCTCTCCCGGCGCATCGCACTGCGGTCCAATGTCCCCGTCTCGCTCGACCTGACGTTGCCTCTGGCCTCGGCCGGCAACACTTTGACCGTCGTGGATTTCGAAAATGACGCGCTGGTCCACCCCCATGACACCGGGTCACGCGTCGAGATTAATCGCCAGGACATTGACCGCCTCTCACTCTCTCCCGCAACACGAGGACTCGAAACGGTCCTCCTCACCTTCCCCGGATTCGCACAGAACGCCAACGGCGCCATCCATCCCCGCGGGGCGCATAACCAGATGACCTTTGTCGTCGATGGCATGCCCATCACCGATCAACTCACCGGCGCTTTCGCCAACGCCGTGGACCCCGCCATCGTGCAAACCGTCGAGTTGTTCACAGGCAACATCCCGGCCGAGTACGGCAGCAAAGTAGCAGCCGTCGCCAATGTCATCACGCGCGGCGGACTCGGCGCGGGGCGCATCCTCGGCGGAAGCTTCACGCTGGGAGCCGATTCGCGGGACACACTCTCCATCCAGGCGCAATTCAGCGGCGAGAAGGGCCGCCTCGGCTACTCGGCCTCGCTTTCCGCCATGAAAACCAACCGCTACCTCGATCCGGTCAGCCTCGGGAATCTTCACAACGGCGGCAACCTCGAACGCGCCTTCTCGCGATTCGACTACCAGCCCTCGGACCGCGACATCTTCCGCTTGAACCTCATGGCGGGCAACTCTTCCTTCCAACTCGCCAACCTTCCTTCGCAGCAAGCCAACGGAATGGACCAACGGCAAGGACTCCGGGACTTCAGCGTCCTGCTCGGCTGGGTCCGGACCCTCACGCCCCGCGCCACCTGGGACCTCACGGCTTCCTTACGAACGGCGACGGCCACCCTCACCCCAAGCGCCGGCGACATTCCCGTCACCGCCGCTCAAACACGCCGTCTCACCACCGCCACTCTTTGGAACCGGCTCAACACTGTTCGCGGCCGCCACGCGGTGAAAGCCGGCGTCGACATGCAGTTCTTTCCCGTCTCTGAACGTTTCACGTTCGCCGTCACGAACCCATCCTTCAATGCGCCGGGCTCGGCCGGCTTCATCGAGACGCTGCTCGCCCACGACCTTTCCCGCGGCGGCGCGCCGTTCCACTTCCAGGATGCAGCGGCCGGAGGGCTCTATTCCGCTTTTCTTCAGGACAACATCAGCCTCGGACGCTGGAACATCGCCCTGGGCCTGCGATACGACCTTTACCGCTTTCTCACTTCCGGAAACCAGTTCCAGCCCCGGGCCGGAATCTCCTACTACTTGCGCGAAACCGGCACGGTCCTCCGCGCCTCTTACAACCGCGCCTATCAAACGCCGCCGAATGAAAACCTGCTGCTCGCCAGTTCCGAACAATCGAGCGTTCTGGTGGCTCCGAATGTCCGCGCTTCCCTCGGCCAGGCAGTGGTCCGCATCCGCCCCGAACGGCAGAATTTCTATGAGGTGGGTCTTCAGCAGGCCATCGGATCGCACCTCAGCGCGGATGCCTCCTTCTACCACAAGGACGCCAGAGATCAGCAGGATAACAACAACTTCTTCAACACCGGCATCGACGCCTACGGCACGGAGAACTACATCCACACCC
>JAIXKK010000174.1 GCA_026954325.1 Bryobacterales bacterium | reverse complement strand
AGCCACACTGAAGCCCTCGCCGGATTTTTGAAGGATGACATGGTGTTTCATGATGGGAACCGGCTGTTGTCAGTATAACGAGCACGGGCGTGGAGGTGTTCGTGGATCGAACGGCCGGTGACTGCGGCGTGATTCCATCGCCATGAGATGGGCCGGAAGAGTGCTGAGGTGGGCTGGGAACGCTGGGGAGGTCAGGGGAGGTCCGGAAGGCAGTCGCTGCGTCATGCATTGCATATACAATGGAGATGCGTGTTCGAGTGGGATCAGCACAACCTGAGGAAGATCAAAGTGCACCGGGTCACGGCTAGCGAAGTCGAGGAGGCGCTGTCGGCGAATCCGATTCTGATCTACGAGCAGGATGCCGACGGCGAGGTCCGCTACGTTTATTACGGGGGAACCATCCGGCAGCGACTTTTGGCGGTTGTCTTCACGGAGCGTGGTGGGAAAATTCGAGTGATTACGGCCTATGAATTGGATACTGGGCAAAAGGGTGATTATTGGTTGCGCCGGACCCAAGGAGAGTGATTGCGATGACAAAGCGGAAATTGGAAAAGATCCGTATTCCAAAGTTTGAGGACGAAAAAGAAGAGGCGAAGTGGTGGGCGAGCGCGAAAGGGCGGGCATTCCTCAAAAAACAACCGATGGCTAAGACTCCGGATCGGCGGAAGGGGTCGGCGCTGGTGGCGAAGTTGGCCCGTGCCGACAGCGTGCAAATCGCATTGCGGCTGCCGGCGCCCGATCTTGCAAAAGCACGGGAAATGGCGGAACGCAAGGGATTGGGGTATCAGACCTTCTTGAAGATGCTGATTCATGAAGGGCTGGAGCGGCAGGGTTGAGCAGGCGCTGTTGCGAGGGTTGCGGCGGCAACGATGCGAGGGTAGGCTCAGGGGGGACGGTTTCCTGATGCAGAGAAAATGGCTGCTGTTGTTCGTGGGGCTTACTCTTGCCGTGGGAATCCCCGGGAAGCGGTGGGCGGAGGCGGCGGAATATGATCTCTGCCAGCGCGCCGGGAGTGAACTGACGGCGATGCCGGCGGTGGCGTACGAGCGAGCGGGACGGGCGGGGGATGCGTTTGCGAGCGCGGTGAGGCTGCTGAACCTGGATCCGAACGGCTGGATGCGGTGAGAGAGGGAGTCCTGTTCGAGGACGGCCAATTCATTATGGATCGAGAGCCGGAATGGTGAACTGGTTGCGCCGGACGAGTGTTCGACGGGCGGGTGAGCGGCGCGGAGGAGGTCCGCGAGGAGATCGCCTTGATTGAGGAACTGGGGGCTGCGCATGTGGCGGGGGAGTTCGCTCGACGAGGCGCTGGGAATCGAGGGCGGTGTCGGGCTCGCGAAGATTCCAGCGGACGGGCTCTGTGCGCCACCAGCCCTGCTGGACGTGGAGGGAGGAGGCCACGAGGAGGATAAGAGGGAGGAGGCGCATTCTGAGGTTTATGGTAATGCGCCGGCCGGGAGCGATGGTGTTGGAGCATCGTGGGTCCCGGGAATGGGGTTTTCGCGCAGGCGCAGAGATCGCAGATTTTCGGAGCAAGGCAGACGAGCATAGTTGGTTGGTATGTTGGAGCCATGGATGTAAGCAGGCGGAGATTCCTGTGGGCTGCCGCGGGCAGCGCGGCGGCAATGACGGGCGGGCCGAAGCCGTACGGCGCCGTGCCGTCGGCGCGGCAGTTGCTATGGCATGAACTGGAGGTGTACGCATTTCTGCACTTCACCGTGAACACGTTCACGGACAAGGAATGGGGGTACGGCGACGAGGATCCGAACCTGTTTGCTCCCACGGCTTTCGATGCGGATGCGATTGTGTCCGCCCTCGATGCGGGCGGAATGAAGGGGGTGATTCTCACGTGCAAGCATCATGACGGGTTTTGCCTGTGGCCGACGAAGACCACGGAGCATTGCGTGCGCGCCAGTCATTGGAAGGGCGGAAAGGGCGATGTGGTGAAGGAAGTGTCGGAGGCGGCGCGGAGAAGGGGGTTGAAGTTCGGAGTGTATCTTTCGCCGTGGGACCGGAATTCATCTCTGTATGGAGGGCCGGAATACGTAAAGATGTACCGGGAGCAGTTGCGGGAGTTGCTGACGGAGTACGGGCCGGTGTACGAGGTATGGCACGACGGGGCAAATGGAGGAGACGGTTATTACGGCGGGGCGCGGGAGAAGCGGACAATCGACAAACGGTCGTACTATGATTGGCCGCGGACATGGGAGATGGTGCGCAAGCTCCAGCCGGACGCGGTGATCTTCAGCGACGTGGGGCCGGACATCCGGTGGGTGGGCAACGAGAAGGGATTCGCGAACGAGACGTGCTGGGCGGCGTATGATCCGGTGGGGGAGGATGGAGGAGCGGCGGCGCCGGGGTACACGAGGTATAAAGAAGCGACGACGGGGCATCGGAATGGGAAGCACTGGCTGCCGGCGGAGTGCGATGTGTCGATCCGGCCGGGGTGGTTTTTCCATGAGAGCCAGAACGGGCGGGTGAAGACCTCGGCGGAGTTGTGGGATCTCCATTCGAAGTCCGTGGGGCGGGGGGCGAGCTTTCTGCTGAACATGCCACCGGACCGGCGCGGGTTGATCCACGAGACGGACGCGGCCTCGCTCAAGGAGTTTGGGACGCGGCGGAAGAGGACATTCGGGAAGAATCTGGCGGCGGGGGCCAAGGTGAAGGCGTCGAATGAGAGAGGCCGCGGCTTCGGGCCGGAGAATCTGGTGGATGGGAACGGACACACCTATTGGAGCAGCGCGGACGGGGTGAGCACGCCGGAGGTGGTTGTGGACATGGGGCGGGAGGCGAGTTTCGACGTGGTCCGGCTGCGGGAGTATATTCCGTTGGGACAACGGGTGGAAAAATTCTCGCTCGAGTATTGGAAGCGTGGCGGCTGGCGGCCTCTGGCTGAAGGGACGAGCGTGGGTTCGTGCCGGCTGGTGTTGCCGGGAGAAACAGTTACCACGCGAAAAGTACGGCTGCGGGTGACTCAATCGCCGGTGTGCGTGGCGTTATCGGAATTGGGATTTTATTCAAGCAATGCTTAACTACCGCGAATTTGCCGCCGGGCGTTCCGGACGAAGCAGGAGAGTGCCCTTCCGGGCGGCGTCGGATGCCGGGTAATCCCTGATCAGGGCCTTCATGATCGCGCCGGCCTTGGACTCGCGGCCCGCGGCCAGGTAGGCCTGCGCGAGGCGCAGCATATAATCAGGCCTCCGGGGACTCGAAGGAAATTCCTTCACGCACGTTGCAAAATACCGCGCCGCGTCTCTGCTCTCACGCAGTTCGAGCGCGTTCGCGCCGAGGCTGCCGAGAAGGGTTTCCCGTAGCCCGGCATCCTTCCTTGCCTGTTTGAGCTTGAGGGCGCGCAAGTAGTACCGGGTGCTCGCCTGAAAAAGCCCGGCCGAGCGCAGGGCGCCGCCCATTTCGAGCAGCGCCGAAGCGTCGCCCCCGTCCGCCTGGAGCCGGCGGTCCAGGTGGTTGATAGCGCTGACGTCGGAGGGCAAAGCGCTCAAGACCGCGGCCATCTCAGCCTTGTTTAACGCGCCTCTATGATGCAGCAATTCCGTCCCGTAGGAATTGGCGAAGACCACGTGCGGTATCGCTTCGACGTTGTAGCGCCTGACGAGTTCCCGTTGCAGATCGAAGTTCAGGCGCAGAGGAACATAATTGCGTTGGATCAGAGCCGCAATGCGGGCGTCGGAATAAACCTGCTGATCCATGACCTTGCATGGCGCGCACCAGTCCGCATAGAACTCGATCAGGAGGGGCCGGTTGGATTCCACCGCCAGGCCCAGGGCTTCGTTCAAATCCCGGCGCCATTGGACCGCGGCCTCGGCGCGCGCCGGTGGGGCAACCCCGGCAATCAGCATTGCGGCAACGAGCAGATTCGCCACGCTTAGAATTGTAGCCGCATCCCGAGTTGGGCTTGTAGCGGCGCGGTTCGCAAGGTGCTGTTCAGAAAATAGTCGCCGCTTCGCGGATCGCGAAGCCGGCCGAAGTTGGGGTTGCCCGGCAGGGGGCCGGCGCCGTACGTCATCTGGGCCGCTCCGATTTCGACGTTGTCGAAATTGAACACATTGAACACCTCCGCGGTGACGAAGATGCGCGCCCGGTCATTCGGGAGTTTGAACGCGCGCTGGGCGCGAGTGCTGACATCTGAAAACCCCGTGTTTCGGTACATGTTGCGGCGCTGCACCTCTCCGTTGATCACCGGCCGGTCCCGAAGCACTCCATCGCCGTTTGAATCCGCTCCGGTGAGCGCGCTAAACGGACGCCCGGAGTTGAAACGGGCGGTGGCCGAAAACTCGAAACCAAGCGGCGCGAAATACAGCCACGTGCCGGCGAATTGATGGCGCTGATCGATGTTCGAGTAGCTGTACTCATTGGCAAGATTGTAGGCGTTGTCGTAGTTCGCGCCGCTGATTCCGCGCTCGTGGTCATCCTGGCTGTAGCTCGCGCCCAGGGTGTATGTTGCGCTGGCCGTGAATTTCCGCCGGCGCACGTTCAGCGTCGCGGTGGCCCCGTGATACAGCGAACGGGCCGACGACTCGGCGAGAAAAGACATGCCGTACATCGGAAACGGCTTTGTGTTCTTGACATCCCGGAATACCGGGCGGCCCGTCGCATCGGGAACCGGCGCGGGCAGGTTGACATCGCGGATGCGATCGATCCGCGCGACGTTGATATTCGTAAAGTCGGCCTCAAGGGTTACCCCTTCGGCGATCCGCTGTTCCACGGCGGCCCGCAACTGCGCCGAACGAGGGAGCCGGAAGCGGGGGTCGAAGAAGTAAACAGTCTGGCCCGCCACGCGGCCATTCAGGCTGCTCAACTGAGAGAGTTGTGACCCCGTGAAAGACGGCAGGGCGGCGAGAGGAGCCGCGGCGAGGCCGATCCCCGCGCTTTGAAATGCATTCCGCACATCAGCGCTGCCGTTCAGAGTCACGCTGCTGCTGAGTTCGGGATTGCCACCGTTTCCGAGAATCGCCTGCTCGAATAGCGGCATGTACGGCGGCGCATAAAACAGGCCCGCCGCCGCGCGTACGACGGTTTTCGAATCGCCTCGCAGGTCCCAGGCCATGCCGAGGCGTGGTGCGATCAGTTCCCTGTCGCTCGGTATGTCGGAAGCAAGCGGAAACCGGTTCTCCGGAACCGTCGCCGGCCTGTAGTTGGGGAGGATCGCCATCTCATAGCGGAGACCGGGACTGATGGTCAGGCGGCGATGAACGCGCCATTCATCTTGAAGATAGAAAGCGATCTGGTGCATCGCCGCGTCCATCTGTCCGGTCCCGGCGAACTGTGTGTACTGAGCCGGCCGGCGGCCCACGTAATCCGCCAGACTGTCGAAACGGTAGATGCCGTTCCAGCCAGGATTGAAGGTGGTATTGCTTTGAACGGTGTTCGAATCGAACCCAAACCGTGCCGTATGCGCGCCGCTGACGATCGAGACGTTATCGATGAACTGATAGCGCACGTCCGTAAACCGGTAGCCGATGTTGCCATAGCCTAGTCCGGTCGCTTGCGGTCCGTATATCGCGATCGTTTGAATGGGACTGCCGTTGCGTACGGTTACTTCAGGTCCCGCGCCCGGATCCCACGGCCGGAATTCCCGCACAATCTGCACGCGGACCTCATTGACATGGCGGCTCGACAACACGGAAGTCAATTGCCCCATGCCGGCCACATCCTGGCGGTCGTTTACCGGCGAAGCGTTCTGCACGGAGCGGTTGGTGATGGAGTCGGCCCCGATGCCGTTGGTCATGATGAATGGCCCGGTCGTATCCGTCACCCGGTTCCGGATGTAATCGAAACGGCCCATGATCGTGTGCTTTTCATTCAGGTGATGATCGATGCGGTTAATTACCGAACGGGAACTGCTGATCGCGGTGAGGCTGTCTTCCGGAGCGGCCCGCAGCAGTTCGATGCCGCCCGGCGTGGACCGCAGGTTCTGCGTGTCCAACTGCGTGTATAGCACCTGGACCGGCTTGTTGTTCTCTTGGAATTCAGCGGCTGAAAAAAAGAAAGTGCGGTCCCGCCGCAGGGGGCCGCCTGCCGACCCGCCGAACTGCTGTCCCAGACCGAGTTGCTCGCGGCCGAATGGATCAAGGGCCGTCGTATGCCGGTCCCGGAACAAATAAAACCCGCTGCCGTGGAATTCGTTCGTCCCGGACTTGGTGGCCAGGTTGATGAATCCCCCGGTCGAGCGTCCGTATTCGGCCGAAAACGTGCTCCGCATAACCTGGAACTCCTGAACGGCCTCGAGGCTGAAACTGGGCGAGAATTCCACATGGCCGCACCAGTGTACGTTCGTGTAATCGCCGCCGTCGACGTTTATATTCGTGAAGAGCCCTTTTTGCCCGGACACCGCGAAGCCGCCGCACTCGGGCTCGATCTGCGTGGCCGGCGTAAGCAGAAACATGCCTCGTATCCGCCGCCCGTTGGCGGGCAGGTTCCGAAGTTGGATGTCCGTCAGTACTGCCCTCGATGAAGTTTTCGCCAGATCGATTCCATCCGCATCAGCGACAACATCGATGGATTCGCGCACGGGATTCAGCCCAAGCTTGAAGTTCGCGGCAGCCGGCTCGCCCAGCGACACATATACTTGCCGCGTGGAGGAGGCAAGACCGGACGGGTTGGCCGTCACTTCGTAGGCTCCCAGGGGGACCGAACTGAAGGCAAAGCGTCCTTCGTTGTCGGTGACCGTTTCACGCCGCAGATTCGTGTCTACATTTCTGGCCGCGACGGGAATGCCCGGGGCGGCGGATCCGGCTGGATCGAGCACCTGGCCCGCGATTCCCCCCGAGATTCCCGCGGACTGAGCTTGCCCGAGACGTATGAGTAGGAAGAAGAACAGAGGAGAGAGAGACATTCTCATGCGGGTTTAACTATATCATAAAGTACATTATCCTCCGAGGAGAAAAATTCTCGTAAAACAGTAAATTGCCGCGGCGGCCCGCAACCGCTTCACTCAAGCAGCATGTGATTGTGCTATGCTCCTTGGCCGGACGGAGATGGGCCGGGGAGGGCCTCACAATGCTGCACATGATCGGGCATGCCTTATTCGGATTGCTGGTCGGCATAATTGCGCGGATGGTGATTCCAGGACGCCAGCCTGGGGGAATCGTGTTGACCGCTATCATTGGGATGGCTGGAGGATGGCTGGGAGGTTATATCGGCAAGGCGCTCGGGTGGTACAAGGAAGGGCAGGCGGCCGGTTTTCTGATGTCCGTCGCGGGAGCGATCATCTTGTACCTGCTATTCCGGATGGTGTTTTGAGGGAATGGAGTTTTGAGGCAGGTTATGGAGAGCCGGCAGGGCATCTCGGAAGGGACTGGCGATGTAACCTTTAGGGGGTGCTATGTCGCCTATCGATGCGAGGGGTGAAACACGTCTCCCAGCGGGGCGCGCTTCTTTCCAGGTTCGGAAGTGTTCGACAAGTCAACCATTTGCGGTAAACTTCTTCATTACTCAAGTATGTACCTAACGGGCTCGGAGTCGACCAATCAAGGCGCGGCGGGGCACGCGCGGCGCACCTTCCCCTGGTGCGGGATTGTAGTGCTTGCCGCCGCACTGGCGGCCGCCGGATGTTCCGCGGGCGGGACGGCTTCGGCTGACAGCAAGGGCGGCAAAGGAGGAGGAGGAAAGAAGAAGGGGGACATGGCCGCGCCGGTAACGGTGGCGAGGGTCGTGCAACGGGACGTTCCCGTGGAGGTTCAGGTGATCGGGAACGTGGAGGCGTACTCGACCATTGCGGTCCGGTCGCAGGTGGGTGGGGAGCTGACGAAGGTTTCCTTCAAGGAAGGTGATTACATCAGAAAGGCGGACCTGCTGTTCAGTATTGACCGGCGGCAACTGGAGGCGCAGTTGAGCCAGGCGGAAGCGAACTACGCGAAGGCGAAGGCCAGCCTGGGGCAAACGCAGGCTAACCTGGCGCGGGATACGGCGCAGCAACAGTACCTGCAATCGCAGGCGGAGCGGTTCGCGCGGCTGGTGAAAGAGGGTGTTCTTTCGAAGGATCAGGGAGAGCAGGCATATTCGAGCGCGGCGGCGATGCAGGAGACGATCAATGCCGACGGCGCGGCAATTGAGAGCGCGAAGGCCGACATAGCCGCCACCAAGGCCGCGGTGGAGAATCTTCGGGTGCAGTTGACGTATACGGAGATCCGCTCGCCGATCAATGGGCGGACGGGGAACCTGATGGTGAAGCAGGGTAACCTCGTGGCGGCGAACTCCGTGGACATGGTGACGATTAACCAGATTCAACCCATCTACGTGACGTTCGCGGTGCCGGAACAGCAGTTGAAATCGGTCAAGACATACATGGCGCAAGGAAAGCTGCTGGTGTCGGCGACCCCGCAGGACGATCCTTCGGGAAAAGAGACGGGGTACCTGACATTTGTAGACAACACAGTGGATCAGACTACGGGAACCATCAAGCTGAAGGGCACGTTCCAGAACGAGGACATGAGGTTGTGGCCGGGCCAGTTCGTACGGGTGGTGCTGCGGCTGACTACGCAGCCGAACGCGATCGTGGTTCCCAACCAGGCGGTGCAGAGCGGCCAGGACGGGTCGTATGTGTACGTGGTGAAGCAGAACTCGACCGTGGAAGTTCGCCCGGTGACTACCGGCGCGAGAGTCGAAGAGGACCTGGTAATTGAAAACGGGCTGCAAGCCGGAGAGACCGTGGTGACCGAGGGGCAATTGAGGCTGTCTCCAGGGGTTCGGGTTCGCATCCGTCCGGGAGGCTCGGACGGAGGGACGCAGAAGGCAGGCGACGACTAGGGCCGTTAAAGAGAGGTAATCCGTTGAACATCTCGGAAACCTTCATCCGCCGGCCGATTGCGACCAGCCTTATTATGCTGGGCATAGCGCTGTTCGGCGTCATCTCTTATCAGGCGCTACCGGTAAGCGACTTGCCGAACGTCGATTTTCCCACCATCACCGTCTATGCCAGCCTGCCGGGGGCGGATCCTTCCACCATGGCTTCCGCCGTCGCCACGCCCCTCGAGCGGCAGTTCACCACCATTGCCGGCATCGATTCCATGACATCGTCCAACCGGCTGGGAAACACGCAGATCACCCTGCAGTTCGACATCGACCGGGACATTGACGGAGCCGCCGTCGACGTCCAGACCGCCATCAGCGCCGCAATGCCTCTTCTGCCGCCCGGCCTGCCGAGTCCGCCGTCGTTTCGCAAGGTGAATCCGGCCGATTCCCCCGTCATGTTTTTCGGGCTGTACTCGGAGACCCTGCCTCTCTGGAAAGTTGACGAATACGCCGAAACCCTGGTGGCGCAACGTTTGTCAATGGTCAATGGCGTCGCGCAAGTCAACATCATGGGGCAGCAGAAGTTCGCCGTGCACATCCAGGCGGATCCGGCCCAACTGGCCGCGCGCAAGATCGGCATCAACGAACTTTCGAACGCCGTCCGCGACTGGAACGTAAACCTTCCCACGGGCACCATGTTCGGGCCGAAGCAGGCCTACACAGTCCAGACC
>JAIXKK010000217.1 GCA_026954325.1 Bryobacterales bacterium | reverse complement strand
AACCCGAGCAGCCCTACCTTTACGGCTTCCGCGGCCGCATGGATGAGCGATACGACCTCGTACGCAGCGTGCGCGACAAGCGCTACGTCTACATCCGTAACTACATGCCCCACCGCATCTACGGCCAGTACCTCGACTACATGTTCCAGACCCCGACCACGCGCAAGTGGAAGGAACTCTACGACCAGGGCAAGCTGAACCAAGCGCAGAAGCGCTTCTGGGAAACGAAACCCGCCGAGGAACTATACGACCTCGAAACCGATCGCGATGAAGTCCACAACCTCGCGGACTCCCCCGCCCACCGCGAAATCCTCGAGCGCATGCGCAAGGCGCAACTCGACATGGCCCTCAAGATTCGCGATGTGGGCTTTCTCCCCGAAACGGAAATGTACGCCCGCGCCCGCGGGGATGCGCCCTACACCATGGGCCGCGACCCCTCGCGCTACCCCGTCGAAAAGATCATCGCCATGGCTGACCTGGCCGCCCGCGCCCGGCGTCCGAAAGACGAAGTGTTCGTCAAGGGCCTCGATGACAGTGACAGCGCCGTGCGCTATTGGGCCGCGGCCGGCCTCATGATCTCCGGCGAGCGCTCCGTCGCCACGAATGCCCCCGCGCTCGAAAAAGCCCTCGCCGGCAAATCCGATGCCGTGCGCATCGCCGCCGCCGAAGCCCTCGCCCGCTACGGCGGCGAGGCACAGTCCAAGAACGCCATCGAGGTTCTGCTGGACCTCGCTAACCTCGACACGCACGGAGTCTACACCGCTATCCTCGCCCTCAACTCCCTCGATAACATCGGCGCCAAAGTGCGCGGTTACAAGGATAGAATCGCCAGGCTGCCGCTGGTCAACGATACCGTGAACCCGCGCATGAAGGAATACATCCCCAGGCTCATCGAACACCTCACCGCCACTAACGGCCCGGCCTGAGCCCTACCGCGCGTAAGCAATCGAAGCCACTTGGATCGTGTCGCCCGCCACTTTGCCCGATACCTTCACCTTCTTATCCAGGAATTTCGCCGCCTTCGCCGAATCGGAGACCTTGTACACCTTCTGATCCTTATCGGAGACGAACACCGCCTTGCTCCCGCTCTTGATGCACGACGCGGCGCACTCGCGCGAACTCTTATCCGCCTTCGCGTTCGCCGCCCCGCACGAACTGTCGCTGATCCAACCAGTCATCTCCTCGGCGAACATCGCCGGGCAGCCCAAAACCAACATGGCAAGTAGCAATCTCTTCATCCCTACAGCTTACCTCACGGCAGCGGAGTCCTGAGCCGTTTTCATCCGTGTGAACCGCATCTGGTAGCCTTCAATACTGGCGTAGAATAGACGCAAAGGAGACACACCCCGCATGACGCGATGGAACCGCCGCGAATTCCTCGGCGCCGCCACCCTCGGAGCCGCGTACGCGGCCCAATCCCCGAAGTCTCTCGACCGCCCCTTGCGCATTGGTTTCATCGGTACCGGTTCTCGCGGCGCCAGCCTGCTTCGCAGCACGCTCAAGTTCCCCAATGTTCTGGTTCCCGCTGTCTGCGACATCAACGAAACCGCCCTCACCCGGGCCGTCTCCACCGTCGAATCCGCCGGCCAGCCACGCCCGGAAGCCTACGGCCGCGGTATCGACGATTGGAAGCGTCTCGTCGCCCGTGACGACCTCGATGCCGTCATCAACGCCGGCCCCTGGCAACTCCACGCCCCCATGTCTGTCGCCACCATGCGCGCCGGCAAATACGCCGCTACCGAAGTCCCCGCGGCCATCACCGTCGAGCAGTGCTGGGACATGGTCAATGCCTCCGAAGAGACCGGCATGCCCTGCATGATCCTCGAGAACGTCTGCTACTTCCGCAACGCACTCCTTGTCCTCAACATGATCCGCAACGGCATGTTCGGCGAACTCACTCATTGCGAAGGCGGCTACCAGCACGACGTTCGCGGCGCCTTTCTATCGCGGGGCGGGGAACGCGGCCCCGCCGGGGAAGTGACCTGGCGCGGCATGCATGCCGCCACGAAAAACGGCAACCTGTATCCCACCCACCCCATCGGCCCCATCAGTTGGTGGCTCGACATCAACCGCGGCGACCGGTTTTCCTACCTCACTTCCATGTCCAGCAAATCGCGCGGCATGACCCACTACGCCATCAAGAACTTCGGTCCCGATCACCCGAGCGCGAAGCGCGCCTGGGCGCTCGGCGACGTCAACACCACCCTCATCCGCACGGAAAACGGAGCCACCATCACCCTTTATCACGATACCGTCTCTCCCCGTCCTTACGACCTCATTCTCCGGGTGCAGGGGACACAGGGCATCTATAGCGGGACGCTCGACAAGTTTTATTTCGAAGGCCGTTCCGCCAAAGTGGACGTCTGGGATGACCCCGAACCCTACTATAAGGAGTTCGAACACCCCCTTTGGCGTGACCTCGCCGAAACCGCGCGCAGCCACGGTCACGGCGGCGCCGATTACATTGAAATCCACGAATTCCTCAAGGCCGTCCGCAACCGCACGCAGACTCCCATCGATGTCTACGACGCCGCTGCCTGGAGTTGCCTCTGCCCGTTGACGGTCGAATCCGTCGCCGCGCGCAGCCAACCGGTCGACATCCCCGATTTCACCCGCGGCAAATGGAAAACCCGCAAACCCGTCGAAATCCGCGGCGCGTAGCCTCCAGTGCCCGGCGCTACAATCGGAAAAATGCTCTCCTGGCTGTTCTCCGATCCTCTGCCCGTAGGCTCTCAAGCCCCGTTCTTCGAACTCCCGGATGAAGACGGCCGCGGCGTATCCCTCGCCTCTCTGCGCGGAAAGAACGTCGTCCTCGTATGGTATCCCGGCGATGACACGACGGTCTGCCGCAAGCAACTCTGCGAGTTTCGTGACAACTGGGCCGCCGCCGCTCAAAGGAATACCGTCGTCTATGGGATCAACCCCCAAGGCGCGGAGAGTCACGCGAAATTCCGCCGCAAGTTTGATCTGCCATTCCCGCTGCTCGTGGATAAAGACCAGAAGGTGGGGACGCTTTACCACACCAAAGGACTCATCGTGAAGCGCACGGTCTACCTCATCGGCCCGGATAGCGTCATCCGCTATTCCCGGCGCGGCAAGCCCTCTCCGGCGGAAGTTTTCGCTACCGCCGCCTGATCTCTACAGCCGCACGATTTTCTCTGACTGGAATGTCTTCAGCGCGTTGCGCGTGTCCACTACCAAAGGCGTGGCGTCCAGGATGGCGGCGTAATCAAACGCCGCGTGGTCCGTGACCACCACGGCGCAATCGGACTCCCTGCACCCTTCCACCGCGTCCACACCCGCCATCTCGAGTCCGTCCGCCCGCAGCGCGCTCACGTACGGGTCGCTATAACTCACCTCGGCTCCCCTGCGCTGCAGCAGGTGAATGATGTCGAGAGCCGGAGATTCGCGCACATCATCGATATTCTTCTTGTACGCCACCCCCAGCACATGGACCTTCGATCCCTTCAACGGCTTCGTGTGGTCGTTGAGCGCATTCTGAATCTTGTCCACGACGAAGTGCGGCATCTGCCCGTTCACATAGCCCGCCAGTTCAATGAAGCGCGCCTCGATTCCCGCCTGCTTCGTCTTCCACGAAAGATAGAACGGATCGATTGGAATGCAATGCCCGCCCAGGCCGGGTCCCGGGTAGAACGGCATGAAGCCGAACGGCTTGGTCGCCGCCGCCTCGATCACCTCCCAAACGTTGATTCGCATGCGGTCGCACATCACCGCCAGTTCGTTCACCAGCCCGATATTGATCATCCGGAAGGTGTTCTCGAGCAGTTTCACCATCTCCGCCACCTGCGTTGAACTCACGGGAACCACGGTTTCGAGCGCCTGAGAGTAAAACATCGCCCCCATCTTCGTGCACTCCGGCGTGATGCCGCCGACCACCTTCGGGATGTTCCACGTCTGAAACCTGGGATTCCCCGGGTCCACGCGCTCCGGCGAAAAGCAGAGGAAGAAATCCTCGCCCACCCGCATACGGTCATTTTCAATCATCGGCAACACGAGTTCAGCCGTCGTCCCCGGATAGGTTGTCGACTCGAGAATCACCAGCATTCCCGGATGCGCGAACTTCGCCACTTGCTGGGACGCCGCCACCACGAAGCTCATGTCCGGATCTTTCGTCTTGCGCAGCGGCGTCGGCACCGCGATGTTCACGGTATCCAGCCCCTTCAGCACCGCGAAATCCGCCGTCGCCCGCAATCTGCCTGCTTCCACAAGCGGAGCCAGCACTTCGGAAGGAACATCCTGCACGTAGGAGACGCCGCGGTTGAGTTCCTCTACTTTTTGCTCCAGGACGTCAATCCCCGTCACATGGAACCCTGCCTTGGCAAACTCCACGGCCAGTGGAAGGCCGACATACCCTAGACCGATTACGCCAACTTCAGCGGAACGGTCTCCGAGCTTTGCCGCCAGTTGTTCCGCCCACTGCGCATTTTTCGATGACATGACTTATGATGACTCGCTTTCCCAATAAAACTCGCCGCCCGCGATGATTTGGGCCGGACCCGTCAGATACAACTCGCCGTCCGGCTCCAGGCGAAGGGGAAGGGAACCCGCCGGTGTCCGCACCTCGACAGGGCCGGCCACCAGGCCGCGCAACATGGCCGCCGCCGCCGCGCCCGTGCTTCCCGTGCCGGAACTCATGGTCTCGCCGGCTCCCCGCTCCCAGAACAGCACATCGATCGCATGCGGGCCCGCCTCCCGGACAAAAGACACATTCGTCCGGTTCGGAAACAATGCATGATGTTCAATGCGCTTGCCGAGCGCGCGCCAGTCGAAATCGAAGTCCTCCACAAACACCACGCACTGTGGATTCCCTACATTCAGAATGGTGGCATCCCATTGTCTTCCGTCCAACTCCAAGGCGAAGCGCAGCCGCCCCTCCTCGACCATCGCCCGTCCCATGTTCATCTCGAGCAGATAGCGATGTTCACGGCGCTCGAGCACGCGGATGTGCTTTACGCCCGCTCCCGTCGCGATCCGCACTTCATCCGTGAGCACGCCTGATTCGAGCAGAAACGCCGCCGCGCAGCGTGTCCCGTTTCCCGAAATTTCCGAATCGCTTCCGTCGGAGTTGTACAGCCGGATGCCGCCATCCGCCCCGGCGGAAGAAGATGAAGGCGTCACCAGCAACCATCCGTCCGCGCCCACTCCGGCGTGCCTGTCGCAGATGGCCCTTGCCATCATTCGCCGGTCTCCCGCGGGCACGGCCATCGACCACGTCAACAAAAAATCATTCCTTGCGCCATGCGCCTTGGTGAAAGGTATTCTCATCGGTTTCCGAATCGCGGCGGTAGATTTCGATTGCCGGACCGCCTTTGACCGTTATCATTTTCACACACACATACCGGGGACCGCGCCTGCCGCTCTTCACCAGCGTGGTGGAAACATCATCGCCGCTGATCGCCACCGCCCAGTTCTCCCATAAGAACAGATCGGGCCGCTGCTTCACTGCGTCCCAGTGCGGATTGTTGCCCTCCTGCAGCACTTCCCTGAGCGGAATGCCAGCCTCGCGGTAAATGCCCGCCAGGTCTCCCAGGCTCGAGTAGATTCCCTCGCCGCGCCTGTAATTCGCTTTGAGATACGCCGCCGCTTCCGCCGTCCATTGCCGCCGCGCCTCGGAGTTCACCTGCGATTCCTTCCAGCAGATCCATGACTCCGCCCGCGGATAGGCGATCCATGGTATCGCCGCCACGCCCGCAAGCAGCACCGCGGCCACTCCGCGTATTCCCGGCGGAACAAGGGCCGCCAGGGTCGCCGCGCAGATTACCAGCAGCGGCAGCGCCGCCAGTCCGTAACGGGTGTTGTAGTAGCTGTGCGGCCACAACTCCGGCACGAAGATCGGCGTCCCCGACGAATAGATGCTCCACATATAGAACACCACCGGAAGGACCAGAAACCCCACTGCCCAGAACGCCCGTTTCCAGAGCGCGGCCGCGATGCCGGCTACTCCCAACACTGCCAGAGCGCCGCCCGCGCACAACTGCGCCGCGGCCCGGAACTGCCCCCAGGCCTTCCCCCAGTCATGATCGCCGGGATACTTGTCCATTCCCGCATCAAGAGCCCGCCGGTAGATAGCCATCGCCGAATATGGCCCCCGGTAGAATGCCAGAGCGTCTCCGTAATACCACCAGTTGTGCGCCAGCCACGCCAGTGGAGCGGCGGACGCCAACCCCCCGAATACAACTCCCATCAGGATCCGCCGCCGCTTGCCCGCGAGCGCGAAGAATAGCGTCGCGAACGGGATCAGGAACCATCCCTCATACCGCGTGAGCGAGGCTGCGTTCGAAGCCGCGCCCGCCAGCAAGACAGCCCAAACGCTCCCGCTTTGCGCATACCACGCCATCGCGTATAGCAGGGCGAAGAACCCGGCGAAGTAGCAGGATTCCGTCATCGGGATGGACTGGAGATAGAGGACGTTCGGGTTGAGCGCAAACATGAGCACGGCGGCCGCGGCGGCGGCGCGCGAATCCATGACGCGACGCACGGCCGCATACAGAAAGGCCGCCGCCGGCACAAAGCAGGCCCCGCTTGGAATGGAACCCGCCAATCCCGTTCGCCACCACCCCTCCACCTTTATGAACGGCAGCATCAGCAGATGCGGCAACGGCAGCCAGACCGTCCCCAGTTGATCGAGTCCCGGCGTGCGCGAGTCCACCATCCGGCGCGCATTCACCAGATGCGCCTGAGCGTCTCCGTAATACAGAATGTAGCCGTGGCCGAGGTTCCACCAGATGGCCAGGGCGCCGAGCAAGGCCGCCGCAAAGCCCGCGAGTATCACATCCAGGACGCCGAAAGGGGCGCCCCGTTGCCCTCGCCCGCCGCTTGCCCCTTTCCGCCCGCCGCGCCCCGGCCTAGAACGAGGTGAGGTTCCGGAACTCTTCAAACCGCTTGTCAATTTCGCTCCGAGTCAGTGTGCGGAACCGGTCCACACCAAACCGTTCACAGCAGAAACTGCCCATAACCGACCCATACACAACAGCCCGTCCCAGAATCTTCGCGTCAATCGGGCCGGTTGCCGGGTCCACGCCTTCCTCCGCGAGATATCCCATAAAGCCGCCCGCAAAGCAATCGCCGGCGCCTGTCGGATCCTGCAATTGGTCGAGCAGGTAGCCCGGAACCGCAAAATGTCCCCGCGCGTGAAACAGCAATGCCCCATACTCGCCGCGCTTGATAATGAGCGTGCGCGGACCCATCGCCATAATCTTCTCTGCGGCCCGCCCCAGGTGCGACTCTCCGGAAAGCAGCCGCGCCTCGCTATCGTTGATCAGCAGAAAATCCCAGTGCCGGATGGTCTCCTCGAGTTCCTGGCGGAAATCGTTGATCCAGTAGTTCATCGTGTCGCCGCCAATCAGCCGGGTGCCGTTCATCTGCCGCTTCACGCTATGCTGCAGCGCCGGCTGAATATTGCCCAAAAGGACATAGGGCTGCGACTTGTAGTGTTCGGGCAGTTTCGGATCAAATTCGGCGAACACGTTCAGATCGGTGCGCAGCGTGGTGCGGTCATTCATATCCGCCGAGTAAACGCCGGACCAGAAGAAAGTCTTCCCCGCCAACTGCTCCATGCCGCTCGTATCGATATTACGCGAGTCGAGAAGGTTCCGGTCTTCCTTGGCAAAATCCTCGCCGACCACCGCGACTATCTTCACGTGCGTGAAATAACTGGCCGACAGCGCGATGTACGTGCATGCTCCGCCCAGCATCCGCTCCACTTTGCCATGAGGCGTTTCCACGCCGTCGTAGGCTACCGACCCCACTGCAACCAATGACATTTTTCGTTCTGATCTCGATCCTTGAGGGATATGCCGGGCGGCAACACAACCCGGGCCATCCTCCATTCTCCCATCGGCGGAGGGGCAAGTACAATGCCGCTGTACGCGCATCGGCTACCCTAGTTGTGCTCGGTGGATGGAACGATATATTCTCGACTGTAAGGGCGGCGCACGCCGCTCCGCTTAAAGACTAACCGCAAGGAATCCAATGGGACGCAGCGAAGACGGGGAATTTGAACTGATTCTTGGCAACAAACAGTTGCTCAGCGTCTTTTTCATCGTAGTCGTACTGCTCGGCGTGTTTTTCACGATGGGCTACATCGTGGGTAAGAATTCCGTGCCGTCGGACATCGCCCGGCGCGAGCCGATTGTTGTCGATCCGGGGGCAGCGCCCAACAAAGAACCGCCTCCGGGGCTTGTCGTCGAATCGAAGCAACAACCGTCCGAGGAGAAGAAGCCGTCGGCCATGGAGCCCCCTCCGGCTCGGCCCGAGCCCGCAAAACCCGTAGAAAAACCAGTCGAACCCAAGGTGGAAGCGAAGAAGGAGCCGCCCAGGAAGGCCCCTCCCGTGGAGCAGCCTCCCGTCGAGGCGCCGCCTCCGCCAAAGAAACCTTCGCTGTCCACCACCGGCGAGCCCGCTCCGGGCCAGCAGTTCCTCCAGGTGGTGGCTTCCACCCGGCCCGATTGCGAAATCATTGTCGATGTTCTGAAACGAAAAGGGTTTCAGGCGATCATCGTCCCCATTCCCAATGGCACGCTCTACCGCGTCCTGGTGGGCCCCCTTGCTGATACCGCCAACGTGAACAAGACCCGCGCCGGCCTCGAGGCGGCGGGCTTCCAGAAGCCCTATCTGCGGAAGTATTAGTGCCCGGCCCCTTTGTTCAGATTCAGCCTGCTCCCGGCCCGAGGCTGCCTGAATGGCTGCGAAGGGGGACGACACACTTCGAATCCGTCACCAATCTGAAGCGCGATCTGCGCAAGCATAGCCTGCATACGGTGTGCGAATCCGCCCGCTGCCCGAACATTCACGAATGCTTTCACAGAGGCGCGGCCACCTTCATGATTCTCGGTAATCTCTGCACCCGGGGATGCGGCTTCTGTTCCGTTCCCAAAGGATCTCCCGAAAAGCGCGAGTTCACCATCGATCCGGAGGAACCGGCCGACGTTGCCCGCATGGCCGCTCAGATGCGTCTCCGCTATGTCGTCATCACCTCCGTTAATCGCGATGATCTGCCGGATGGCGGCTCGAATCATTTCGCGCGGACTGTCCGCGAGGTGCGCGCGGCCCTTCCCCAGGCTCGCGTGGAAGTGCTCACCCCCGATTTTTGCGGCAACATGGAGGCCGTGGAACGTGTCTTGCAGGCCGGCCCCCACGTGTTCAACCACAACATGGAGACTGTGCCGCGGCTCTACCGCCGGGTGCGCCCTCAAGCTAACTACAGGCAGTCGCTCGATGTCCTCGCCTTCGCGCGAAAAGCAAGGCCGGAGGTTCTTACCAAGTCCGGTTTCATGGCCGGACTGGGCGAACGTCCCGAGGAAGTCCACCAGCTTCTCCGCGATCTGCGGGAAGTCCACGTCGATGTCGCCACCATCGGGCAATACCTCCAGCCCACTCGCCGCAATCTGCCCGTGGCCGAGTATGTCACTCCTCAGCAATTCGATGCCTACCGCGACTACGGGCTCTCCATTGGTTTCCGCATGGTCTTCGCCGGACCCTTTGTGCGCAGTTCCTACATGGCCGACCTGGTGAACGAAAAGGCGTCGCGCGATTGAAGCCCTTCGCTCTTGCCCTGCTCAGCGCCATCCTCGCGATCGCTACCTTTCCCTCGGTGGGCTTATCATGGCTTGCTCCCTTTTGCTTCGTCCCCTTTCTCCTCGCTACCGCCTGGGAGCCTGATCCCAAGCGCAGAGTGCTGTGCGGCTGGGCGGCCGGGATTGTTTACTGGGCCGGCGTCTGCTATTGGATCCGTTTCGTCCTCGAACAATACGGCGGCATGAGCCTGCCGCTCGTTTGGCTTGCTTTCAGTCTTTTTTGCATTCTCAAGGCTCTGAATTGGGCTGCTTTCAGCTATCTTGCGGGGCTGCTCATCCACACCCGTTGGGCCATCCTTACCATCGCCGCTCTCTGGACGGGACTGGAGCGCATCTATGGACCGTTCGGCTTTGCCTGGTTTGCCTTAGGGAACGCGGGAATCGACATGTCTATTCCGATGCGGCTTGCTCCGATTACCGGCGTCTACGGGCTGTCTTTCGTCTTCTTCATGATCAACGCCGCCGCCGCGCTTCTCATTCTCCGCCGCCCCCGCCTCCACTTTGCGCCGCTACTCCTGCTTCCGCTGTTGCTCCTGCTTCCGGATCTCCCCCCTTACGAGGAAGGGACGCACACCGCCGTCACCGTCCAGCCGAATATCGAGGAACGCGAGGATTGGACTGCCGCCATGTTTGAGAGCACTCTCCGGCGTGAAGTCCAGTTGACCCTCGATGTCGCGGCGAACGCCAGTCCCCGGCCCGATATGGTGCTCTGGCCGGAAGTCCCTGCGCCCTACTACTACGAAACGGATCCCTTCTTCCGGGAGCAGGTCACAAGAATCGCTAGAGACGTGCGTGCTGATTTTCTCTTCGGCGCCGTTGCCCACACCCCGCGGGGAGCCCCATTGAACTCCGTTTTTCAGCTAGGCCCTGACGGCGGCTTCGTGGCTCGCTATGACAAGATCAACCTGGTCCCCTTCGGGGAATATGTCCCGCCGCTCTTTAACTGGATTCAGAAGATCTCCTCCGAAGCCGGGAGCTTCGCGCCGGGAACCAATCTTCGCCCGCTTCCGCTCACCATGGGGAAAGCAGGCGTCTTTATCTGCTATGAATCCGTGTTCCCGCATTTTGTTCGCCAGTTCGTGGCGGAAGGCGCGGGCGTGCTCGTCAATCTCTCCAATGACGGCTATTTCGGACATAGCGCGGCCCGCGAGCAGCATCTTCTGATTGCGAGAATGCGCGCCGTGGAAAACGGCCGCTGGCTGATACGCGCCACCAATGACGGAATCACCGCGGCCATTGACCCCGCCGGGCGTATCACCCGGCGGCTGAATCCCTATGCGCAGGCCGCTGCGCGGATGCGTTTTTCCTGGCGCAAGGAAGAGACGCCGTATACGCTGTATGGGGATTGGTTTGTGTGGAGTTGTCTCGCGGCCGGATTGCTTGCCTGCGCTGTCGAACCGCGCCGCTATTTCCTGTTACGCCCGATCTCGTAGACGTAGATGTGGTGCATCCGCCGGTATGCCGGGACGTCTTCCACCAGAACCGGCTTCCAGCCGCGGATTTCGAAATCATGCGACACCACCCGCGCCCCTGGCTTCAGATACTTTTCCAGGTTCGGCCGCAACTTCGCGTTCGATTCCGTGAGCAGGTAGAGCGTCACCACATCGGCCTTGCTCAGATCCACGTCGAGCAGGTTCCCTTCAATTACGGAGGCGGAATCCTGCAAGCCGTTCAGCTTGATCAAATCCCTGGCCAGTTGTACCAGCTTGGGCGAGAGTTCCACACCCACCGCCTTTGCTCTGTACTTCTGTGCGGCCGTGATCAGAACGCGCCCGTCCCCGCAACCGAGATCGTACACGGTCTCGCCCTGCTTCAACTGCGCCGCATCCAGCATACGATCCACGATGTTCTGCGGAGAAGGCACATACGGGGCGAGCGATTGGGCGTGATTCACTTGCGCGAGAAGCGGATTCCCCGCCCCCAGCAGGAAAGCAACCAATGGTACGGAAACAGCCTGAAGCATATGTCTAATTGCCCGATGCAGCTCTAAGCTGCCTACCTTGCTTCGATTTTACGACACGGGAAACAATCTCGGACACGGCAAACCATACATCCCTCGGCCGGCTGATGGTAAATTCCTGGCCCTTGAAGTATTTAACCGCGTTCCCGATGCTATCACGCCAGGGCATGTTTTGCGGATTCAGGTTGTAGTTGAGATAGAACACAGGCGATCCCAAATCCACTTCCTTGAGAGCCTCGGTTGGAACGTTCGCCTCCAGCATCGCCTTCGGCCCGGCGAAGATAAGCGCATCGGAACGGGTTTCCCCGCTCGTTTCCTTCCGGATCAAATCCGTGAGGAACTCGGTTTCCCCACGTTTCTGAGCCAGCTTTTTCACGTCCACCGTGCCGAGCTTCAGGGTTTCCAGCGCATCTCCCAGCTTCGGAAAGTCTATCTTCTCGGCTTCCTGCTGCCGGTAGACTACACGCTGCTCCTGCAAGTTGAACGCTACCACCGTGAACCTCTGGATTCGCGGGTCCCGCGAGATTGTCCTTAATATCGACACTAATGCCGACGTATCCACCGGCTGCAAGGTTGCAGACCGTGAATTCTGAGGCGCGAAGTTGACCAGCACCTTCACGGTAAGGTTCCCATCGGCGGTGTTGCGCTCCACGGGCGGCTCTTCGCGAAACTGCTCCGTCTCCGCCGCCCGAACCGTCAGCGGCGGGATACCCACGGTGAGCGTCTTGTCCCTGGCTTGAAGCTGTGCTTCCGTATCCCAATAATACGAGCACACGCGCTCACTGCGATCGCGCATCAGCCAGTCGACGTGGTATTTGCCCTCTCCCACGTCGAAAACGCCCTGCAGAAAGGCGTCGCCCTTTGCATCTTCTTCAATCGCCGGCACTTTCACGCGCTGTGTGAAATACAGCGGCTCTTCTCTTCGTCCTTCGGCGGTGATCCGGAAGATGATTGTCAGCAGGTTCTCCGGCCCGGTAAGTTCCTGCATGGGCACGGTTACTTCGTATCCGGAATGAAATTTCAAATCAAACCCAAGGTTCGTTTTTGCCGGAGTGACCGTGCACGGGAGGTCTTTTCGAACCTCCTTCATCTCCATCACGGCCATGTCCGTATTGAACATGCGGACAATTCCCCCGGGCCCGCTACCGGTCATGAATTGCTGCGCGTCCGCGATGCTGGCAGCGAATAACCATCCCCCTGCCATCATCCAGTGACCTAGATTCCGCATCGGCCAACCCTTCCGTGGCAAAAACAGCCTCGACCCTACCTCTGAGTATAAGACTAACCGAACAGACGCCTGCTGAGAGGGTCGCTCAGGCGCCCATGCCCGCACACCCGCCGTGGGCAGTACACGGTTCGTATGACGTATTATGCACCAAGTTTGGCAAACTGCAAATATCTCCGTCAGGTCGCGGCCCCCTCGTCCGGGTGAGAGACTGGAACCATCGTTCTAGTTGGAACGTCTTATGCCTCCTACCATCGGTCAATACCTCAAAATCTGTAGAGACTTTGAACTTGAATTCGATCGCAACCGCCGCCTTCACGGCGCCCGCATCCAATGCCGCCGCGGTTGTTCGGACTGCTGCCATCAACTCTTCCAGATCACCGAGGCCGAAGCTGCGTGGATCTCTTATGGGAGCCGCCGCCTTCCCCCGGAACTCCGCGCCCGGCTTGTCTCCAAAGCGGAGTTGTACCTCGAAGCCCGCCGCCATCTGGTGAGCCGGGCCGGCGAACCCGAAGCATGGGGCAGTTTGCCCTCCCCGGGCGCGCGCCTCGCCTGCCCGGCCCTCGAGGACGGTGTTTGCTCCATCTACGAATACCGTCCCCTCATCTGCCGCAAGTTCGGAATTCCCCTCTACAACCCCGACAAGCCCGGTAGGGTTTTTGCCTGCGAACTCAACTTCCGGAACGGAGAAGCCATCGACGACCCCCATCTGATCCAGATCCAGTCCGCGATTCACCACGAATGGAAGCAGGTCCAAATCGGCTACAACGGGGCTGGAGGCTACCGATATCCCCATCCCATTACAGTCGCCAGGGCTATTCTCGAGGATTTTTCCCATTGCGTCGAGCAGGCCGCGGAGGTGTGATACAGTGCAAGAGGTATGGCTTCCAAAAGCGTCAATAAGGTAATTCTCCTCGGCAATCTCGGCCGGGACGCGGAAACAAAATTCACCCCCAGTGGCATCGCCCGAACCACCTTCTCCATCGCCACGACACGGCGCTATAAGGATTCGCAAACCGGGGAGTGGAAGGACGAAACCGACTGGCACAACATCGTCCTGTGGCGCTCGGAAAACGTCGCCAATTACCTCACTAAAGGCAAGCAGGTCTATATCGAGGGCCGTCTTCAGAGCCGTAGCTACGACGACAAGGACGGCAATAAGAAATACATAACCGAAGTCGTGGCCGACGAACTCATCCTCCTCGGCGGACGCGGCGGGGAAGCCGCCGCGTCCGCCGAGATGAGTTCCGGCATGGGCCAGGGCGGCGGCGTGGTCTCGATGCCCCGCTCCGCCATGGGCGGCGGCGGTTCGCGCGCAACGTCCACCCCCAGCGCGGAACCACAGTTCAACGACGTCGTTTCCGACGACGATGTTCCCTTCTAGGGATCGCCGTTCCGGGCTTTCCCGAGGCAGGTGGTCATGGGATCCGAAAGCACCGCGATTGGGATGAGGCGAAACGCCGCTGCCGTCTGACGGACGAAGAGGTTCGCATGGCAAGGGAACTGGGTTTCCAGCCGAAGACCCTGATCGGAAACATTCCTTCCCCCTCGCAAACCTGGAAACTCCCGGTGGCGGAGTGGGTGAGGTCCTGCTACGAGGAGAGGTTCGGCTCGGGAGAACCGCTGGACGATGCCGTATCCGCCGCTGCTCCGCCATCACGGAGCGAGCCTGATAATCCGGACCACCCTTGGCCTGATAGACCAGTAATCGTACCGCCACGCCCACCGGAGGATTTCTTCGCTCTTGATGAAGAGTTCGATGACGCGGAGACCCAGTTCCATGAGCGCGCCTTTGAGCCTCCCTCGGATGAGGAAATCGAGGAAGACAACCACCACATGGCCCGCCGTCAATGCCTGTTCCGCTGGGCCGCTCAAGCCATCGCCGTCGCCTTGAGCGAACTTCCGGAGGTGCTGGAGATTGCCGCTTTCGGCTCCGTGGAACCCAAGGCTCCGCTCCTGGACAAGGCGCGCGGTTTTCTCGTGCGTCTGCCCGTCATCGAGGAGCCCCCGGATTTCGATACCAGCCCCTACGATGAGGACGTGCCGTTCTGATCACGGCTGTTTCCCGTATTTTGCCGGTCTCTCCGCCGCTTCGCCTCTACAAGCAGATTGACGGCTGGAGAGGAGGGGGGTAGTCTGATAGGTAGTTAGCGAAGTAGGGAAGATGCGTTACTCGCCCTCCAGGCAATACCAATATGCCGGCGTCGCCGCTTTGGTGCTGGCGCTGTTCTGCGCCTGTTTTGCGATCAATTGGCCACTGGCGTGGGTTCCCACGGGGTTGTTTCTCGCCACGGGGAGCCTGATGATTCTGCTTGGCTTCATGCCGTCCATCGAGATTCACGAGACCCACTTGGCAATCGGGAATCGAGTGATTGGCTGGGAGGAAATCCGGCGGTTGGACGGGACCGGTTTCGTCAGCCCGCTGCTGCTGAACATTACTTTGTCCACCGGCAGGCGAATCCTTCTGGTCTACCCCGGGGGCCTGGATTCTTCCAATGTGCTGCTGCGGCATTTGCGGCGCATGAGCAAGGAAGCCTTGATTGACGGGGCGCCGTATCATCAGTTTTGGGGCGAAACGTCCTCGCCGGCTCCGGAGCGCGCGGCTCTCCCCTCGCCCAAGTATCAGATCCTGCTGCCCGAAGACGAAGCGGATGTCGAACGCCTGTATCAGCGTCTGAAAGCCGTCGGGCGACTGGACCGGTCTGACGAGAAGTAAGAGTTGCCTTGGCGGCGCGGGCGCGGATCTTTTTCCTGGCTGCTTCCCCCGGTATTTTTCTTTCTTCTGTGCATCCTTCTCTGGAAGCCTTGCTTTCGGGCGCTGGGGGAATTTCTGGTGGACGCGGATCATCCCGGGAAAGCTCAAGCCGTGGTGGTGCTGGCCGGCGATGCCAGCGGCGAGAGGATTCTCAAAGGCGCCGGACTGATGCGCGACGGTTATGCGCCGAAGATCATCGTGAGCGGACCGGACCGCTACTACGGCCGTTCCGAGGCCGATTTGGCCATTGAATTCGCAATTCGCCGGGGTTTTTCCGCATCCTCTTTCGAACCCGTGGTCCACCAGGCGGATTCCACCAGAGAAGAGGCCAAGGTGATCTGGGCATTGCTGCGCAAGGAAGGAATCAGAAGCTTTCTGGTGGTCACCAGCGATTTTCACACGCGCCGCGCCAAGCGGATCTACCGTTCGGTGGCGCAAGGAGCGCGGTTTCGTGTCATTGCCGCTCCGGCGTGGAATTTCTCTCCGGACTCGTGGTGGATTTCCCGGCCGTCGCGGAAGGTGTTTTTCATGGAATGGACCAAGACATTCGCCGATTGGTTGGGAGTCTAGCCGATGATTGACGCGGCGCGGAAGTTATGGCCCTATTTGTGGCGCCACCGGCGAGGTCTCATTCTTGGATTCGGCGCGCTGATCGTGAAGGACCTGTTCGTGGTGGGGCAGCCCGTCCTGATCAAAGCCGGGATCGATTCGCTCATGGGCGGGTTTTCCCTGCGAACCCTGGTCTATCTTGCCTTGGGGCTGATTCTGTTATCGGCATTGAAGGGCGTCTTCCAATACTGGATGCGGATCACCCTGGTGGGCATATCGAGAGACGTGGAGTTCGACCTGCGGAACGATCTCTACGCGCACCTGCTCACCCTGTCGCCGGATTTTTTCGCGCGCTACCGAACGGGGGACATTCTGTCACGCTCGACCAGCGATCTGAACGCGGTGCGCATGATGCTGGGGCCTGGCGTCATGTACTGGGCCGAGACGATGTTCACGTTCCTGCTGGCCTTCATTGTGATGTTGAGCGTGGATTGGCGGCTGACGCTGGTGGCGCTGTCGCCGGCTCCGCTGGTGAGCATCGCGGTGGTTTTCTTCGGCCAGCGAATTCACACACGATTTGAAAAGATCCAGCGGCAGTTTGCGGATATCAGCAGCCGCGTGCAGGAGAACCTGGCGGGGATGCGCATGGTGCGCGCCTACGTTCAGGAGGACGCGGAACTTGCCTTGTTCGATTCCCTCAACAAGGACTACGTGGACCAGAACATTCGCCTCGCGCGGATCAGCGGATTGTTCATGCCGTTGCTCCAGTTTCTGATCGGCATCACGTTCCTGCTGGTATTGTGGGCCGGCGGCTACGCGCTGCTCGAGAAACGAATTACGCTGGGCGGTTTCGTGATGTTCAACACCTACATGGGCATGCTGATCTGGCCGATGATCGCTTTCGGATGGGTGATCAATCTGATCCAGCGCGGCATGGCGAGTTTTGCGCGGATCGACGACATGATTCATCAGAAGCCCCGCATCGCTGCTCCGAAGAACCCTGTAGGCTTCGACCTTCCCGTTCGAGCAGACGTGGAGTTTCAAAACGTAGTTCTCGAAGGTTCCTCGGGGATGGCGCTGGCCGGCGTGTCTCTTCGCATCGAGGCGGGTCAAACAGTGGCCATCGCGGGCCATACCGGATGCGGCAAGACCTCGCTGGTACAGATGATTCCACGCATGGCGGATCCAACCAGCGGCACGGTGCTGCTCGACGGGATTGATGTGCGCCGGTTCGATCCACGGGAACTGAGGCGGCACATCGGATTCGTGCCGCAGGAGACCTTTCTGTTCAGTTCCACTCTGGCGGAGAACATCGCGCTCGGCGTCCCTTCGGCGACTCGGGAGCAGATTGAAGAGGCGGCCGCGATCGCCGGATTGGGGCCCGACCTTGCCTCCTTCCCGAACGGGCTCGACACGGTGGTGGGTGAGCGGGGGATTACCCTGTCGGGCGGACAAAAGCAGCGTACGGCGATTGCGCGCGCCATTCTGCGCAACCCGCAAATCCTGATTCTTGACGATGCGCTTTCGAGTGTCGATACGGTGACGGAGGAGCGGATACTTTCCGGGCTATCGCGCGTGCTGGAAGGGCGGACGACGATTCTGATTTCCCATCGCGTTTCGACTATCCGCCAGGCGGACGTGATCTACGTGCTGGATCACGGAAGGATCGTCGAGCAGGGGACGCATGATCAACTGCTGGCGCGCGGCGGCTATTACGCCGAGTTGCATGAAAAGCAGTTGCTCGAGGAGGAGTTGGAGGCGATTTGAGTTACCTCCCTTGCGTCAGTCTATTGCGTCTTCACAGGATCCGCGGGCCGATTGGGCAGCGTCTTCGGATTTTGCTCGATGCGCTTGAGAATCTCCTGGACGCCGCGCTCCAGTTGCGGGTCCCGGCCTTCGATGACGGACTTGGGATCATTGTCCACCACGATGTCCGGTTCGACGCCCTTTCCTTCGATAATCCAGGCGCCGTCCGTCGAGGCGTGAGCGAACTCCGGCACGTTGACCGTGCCGCCGTCAATTAACCCACCGCGGTTGGTGATGCCGACGACGCCTCCCCAGGAACGTTTCCCGATGAGCGGGCCGAGCCCTGCCTTTCGGAACATGTAGGGGAACAGATCGCCGTCGGAGGCGGACTCTTCGTTGAGCAGGCATACCAGACTTCCGTTGAACGCCTGTTGCGGATAAGTGTTCGCGAACTCGTCGTTGCGGCTGAAGACGGTGGCGAGCAGCGTGCGGCGAAGGCGCTCGACGAGCATGGAGGAGACATTGCCCCCTCCATTGCCCCGGTCGTCAATGATGACGCCCTCTTTGCGCATCTGGCCGAAGTAATACTTGATAAATTCGCGAATGCCGTTCGCGCCCATGTCGGGGACGTGAATATAGCCCACGCGGCCGCCGGTCAACTTCTCCACCTTGTGCCGGTTGGCGGTGACCCATTCGAGATAGATCAGGTTCTGTTCGCTGGTGAGCGGGTTCACCGCCACCTCTCTTGCCCCGTTCTTATCCGGAGAGCCGTTCAGCAGAAGGTGTACGGGATGATCCGTCTTCCCGCGCAGCAGCTTGTAGGGATTCGTGGGGGCGGCCAGGTCTTCGCCATCAATGGCCAGAACATAATCACCCACCTTTGCATTCACTCCAATCTCCGTGAGCGGGGAGCGATAGATGGCTTCTTCGTTCTGTCCCTCGAAGATCCTGCCGATGCGGTAGCGGCCGCTCGCTTCATCCAGTTCGAAGCGCGCTCCCGGCAGCGCCACGGGCGTGCGCCTGGGGATGTCGAAATCGCCGCCGTCGATATAGGCGTGGCTGACATTCAGTTCCGCCACCATCTCCCCCATGACGTAGTTCAGATCATAGCGGTGGCCCACATATTCCAACTGCGGCTGATACTGGCGGCGCAGCGCGTCCCAATCGTAGCCGTTCATGTTCTTCACATAGAAGAAGTCGCGATAACGGCGCCAGACTTCGTGGAAGATCTGGGACCATTCAAGCGACGGCACACGATCGACGCCGAGGTTCGAAACATTTACGCTCTTCCGCGTGTCCTTGCCTTTGGGTGTGGCGTCATATACGTTCAGAGCCTGTCCCTGGCGCACTACCAGCTTGTTTCCGGAGAAGGAAACGCCCACCGCGGCGATGCCTTCCGCGATCACGCTCTCCTTGCGTTCGGCAATGCTGTAAATCGCCAGATCCGGCTGCCTGTCGGGATCGCGGCCATAGAATGAGTTTCCCGCGCGAGTGTAGATGAGGTGGCCCTTGATGGCGCCGAGGCCCGTGTAGTTGGCGGCGGGCAGGGGCACTCGCGCCACGCGCGATTCGATGCCGTCGAAATCGATACGAAACTCAGGCTTGGCTTCTTTCTTCTCCGGTTTCGCCTCGATCTTCACTTCGTCGCTCCTCGGCGGGAAGGGATGCGGCGTGTCCGTACGCAGCGCCATGGCGAAGATGCCGCGATTCCGGGCGCCGGCGAAGTTCCATTCAAGATCACTGAGCAGCGGCGCGTATTCGCGCACGCTGAGGAAATAAAGATAGTTGCCTTCGGGATCCCAGACGGGCTGCGTGGAGTCGAACAGTTCGCCGGTAACCTGGCGCAGTTTGTTCTCTTTCTCGCTCCAGATGTTGATGGTGGTATTGTCCGTGCGGTTGCTCAAACTGAAGCTAAGATAGCCGCTGTCCGGGGACCACTCGAAGTCCCGGAGATTGCCGCGGGGATCTCGCGCCACATGCCGCAACGACTTGTCCGCGATGGTGAGCACGTAGAGTTCGCCGTCCTTGTTCGAGAAGGCGATCTTCCTGCCATCCGGCGACCATTGGGGGCGGTAGCGCATTTCGTGACCGTTGGTTGTCAGTTGGTCGAGCGCGCCGGAACCGTCCTGGTTGATGAGGTATAGCTCCTCTTCACCGCTGCGATCAGAAATAAGAGCGATCTTGCTTCCATCCGGGGACCAGGTAGGCCACTTGTCGTTCGCCCCGGAGGACTTCGTGAGGTTGCGGATGGGGCCGTGTTCCACGGGGAGAGTGAAGATATCGCCGCGGGCGGTGAGCAGGACTCGTTCGCCTTTCGGGCTGAGGCCGATGGTTCCGATCTGCGCTGCTACGTTCTTGGGAGCGGGCCTGCTGGCCACGCCGTCGTAGGGAACCTGGATAGGAATCGGGCGTGGCTTGGAGCCCGGCTTCACGTCAATGATCTGCAACTCGCCATCGAGTTCGTAAACGATCCGGCCATCGTTCGCCTTGCTCGGCCAGCGCACGTCCCACTCTTTGAATTCAGTGAGCGGGCGTGTTCTTCTGCTGGCGGGATCGAACTCGTAGAGGTTCAGTTTGCCGGTGCGGTCGCTGGCGAAGTAGATCTTGCCGCCGATCCACATGGGATCGCGTTCCGTGCGCGGAGAGTGCGAGACAGGCTCGATCTGATATGTCTTGAGATCGAAGGTGTAGAGATCCTGCGCCCAGCCGCCCTGATAGCGTTTCCAGGTGCGAAAATCGCGGTCGAGAGGAGAGTAGACCACCTTTGATCCGTCCGGGGAAAGATCTCCCGCCCCGGAGACGGGCATGGGAAGCGGCTTCGGCAATCCGCCCTCGCGCGGCGCCACGTAGAGGCGTCCGTTCGCCACGGAGAAATGGTCGCGCAGCGAGCGGAAGACCACTCCCTTACCGTCCGGCGTCCAGCCCATCACGATATTGTCGAAACCCCAGCGGTAGGGCAGCGGGCCGCGCGCCGGATAGTAGGTGAGCTGCTTGGGGACGCCTCCGGCAGCCGGGATGACGTATATCTGCTCATCGCCGTCATACTGTCCCGTGAAGGCGATCCACTGGCCGTCGGGGGAGAACTTGGCAAAGATCTCGAGGCCGGGATGGGTGGTGAGTCTTGCCGCCACTCCGCCGCTCGCGGAGGCCTTCCACAGGTCGCCCGCGTAGGTGAAGACTACCTCGTTCCCATACAGATCGGGAAAGCGCAGCAACTTGGTCTGGGCCTGGGCGCCGCCGGTGAGCAACGAAAGGCCCAACAATAGGGCAAAGGGTAATTTTCTCATTGTGAATCCGTAGGGTAGCACTCGGGGCGATGGCGCAGACCCGGCTGTCTTGTAACCAATGGATACAATGAGCCAATGGGCCGCATTCAGGTTCTATCGGACGAGTTGGCGAACAAGATCGCGGCCGGCGAAGTGGTGGAGCGCCCCGCCTCGGTGGTGAAGGAACTGCTCGAAAATTCGCTGGACGCGGCGGCCACGGATCTGCGGATTGATATCGAAGCGGGCGGACGGCGTCTGATCCGTATTGCCGACAACGGAGTGGGGATGCTCCGCGATGACGCACTGCTCGCCTTCGAACGGCATGCCACCAGCAAGATCCGCATGGCCGGCGACCTGTTCCACATCGCCACGCTGGGATTTCGCGGAGAGGCTCTGCCCTCGATCGCGTCAGTTTCGAGGCTGACTCTCGAGGCGCGTTCGGCCGAGGAAGAAGTGGGCAGCGTGGTGGAGGTCGCCGGAGGCAAGATTATCCGCTACGAGGACCTTGCTCTGGCCCGCGGCGCCACGGTGGCCGTCCGCGATCTGTTCTACAACGTACCCGCGCGGCGCAAGTTTCTGCGCTCCGAACAGACGGAGATGGCGCACATCGCCTCACTGGTGACGCACTACAGCCTGGCTCATCCGGACAAGGGCTTCGAACTGCGGCACGGCGGCGCGGAATTGCTGCGCGCGGCTCCTGTGCAGACGTTGCGAGAGCGCGTCTACCAGGTCTTTGGCGCTCGCATTCTCGAAGACCTGATCGACCTCGGGATGATGGAACGGGAGATCCCGGGGGCGATAGACGAAGAAGGCGCGCAGGAGCCTCCGGTACGCTTTCATCTCAGCGGCTTCGTATCGCGCCCGCAGGTGCGGAAGACGAACCGCAATTCGATTTTTCTGTTCGTGAACCGCCGCCTGATTCGCGACCGGCTCCTGCTGCATGCCCTTTCCGCCGCGTATCATAACCTGATTCCACCCGACTGTTATCCGTTCGCGCTGCTGTTTCTCGATTGCGCGCCCGAGGAAGTGGATGTCAACGTGCACCCGGCCAAGACGGAAGTGCGCTTCACGCGCGGGCCGTTCGTGCATGATTTCGTACGCGACGCCATTCGCGATGTGCTGACAAAAAGCCGCCCGGTTTCGAGCGTTCCCGTCCGGAGCGCACCGCAGCCGGCGGCGGAACTTCCGTTTTCCGATTTTTCGGAACGTATGCGGAGCGCGCGCTTCGACACGGGCGCCGTCGAGGAATTCGCGCCGCCGCTCACCGAGGAGCAGAGGCGGGAACTGCCGGAATTCGTGCTGCGCCCGCACCAATCCCCGGCGCCGCGTTTGGATTTCGGCTCCGCATCGATCGCCGTGGACAACACACTGCCTCCCGCGCCGGAGCGTTTGAAGTTGCGTGTGCCCGATACATGGCGCATTCCCGAAGGAGGCAGTGCTGGACGCTCCGCCGAGCATGGAGGCGCTGGCCGATTTGCGCCCGCTGGGGCAATTGCAGGATTCCTTCATCATCGCCGCCTCGCGCGACGGGTTGTGGATTATCGACCAGCACGTGGCGCATGAACGCATCCTGTTTGAGAAGGTGCTGCGCGAATGGGCATCCGGCAAAGTGGAGATGCAGCAATTGCTGGTTCCCCTGATGCTGGAGCTTACGGCTTCACAGCAGATCGAATACGGGCGCATCGCCGGCGAGTTGCTTGCCGCAGGCTTCGAGACGGAGCCGTTCGGCAACCGCACGGTGGCGGTGAAGAGCGTCCCGGCGGCGGTTCCGGCTTCGGAAGCGGAGCGCATTCTGCTGGAGATTCTCGAGATCGCCGAAAGCGAAATGCGCCGTGTCTCGCTCGAGGACCTGCGCCGGGGCATGGCCGCCTCCATCGCCTGCCGGGCAGCCATCAAGATCAACATGCGGCTGGAGCAGAACAAGATAGACTACCTTTTGCGCGAACTGGCGCGGACCGAGTATCCCATGAGTTGCCCTCACGGCAGGCCGGTGGCGCTGCGCTACGCCATCCGCGATATTCTGAAAGGTTTCCACAGAATCTGACGATTGGGCTGTGGTGGACGTGACCACGCCGGCTGACGGACGCCGGCCGTGCAAGATCGCGGACGCCGGATTCTTCGGTAAACATTGGGAGGTGAAGTGATGCGGTTGCTGATCTTGGCGCTTGGCGCGGTGAGCCTGTGGGGGCAGGGAAGACCCTCGGTGACAATCGAAGGAGAGGCGGCGCGGGCGGTGATCGATATTCGCGGGGGAAGCTGGGTTCAGTTCGAATTTCGCGATCAGAAGCTGAATCCGCTGGTGTGGGCCAATGCGGGTCCGGTCTCCGAGACGCGCGCGATGGGGCATTTTCTCTGCCTTGACCGCTGGGGGCAGCCTTCGGTAGCCGAGGGCAACAACGGCATGCCCTTCCACGGTGAAGCGACGCGAGTCGAATGGAGGGTGGAGAGTTCCTCGAAGGGGGCGGCGCGCGTTTCGGCGCATCTGCCGATGGCGAATCTGGATGTCGTCCGCGACGCGCGGCTCGACCCCGCGCACGCATGGCTGATGGTGCGCGAAGCGGTGACGAACCGGAATAAGCTGGGGCGCCCTTACAACATGGTGCAGCATGCCACCATCGGTCCTCCGTTTCTCGACGCTTCGGTGGTGGTGGATGCGAACGGCCGCCGGGGCTTCATGCAATCGAGCCCGATGCCCCATCCGGAGGAGCCCTCCGTCTACTGGCCCCAGGCGCTGAAAGACGGGCAGCCTGTGAATCTTCGCCATTTGACGGACGACCCCATGCCGAACGTTGTTTCGTTCGCCATCGAAGAGGAGTACGGCTGGGTGACGGCGGCGAATGCGGCGAAAGGCCTGCTGATCGGCTACATCTGGAAAACCTCGGAGTATCCGTGGCTGAACATCTGGCGGCACGTGGATGATCAGCACCAGCCGCTGGCGCGAGGCCTCGAGTTCGGGACCACGGGGTTGCATCAGCCGTTCGAGGTGCTGGTTAAGAAAGGGCGCATTTTCGGACATTCCATTTTCGCCTGGATCGAGCCTGGGGAGACGCAGACACGAAGCTATGCCGGGTTCCTGTTCAAGATACCAGCGGATTACCGGGGGGTGGCGCAGGTTGCCTTTAAGAACGGCGCGCTGACGCTGAAGGAGCGCGGCGAGGAACCGGGGCGGGACCTGACGATGGAGGGCGTGCGGTTCGAGTAGCGGATTACTCTTCAGGGCTGACGGCGCGCATCGGCCGCTCATTCACCTTGAGCTGAAATACATCCGGCCGGGCATAGTGGCCCGCGGCGTCGAAATCGTACTTGCCTTCGGGGATCTGGTTGAGATCGAGGCCGGCGACGAGGATGGTTTCCTCGCCGAACACCGGGCCTGCCAGCACGTGGCCATGCGGATTCACGATGATGCTGCCGCCGCGGATCTTATCCGTGCACTGTACGGCCGAGAGAACGAAGCAGCGCCCTTCGAACGCAATGTGGCGCATGGAGATTGCCCACGTTTCACGGTCATCCACGGTGGGCGCGCAGTAAAGCTCGACGCCTTTCGAATACATGGTGAGCCGTAGCGCCGGCATGTAGTTTTCCCAGCAGATCACGGCGCCCATGCGGCCGAGCGGCGTATCGAGGACGGGAAGCGTGGAGCCGTCGCCGTAGCCCCAGATGAGCCGCTCCATGGCGGTGGGCATCAGCTTGCGATGCTTCGCGGCGAGCGTTCCGTCCGGGGCGAAGAACAGCGCCGTGCAATAGAGCGTGCCGCCGTCCCGCTCGATGACTCCCACCACCATCCACAGGTTGTAGCGGCGCGCGGTCTCACCGAGTTGGGCGGTCACCGGTCCGGGAACATCGATCGCGGATTCGAAATAGCGGCGGAACTCCTGACGGCCCTCCGGCGTCCGGTGGCCCACCACGGCGCCGAAGCTCATTCCCTTGGGATAGCCGCCGAGAAGCGCTTCCGGGAAGACGGCGAGCTGCGCGCCCTGGCTGGAAGCGGCCTCCGCCATGGCCTCCAGCTTGGCGACGGTGGCCGGGGTGTCGAACAGGATGGACCCTGCCTGTACGACGGCGGCCCTAGTAACTTTTCGAGAATCCATTGCGGGAGTTGGTCACGGTGAACTTTCCGTTCGATTGCGCCTGAATCTCAATGTAATTGCCGGCTTCCTGGCCCTTGGGATTGGCAATCATTTTTTCATCGGTGTTGGCGTCGCTGCCGCCGGCGGCCGAGTAGTGCAACTGCCACAAATCGGTGAGGCCTGGCGAGCTTTTCACCGCCTTCCAGGCGCCGGGGACGCCGCCTTTTGTCTCGCCGTTATTCATGATGGCCACGCGCGGGGCGATGGCATGAACAAGAGCAGGCGCATTGCTGATATCCAGGCCGTGATGAGTGGTGAGGTAGACGTCCACTTTGCCTATGCGATTTTCGGGGCAGACCAATTCGAGTTCCTTGTTCCAGGTGAGGTCGCCCATGTCGAGGAATCGGAATTTACCGTAGGTGATCAGTGTTCCCACGGAGCGGGCATTTTCGCTCTTGTCCTCGGCCTTATGCGATACGCCGGAGCACAGCGGGTTCGGCTTTCCAGGACGGGTCGTGGGTACGCCGCGTGCTGCCAGGATTTCTACCTGCAACCCTTTCAACGGCAGCTTGTCGCCAGGTTTTACGGTGATGCGTTTGGCCTTCGCGGCAACGTTCTCATAGGACTTGTAGAGTGTTTCCGCATTGGCGCCGGTCTCCACGGTGGCGCCGTGGTCGACGACATGCTTAATGGGCATCTTCGCGGCCAGTTGTTCGATTCCCCCGACGTGATCCGTATGAAAGTGGGTGATGATGAGATAGTCGATCTGCTTGACGCCGGCTTTGGCGGCCGCCGCGGCAATGCGGTTTGCATCGCGATTGTTAGAGCCCGGCCAACCGGTGTCCACGAGTAGAGACTCTCCGGCCGGAGTGACCAGCAAGGTAGCCTGCCCGCCTTCCACATCCACGAAGAAAATCTCAAGATTCCGCGCGCCGAAGGCGGGCAGCGAGCATGCCAGCAAAGCTGCGAAGAGAAGGGGTTTCACAGCCATGGATGGTATCACACGCCGCCGGTCACAAGCCGGACGATCCGCTCACGATCCGCTCGCGGCGGTCCGGCGATATACTGTTTGCTCCTGGCGTCCAGAAACAAACGAACGATTGGAGGTTCACATGCGCGTTATCATCACCATGCTGCTGGTTGCCGCGGTTGCGCCGGCGGAGGCGCCGCCGGAGCGCACGGCGCCGGCGGTTAACCAGGTCGAAGTCTGGCGGCAGGTCGGGCAGCAGCCATATGAATTTACCTGGACTCAACGCGAGGAGGATCCGCGCACGCTGACCGGCTTTGAAAACCTGGAAGGCTGGAGACTCGAGATGTATGACGGCGCGGAAGGCCAATTGCGTCGCAGCCGCGAGCAGCAGATGTGGGGCCAGTATGTCGCAAAGTTTGTATTCAGCGGGAAACGCGCGGAGAGCCGGGTCGTGGCGCGTCCGCCGAAGCCGATTCCCATTCCGGGAGCCTTCGACTCGATCGATTTGTGGGGTTACGGCAACCGCTGGAGTTGGGTGCCGGATAAGACAACTCCGCCGGCCGACGTTTCCATTCTCGTGAGCGACGCGCGCGGCAAAGAGTTCAAGATCCAGCTCACGGACGTCCGGTGGAAACAGTGGTGGCTCATTCACAGGCGGGTTCCGTCCGATATCCGGCAACAGATCGTCTTACCGGCATCGTTTACCGGGATTGAGATCGCGAAGGTTTCCAATACCGAGCCGCGCTACTTCTATTGCGATTCCCTCGCGTTTTACACCGAGGAGATGAAACCGCTCGTATTCCAGCCGCAGCCGAAGCGCAACCTGAAGCCGTACCGCGGGCAGATCGCCGGTTTGAATACCGGGGAAGGCACGCTGCCATTTCCTACCCGCGAAGAGACCATCCTGCCGGCCAACTTCGAACGGAATTTCAGTACGCGCGTGCGCGAGGCGTCTCCCAAGTCTTTTGAATTCCGGTACGCGGGAGCGGACGCGACCATCGTGTACCAGTACCGGCCCGTGCGGGGAGGGCTCGGCGAGATCACCGCCAGCGTGAACGGAGGCGCGCCGTTTCATCCGCTCGAGGGCGGCGGCGTGCGGTTTACCGATACCAAGGACGGTCAGGTGGCGCAAGGTGAGCTTGTGAGCGCCACTTTGAACGGTGATGCCGTGACGGCGAGATTCCGTTTCGGCGCCCGCATGGCGGATTATCAACTTCAACTCTGGCGGAAATCGCTGGTTCTCGATGCATGGTGCGACTCCGGCGACGCCATTGAACTCAGCTTCGGGCACGTATCGGGCGTGAAGAACCCTAAGTTGATCTCCGTGCCGTACATCACCTACGGAGGCAGCGCCATTCCACGAGTCCTGATGGCAGGCAGCGCGGAGAAGCCGGTATTTGCGTCTATCTGGTTCGACTGGTATCGCACCAATGCGTCGCAGCCCTGGACATCCACGGATCCGAAAGTCACGGCGGATACCGCCGAAATCAACGGCGGCATGCGTTACACACCGAAAACCGACGGCTTGCGCAATCACCTGTACGAACGGATTTTTGTGACCGTATCCCCGAACTACGAAGAAACGCTGCCTACGATCGCCAACCCGCCTTCCCTGCGGCAGGAGGAAGGCAAGCAGGTCGTGTGGACCGTTACCGCGCCGGAAACCTTCCCCGCCGACCACAAACGCTCCCTCCTGATCCGGTCTTACGGGCTGGACAAGATCATGCAGCATAGCCATGAAGTCACCTGGCGAGATGAAGGCGACTCCAACACGCTAAAGTTGCACGCCGCCCCGCAGAAGGGCGGCGACGCGATGTTGAAATGGTACATCGAGGCCCAGAACGGCATGGGCTGGCTGCAAGGCGTGTACAGCAACTACACGGATTTCTGCACGGTGAACTCGAACTGGAATCCCGACCATGTGCAGCGCATGCCTGACGGCGAATGGCGCCGCGCCTGGCCGCGGAATTATGCGCTCAAGCCTTCGAAAGCGGTGGAATTCGACGAATACTACGCAAAGAGGATCAAGGAGAAATTCGGCGTGAAGATGTCCTACACGGATGTCCACAGCGCCGTGGCCCCGTGGACCTACTGCGATTTTGACGCGCGAGTGCCGGGCGCGGGCACGCTCGCCGCCACCTTTTATGCCTATGGCCAGCTCTTGTTGAACGATCAGAGAGTCTATGGGCCTACACAGTCCGAAGCGACCTACCAATGGCTGTACGCGGGCCTGGCGTCCGGCCATTACGGCTGGGTGTATACGAAACTGAACCTGCTGACGCATCCGCTGGACGTGGCGTTCGAGTTGCGCAAGATTCATCCGCTCGATGCCGAATACGGCATGGGCTACACCCACTACTACCTCGACCAGATCGATCCGAATTGGCGTCAATCGCCGAAGCGGAGGGAATATGTGGACCTGTTCCTGGCAACCACCATCGGTTACGGCAACATGGGCTGGCTGGTAAACGACTTCGGGCTCGACAACGAGTTCGGTATCGAGGCGATGACACGTTCGTATTACATGATGCAGCAACTCCAGCAGCAGTATGCGTTCGTGCCGCCCCGGCGCATCGAGTATGCGGACGCAACGGGCCGGTTTCTCACGCCCAGTCAGGCGCACGCCGGCGGCGCGATTGCCGGCTCCCGGTTGCACGTCGTATATGAAAACGGGGCTGAGGTGTTCGTCAACCGCTCACCGTCCACTCCATGGAGTGTGAAGGATGATAGTGGGAAAACAGTGGAACTGCCGGTTTCCGGCTGGCTCGCGTTCCACTCCGCTAACGGTTTTTACGAGATTTCGGGCAGCCCGGACGGACGCCGCATTGATTACGTGAAATCGCCCGCCTATGAGTTCCTGGACGGACGCGGCGAATGGGTGGAGCGAGGGCGGCTTGGAGCATCGGGCAGCGCGGTGCTGCGGCAGAAGGGAGCCGGCATCCTCGAGATCATGGATCTGTACGGCAACAAGCGGTTGGCGTTTGCGGGCGGCGAGGGTGTGCTGTTCGCTTACGACGCCGAGGGCAAGGCGCTCGGCAAAGTGGATACGCGGTCACCACGCGCGGGGTGGCGCGAGTTCGACACCCTCGCCGGCGCGCGGACGTACGTTTTCGCCCGGTAGGCTCTTTCGGACAGCGCGGCGCCGGTGGCGGAACAATTCCGTCTCATGTAACGTATCAATTTACGGAGACGCTGGAATCGTGCCCTATTGCACTCAATGCGGGAACAAGGTTAGTGACCGGGACGCCTACTGCGCGCACTGTGGAGCGCGGCAGGCCGGTGTTTCCGATGAGCCGCGCCCCGCGGACGGCGATCTCCTTGGCAAGATGCCCGCCCGAACCGCGGCGCTGCTTTGCTATATCCCCGTGGTGGGCTGGATTCCCGCGATTTTTGTTCTTGCCTCGCTGCGTTTCCGCCAGGACAAGGACACTCGCTTCCATGCTTTCCAGGGACTCTATCTTTTCGTAGCCTGGCTTCTTGTGGATTGGGTCTTGAAACCGATGGTGCAGATTTCCGGGTTTCCATTGGTGGGGTTATTCAAGGGGGTCCTGTTCGCGGCCTGGATCTGGATGATGGTGAAGGTGTCGCAGAACGAGATGTGCAAGCTGCCGGTGGTGGGGGAACTGGCGGAGAAGTCGGTGACGGAGCAGCGGTGATGGTATAATTATTCACAGAAAGTGAATAATTAATCGTGAGCACCCGTGTCGGTATCGTTGGCTTCCGCGGCTACAGCGGCGATGAACTGGTCCGTCTCCTCGCCCCTCGCAAGGATCTGGAAATCTTCCTGCTCGAACATCGCGCCGATTCCCATGATCGTGCCCGTCCGCGGGGCCATCAGGGGCCAAAGCGGATCTCCTGCTCGCCAGAGGCGGTGAAAGACGCAGGCATCGATGTCGCCTTTCTCGCGACGCCGCCCGAGGTTTCGATGAATCTCACTCCGTGGCTGCTCGATTGCGGGGCCAGGGTGATTGACTTGAGCGGAGCTTTTCGTTTGCGCACGGTGGAGAATTACCGGCGCTGGTATAAGGAACAACACACCGAGCCGGCGCTTCTTGAAGAGGCTGTGTATGGCTTGCCGGAATTTTATCGTGATCAGGTGAGATCCGCGCGGCTGGTTTCGAATCCCGGATGCTACCCCACGGCGGCGAATCTTGCGCTGCGCCCATTGGTGGAAGCCGGGGTGATCGACCTTGGGGCGGGGATTGTGTGCGACGCAAAATCGGGCGTCAGCGGGGCGGGCCGGAAGCCAAGTCTGAAAACGAGCTACTGCGAAGTGACGGAGAACTTCTCGGCCTACTCGATTCTGGAGCATAGGCACGTCGCCGAGGTCCTGCTGACATCGAGTCTTTCCGAGCAACAGTTCTCTTTCACCGCGCACCTGATCCCGCTGGACCGCGGGATTCTCGAGACCATCTATTTCCGGACGAAGGGTATCCGCGCCGCCGAGGAAATCGTCTCCATATACGAAAAGGCTTATGTATCAAGCCCGTTTGTACGCACGTACTCGCCGGGACATGTCCCCGATTTGCGCGCGGTGCAGCGTACGAATTTCTGCGACATCGGCGTGAAATGGGACGAATCCACGGGGCGTACCGTGGTGGTGAGCGCGATCGACAACCTGGTGAAGGGCGCCGCGGGGCAGGCGATTCAAAACATGAACCTGCTTCTGGGCGTTCAGGAAGCGGAAGGGCTGTTGTGAGAATCCTCGTCAAGATTGGCGGTTCGTTGCTCGATTCGCCCCAGGAGCGGCGGCGGCTCGCGGCGGAACTTGCGGCGGTGGCGCGCACCACCGAGACGGCGGTGGTCCACGGCGGCGGCAAACAAATGACGCGATTTCTCGCCGAGCGTGGCGTGGAGAGCAGATTTGTGGATGGGTTGCGTGTCACTACCCCGGAGGTGGTGGACGCGGTGCTGAAAGTGTTCGCCGGAACAGTGAATCACGAATTAGTGGCGGCATTCGTGGAAGCCGGGGCCAAGCCGGTCGGCCTGACGGGGATTGACGCCTGCATCACCGAAGCGGAGCAATTGCGGGAGGATCTTGGCGCGGTGGGCCGCGTGACCCGAGCCAACGGAGAATTGCTCGATCTGCTGGCGCGAAACGGGTACCTCCCGGTGATTGCCTGTGTCGCCGGCGACAAAAGCGGCCGGATATACAACGTAAATGCGGATCAAATGGCCGTGGCGTGCGCGGCTGGGTTCGGTTCGGAAAAGCTGTTTTTCCTGACGGACGTCGAAGGCGTTCGGGGGGAGAATGGCTTGCTGGAGGCGTTGACTCCGCCCGAGTGCCGGCAGTTGATAGAGGAAGGAATAGCCACCGGGGGCATGCTGGCGAAGCTAAATGCAGCCTGCGATGGGTTGGCGGCGGGGGTAGAAGAAGTGGTAATAGTTCCGGGGGCGAAGGCTGGTGTTGTGAGGGCGTTGCTGGCGGGGGAGCGTATCGGTACACGGTTGGTGAACGAGGCGTTTGAGTGATGGAGGCGGAATCTCCGTTAAAAGTACGAAAGGCCGGCATGCCGGATATTCCGGCGCTGCTGCGGCTGATCAATTCGTTCGCAGTCCGAGGCATCATGCTGCCCCGGACGGAGTTCGAGATGGCTGAAAACGTACGCGATTTCGCGGTGGCCGTTGACGGCGACCGGCTGATAGCGTGCGCGGCCCTACATTTCTACACGGCCTCCTCCGCGGAAATCCGCTCCCTCGCCGTCGATTTGGAGTACCAGAAGCACGGCATTGGGGCCTTATTAATGAACAGTTTGGAAGATGAAGCCCGGCAATTCGGGCTGCACGTCCTGTTTGCCTTCACCTATGTCCCCGGCTTCTTCCGCAAATTGGGCTACCGGGAAGTGGAGCGGGGCGAACTGCCTCTGAAAGCCTGGAAAGACTGCCTGCGGTGCCCGAAATTCCAGGCTTGCGATGAAATCGCCATGCTCAAACCACTGCGCGAGGGGTACTACCCGCGCAAGGAGCGGGTTCACTCCGAACTCGTTCCCCTGCCCGTCGTCCGGCACTGAAAGCGCCTTCGAAATATTAAATTCTGAAAGAATGAGAAAAAACTCTTCCACCTTGAACTAGAGATAGTGTATTAATGCTAGGTAGTCTCCTTTCGAGGCTCCATTGGGAGAATTTTCCATGAAGGCGCAAACCGTTGACATCAGGGAGTCGATGGGGCGAATCCTGTGCTGCACTATTTTTCGCCCGGGCGGGAAGAAGCTCTTGGCCAAAGGCCACGTCCTGAGCGAGGAGGATATCAAACTCCTCGCGCTGGAAGGGATGGAGCAGGTCTGGGTGACGGAATTGGAAGACGGCGAAGTTGGAGAGGACGACGCCGTGATGCAGGTATCCCGCGAGTTGGGGTGCGGGTGCCTGGAGATCCGCCTCGCGGCGGGAGGGCGCGCGAACCTGGTGGCCACGGTAGACTGCTGCGTGCTGGTGGACGACGAACTGCTGAAGCAGATCAACTGCACGGCCAGCGTCGTGATCAGCACGATGCTGAATTTCAGCTACGCCAAGGCGGGTCAGAGAATCTGTACGGTGAAGAGCGCGCCTTTCGCCATCGCGCAGGCGCAATTGGAAGCCGTGATCTCGATACTCAAGGAGCGCGGACCAATTCTGCAGGCGAGGCCTATTCGCAACCCCGCGTTGGGCGTACTGTATACAGATCCGATCAGCGGGGAACGCGCCCGTCAACTGTTTGAGAACATCATGAGGCAGCGGTTGGAGCGTTTCTCCGTGACTCCAAGCTACGTGCTGGCGGCGGTGGAGGACGAAGGGTCGGTAGCCAGGGCACTCAACCACCTCGCCCGCGCCAAACCTACCGGGATCCTGATAGCTTCGACTACTGCCCCTGCCGGTCCGGAGGACACCATCGGCAGAGGAATGGCCAAAATCGGCTGCCACCTGGAGCGGTTTCTTGCCCCGGTGGAGCCCGGCAACCTGTTTCTGCTAGGATATAGGGAAGACATCCCGATCATCTCGGCGCCGGGATGCTTCCGTTCGGCCAAGCCGAACGTGGTGGATATGGTTTTGCCGCCTGTATTGGCCCGTTATAGAGTTTCAGGCTGGGAGATAGCCTGCTTGGGCCACGGCGGCCTGTTGGCTTAGTCGTTCTCCTCCACTACCACAAGCCGTTACCTCCGAGCGGCTTGTGGGTGCTCCTCAGCCGGGCGCCCGACCAGCGCCCGGCATTTTTTGGTGTGCTTCCTCACTTTTCATCCCCTGCCAGATCCCGCGCCATTAGAATGGGAACAATGCAGATTGAGACGTTAGCCGTTCATGCGGGCCGCCGGGTGGATCCCGCCACCGGCGCGGTCGCCCAGCCGATTCATCTCTCCACTACTTTCGAGCGAGACCCCAATGGCAAATGGCCTCGAGGCTACACCTATTCCCGCGAAGAGAATCCGAACCGCGAAACACTCGAGAAGTGCCTCGCTACTCTCGAAGGGGGTAAGGAGGGGCTTGTCTTCTCCTCCGGACTTGCCGTTGTCAACGCGGTGGTGCAGGCGATGGAGCCCGGAGACCACCTGATTTTCCCTGACGATGTCTACTACGGCTTGCGGCGCGTCGTCGGGGAGGTGTTCGCCGAATGGAAACTCGCGTCCTCCTTTGTGGACATGACCGATCTTGACGCCGTCAGCGCGGCGGCCATGAAGCCCAACACCAGGCTATTGTGGGTGGAGTCCCCGTCCAATCCCATGCTCAGGGTGGCGGATTTGTCCGCTATTGCCCAGATCGCCAGAAAGGCCAACGCGATCAGTATCTGCGACGGGACCTTCACCACGCCGGTCATCCAGCGCCCGTTCGATTTCGGCATTGACATGGTGATGCATTCCACCACGAAGTTCATCGCCGGGCATAGTGATGTGGTGGGCGGCGCGCTGATCACCAGATTCGATAACTATCTCTTCGAGCGCGCCCGGAAATCGCAGAAGTACGGGGGCGCGGTTCCATCGCCGTTTGATTGCTGGCTTACGCGGAGAGGCGTGGACACGTTAGTGCTGCGAGTTCGCCAGCAGGCGGCAAACGCCCTTAGAATCGCCGAATTTCTGGAAGGACATGCCGCGGTGGAACGCGTGCTCTATCCCGGGCTCTCCTCCCATCCGCATCACCAACTGGCCCGGGCGCAGATGCCGGGAGGATTCGGCGGGATGCTGTCTGTTCAGGTGCGCGGCGGCAAACAGGAAGCCATGGGCGTGGCGGCCCGTGTCCGTATTTTCACGCGCGCCACCAGCCTCGGCGGTACGCACAGCCTCATCGAGCACCGCGCATCCGTCGAGGGGCCGAAGAGCAAGACTCCCGCTAACCTGCTGCGGCTTTCCGCCGGGATTGAGAACGCGGACGACCTGATGGCCGATCTTGATCAGGCGCTGCGTCCCCTGCTGTAATTGCCGCCCTTGTCCTCAGGCGTCGATGTGATTCGCAAAGAAGCGATCCAATTCAGCCTTCTGCGGCGACAGGTTTGCCGGCAGCGCTTGCATTTCGCGTTTCGGCAGCGGTTGGAATGATTTTGCGATGCGGATATTCTCTTCGATGAACTCGATTTTCGGCATACCCAGCACGGCGGCGGCAACCGGCAAAGAGAGCGAGTAGCGGATGAGCTTTTCGATGGGCGCTTTTCCGACCAGGCCCTCCTGCCCGAAAATTTTCATCGCAATCACGCCCATGTTCTTGCGGTTCGCCACGGGGAGGGCCAGCGCCTCGAAACTGTCGCGCATGGGGTTGATGGCCATGCCGCCGGGAGCGTTCCGCATTCCGACCCGCGCCGCGTTCAGAGCCATCTGGGTGCAATCGAATTCGTGGCGCTCGAGCGCTGTCTTAAGCACGTGAGGGTCGCTGTGGCTGGTGATGCCGATGAAGCGGGCCATTTTCTGTTCCTTCACCTTGTACAGTACTTTGAGAACTCCGTCGTTGGCCTCGATTTCGGCAAGATCCTCGGGAGTAGTGAGGCTGTGGATATGGAGCAGGTCGACGTGATCCGTCTGTAAGCGCTCGAGGCTGCCCTCGATGACCCGCATGGCCTCATCGCCGTTGCGTTTGTTGATTTTCGTGGCGAGCCATACTTCCTTGCGCCGGGTCTTCATGACATGGCCGATGCGCGTCTCACTCTTGCCGTTTCCATAACCGTAAGCCGTGTCGATATAGGTGATGCCCAGATCGATGGCGCGGTTGACTGCTTCGAGCGCTTTGTCTTCATCCTTATACATCAGGAAGCGGCTGCCGCATCCGAACGCGATACAGGAGACCGCCGCGCCGGTTTTTCCGAGAATGCGGGTTGGCATGCCGGTGCGCTTATCGACGGAAGCGCCCTGGGCGAAGTGAGCGGCGAGCGGGGTCACCGCCGTGGTTTCGAGAAATTTCCGCCGGGAAATGGACATTCGGTAGCTCCTTCCGTTGTTCGTATGGTATCGCAGGCGGGCAACGCCGTGGAGTATAGTCAGGAAATCATGCGAACTTTGTTGCTGTTCCTTCTTCCCGCGATAGCCCTGCAAGCGGCCGAGCCCCTCGTCTCACGCATTGCGCACACCGACCCGTCCCAATATCGAGCCATCCCTCACGTTCATGCCGGAGCAGGGGAGTTGGACTTCATGGGCCTGTTCGACGACCGGACGTTCAGCACGAACCTCATATTCCTGCATCGCGGCGTCATTCCACCCGGCGGCGGCATTGGCCATCATTTCCACAATCACATGGAAGAGATGTTCGTCATCTTCGACAACGAGGCCCAATTCACGATTGACGGCCGCACTTCGACGCTCAAGGGACCCGCGGGCGCACCGTGCCGGATGGGGCACTCACACGCCATTTACAACCCCGGGCCGAAGCCGGTGGAATGGATGAACATCGCCGTGGGCAGCATCAAGGGGAAGTACGACAACACGGACCTGGACGACGATCGAGCGGGGGCGGCGCTGGATGCCAAGCCGGTTTTCATTCGCATGCATCTCGACAAGGAACTGCTCAAGCCTGTCGGCGGCATGCTGGGCGGCAAGGGCACGGTCCGCTACCGGCGGGCGCTGCCTCCGGAGGTCTTCTACACCAACTGGTCTTATGTCGACCATATGGTGATTCCCGCGGGGGCTTCCCTGGGGCGGCACCGCCACGAGAACGTCGAGGAGTTCTTCTATGTGATGAACGGCGCGGGCGTCGCGCATGTGGGGAAGGAATCGGCGGCGATCCGGAAGGGAGATGCGGTGCCGGTGTTCCTGAATGAAGTCCATTCGTTTGAAGGGACGAACGATCTCGAGGTCATGATTGTGGGAATCGCGCGCGCGAAGTGGGCGCTGGACACGATCGAAGTGAAGTAGCGTTATTCCCCGGCGAGGTGGAGCACGACGCCGCGGCGGTGGGCAGCGGCGCGGTGTTCAAAAACATAAATCCCCTGCCATGTTCCGAGCGCCAATTCTCCGTCCACAAGGGGAATGGAAAGCTGGGTCATCGTGAGAGCGGCGCGAATGTGCGCGGGCATGTCGTCCGGGCCCTCGATGGCGTGGCGGTACAGGCGAGGATTGTCCGGCACGAGTTTTTCGAAGAAATCCGCGAGGTCGTAAACCACATCCGGGTCGGCGTTTTCCTGCACGGTGAGGGAAGCGGAGGTGTGTTGCAGGAATACGGTCAATAACCCGGTGGTGAGTTTGTGGCCGTTCACCCAACTCTCCACCTGCCGGCTGATGTTGTAGAGGCCTTTTCCGCTGGTTCTTACTTCCAGGCGATGGGTGAACTGCTTCATTCCACGGTCACGCTCTTGGCGAGGTTGCGCGGTTGATCGACATCGCAACCGCGGCGTACGGCGATGTGATAGGCCAGCAGTTGAAGCGGCACGATCTCGAGAATGGGCAGCAGCATCTCATTCGAGGGAGGAATCCAGAGGACGCGGTCCGCCATCTTGTCGATCTCCGATTCGCCTTCACAAGCCACGGCGAGCACCATTCCGCCGCGCGCCTTCACTTCCTGAATGTTGGAGAGGGTCTTCTCGAACAGAACGCGGCTCGACGGGTCCGAAGGGTCCCGCGCCGCCAGGACAACCACGGGAAGATTCTCGTCGATGAGCGCGTTGGGGCCATGCTTCATCTCACCCGCGGGGTAGCCTTCGGCGTGGATGTAGGAAATCTCCTTGAGTTTGAGCGCTCCTTCGAGAGCGATGGGGAAGTGGATGCCGCGGCCGAGGAAGAGAAAATCGGTCACGCGGAAAAGCTTTTTCACAAGGTCGCCGGTGATAGGGCCGGCGGAAAGGACATGCTCGAGCTTTCCGGGAAGCCGGGTCAGATCCTGCATGAGGCTTTGGGAAAGCCCGGGGGACAGCCGCTGGCGGATTTGTCCCAGGTACATGGCCAACAGGAAGAGAGCGGTCAACTGCGAGGTGAACGCCTTGGTGGAGGCGACGCCGATTTCGGGTCCGGCGTGAGTGAGCAACGTGCCGGAGGCTTCGCGAGTGATCATCGAGCCCAAAACATTACAGATGGCGAGTGTTTTGGACTTCTTCTGTCTGGCTTCGCGTTGAGCCGCCAGGGTGTCCGCCGTTTCCCCGGATTGGGAGATGACCACGGTCAGGGTACGCGCGTCCACGATCGGGTCGCGGTAGCGGAATTCGCTGCCGTAATCCACTTCCACGGGGATTCGCGCGAGTTTCTCGATCATGAATTTTCCGGCAAGCGCGGCATGCCAGCTTGTTCCGCAGGCGACGATGCGGACGTGCTCGAAGCTCTTGAATTCCGCCTCGCTGATATCCATCTCGTCGAGGAAGATGCGGCCCGTTTCCTGGCCCACGCGCCCCAGCATGGTGTCGCGGATGGCGCGGGGCTGCTCGAAGATTTCCTTGAGCATGAAATGCTTGTAGCCGCCCTTTTCCGCCATGATGGGGTCCCACAGGATGTGCGATACCTGGCGTTTGATGGGCCTGCCGTGGAAATCCATCAGGTGCACGCCCTCGGCGGTGACCACGGCCATGTCTCCATCGGCGAGGAAGAACATGTCCCGTGTATGGTTCAAGAGCGCCGGCACGTCGGAGGCGACGAAATACTCCCCTTCTCCCAGGCCGACAACCACGGGAGGGCCGGAGCGCGCGGCGACGATCTTCCCCGGACTCGATTTGGCCATGATGGCGAGCGCGAATACACCATTGATTTCACGGCATGCCTTCGCGGCGGCATCTTCGAGGTTATGGCCGTCGTAGTGGCTCTCCACCAGATGAGCGATCACCTCCGTGTCCGTCTCGCTGACGAAATGGTGGCCTTCGGCCTCGAGGCGGTGCTTCAAGGAAAGGTAGTTTTCGACAATCCCGTTGTGGACCACGACGATATCGCCCTTGCCGTCGCGGTGCGGATGGGCGTTTTCCTCGGTGGGACGCCCGTGGGTGGCCCATCGTGTGTGGCCTATGCCGAAGGAGCCCTCGACCGGTTGATTGCGGATGACCTCTTCGAGGTTGCGAAGCTTTCCGGAGGCGCGCCGTACTACGAGATCTCCCGCGCCGTCGAGGACCGCCAGTCCCGCGGAATCATATCCCCGGTACTCAAGCCGCCGCAGTCCGTCGAGAATAATCGGCACCGCCTTGCGCGCGCCGACGTAGCCCATAATGCCGCACATCCTACTACCTCCCGCTGGTTCAGGATTCGAGACATTCGACGTGGAAGTCTTCAATCACCGGATTGGTCAATACTTCACGCGCGATCTGGTCAATCTCCGCCGCGGCCTCTTGCCGGTCAGCGCCGGGGCTCATCCGTATGTCGAAAAATTTTCCCTGCCGGACACCGGCCACGGTAGGGTGCCCGTGTCCCTGTAATGCCGAACAGATGGTCTGCCCCTGCGGATCGAGCACAGTGGCCTTCAGAGAAACGTGAACGCGATAAGTCATGAACCTATTATTGTAAATGGTGTCCGGAGCCAGACCGGTTGGCGATATGTCTTTGGTTGGATTCGGATGGGGCAAAAGTCCTATTGGTGGACGGAGTACTGGGACTGGGGTGGGTTCAGGCGGATCTCGATGGTCTTCTCCTCTTCGTTCACGTCGTAGACGTTGCCGGACGTCTGGTAGCCCTTGGCGATGACCTGGATCCTGATCTTGCCTTGAGGAATTGGGGGCAGCTTGGCGACACCATCCTGGTTGGTGCGTGTTTCCCAATGCGTTCGGATCTTCTTCCCGAACCTGGCGACGGAACGGCCTTCGACGAAGTCGAGCACTACCGAGGCGCGGTCGACCGGCCGGCCTTTCAGCGTTTTCACCTCGACGCGTAACTTCGTTTCGGGCTCATCGGCGGACAGGGAGACCGTAAGCGCCAACACGGCGGCGAGAAGCATGATTCGAATCCGCATGACTTTCATTTTAGGACAAGGGCGATGGAAAGCTCCGAGATCACGATTTACGGACGTCCGTTTTCCGCGGTGGGGACCGCGGCCGGGCGGCCGGATTCCTCGATTTGAGCCAGCAACTCCCTCACGGCAGTATCCAGTTGGATGTCCTGGGCGGAGTAACTCTCCCCGGCGGGCCGCTCGACCGGCACGTCCACGGGCCGCGGATGCATTTCCATCAGCACGCCGTCGTTGTCGAATACCTTGATGCGGGGCATGCGGAGTTGTGAGCCGTCGATCAGCGGCTGGTTCCACGTGTACACAATCCACCCCGCCGTGGGTTCTCCCACCACCTTTCCCAACTTCAGGCGGCGGTAGCCTTCCGAGAAATCCTCCGCGTCGGACAACGAATGCTGGTTCGTTACGAGAATGGTCGGCAGTTCGAGCGCGCGCTGCCCCAGGGCGGAGCGCGCGGGGATGGCGGCGCGGCCGCGCTCGAGGAACGTCAAGTACGGCCTGCGCGCGAAGACGTCGAGCGCATAGGCATTGACGAAGCCGCCGGTGTTATTACGGATATCGATGACTACGCCTTGTCTGGCCTGATTGGCGGCATCGAGGTCAATGTAGAGCTGCGTCAGAGACTCCCGTGACATATCCGGCATGTGGACATAGCCAAGTTTGCCGCCGCTGGCTTTCTCCACATGGGCCCGCCTGCTTTCCACCCATGCGCGGTAGAGCAGTTTCTTTTCGGTGGAGAGGGTCACGGGCCGCACTTCCACTTTTCTCGCCCGTGAGCCATCGGCGGCAGCGGACACCGTCAATTCCACGCGCTTGCCGGCTTTGTGCCGCAAGAGGGACCAGAGATTGCGCGGCGGGTCGAGGGCTGTTCCGTCCAGCGACACCAGGTACTCGCGCGCCCTGACGCCCGCGAGCGCGGCCGGTCCGAGCGGAATGACCTCCGTAATCTGAAGCTTGCCCTGAGTCTCATAAGTGGAGGCATCAAACCGCAGGCCTAGCTGTCCGATGTCCGGTTCCGTCCCGGCGGGTTTCGAAACGCCGAGGTGGGAAGCGTTCAATTCGCCGTGCATCAAATTGAGCAGCCGGTAGACTTCTTCCGGCGTGCGCGCGGCGGTGACAAACGGCTCATATTGCCGCCGCAGCGCATCCCAGTTGACTCCGTTGAACTTGTCATCGAAGAAGTTCTCGCGCTGATAGGTCCAGGCTTGTTCAAAGACCTTCCGTTTTTCGAGATCGAAGTTCACGTCCATTTCGGCGGTGACGGGAAGCGGCTTGGCCTGCCGTGAGTCTACGGAGACAGTCTGGATACGGCCGCGGTCGAGATAGTAGACTTCCTTGCCGCTCGCGGCGAATTGACCATCCTTCTTTCTTCCGGCAGTGGACGTGAGTTGACGGACGGCTGGAGGCTCCGCCGCGAGTTCGTCGAGCGAGTACGTATAGAGGTTCCGTTGTCCGGCTGACTCCGCGAGGACCAGAAGGGATTTGCCGCCGGGGCTGATTTCGAAGCCGTTCACGTCGATTCCCAGGGGCAGGAAAGAAAGCCGCCGGCGGATCCCGTCGAAAACAATTTGGACCGGATTTGTTTTTTCCGTTTTGGGCTCGGTTGCCGGACTGGCCGCTCCCTCCTGGTTCTCCCCGTCCGCGGCCGACGGTTTGAACAGGTCGCGAAAGCGGTCTTCCCGGAAGCGGGGCGTACGCGGGATCAGGTCCACGCGCGCAATGCGCGTCTGTTCTGTCCGTTGCGAGGTGTCAAACAGCAGGTACTTGCCATCCGGACTGAACTCCACCGTGCTTGCGCCGCTGTTTGCGAGGAAGGAAACAGGCTTCGCCTCTCCCCCATCTTTGGGAGCGACGAGAATGTTTGCGAATCCCCTGGTTCCTCTGCTCGAAAATGCGACCCACCGGCCGTCAGGCGACCAGGCGAGCGATTTGCGGGACACCAGCGGCATGCGGCCTACGGCCCCCTCCGCCAACACCCGCTCCTGCTTTTTCTCGAGGTCATAAATCATTACCGCGCGGCCTCCACGGAGGAAGGCGAGAAGCTTGCCGCCGGGGCTGAACCGCGGCGCCGCATCGGCCTCGGCGGAAGAAGTGATCTGTGTTTCCGATTCGGCGGCAAAGTCGTAGAGGAAGACTTGCGCGGCTCCGTTTCGCTCGGAGACATAAGCGAGTTTGCGGCTGTCCGGCGCCCATTCAAGGTGAGCTTCGAGCGCGGGCGTGTGAGTCACCTGCAGCGCCGGGCCTCCGTCTTTGGCCGGCGCGGCAAACACTTCCCCATGCGCCGTGAAAGCGGCCTTCTTCCCGTCGGGCGAGATGGCCAGTTCGTCGAAGCCCGAGGTGAGGGAGAGGTGCGTCACCGCGGGACCCGCGGCCGTCCCGCGCAGGTGAATGGGAATAGGGGCGGCTTTTCCGTTCCCGGTCTCCATTTTCCAAATGCCGAGACCGCGCTCGAAGACGATGAGCTTGCCGTCCTGGGATATCGTAGGCCACAGGACACGCCCATCCTTAAAAGAAGATACCTGCCGCGATGTTCCTTCGAGAGGCTGGCGCCAAATCTGTTCGACGCCCGTGCGGTCAGAGACAAAGAAGAAGCTTTTTCCGTCGGGCGCCCACATGGGCCAGATCTCCTTGGCGGCTCCGTCTGTGATGCGCTCGTAGGTGGGAGGCACACCCGGTTTTATCAGATAGATCTCGCTGACGTCGAGATGGCTATGTCCTTTGCGCCACCACTGGCGCGCCGCCACGCCGCGCGCGTTGAGGAGGATGCCGCGCCCGTCGGGAGAAGGAGCAGCGAAGAACTCGCCGGCATACCGGTCCGCGGCTACCGGCATCGGCGTCCCGCCCGTGGCGCGCACCCGGTAAACGTCCGTCATTCCGGCAATGTCGCCGCTCGCTGTGTGGAAGTACAGCCACTGGCCATCGCGCGACCATGAATCCAATTCCTCCGGGCCGTCCTGGTAGGTGACGCGCTCGAGGGTTCCGCCGGCTAGCGTCAAGACATAAATGTCTCCGCCGCCGGTGCGCATGGATTCAAATGCGAGTTTGGAGCCGTCCGGCGAATACAGCGGCCGCGAATCATCGGCGGGGTGGGAGACCAACAACGAAGCCTCGCCGCCGTTCGCGCCCACGCGCCAGATATCGCCTCCCGAAACAAAAGCAAGTTCTCCGCGATCGGGCGCCATGTCCGGCTGGGTCATATACGGCCGCCCGGGTTGCTGGGACAAAGCGGGCAGGCAAAGCAGACAGAGCAGGGAAGGGCGCGGCATCTACCTCACATTGTAGTGGGCCTACGTGGGAAGAGGCCCTGCCGCCGGAGTGATGCGCTTTACGCGGACGATGATGACGCCTTCTCCGATTGGCAGCTTGCGGTGTCCTCGCGGTCCGGTCGCCTCCGCCCAAGGCTTTGTGTTCAGGCGCGGGCCCCGGTGGCCGGCGCCGTCATCGGCTCCGCTCGATTCGCCGACCAACAGTTGGCCGGGCCGTTTGTCATAGATGACGGCGATGTGGCCCGGACGCTTGGTCTCCGAACCGGACTCGTCCATCCACAGCATGACGTCATCGGCGCTGACATCGTCGAAGTCCCACACGAAGGCGTTCGACGCCGTGTTGTTGCGGATGGCGAGCGTGCGGAAATAGTGGCATCCGGCGTTGACGCTATCGGCAACCGGCATCACGCCGAGGTAGGAGAAATAGGCTGAAGCGAAGCCCGTGCAGTCGCAGCCCAAATGGCGGTCCGCCCATTGCTGCAATTGAAGCTGGGCGGAGGGAAGCGCGCCGCACGTGACGCCGGCGTTGAGGACGTGCTCCATGTCTTGCGGAGTTCCTTTGCCTACGCGGGTGCGTCCGAAGGCGGCGGCGCGCACTTCGAGATCGGAATGGGAGCGGCTATATGTCTGTGCGCGGCTCATTACGTTCGCAATGCCGGCCTGCATTTCGCGGATGCGGACAGCGAAATCAGAGGTGTTGGCGCCGGCGACATTGATGAGGTAGCGGTTGCAGGAAATGGCGGCGGGGGGAGCGACCGCGCTGACGTAGAGGTTCCAGTAGCGGCGAACGAAATCATCGGCGAAGAGGCGGGCGGCCATGTGATCTCTCCGGCGACAGGGTAGCACTATTTGAGGAGAAAAATCACTTGACATAGGGGAGGGGGGTATATAAGATAGGGGCGTGGGGTATATACGATCATGAACACAACTTCTGAACTCGCTCTCGAAATCACCGGGATGCACTGCAACGGCTGTGTGAACTCGCTCTCCAAGGCGTTACAGCGAGTGGATTCGGTGGAAGTCAAACAAGTCGTCATCGGCTCGGCCACTGTTGCTTTTGATCCCGCCCGCGCCACGGAACAGGATATTTTCCGTGCTGTCGAGAAGGCGGGCTTTCAGGCGCGCAAGAGTGACTGATATGGATGGAACGCAGTGGCTGGTGTTGTTTGCCGGAGTCGCCGCCATAGGCTGGGTGAACTGGTACTTCTTTCTGGCGCGGCGCCCTTCCTTCAAGGCAGCGTCCGCGGCGGGGGGCGTCCAGGAGATTGTAGTCACGGTCCATGGCGGCTACTCTCCGAGCACCATTCAGGTGAGCAAGGGGAAGCCCGTGAGGTTGATCTTTGACCGCCAGGAAGAGTCCGGCTGTTCCGAGGAAGTGGTGCTCGGTTCCTTCGGCATTCGCAAGTTCCTTCCCGCGTTTGAAAAGACGGCGGTGGAGTTCACGCCTTCGCAAAGCGGATCGTTCGAATTCACCTGCGGCATGAGCATGCCGCGGGGAAAGATCGTGGTGGAGTAAATGATGACAACGGCAACGGACAAAGCGGAAAAACGAATTACGATTCCTGTCTCCGGCATGACGTGCGCCGCCTGCCAGGCGAACGTGCAGCGCGCCCTCGAGCAGGCTCCGGGCGTTCGCGCCGCTTCCGTGAACCTGATGACGCATCAGGCCACGGTAGCCTATGACGGCAATGCCACCACGCCGGAAGCCTTGGTGGAGGCCATTCGCGATACGGGTTTCGACGCGGACTTGCCGGCGCCGGGCCGGACCGCGATCGAGGAACAGGAGGCCCAGGACCGGGCGCAGAGGGAAGAGTTTCATGCGCTGCGCCGGAAGGCGGTGATCAGCGCGGTATTCGGGGCCGCCGCGATGATCCTTTCCATGCCTTTGATGGGAGGTCCGCATCACACGGGAAGCGCGGTGACCGATCCGCTGTTGCGCTGGTCGATGCGCGTGCTGGATCCCGCGCTGGCAAGCGGGCTTCCGTGGCTCTATGCGCTCAATGCGAACCTGTTGAGGTATCTCCTGCTGGCGATGACGGTGATTGTGATGGCGTGGGCGGGCCGGCATTTCTACACGCGCGCATGGGCGGCCTTCCGCCACCATACGGCGGACATGAATACGCTGATCGCCGTGGGCACGGGGGCGGCCTTTCTTTACTCGCTGCTCGCCACTGCCGCGCCGGGAGTCTTCCTCTCTCACGGCATCACTCCCGATGTCTACTATGAGGCGGTTGTCATCATCATTGCGCTGGTGCTGGTGGGCAACACGCTCGAGAGCCGCGCCAAAGGGCAGACTTCGGCGGCGCTGCGAAAACTGATTGCGTTGCAGCCGCGCACGGCGCGAGTGATTCGCAACGGAGCGGAACTGGATCTCCCGGTGGAACAGGCGCGTCCGGGAGACACCATTGTCGTTCGTCCCGGGGAGCGCATTCCCACTGACGGCCGAATCCTCGAGGGATCGAGTTCCGTGGATGAATCGATGCTGACGGGGGAATCCATCCCCGTCGAAAAAGGAGTGGATGACCGCGTCATCGGCGGCGCCGTCAACAAGACCGGAGGGTTCCGCTACCGCGCTACAACTCTCGGCGCGCACGGCACGCTGGCGCAGATTGTGCGCCTGATGCGCGAAGCGCAAGGGTCGCGGGCGCCCATTCAGCGGTTGGCGGACCGCATCAGCGGGATCTTCGTTCCGGTGGTGATGTCCATTTCCATTGCCTCGTTCGTGGCGTGGTTTGTGCTGGCCCCGGATGCTTCGCTGGTGCGCGCGTTCAGCGCGGCGGTTACAGTGCTCATCATCGCCTGCCCTTGCGCGATGGGGTTGGCTGTGCCGACGGCGGTGATGGTGGCCACCGGACGCGGGGCGGAACTCGGCATCCTCATCAAGGGCGGCGAGACTCTGGAAAAGGTCGGGCAGTTGGATACCATCGTCCTCGATAAGACAGGTACCGTGACCGAGGGGCGTCCGAAGTTGACGGATCTCATTACGGCGCCTGGTGTATCCGAAGCGGAAGCCCTGGCTCTTGCCGCGGCTGTGGAGAATGCATCCGAGCATCCGCTGGCGGAAGCGGTGGTGGCCCATGCGCGCGCCCGATCCATCGCTCTGCTGGAGGCTTCCCAATTTTCGGCCACGCCCGGGCGCGGCGCGCAGGCGCGTGTTCAAGAGAAGACGGTGCTGGTGGGGAACGAGCCGTTCCTCGAAGCAGCCGGCGTTTCCACCGAGAGTCTCCGGGAAAATCTGGAGCGGGTTTCCGGGGAAGGGAAGACTCCTCTTCTGCTGGCCGTCGATGGCCGTCTCTGGGCGCTCATCGCCGTGGCGGATACCCTCAAACCCGGGTCTCCCGCCGCGGTGGCGCGGCTCGGGAAGATGGGGTTGCGCGTTTTGATGCTTACCGGAGACAAACCTGCCACCGCGCGCGCCATCGCCCGTCACGCGGGCATCAATGATGTGGTTGCGGGTGTGCTTCCGGAAGGAAAAGTGGCGGAAGTGAAGCGCCTGCAGCAGCAGGGGCGCGTGGTGGCGATGGTGGGGGACGGCATCAATGACGCTCCCGCACTGGCGCAGGCGGATGTCGGCATTGCCATGGCCTCCGGCGCGGATATTGCCGGCGAGGCCGCGGGCATCACGTTAATGCGCGGCGATCTGGCCGGCGTTGCGGCCGCGATTGGCCTCTCCCGCCAGACCATGCGGGTGATGAAGCAGAACCTTTTCTGGGCGCTGGCCTACAACGTCATCGGCATTCCCGTCGCCGCCGGCGTTCTCTATCCTCTGTGGGGAATTCTCCTGAGCCCCATTCTCGCCAGCGCCGCGATGGCGATGAGTTCCGTGAGCGTGGTGGGCAACAGCCTGCGTCTGCGCCGCGCGAAAGCCGTCTGAGCGCCGCAAAGCAGGAAAGGAAAGCAAACAATGAGCGCGAAAATAAATTCTCTGCCGCCTGTCATGGCGGCTTGCGGCTGTGACTCCCGATCCGGGGAGCGAAAGGCCGCCGGCGTGGATGAGGAGATCAAGACATCGAATTTGAAGCGGCTCCGGCGCATCGAGGGGCAGATCCGCGGCTTGCAGAAGATGGTGGAAGAGGAGCGCTACTGCGCCGATATCATGGTGCAGATCTCATCGGTGCAGGAAGCTCTGCGCGCGGTGGGGCGGGCGCTGATGCGGAATCATCTGAAGCATTGCGCGGCGCAGGCGATTAGCAAGGGTTCGCCCGCCGAGGCGGAGGCGATGTATGAGGAACTGCTCGAGTTGATATATAAGCACTCGCGATGAGGCGGACGGGAGCGTTGACGCCGATACTGTAAATTTTTACACTATGGGTGCAGTGCCTTACATCCCGCTCCACAACCACTCCTCCCACTCCCTTCTCAACAGCGCCCTCTCTCCGGACGCCATTCTCCGCGCCGCCGTGGAATGGCGACTCCCCGCCATCGGCCTCATGGACACCGATACCCTCTCCGGCGCGGTCCGCTTCTACAAACTTGCCCGCGCCGCCGGTGTTCATCCCGTCATTGGCAGCGAGGTTCATCTGCTGCCCGAAGCCTCTCATTCTTCCCGCGACACCGTCGGGCTGCTGATTGAAAACTCCACCGGCTACCGCAACCTCTGCCGCCTCCTTTCCACGCTGGTGGAACATCCTGACGGCATCCGCTTTGAAGACCTATCCGCCTATCACGAGGGTCTCATCTGTCTGCTCGGACCGCGCAGCGAACCCGCCCGCCTGGTGCGCCGCAACCAGCCCGCCGAGCCGTGCATTGCCGCTTACCGCGAGATTTTCCAGCGCAACCTGGCGCTGGAAATTTCGCCGCACACGGAAGACGATCTGCGTCTTTCGCGCGTCTTCGCCGTTTTCGGGCGCCGCCTGCGCATCCCGCTGGTGGCCGCCGCCGCCGCGCATTATCTTGCTCCGGAAGACCGGCTGCGGTTCGACATTCTTTCTTCCATGCGCACGCTCACGCTGCTCTCGCAGACCCATCCTGAAAAACGCGGCGCGGGTAATTACCACTTGCATTCTCCCGAGGAGATGCAGCGTCATTTCGGAGGCTTGCCGCAGGCACTCGACAATTCGCTGCGCATTGCCGAACGCTGCCGGTTCGATTTCGAACTCGGCGACATCCGCTTTCCACGCTTTCCGCTGCCCGAAGGAGAATCGGGCGCCGGCATGCTGCGAAGGCTCGCGGAGGAGGGCATCCGCCGCCGCTACGGCAGCGAACCGCGAGCCGAGGTGCGGGAGCGGCTGGAGCGCGAGCTTTCCGTTATCAGCGATGTCGGCTATGCGGAATACTTCCTCATCTTTCACGACATCGCCGCCTGGTGTAACGGGCGAGGAATTGAAACGCTGGCGCGCGGCAGCGCCGCCGGCAGCCTGGTGTGCTACGCGCTCGGCATCAGCAACGTCTGCCCCTTCCGCTTCGGCCTCTGCTTCGAGCGCTTTCTCAACCGCGAGCGCATGCAATTTCAGAAGCTGGCCGATATCGACCTCGATCTGCCGTGGGACCGGCGCGACGAGGTGGTGCGATACGTTTTTGAACGGTACGGCCGCGAGCATGTGGCGATGATCGGCGCCATGAATACGTTTCAGGGCCGCGCCGCCATTGCCGACATCGCCAAGGTCTACGGCATTCCCGATCGGGAGGTGCGCCGTTTCACGGAACGTCTTCCGCACTTCATGGGTGATGCCGAAGAGGCCGTGCGCGTGCAGCCGGAATGCCGCGGCCTGCCTTACCAGGAGGAGCCCTACCGTACCGTGTTGCGCATGGCCGCGGCTTTTCAGGGTATCCCTCGCCACCGCATGATGCATCCCTGCGGCCTGTGATCAGCGCGGATCCCATCGCGGACCGCATGCCGGTTTTTGAAAGCGCCAAGGGCATCCTCACCACGCACTACGACATGGACGACGTGGAGGAACTCGGATTGCTGAAGATGGATCTTCTGGGCCAGGCCGGACTCAGCGTGCTGCGGGAAGCGGGCGATAACCTCCGGGAGAATCGCGGCTTCACTCTGAATCTGCACACGGATTGCGACTGGCGGGACGAGCAGACCTGGGAAGCCATCGCGACAGGGCAGGCGCGCGGCGTGTTTCATATCGAATCGCCGGCCATGACCTCGCTGCTGATGATGACGAATTGCCGCGACATCGATTGCCTCACGGCGGTGGAATCCATCATTCGCCCCGGCGCGGCAAACGAGGGAAAGAAGCGCGCCTATGCCAGGCGTCACCAGGGCCTGGAGCCGGCCACGTACGCGCATCCTTCGCTCGAGCCGCTGCTCAAGGACACCTACGGGCTGATGGCCTACGAAGAGCACATTCTGCTGGTGGCCAACGGATTCGCCGCCATGCCCTGGGGCCGCGCCGACATGCTGCGCCGCGCGCTGGCAAAGAACAAGGACCGGCGGCGGATTGCCGAACTCGGCGCGGAGTTTCGCGCCTGTGCGATGCGCAACGGCCGCTGTGAAGAGGAAACCGCGGCGGTATGGCAACTGATGGAAGACTTTGCCGGGTATATGTTCAACAAGGCGCATTCGGCGGCTTACGCGGTGGAAGCATTTCAAGGCGCGTGGCTCAAGGCGCGCTATCCGCTCGAGTTTCTTGCCTCCGTCCTCACCAACCGCCGCGGCTTTTACGCGCCCATGCTCTACGTGATGGAAGCGCTGCGCCGCGGCGGGCGTCTTCTCCCGCCCGACGTGCGCCACTCCGGCGCTTCGCGATTTCTGGTGCGCGAGGACGCCATCCGGTTGCCGCTCAACCAGGTGAAGGGCACCGGACAGGACTTGCCGCTACGCATCGTGGAGCGGAGACCCTACGGCGGCGCGGGCGATTTTTTCCGTAAAGTGAAGCCGCGGCGTTCTGAGTGGATCGCCCTGCTCAAGGCTGGGGCCTTTGACAGTTTCGAGGAACCGCGGGGGCGCCTGTTCTGGCGATTTTGCCGGCTCGAAGCGGCGCTCACCGGCGGGCGTCAGGATGGGGCCGCTTTGTTTGAAACAGCCGATCCCGATTCCGGTTTGGAAGACAGCCGCCCCTCTCCGCGATGGGAACACGAACTGCTCGGCTTTCCGGTAAGCTGCCATCCGCTTGAATACTTCGCGCCTCACACGGACTGGAGCCGGTACATCACCGCCGAATCCCTGCGCGCCGACCCGCGGCGGTATTTCGGCAAGCAGGTGGAGGTGTGCGGCTTGATTGTTGCCGACCGCATCCATTCGACCGAACGCGGTCCGATGAAGTTCCTCACGCTGGCCGATTACACAGGCTTTGTGGAGGTGTCGTTATTTGCCGAAGCCTACCAGGCCTATGGCCACCTCACCGTGCAGCCGGTGGTGGCGGTTACCGCCATCGCCGATCCATTTGACAACCGGAAGGGCTGCGTGCTGAACGGGGAATTTGTAGAACTGCCCTACCGCGCAATGTCGCCGGCCACCGCGTTGACCGCGCGAATGTAATCGGCGGGCGCAAGCACAATTTGCAATCCGCGCACGCCCGCCGATACCGCGATGCGGTCGAACAGTTCCACGGTCTCGTCGACATACACCGGATAATCCTTTTTGCATGCAAGCGCCGTGCAGCCGCCGCGGATGTATCCGGTGAGCGTCTGGATCTCCTTGAGCGGAACCATCTCGATGCGCCCGTCGCCCGAAAGACGGGCCAGGGCTTTCAAATCGAGTTGCGCATTGCCGGGCGCCACCGCCAGGCACACGCCGTTGCGATCACCGCGCGCCACCAGTGTCTTGAAGACCTGCTCGGCGGGCAAGCCGATCTTTGCCGCTACCGCCTCCGCATCGAGATGCTCCTCGTCCACCTCATAGGAGCGGAGTTCATACGGAATGCCGAGCCGGTCCAACTGTCGCGCGGCGTTGGTTTTCAATGTTCAGACCAGCGGCGATAAGTGAATTTCTCCCAGTCGGGCGCCGCGAGTCCGTTCAGATCCCACATTACGCGTCCGGCGCGGATGGTTAACTCAGCGACCAACTTTTGCGTGCCCGCGCGGCGCGCTCCGGCGGAATCGAGAAACCCGAAATTCCCGTGCTCGAGGCGCAGCACGGTTACGTCCGCCTCGGTTCCCACGCCGAGGTTGCCCAATTGCGGACGTTTGATCTCCTTGGCCGGATTCCAAGTCGACATACGGATGACATCCTGCAACGAAGTGCCGAGATTGAGGATCTTCGACATCACGTTTGTCATGTCCTTCATGCCGGCGTTCATGCTGCCCACGTGCAGGTCCGTGGAGATGGAATCCGGGTAGAAGCCCGCCTTGTACGCGGCAATGGCGACGGGCCAGAAGAAACTGCCGCCGCCGTGGCCCACGTCGAAAATGATGCCGCGCTTGCGGCCTGCCTCCATTGCCGGATTCAGTTTCCCATCGATGACCTCCGCCCGCAGTCCGGAATAGCAGTGGGTGTAGATGTCGCCCGGACGCAGCTTGTCCATGAAGAGCGTGTTGATATTTCGCTCCTTCGTGGCGCGGCCGAAATCCACCATCACCGGCAGGTTCGTTTCGCGCCCCGCCTTGACGGCGTTGTCGATGGACGGCCAACCTTCTCCGGAGAAGTGGGCCGACTTGAAGCCGACAATGATTTCCGGATTCGCCTTGGCCATCTTCGCCGCCTCGTCCGCGTCCATGTCATTGGGGTTATTCTCGCCGGCCGCGCTCATGCCGTTGCCCACGATGTTCAGCAGGGCGAACACCCGTGTTCTCGCGTTCCTGATGATGTGGTCGCGGAACCGGGGAAAATTGCGCCATCCCGATGTGCCCGCGTCCACCATGGTGGTGACTCCGCCGCGGAACGAGAAGCTGTCGGGGAAGACACTGAGATCGCCGGCATACTGTCCATGCGGCTCCGGACCGGCAAAGACATGAACGTGAATATCCACAAGGCCGGGAGTCACATACAGGCCCTGCACGTTGGCCACGCGTTTGGCCTCCGCGGGCGCGATGTTTTCCGCCACCGCGGCGATCTTGTTTCCCGTGATCGCCACATCCATCACCTTGTCGATGTTGTTCTTGGGATCAATCACGTGGCCGCCTTTGAGCAACAGGTCATACTGCTGGGCGTTGAGCCCGGCGGCGAATGCAAGTGCGAAGAGAATGGTTCGTATCATCTTGTGGAAGACTCTATCACTAAGACGACCTTTCCGATGTTCCGGTTATCCCCCAAGAAGCGATGGGCTTGTCCGGCTTCCTGAACGGGGAACGTACGGTCAATCACAATCTGGAAATGTCCGGATGTCAATTTGTCCCAATACCGCTGCCGGAACGCCTTCGTAATGGAGACCTGCTCCTGCCGCGGGCGCGAGCGCAGCGTGGAGCCGATGATGCGCAGTCTTTTCATCAGCACCGCGCCCAGGTTCAGTTCTCCTTTTGCGCCTCCGAGCAGCCCTATGTTGACCAACCGTCCGAACCGCGCCAGGCTCTGAATATTTTTCGCCAGATAGGACCCTCCCACGCAATCGAGAATCACATCCGCGCCCTTTCCTCCGGTGTGGGCGAGCGTTTCGGCGGCGAAATCCTGCTCCTTGTAATTGAATGCATGGTGGGCGCCGAGTTCGATGCAGCGCGAGACCTTGTCGAACGAGCCCGCGGTTGCCAGCACCATGGCGCCGGCGTCATTGGCCAGTTGAATCGCCGCCGTTCCGACGCCGCTTGCGCCCGCGTGAATCAGCACCGTCTCGTCCTCCCGCAGGCCGGCTTCGAAAAACAGGTTGACGAATGCCGTCAGCCAGGCTTCGGGTACCGCCGCGCCCTGGATGAAAGTCCAGTCATCCGGCAGGGGCAGCAGGATGTCGCGATGTACGGCTGCCTTTTCGGCATATCCACCGCCGGGCAGCAGGCCGCAAACCCGCTCGCCGGTGCCCTCCACGACGCCTGCCATTTCCAGGCCCAGAATCTCGCTCGCGCCGGGCGGCGGCGGATACGCCCCGCGAGCCTGGTGCAGATCGGCGCGATTCACGCCCGCGGCGCGCACGTTCACGATCACTTCTTCGGGGCGGGGGTTGGGATCCGGCACGGTCTCCCAATCGAGAGCCGGGTTGTGCTTTTCTCCGCGGACAACAATGGCCTGCATCAGCCGAGGATATCCTTCACGAGGTTTCCATGTACATCGGTGAGCCGGAAGTAGCGCCCCATGTATTTATAGGTGAGGCGCGCGTGGTCAATGCCCAGGCAGTGCAGGATGGTAGCCTGCATGTCGAAGACGTGAACCGGGTCGCGGACCACGTTGTAGCAGAAGTCGTCCGTCTCCCCCATGGTGACTCCCGGCTTCATGCCGCCGCCCGCCAGCCACATGGTGAAACAACGCGGATGATGATCGCGCCCGTAGTCGTCTTTCGTCAGACGCCCCTGGCAATACACGGTGCGTCCGAACTCGCCGCCCCAGATCACGAGCGTATCGTCGAGCATGCCACGCTGCTTCAGGTCCTGAATCAGCGCGGCGGAGGCCTGATCGGTATCCTTGCAGCGTTTGGGCAATTCCGCCGGCAGCTTTCCGTGGTGGTCCCAATCGCGATGGTAAAGCTGAATGAACCGCACGCCGCGTTCGGCCAACCGGCGCGCCAGCAGGCAATTGGCCGCGAAAGTGCCCGGCGCGCGCGCGTCCTCTCCATAGAGATCGAAGGTCGCTTGAGGCTCCTTGGACAGATCCGTCAGTTCCGGCACGGACGACTGCATGCGAAACGCCATCTCGTATTGCGAAATGCGCGTGGAAATCTCGGGATCTCCTGACTGTTCGAGCTTCATCTGGTTCAACTCGCCGAGCGCATTCAGATACGCACGCCGGTCCTCCGTATCGAAGCCCCGCGGATTCGACAGGTAGAGGACGGGATCCCCGACGGACCGGAACTTGACGCCCTGATAGCGCGTAGGCAGGAAGCCGCTGCCCCAGAGACGGTCGTAGAGCGGTTGCCCGCCGCCGCCCTTTCCCGGGGAGATCATCACCACGAACGCCGGCAGATCCTGCGTTTCGGCTCCGAGTCCGTAGGCGAGCCACGAACCGATACTCGGCCGGCCGGCAATCTGCGAGCCGGTTTGCAGGAACGTAACCGCCGGATCATGATTGATTGCCTCCGTGTGTACGGACTTCACGATCGTCAACTGATCGGCGATCTTTGCGGTATGCGGCAGCAGTTCGCTCACCCAGGCGCCGGATTTGCCGTGCCGCGCGAACTGGAAGACCGAAGGCACAATCGGGAACGATGACTGGGTTGCGGACATCCCCGTGAGCCGCTGCCCCTGCCGCACGGACTCCGGCAGGTCCGCGCCTTGAAAATCCTTGAGACGCGGTTTGTAGTCGAACAACTCCATCTGGGATGGGCCGCCCGATTGAAACAGGTAGATGACTCGTCTTGCCTTGGGAGCAAAATGCGGCAAGCCCGGCAATCCGCCTGTCGAAGTCCTCTCCTTCCCTTGCAGCAATTCGGCGAGCGCGGCGATCCCCAACCCCGTTGCCGCGCGTCCGAAAAGATGTCTTCGCGTCAGATGCAGGTTCATGCCGGTTACTCCTTTGTCACTGCTTCATCCAGGTTCAGGATGAGGCTCGAGATGCCCGTATAGGCGGCCAGTTCCACGGGGTTGAATGAGGGGTCACGGGGTGACTTGCCCTGGTTGAGGAATTTTTCCGCCGCTTCGGGATGCCTTGCATACCTGGCGCGGAACTGCTCCAGCGTTTTTGTGAGTACCTGGTCCTCCCTGTCTTGGGGTGCACGCGCCAGCACTGTCCGGAACAGGAACCGTACTCTCTGTTCTTCCGCCGCGCCGCCTTCACGCATCGCGCGCTCGGCGAGTTTTCGCGCCGCCTCCAGGTACGTTTCGTCATTCATCAGATTCAACGCCTGAAGCGGTGTGTTGGTGCGGGTCTCCCTCACGATGCAGGTTTCGCGCGTGGGGGAATCGAATGTGATCATCGCCGGGGGAGCGATTGTGCGCTTCCAGTAGGTGTAAAGACTCCTGCGGTACAGTCCTGCTCCGGAGTCCTCGACATATCCGTGGCCCCCGGTCAGTTCCTGCCATAGCCCGGGCGGCTGGTAGGGCTTGACGCTGGGGCCGCCGGCGCGGTCCACCAGCAGGCCGGATGCGGCCAGCGCCTGATCGCGAATCATCTCCGCCGGCAGGCGGAAGCGCGGTCCTCTTGCCAGCAGGCGGTTTTCGGGGTCCTTCCGCAACAGTTCCGGAGTTACGCGCGATTCCTGGCGGTAGGTATTGCTCATGACTATCGTCTTCAGGATGCCCTTCACATTCCAGCCGCTGTCCATGAATTCCACGGCCAGCCAGTCGAGCAGGTCCTGATGAACAGGCCACTCGCCCTGTGATCCGAAGTCCGTCACGGTCTTTACCAGCCCCGTGCCGAACAGCATCGCCCAGAAACGATTCACCGTGACACGCGCCGTGAGCGGGTTCGAGCGGTCCACCAACCATTTCGCCAGTCCGAGCCGGTTGTTCGGCCACTCGGGCTTGAACGGCGGAAGCACCGCGGGGGTCCGGGCCGTCACTTTCTCGCCGGGCTGATCATAGGCGCCACGACGCAGAAGATGAGTTTCCCGCGGCTTTCCTTCCACCATGATCATTACCGTTGGGATCGCTTCGTAATACTTACGCCGCGCCGTGCGCGTCTCCTCGAGACCGTGCAAACCACCGCGAATCTCCCGCGGCGCGTACTTGTCGAGGAAGCAGAAGCGCAGTTTGTGCTGCTGGGCGGCGTTGCGCGAGGCTGCCGGCATGGCCGCAATCCCACTGATTGTTTCCTTCAGCGGCAGCACGGAGACCTGTTCCGGCGTCAGCGCTGTTTTGTACACGCGCACGCCTTTGATCTCGCCCTTGAACCGGTACTTGTCTCCCGCGCCCGCGCCCACCCGCCAGGGCTCCTTCGGTCCCAGCGGATAAGTAAGCTCATCGAAAAGGATCTTCGTTCCCCAGGGCTCGCCATTCACGTACATGTGTACGCCCACGCCCTTGCGATAGCCATCGTAGGTGATGGCGACGTGCTGCCATTCGTGCAATTTCAAGGGCTGCGCGGTTTCCATGCGGAGGCTGATATCGGTGAAGCGGCGTGTGATGTGCAGGCGCAGTTTCCCATCCATCAGAAACCACTGGTGTCCCTCGCCCTCGAAGTAGTCTTCGGATTTCGAAAGGATGACGCCGTTGGGCGAATCCGGCTTGATCCACGCCGCGAATGTGAACGGGTCCTTGTAATCAAACTTCAGCGGATCTTTGGATTCTACGCCGTGCACGCCATCCAGCCGCAAGCTTTGCTCGGGCAGGCGCAAGTCCGAGGCGCCGGGCACGGTCCAATCCACCTGCCGCGCACGCGCACTCTTCTCCCACTTGCGCTGTTCCTTGCGCAGCCGTCCTTGCAGAGCATCCCAATGCTCTTGCGCAGCGGCCGCCTCGGCGTCCAGTTCCGCCAGGCGCGTGGTGTTCTCCGGCGTAGGGGCTTTGATGAAGGGTTCCTCGTTGCCGAAGTTATACACTAAACCGCGTTCCGGCACGTTGTTGAAGAACGCGAACATCGAGTAGAAATCTCTTTGCGGGAGCGGATCGTACTTGTGATCATGACAACGCGCGCAGCCGAGCGTGATCCCCAGCCACACGGTGGATGTTGTTTCCACGCGGTCGGCAACGTATTCGGTGCGAAACTCTTCCTCGACTATGCCGCCCTCGGCGCTGGTTCTGTGATTGCGGTGAAATGCCGTGGCGATCCTGTCGTCGAGAGTGGCGTTCGGCAGCAGATCGCCGGCGATCTGCCCGATGGTGAACCTGTCGAACGGCATGTTCCTGTCAAAGGCGCTGATCACCCAATCCCGCCACCGCCACATGCTACGTTCGCCGTCGCTCTGATAGCCGTTCGTATCGGCATAGCGTGCCGCCTCGAGCCAGCGGATTGTCATCCTTTCCGCATAATGCGTGGAAGCAAGCAGCCGGTCCACCACGCGCTCATACGCGCCGTGTGTTGTGTCCTTCAGGAATGCGTCCGCTTCGGAAGGCGTTGGCGGAAGTCCTGTCAGATCGAGGGTTACTCGCCGGAGCAAGGTGGCTTTATCAGCTTCCGGCGCCGGCTCCAAGCCTTCGTTCTCGAGACGGCTTACGATGAATGCATCCACCGCATTGCGCACCCATGCGTTGTGCTTGACCTGGGGCGGGGCGGGCCGCACGGGCTCGAGAAAGGCCCAGTGTTTCTGCCACACCGCGCCTTCATTCAGCCAGCGGCGAATCGTATCCACTTCCTTCGGAGTCAGTGGATCGTGCCCGGCATAGGCGGGCGGCATGCGCAGCGCCTTGCTGTTGGACGAGATGCGCCGGTACACTTCGCTCTTTTCCGCGTCGCCGGGGACTATCGGAGTCTTACCGTCCGCCAGCTTTGCTTTTGCCGCTGCTTCCTGATCGAGCCGCAATTGAGCCTTGCGGTTAACCGAATCCGGTCCGTGGCAGGAAAAGCAGCGGTCGGAGAAGATAGGCCGTACATCCCGATTGAATTCCACTCTCGCGGCGTGTGCCGTGTTACCCAGAACAGCAGACAACGCCAGAAGCCCAGCCCTCTTCCAGTTGTGCATTACTTAAACGATTAATATCACATCCCATAGTGCATGCATACCGGCGGGAGCATCGGCCGGGGAGCAGCCGGCAATCAACTTGCCGGATTGGGACGGGCGAAACGGATCAGACTGGGAGCGGAGAGCCGCTGCCCCGGGTACGACGGCACATCGCCAAAACGGAGATGGCTTTCCCAATCGCCGCGAGCCCGGCTGATTTCCTCGGGGAGCCGGGCAACAAAATTCCACCACATGAGAATGGCCTCCGGAAACGGCGGCCCGCCGATCAAGAGGACGCGGCTTCCTTCACGGCTGCCGAAACAGACGCTGGAACGGTGCGTGCCGAGGTAATAGAGGGCTGGTTCCAGAGGTTGTCCCTCCATGAGGCAATCTCCTTGCAGCACCAACACGGCGTGTTCAAACCGCGGATGGAGTTCCACTTCCGTCTCTTCGCGGGCATGGATCCGCAGGTCCATACCGAGGATTTCGGAATAATGTCTGCAAGGAGACGCCGCCTTTCCGGGCGAACCGGCGAACACACGGATGAAAGCCCCGGGTTGCTCGATGGCGGGTACTTGCACGCTGCTCTCAAACGCGGGGTCCATGTGGCGATGTGCCTCAGGGAGCGCCACCCACAGTTGCACACCGTTGAGGCGGCCGCTGTTCTTGGCCGGAGTCTGTTCCGTGTGGGCAATGCCTTTCCCGGCGGTCATGACATTCACTCCGCCCGGACGCGCGATGGCTTCGCATCCCAGGCTGTCGTCATGCACGATCTCCCCATCGAGCAGCCACGTGACGGTCTGCAAGCCGATGTGGGGGTGAGGCGCCACGTCCATCGGCTTGCCGCCGTGGAAGGTGAGCGGACCAAAGCGATCAAGAAAGCACCAGGGGCCGATCAACCGCCGGCCGCGGACCGGCAGCGCCCTGGACACTCGCAGCGAGCCGAGATTGACCTCATGCACGGGATAAGATTCCAGAGTGTGGCCGGCAGCCCCTAATGCCTTGCACGTCTTCGCCGCGATTTTGCCGTCGTTCATGTCGTTTACCACTTTAGGACGGAATGCCGGGCATCGAACATGGAATCCGTTGACGCCGGCATCTGATAGCCTGCATCCAAGAGGCATATGCGCAACTTCGACAGTCTCTCGGAGAAGGAAATTCTCGCGCTGGCCATTTCGCTGGAGGAAGAGGACGAACGGGTCTATGCGGACTTCGCGGAAGGCCTGCGGCAGGATTTTTCCGCATCGGCGGCGGTGTTCGACGGGATGCGTTTGGAAGAATCGGGCCACAGGCGGCGGCTCATCGAACTGTCTCGAGAAAAATTTGGAGAGCACATCCCGCTGCTCCGGCGGCAGGACGTAAGAGGGTTCGTCCACCGTACGCCGGTCTGGCTGGTGCGCCCGCTCGGACTCGAGACGGTACGCAACCAGGCAATCGCGATGGAGGTGGAGACGCGGCGGTTCTATGAGAAGGCAGCGAGGAGGACGGAGGATGCGCACATTCGCCAACTTCTGGATGACCTGGCGCAAGAGGAGCGTTCCCATCAAAGCCGGGCGGAGGAACTGGAGCGGCGCAACCTGAAGCCGCAGGCAAGAAAGGCGGAAGACGAGGCAAACCGGCGGCTTTTCGTGCTTCGGATCGTGCAGCCCGGGCTCGCCGGACTGATGGACGGTTCGGTGTCCACGCTGGCGCCGGTGTTCGCCGCCGCCCTCGCCACGCGGAGCAGCCGGGATGCGTTTGCGGTGGGATTGGCGGCATCTCTGGGAGCGGGAATCAGCATGGGTTTTGCCGAAGCCCTATCCGACGACGGCAGTCTCACGGGGCGAGGGTATCCGTGGATGCGGGGATTGATCTGCGGCCTGATGACGGCCATTGGAGGGATAGGCCATACGCTGCCGTTCCTCCTGCCGGATTTCCGTGTGGCGTTGATCGCCGCCGTGCTGGTAGTGATCGTGGAACTCGGCGTGATTTCCTGGATTCGCCACCGGTACATGGAGACTCCGCCGCTTTCCGCGGCGCTTCAGGTGGGGCTGGGAGGAGTGCTCGTGTTTCTCACCGGCGTGCTGATCGGCAGTTCCTGAAGATCCTACTTCTTCTCCGTGATCCGGCGAAATACGCGGAGCAGATTCCCGCCGAGGAATTTCCGGATGCGTTCCTCGGACCACCCGCGCCGCAGCATGGCTTCGGTTAACATCGGCAGGTCGCGGATGTCGCGCATCCCGCGGGGCGGAGTCGGGCCGCCGTCGAAATCCGAGCCCAGCGCTACATGGTCCTCTCCCACCAGTTGGATTGCCCTGTCCACGACATCGAGCCACTGGTACGGCGTGTACTTGATGTCCTCAGGCATGTTCACGCCGACCATGGGAAACTGCGGAGCGACTTTGCGGTCGATCTCCTCGATGGTCATCGGCGTCGTTCGGTTCTTGATCTCGGTGGTGTCCCAGAAGGGCTTCCCGGCGTGCCGGGTGCGCCATTCAAAGGCCTTGCGATTGTGGAACTCGTTGCCGATCTGGAAGCCGATGACGCCGCCCTTGGCCGCGAGTTTTTTCAGCAGATTGTCCGGCATGGTGCGCGGAATGTCCACGAAGCTGCGCAGGCCATGGTGAGTCGCCACGACGGGATCGGTGCTCAGATCGATGGTCTGTTCGAGCGTCTCGTCGGAGGCGTGCGAGACATTGATCACCATGCCAAGCCGGTTCATTTCCCGCACGACGGCGCGGCCGCGCTCGTTCAAGCCATGCCACTTCGGCGGCGAGCAGCAGGAGTCGGCAAAATTGTTCGCCCAGTTGTGGGCGGAGAGTTGCGCGGAGCGGAGTCCCAGACGGTAGAGGTCGCGCAATACGCCGAGGTCTCCGTCGAGATCGAACCCGCCTTCGAGATCGAGCACGGCCGCGATCTTGCCGGAGCGGTGGATCCGTTCGATCCCGGTGGCGTTGCGCGCCAGTTCGATCTTGTCCCGGTTCTTTTCCAACTGTGTCAGCGCGAGGTCTATCAACCGCAGCGTCTGCTTGGTCTCCATTCGCTGCGGATAATAATCTTCAGTGACGAAGATGGAAAAGAACATGGCGTCCACGCCGCCTTCCCGGGCGCGCGGCAGATCAAACTGGCCATCGCTCACGCGTTCTCCAATATCTCCGCCGTGATACAACTGGCGGTCAATGACATGAACGTGCCCGTCGAAGACGAACGCCCGTTCATGCAGGCTACGCGCTCGATCAGACACCTGGGCGAGCAGCAGGCCCGCCAACGCGGGGGCGCACGCCATCATCCATCGCATGGTCCAACTCATGTATGTTGATTTTATGCAAATTACGCGAAGGCAGTTGCTGGCCGGGGCCGCCTATGTCCCGCTCGCGCGCGGCGCCGGCCGGCCGAAGATCGCGGGCATCGTTACCGAATACCGGCGCATGTCTCACGGCCAGCACATCATCGACCGCTTTCTTGACGGCTATGGGTGGAACGGCGAACACCACCACCCTCCCATGGACCTTGTTTCTCTGTATGTCGACCAGCACCCCAAGGGCGACCTCTCGCCCGAGCGGGCGCAGCGTCATCCCTCCGTGAAGATCGCCTCGAGCATTGCCGAAGCCCTTACGCTCGGCGGCGGCAAACTCGCCGTTGACGGCGTCATGGTGGTCGGCGAGCATGGCAACTACCCACGTAACGAGAAGGGCCAGACGAAGTATCCCCGCTACGAATTCTTCCAGCAGGTGGTGAAGGTGTTCGAGTCGAGCGGACGCTCTGTTCCCATGTTTAACGACAAGCATCTTTCCTGGAATTGGGACTGGGCCAAGGAGATGTACGACACTTCGCGCAGGATGAAGTTCGCCTACATGGCCGGATCGAGTCTCCCCGTCACCTGGCGCACGCCGTCACTCGAGATGCCGTCCGGGTCCCGCATCAGGGAGGCCATGTGCATCTGCTACGGCGGCGTTGACAGCTACGATTTCCATGGCCTTGAAACCATCCAGTGCATGGTGGAACGGCGCAAGGGAGGGGAAGTGGGCGTCGAATGGCTGGAGGCGTATCGCGACGACAATTTCTGGAAGGCGCACAAGGATGGTGTCTGGCCTGCCGACCTTGTGGAAGCCGCGCTTTGCCGCAGCCATACGCTGACTCCGGCGCGCGAGGGATTCAACGACATTTTTCCAACACTCGAGGACATGCGGCGCATCGTACGCAAACCGGTTGCCTACCGCTATCGCCACGCCGACGGACTGATGTGCACCATGCTCCTGATGAACGGACTGGTGCGGGATTTCAACTTTTCGGCGCGCCTGGAAGGAACGAGTGAAATCTTCTCGACGCAGATGTACCTTCCCATGCCCGACGGGCGTACGACGCTCGCCAACTTCTTCAGCCCACTTGTCAATAACGCGGAAAAGATGTATCTCACCGGGAAGCCCACGTATCCCCTGGAACGCACGCTGCTCACCACCGGGCTCACCGCCGCCGGAGTGGAAAGCCTCTACCGCGGTGAGAAGCGCTATGACACGCCGCATCTCGCCATCCGCTATCAGCCCACCAAAGAATCCACATTCTGGAGAACGTAAATGCAGCGCATAGCCATAATCACAACGATTTACCGGTATCTTTCGCACGCCCAACACATGGGGGACCGCTTCCTGGTGGGGTATCCGCACAAGGGCAAGTGGCGCCGGCCGGACATGAAGGTGGTTTCCCTCTATGTGGATCAGAAGCCCGAAGGCGATCAGAGTGAGGCGCGCGCCAGGGAGTTCGGCTTCCAGGTGTACCCCACCATCGCGGAAACTCTGCGCTGCGGGGGCGATAAGCTTGCCGTCGACGCCGTGCTCATCATTGGGGAACACGGCAACTATCCGCGCAACGAAAAAGGCCAGATCCTCTATCCGCGGTACGAATTCTTCAAGCAGTGCGTCGATGTATTCGAGAAGGACGGCCGGGCTGTTCCGGTGTATAACGACAAGCACCTTTCCTACAGCTTTGAAAAAGCAAAGTGGATGGTGGACCAGTCGCGCAAATTGAAGTTCCCCATGCTGGCGGGTTCCTCGCTTCCGGTTACGTGGCGGCTGCCGGATATCGAACTGCCGCTTGGCTGCGAGATCGAAGACGCGCTGATGGTGGGCGAAGGCGGCAGCGATCCGATGGATTTCCACGCCCTCGAGGCCATGCAATGCATGATTGAACGCCGCAAGGGAGGGGAGACGGGCGTCAAGGCGGTACAGATGATCGAAGGCGATGCCGTCTGGAAGGCTGGCGACGAAGGCCGCTGGTCAAAGCGCCTGCTGACCGCCGCACTCTCGCGCAGCGACACGCCGCAGGGGCTTACCGTGAAAGACGGGCGGACGCAAGACCTGGTGGGCAACGGAGAACTTCCCAAACTGGTGAAGAACCCCGCCGCGTATTTCATTGAGCACAACGACGGACTGAAGACGACGCTGCTGATGCTCAACGGCGCCGTGGCTGATTTTAATTTCGCCGCGCGCGTGAAGGGGTTGGGAATCCAATCGAATCAATTTCTGCTCACACCCGTGCCGAACGTCACCTATTCCGCGTGCCTGATAGGCAAGGTGGAGGAGATGTTTTCCACGGGACGCGCGCCCTACCCGGTGGACCGGACGCTGCTTGTCAGCGGCATTCTGGAAGCCTGTCTGACCTCGAAGTACGAAGGGCGGAAGCGGATGGAGACGCCGCACCTGGCGGTTCGCTATAAGGCTCCGGCGCAAAGCCAGCACTGCCGCACGTAGCCTGAATGGGTTTTCTTCCGATGGCGCGCGCCACGCGCCGTCGAATGCGAGTACGCATTGCCGTCACCTCGCGGTTGATGATAGCGGAGTGCCCTTGACGCCGCCGTCTGCCCGCCGCGATATTCTTGAAGTCACCCATGATGCATCGAAGGCAGTTTCTCGAGACCGCGCTTGCCGGCGCGGCGTCCGCCGCGGCGCCCCCCTCGCCCTGGGGTTCGCCGGTACTCGACATCCACTTCCACTTTCGCCCCGGCCCCGGCGCCAACCTCGAGCACCTGGACGGGTGCGGCGTCACGAAGGCGGTGCTGCTGACGAGAACCGCCGCGGAAGAAGAAGCGAAGGCGGCGGTCCAGCGGCATCCCGGCCGGTTTGTCCGGTTTTCGAGCGCGGACATCACCAAGCCTGAAGCTTTCGCACAGTTGAAGCAATCCGCCAAGGCCGGCGCTCTCGGATTCGGGGAGGTGAAGTTCCACGTTGCCGTGGATGGTCCGGAAATGCGGCGTCTGTATGACCTGGCCGCGGAGATGCGCGTTCCGGTGTTGATTCACTTCCAGGAAGTGCCGCAATTCGCCGGTGAAGGGGTATTCAACACTCCTTTCGATCATCTGCCCGCCATGCTCAAGGCCCACCCGAAGACGATTTTCATCGGCCACGGGGATGCATTCTGGTCGCATATCAGCGCGGACGTGCCCGCTGATGTTCCCTACCCGGCGGGAAAGATAAAACCCGGCGGCCTCACGGACCGCATGCTATCCGATTTCCCCAACCTGTACGGGGACCTTTCGGCGAACTCGGGCCGTAACGCCATCGGCCGTGATCCGGAATTTTATGCGGGATTCGCCGGCCGGCATCAGGGCAAACTGATGTTCGGCAGCGATTGCAGTTGCCGTGACGGGCACGGCTCCGGTCAACGTTCCCAACAGCCGCTCATCAAAGGAAGATGCGTCGCGCGCGAGACGCTGACCGCTCTGAAGCAGATTACTTCGCCGGCCTTGTTCCGGAAGATCACCTGGGAAAACGGCGCGCGGCTGCTGAAAATCCCCGTCTGACGCCGATGCACCAGTTCCACTTCGAATGCCGGCCTGGCTGCACGGCGTGTTGTGAGACTGAGGGAGAAGTACGGCTCACATCCGAAGACATCCGGCGCGCCTCGGCTTTCCTCGGAATCACTTCCGAAGTTTTTGTCTTCACCTACACTGACGGCGCCGGCGCGTTAAGGGGAGGCCGCTGTCCATTTCTCGGTCCGGATGGCTGCGCGATCCACCCTGCCAAACCAACGCAATGCCGCCTGTATCCCTTCTGGCCGGAGATTGTCGAGACGCGTCAATCCTGGAACAGGACTGCGCGAACGTGTCCGGGGATCGGGAAAGGGCCGCTGATCCAAATCGCGGACGCCGTCGCGGTTGCGGCCGGGATGAAGGAGGCGTTTCCGGACTCCTATGTTCCGGCGCCTGCTTCCTCTCCCTCGCGCAAGCGCCGGATGAGAAATCCGGCCTCCTTTTGACGCCCGAAAACGCGCGACCAGACAACCACGGCGTTGCCGCTACGGCGCGGGGCCACAAATTCGACTTCGTCACCCGAGGAGAGCATGCCTTCGGTGTAGGCCGCGCGGAACCCGCTCGCGGACTCATCCTGTAGCTGGCCCGCCACCTCCATGCGAGGCAACCCGAGGCGGCGAAGCAATACCGAACCTGCCGCCGCCACCCTCTCTTCTTTACGGCGGTTTTGAGCCATGACCGTCATGGTATCTCAGGACGCTTTCTCGCTGAGTTGATAGGATTTCAGGCGGCGGCTCAACGTGCGCGAGGAGATGCCGAGGATGCGGGCGGCTTTTTCATGGTGTCCTTCCGTTTCGCCGAGAACCTTGAGGATGAGTTGCCGCTCGCTCGATTCGATGGCTCCGGCCGTATAGGCCGAAAGATTGCAGAGATCACTGGCCATCGCGAACGGGGGCCGCTGCCTTGCACACTCCGCGGCGCCGTGAATGGCGGCCGGCAGATCGGAAGCCTGCACAACGTGGCTCTCGGAGATGACCGCGCTGCTCATCACCACGTTCCGCAATTCCCGCACGTTACCAGGCCAGTTGTAAGCCTCCAGGCAGCGCTCCGCTTCAAAGGAGAAGCCCGATTTCGCGCTGTACTGCCCGAGAAAGAAACCAGCCAGCGGAAGAATGTCCTCTTTCCGTTCCCGCAGCGGAGGCGCCGAAATCCGTAACTGCGCCAGGCGGTGGTACAGGTCTTTGCGAAATTCGCCGGCGGCCACGGATCTTTCCAGGTCCCGATTCGTGGCGGCCACCACTCGCACGTTCGTTTCCACCTTGCGGGTGCCACCCAGGCGGTAATAGGAGCCGCAGTCGAGGATACGAAGCAACTTCACTTGCATCCGCGCGTCCAGTTCGCCAATCTCATCGAGGAACAGCGTGCCCCCAGTGGCGAGTTCGAAGAGTCCCTCCTTGCGGGTATGGGCTCCGCTGAAAGCTCCTTTCTCATACCCGAAGAGTTCGCTCTCCACCAGGTGTTCGGGCAGGGCGGCGCAACTGACGTCGACCCAGGGCTGCATGTGGCGTAACGAAAAGTGGTGGACCGCGCGGGCGAGAATCTCCTTGCCCGTTCCGCTCTCTCCTTCAATGAGGACGGTGGCGTTCGATTGCGCGAAACGCTGTAGCTTTGCCAGCACGTGCCGCATGCTTTCGCTGCGGAATACGGCTTTCATTCCGAGAAACTCGTGCTGGTCCGGCCTCATGATGTTTGACTCGTGTCACCTTCGAGCTTAGGGCACGGAGATGGGGAAACGTTAGAGGAATAGCACTTAAGCGAGTCCCAGGTCTGTTCGTAGCAGGTTCTAAGTGCGCGGTACTAGAACGCGCCGGCGCCTGCTGCGCGAGCCATGTGCCGGGAAATATCCGGTTACGAAACTGGTTAGCGTTGCCACACGAAGTACTGGAACAAAAGTAATCTGGCCCACAATTTTCCCGGTTATTTCTCTTAGCCCACCTAAGAGGAATGTTCGGTCCTCAACCGGCCGGTTCGTTCCGATTATTCCCCAAAGGAACATTTTCCACCTAAGCAATGGACCAAGGGCCAGTGAAGAAAGCGAAGACTCTGCCGGCGTCCGCCCGCGTCTTCATTGCGATTGTTGCCCTATCCGGGTGCCTGTCGGTTTCCTATGGCCTTGCGAACTGGACTCCCCGGGATCCGCTGCAATTCCTCGTCTACGGGATGATGGCCCTGCTCACTTCCGTGTGGAAGGTAGCGCTCCCGGGGATGCACGGCACGATTTCGGCCAACTTTGTATACGTCCTGCTGGGAATTGTCGATCTCGGCCTGGGGGAAACCCTGGTTGTGGGCATCGTCTCGGTCCTCTTTCAGTGCACCTGGAAAACAAAGACGAAGACGAACATTTCAAAGATCCTCTTCAACGTAACCAGCGGCGCATGCGCCATTGTCTGCGCGCACGCCGTATTTTACTGGCCGGTTCTGGAGACCATCCGGATGCAGGAGCCAATCCGGCTGTGCCTGGCCGCGATTGTCTACTTTCTCGCCAACACGGGATCAATCGCCATCGTCATCGGGCTTTCCGAGAAGCGCTCCATCGCCGGGATCTGGCGCACCTGCTACTTCTGGTCGTTCCCTTACTATCTTGTGGGCGCCGCCTGCGCCGAGTCCCTCCGCCTGATGAATTATTTGCTCGGCTGGCAGACCACGCTCGTGATTCTACCCATCATCTACTTCATCTACCGTTCCTACAGTCTCTATATGTCCCGCCTGGAAACGGAAAAGGAACAGGTGGAAACACAGCGCAAGCATGCGGAAGAGATGGCATCCCTGCACCTGCGCACCATTGAGGCGCTGGCGCTGGCCATCGAGGCGAAGGACCAGACGACGCACGATCATCTGCGGCGCGTGCAGATCTATTGCCTGGAGATCGCAAGGGAGCTTGGTCTCGATGAGAACACGAAACAGGCGTTGGTGGCCGCCAGTCTGCTGCACGACATCGGCAAACTTGCCGTTCCCGAGCACATCATCTCCAAACCGGGCAAACTCACGCCGGAAGAGTTCGAAAAGATGAAGATTCACCCGATTGTGGGGGCGGAGATCCTCGAACGGGTGCAGTTTCCCTACCCTGTCGCTCCCATTGTTCGCAGCCATCACGAAAAGTGGAATGGCACGGGATATCCGGACGGGCTGAAGGGCGAAGAGATCCCCATGGCAGCGCGGATTCTGAGCACGGTCGATTGCCTGGACGCGCTGGCAAGCGACCGCCAGTACCGGCGCGCCCTGCCGCTCGATGAGGCAATGGCGGTGGTCAAGCGGGAGCGCGGCAAAAGCTTCGATCCGCGGGTGGTGGACATTCTTGCCGGCCACTACCACGAGTGGGAGCCGAAGGCGCGCGTGCAGAAAATGGACTGGTTCCGGTTGAGCACGGACGTGAAAGTGGAACGGGGCATGGAACCCGCTTCCGGCTTTGAATTATCCCGCCCGCTGCCGCAGGTTGTGGAGAAAGAGAGGCCGGTAGAGTTCCTGGACCGCATCGCGGAGGCGCGGCAGGAGGCGCAAACGCTGTTCGAGATGGCGCAGGATCTGGTGAACTCGCTCAGCCTGCACGAGACGCTCTCCGTGATGGCGGTGCGCCTGAAACGGCTTGTGCCGCATGATAGCTTCGCCATCTTCATCCGCGAGGGAAAAGAGGTGGCTTGCGAATTCGCGATCGGAGACGAATCCCGCCTTTTCTCCTCTCTTCGAATCCCCATTGGGCAGGGGCTCTCGGGTTGGGTAGTGGAGAACAAGTCCTCGATTTTGAACGGCACCTCGCGGAGCCGGGCTACCTGAACACAGAACCAAGTTCACGCTGATGCGTTCAGCGCTGGCTGTGCCTGCAAACCGCTTCCGGGGTGGTGGGATCTCTGGGCCTGTACAGCGCGCAGAAAGATGCCTTCTCGAAAGATCACCTGCGCATTCTCCAGGCCATCAGCTCGAAACTGGCTCAATCCATCGAGATCTACCTCCGGTTTCAGCGCGCCGAAGGCGACGCGACGACGGATTTTCTTACCGGACTGCCCAACGCCCGCAGCTTGTTTCTCCACCTCCAGCACACTATCGAGGGGCTCAAGGGACAAAGAGGAGCGATGTCGATCCTGGTCTGCGACCTCGATGGCTTCAAAGCGGTCAACGATAACCACGGCCACCTGGCCGGTAACAGGCTGCTGCAGGCCGTGGCGGCTACTCTCCAGCGAAATTGCCGGAGCGCGGATTACGCGGCGCGAATGGGAGGAGACGAGTTTGTGGTGGTGCTGCCCGACGCCGCGGCGCAGGAAGCCGATGGCTTTGCCGAGCGTTTGCGCGCCGCCGTCGAGGAAACAATTTCCGGAATGGGAATTCAGGGTGTTTCCATGAGCGTGGGCATCTCGCAATACCCGGTTCACGGGAGGGAGCCTGAGCAGTTGCTCGAGGAAGCCGACCGCCGCATGTACATGGATAAGCAGGTGCGGAAGGCCGGAGTACAGAAGGAACTCATCCAGTTGATGCAGACACTGAATCCCGCCCCGCTGCCGAGGGTCCATGGAGGATGACAATGAACTCGCGTGTCAGCAGAGCATGGCGCGGCATTGCCGGAGGGTCCGCCACCGTCGCGGCGGGCGTATTGCTGGCGAGCCTGCTGGTGTGGCTTTCGCCCGGTTACGGCATTGACGAGCGCGAAGCCGATCCAACTCTCAGCGACGCGACCCTCGCGAGGCTCGGCGCGGACCGTGGCCGCGGCCCGCTCACGGTACCGCGAAGAATGCTTCACGGAGATTTCGGATACTCGCCGGCGCTCCAGGCGCCTGTAGGGAGCCTCATCGCCGAACGCGGCCCGGCCACTCTGCACTCCCTGTCGGGTGGCCTCGCAATGGCCTGGACCGGCGCGGCCATCGGAGTGTTGCTGGGTCTCTGGCTTGCGCCCCGCGCCCGCCTTTTGCCGGATCTGCTCGCGGCGGTTCTGTTAGCCGTCCCCGCGGCTCTGGTCTCCGCAGCCGCTTTTCTCGCGGGCGCTCCCGTTTCGGCGGCCATCGCCCTGGCGCTGTTCCCCAGGCTGTATCTCTTCGCGCGGAACATCCTATGCTCGATGGAAAGTCAGCCGCACGTCCTGCACGCCCGCGCGCACGGTGTTTCCGGGCGGGGAATTTTCCAGCACGCGCTGGTCCGGCCGGCATTGCCTGAACTGGCGGCTCTGGCGGCAGCCTCCGTCCGCATGGCCCTCGGCGCCGTGATCCCCGCCGAGGCGATTTGTGATTCGCCCGGCCTTGGCCAACTGGCGTGGAAAGCCACGCTCGGCCGCGACCTGGCCCTGCTCGCGCCCCTCACTCTCCTCATGACCGGCATCACCGTTTTCGCCAACATGCTGTCCGGCATCAGCGCGGGCGGGAGGACAAGATGAAAGTCCGGTCCTCTGCCGCCGCCGTCCTGCTGATCCTGTTGTTGGTTACGGCAATCGGCGCGGATTGGATTGCCCCGCTGCCCTATCAACAACAGAACAGAGAGGAGGCGCGGCAGTCTCCCGGACCCGCCCACTGGCTGGGGTCGGATGATCTGGGCAGAGACCTCTGGAGCCGGCTGCTGCATGGGACTCGAGTATCCCTTCTCCTGGCCGCCGCGGCCGCGCTGCTGGCTACTCTGATCGCGGCGGCGGTAGGGGTCACGGCCGCCTATTGCGGCGGCTGCGCCGACCGCCTGCTGATGTCCCTTACCGACCTGTTCCTCTCTATTCCATGGTTGTTTCTGCTGCTCACCGTGCGCGCCTTGTTACCCTTGAATACTCCTCCCTGGGAGTCCATGGCCATTACGTTTCTGCTGCTCGGCCTGCTCGGGTGGGCCGGGGCCGCCAGGCTGGTGCGCGCCTCCGCGCTGGCGCGGCTTGCTTCTCCCTTTGCCCTGCAAGCTCATGCCGCCGGGCTCTCGCCTCCGCGCCTGCTCGCTTTCCACCTGCTGCCGAATCTGACACCCGTACTCGAGGCGCAATTCCTGCTCGCGCTGCCGGCGTTTCTGCTCGGAGAAGCCAATCTGGGAATGCTTGGGCTGGGGGTTTCCGAACCGCTTCCATCGTGGGGGAACCTCCTCGCCGGCCTGACAAGTCCCGGCGCCGTGGCGGAATCTCCATGGCTCATTGCTCCCGCCGTGTTGGTGTTGCTGAGCCTGCTGGCGATGCATGAATTGTTCGGCCGCTCGCGGAGGATAGCATGAAAAAATTCCGCCTCCTTCTGTTGATGCCGGTTTTTTTTGTGGCGCTGCTTGCGGCCGCGCCGCGCGGAGGCGAACTTCGTTTGTGCCTGAGGGGCGAGCCGAAATCGCTCGATCCCCTCATGGTCACCGATGAGCCTTCCGAGGTGGTTCGCTACCTCACCTCCGGGATCCTCTTGCGCCGCAACCGCCGTACGCAACAACTCGAACCGGAACTGGCCTCGGCCTGGAAGGTGGGAAACGCAGGCAAACGAATCACTTTTCACTTGCGCCCGGACGTCCGGTTCTCCGACGGAACGCCCTTCGACGCGGCCGATGTCGAGTACACGCTCAGGCGGTTGGCCGACCCGGGGCTCGCCTCGCCCGCGGGGGAGATCTTCCGCACGGCCGCCAGGATCCAGCGCTTCGAGCGCCCCAACCCGCTCGAGATCTCGCTCGAATTCGCCTCTCCCGTATCGGCGCTCGAGGATCTGTTCGACGAGGCGCCGCTCTTGTCCTCCCGCTCTCCCATCAAGGAGAAGGCCGTGCTCGGGCCTTTTCGCCTCGCGCATTACCGGCGCGGAGTGTCGCTGCGCCTCGAACGGAACCCGAACTATTGGAAGGTGGACTCGGCCGGCGCGCGGCTTCCCTATCTCGACGCCATCTTGCTGGAGATCCAATTGAACCGTGATATCGAACTGACGCGGTTCCGGCGCGGAGAACTGCAGTTGATCAGCAATCTCGACGCCGATAGCTTTGACCGTCTCCGGCGGCAGGCCCCAGGCGAGGCGGTGGATGCCGGAGCATCGCTCGAGTCCGAAATGCTGTGGTTCAATCAAAGCCCCGCCGCGCCCATCGCCGAATATCGCAAAGCCTGGTTCCGCTCACGGGCGTTCCGGCGCGCCATCTCCGAAGCCATCTCGAGAAAGGATATCGTCCGGCTGGTGTTCCGGGGGCTGGCCGTGGAGGCGGCCGGCCCGTTCTCGCCGGCGGCAAAGTTCTGGTACAACCCGAGGCTCGCTCCGCCAAGGCAGGATACCGAATCGGCGCGAAAGCGGCTTGCCGCGGCGGGTTTCCGCCGGCGGGAGGACCGCCTTCTGGATGCCGGCGGGCATGCCGTCGAGTTTTCATTGATCACCAACTCCGGCAACCGGAACCGCGCGCGCATCGCCGCCCTCCTCCAGGAAGACCTGGCGAAGCTCGGGATAAAGGTGAACGTGGCGGCCCTCGATTTTCCCGCTCTTATCGAGCGGCTCAACCATACGCACGATTACGAGGCCTGCCTGCTCAGTCTCTCCGGTATCGACCTCGATCCGAACGACCAGATGAACGTCTGGCTCAGTTCGTCATCTCATCATCCCTGGAACCCGAGGCAGGCGAAGCCGGCAACCCCATGGGAGGCCGATATCGACCGTCTGATGAAACAACAGGCTGCAAGCTACGATCCGCAAGAGCGGAAAAGGGCTGTCGACCGGCTCCAGGAGATCGTCTACGAACAGGCGCCGGTGATCTACCTCGTACACCCGTATGCCTTGATGGCTGTCGGCGCGAGCGTTCGCGGAACGGAGCCCAGCGCTCTCAAACCCCGTCTTCTGTGGAATGCCGAGCGTCTCTATCTGGAGCGGCCGGTGGCCGGCAAGCAATGAGTCATCCCCTGCTCGAAGCCAGGATTACGGTACGCTACGGCAAACAGGCTGTACTGCCGGACCTGGTCTTGCGGGTGGAGGACGGAGAAATGGTGGGGTTGGCGGGCATGAGCGGGTCAGGGAAAAGCTCTCTTGCCCTGGCGCTGATGCGGCTGCTCCATCTGCGCGGAGGCGCCGTCAGCGGAGAACTGCGGCTGAGGGGACGGGATCTGTTGACGATCCCCGAAAGGGAGATGCGGCGTGTACGGGGATGCGAGATGGCGCTGGTGCTGCAGAGCGCCCAAGCCGCGCTCAACCCGGCTCTGACGCTCGACCGGCAGTTTCAACTTGTCTGGGAAGCGCACTCCCGGGTCTGCTGGCGCGAGAAGCGGGAGGACGTGGCGCGATTGCTCGAAAGCTTTCGTCTTCCCCCGACGCCGGATTTCCTGCGGCGGCGGCCGGACGAAATCAGCGTGGGGCAGGCGCAACGCGTCCTGATCGCCATGGCGATGCTGCACAAACCCGCCCTGCTTGTCGCCGATGAAATCACCAGCGCGCTCGATCCGCTGACGGAGCGCGAAGTGCTCGAGGTGTTGCGCAATGCCAACCGCGAATGGGGAACCGCGATTCTCTTCGTCTCGCACAACCTCCATGCCCTGGTTTCGCTTTGCCATAGTCTGGCGGTGCTGCACGAGGGGGGGATTGTAGAACGAGGGTCAGTCGCCGGCATTCTCCGGGCTCCCCGGCACGGCTATACCCGCCAATTGCTGTCTACGCTGCCGGCGGTGGAACCTCCTTCTCTCGCCACAAGCGTATCCCGTGGCGCGTACCTGGCCCAAGATCAATGAGTCATGTTGGGCGTGGCGCGGGAGAGCGAAAATTCAGGATGAAGCCGGCTTCGGAGCGCTGCTTTCCGGGCCTGCCTCCGCGACGCGCGCGGCCAACGCTCCGATAGCATTGCCGAGCCCCGCCACGGCGCTGGAGTTGGTAAGCACCGCCAGATGTTCGCTCATGTAAGTCCGGTAGTAAGTGTAGAGCAGGTACATCAACCCAAGCGGCAGCAGCGACTGCTTCCAGCCCATGGTGCGGTCGGCGGCGCATATCACCGCCGTGATCCCGGCGCCGGCCAGATAGTAGGGAAAGGTCCAGAGATGGCAGTTCCTCCACACGTCGAGCAGCCGTTTGCCGTTCAGCAGGGCCAACACCTGGGAGACGAGCCCCGTATTGATGATGAAGAACACGGCCGCGGCGAGCGCCAGATAGACGGGCGCGCGCGGCGCGGCGGAAAAGAGATGCGCGATCTGGTAGCTTGCATAGACGCTCAAGCATATGGCGCCTGCATTGAACAAGATCTGAACCGGCGCCGGCCGCTTTGCCGCTCTCCAAAGGCACTGGACGACAGCCGCCAGTGACGCCATCGCCAGCGTCTCATCCATGCTGAGTTCCGCTACCCCAATGAGAATGAGAAGGAAGTTCGCCGACATCGTTCCCTGCATTCCGGGCAGCCTCACTTTCCAGGTAGATGCGATCAAGGCAAGTCCTACGTAGACGGTGTACCGCACCGCGTCCTGCGATTCCCATCCCGTGGCCAGGGAGAGGACCAGCAGCCCCAACCCGAGCACGGCGACGCAGGCGATGTAAATTCTGGCGTTCCTGGGCATGGAAGTATTTCACCCGATGTGGAATCAGGCTACTGGTCTCCGTCGTCCGCGGCCAGGGCCTGTATGGACATCGCCAGGGTGGTTGCGTCACCCCACACCACGCTGAAGCCCGTGGCTAACGAATCGCCCCACACCACCGAGTCACCCCACACCACGGAGTTCCCGCTGAGGACGCCGTTGAACACGAAGCTTCCCCAAACGAGGGAGTCGCCCCATACAACGGAGTCACCCCAGACCACCGAGGAGTTACGGAGCAGAGTCACTTTTCTTGACACCGGGTTGTAGGAGACAGCCGGCGAGAGAGCGGGCAAGGAGACCTTGTCGGTGTTGGCAAGGGCGGAGGGAATGTCAAGATACCCCGCCCCCACGGTGAAGATATCCGCCTGGTTGTTGAAGGCTTCAAATGTGTAGGCGTCGACTCCCTGCGTATACAGGTTCAGGGCCTTGACTGCTGTCTTCATCAGCCGCGCCTTCACTTGATCGGGGGTCAGGGACGGGTCCTTCTGGAGCAGGAGCGCCGCCGCGCCGCTGACCACGGGGGTCGCCATGCTGGTCCCGCTGAGTCTCAGATAGTTAGTAGACTTTCCACTCCCGCCCACGATGTAATACGAGTTGTTGACCAGAGTCCTCGGATACGTCGCGGCGAGTGTGCTGTTGGGCGCCATCACGGAGACAACGTTGTTACCGGGCGCCACAATGTCCGGTTTGACCACGTGGTCAAATGCGGTGGGTCCCTTGGAGCTGAAGCTGGCAATCGAATCATCGGCTCGCGGCACGGTCCCTCTCGCGTTCATGGCGCCTACGGTAATGACATAAGGAT
>JAIXKK010000179.1 GCA_026954325.1 Bryobacterales bacterium | reverse complement strand
CGCCCTTCACTTTCTATTTCCCCGAATTCTTCTCCTGGCTCTCGGTCTTTACCCGTCACCCTGAGTCCCCCGCCACGCAGCCCCCCGCTCCCATGCCCGAATAGCCGCGTCGCCGGCGCGGGGACCGTGCCCAAGCGCTGTTGCATCCGCCGAAACTGTTACACTCGGAAGAGCATTGGACATCAGGAGCCTCGACAATGGCCATCAGTAAGGAACTGCTGGAGATTCTCGTTTGCCCTTTCTGTAAGGGCGAAGTGCGCCTCCAGCCGGCGGAAACCGGTTTGAAGTGCGTGGTATGCCGCCGCGTCTATCCCATCCGTGACGGCATCCCTGTCATGCTCATCGACGAGGCTCGCATTGAGGAGTGATTCTGCGCGTTCATGACCGGCTTTCTCGACCAACTCGGCAAAGGGGCGCATGTCGCCGTTGTGCGGTTGCGGTCGTTGGGCGATTGCGTGCTCACCACTCCCGCGCTCTATCTGCTCAAGCGGCGCCGGCCGGATTTGCGGCTCGGCGTCGTCGTCGAACCGCGGTTTGCGCCGGTCTTTGAAGACAATCCCGATGTCGACGATATCCTCCCTCCCAGCGCTTCCCTCCTGCTGCGCTATCAACCCCAACTTTGCCTCAACCTCCACGGCGGAACCCGCAGCCTGTTGCTCACCCTGGCAAGCGCCGCCCGGTGGCGCGCGGGCTTTGCCCACTACCGCTTCTCCCGCCTCTACAATGTGCTCATTCCCAGAGCCCAGGATATCCTTCACGTGAAGCGCAAGGTGCACACCGCGGAACATGTTGCCTCCGCCATGTTCTATCTCGGCGTGCCCCAGGCCGGGATTCCGCGGGCGCGCCTCTATGCCCGCCCCATGCATTCCTCCACGCCCTACGCCGTCTTCCATCCGCTCGCCTCGAGCCCGCTCAAGACTTGGCCCGCCGGGCGCTTCCTCGAACTGGCCGCCTTCGTGCGGTCGCGCCTCGACCTCGAACCGGTGTTCATCGGCGCCCAGGGCGACAATCTCGCTCCCTTCCAGCGTTTCCGCGCGCATACGCTCCCTCTTCAGGAAACCAAGAGCGTGCTCGCCGGAGCCGCTCTGTTCATCGGCAATGACTCCGGTCCGGCCCACATGGCGGCCGCCTTCGGCGTTCCCCAGGTCGTCCTCTTCGGCGCTTCCGACCCCGTGGTCTGGGCGCCCTGGAAAACACACGCCGAAACCATTGTCTCGAGCGGCGGCATGTCTTCCATCACCGTCGAGCGCGTCGCCAGAGCCGCCGGAAAACTTCGCGTGACGGCATGAAAGAACTCGGCCGTCTGCTCAGCTACTCCCGGCCCTACGCGTTCCCCCTCTTCCTGTCCGTCCTGCTGATGGCCCTGGCCGGCTTCTGCCACGCCATGATGGCCCTGCTCATCCGCCCCATCTTTGACCGCGTCCTCGACCCCCGCGCGGCGGAAGCTCCGGTCCGGCTCACCACCATCCCCATCCTGGATAAGCCGCTCTATCTCCACCAGATCATCCCGTTCCCCCTCCACGACGTGTGGCAACTGGTCGCGGCCGGAATTCTGCTCGTCTTCCTCATCCGCGGCGTGGCCGATTACTGCGGCAACTACCTGGTGAACTACGCCGGCTTTTCCGCCGTCACTGACCTGCGGCAGCGCGTCTTCGAGCGCGTCGTCGGACAGGACGCCGTGTTCTTCGAATCCCATTCCACCGGCCGGCTCATGTCCTCCATCATGAACGACGTGGACAAGATCCAGCAGGCCACCTCGAGCATGCTCGCCGATTGGCTGCGGCAGAGTTTCTCCGCCCTCGGCCTGCTCTGGGTCGTCGTGCAGATGGATTGGAAACTCGCCCTCGTAAGCCTTACCGTGCTGCCGTTCGTCTTCATCCCCACCGCGCGCCTCGGCCGCAAACTCCGCCGGACAACGCGTAAAGCCCAGGACGACGCCGCCGAACTCAACCAGATCCTTCAGGAAACGCTCACCGGCCACCAGGTGGTGAAAACCTTCGGAGCCGAGGGTCTCGAGGCGAAGCGCTTCCAAAAGGCTTCGGCCCGCTTGCGCTCCTCGAATCTGCGCTATGCGGCGCAGCAGGCCATCGCCTCTCCCCTCATCGAATTCTTCGGCGCTTTAACCATCGTCATGCTGCTCACCTATGCCCGCGGCCAGATCCGCTTGGGCAGGCTGACCACCGGCGAATTCACCAGCTTCGTCATCGCGCTGTTGATGCTCTATGAGCCGGTGAAACGCCTCACCGGCATTCACAACATCTTCCAGCAGGGGTTGGGAGCCTCGCAGAAGGTCTTCGAATACCTCGACCGCGACCAGCTCATAAAAGATAAGCCCGGAGCCGTCCCGCTCGATGGCTTCCGGCGGGACATCCAACTCGATCGCCTCACCTTCCGCTACCCCGCCACTCCCGGCGGATTCCTCCTCCGCGATGTGAACCTCACCGTGAAGGCCGGCGATGTCGTCGCGCTCGTCGGCCCGAGCGGCGCAGGGAAGTCCACCCTCGCCAACCTCCTCGCCCGCTTCTACGACGTCTCCTCCGGGGCCATCCGCATGGACGGCCACGATATCCGCGACGTGACGCTCGCTTCGCTCCGGAGCCAGATCGGCATCGTCGCCCAGGACACGTTCCTCTTCAATGACACCGTCGCCAACAACATCCGCTACGGCCGCCCCCAGGCCGGCGGGGACGAAGTGCGGCAGGCCGCGCGCAATGCCCTTGCCGAAGACTTCATCACCCGGCTTCCGCAAGGCTATGACACCCTCATCGGCGAGCGCGGCATGAAACTGTCCGGCGGCCAGCGCCAGCGTATCGCCATTGCCCGCGCGCTGCTGAAGGACGCCCCGGTCCTCGTCCTCGATGAAGCCACCTCCCACCTCGACACCGAATCGGAAATGCTGGTCCAGCGCGCCCTTTCGAACCTCATCAGCGGCCGCACGGTCATCGTCATCGCCCACCGGCTCTCCACCATCCGCCGCGCCGGTAAAATCGTCGTGCTCGATCATGGCCGCGTCGTCGAAACCGGAACCCACGAAGAACTCGTCAATGCCGGCGGCGTCTATCAACGGTTGCATGAATTGCAGTTCCTCGAAGCCGATCCCCTGGTGAACTCCTGATGCCCCCTCTTCGCTCCATGACCGGCTTTGCGCGGCTCCGCCGGCTCAACGATCTCGGCGAGATGACCGTCACGCTGAAGAGCGTCAATCACCGCGCGCTCGATGTGCACGTCCATCTGCCCACGGACCTCGACGCCTATGAAAATTCGTTGCGCAACGCGGTCAAGCGCAAGGTGTCGCGAGGTCACGTGGATTTGCGCCTGGCCTGGAATCGCGCCGGGTCCCGCTCCATGCTCGCCCTGAACCGCCCGCTGCTCGAGAGTTGGCTGGCCGCGTTCCAACAGGCGCGCCAATATCATGCCGTGTTTTCCGAGCCCGACCTCAACGCCGCCATGCGCATCCCCGGCATGTTGACCGAGGCCGGCGCCGAACCCGACGAAGCCCTCGAATCGGTCCTCGCCGCGCTCGCGGACGAAGCGGTGGACCTGTTCAACGAATCCCGCGCTAAGGAAGGAATGGCCTTGGCGGTGGTCATGCGGGACGCGAACGCGCGGATTCGCGGCCACGCCGCTGAAATGGGCGCGTTGCGCGGAAAGGCGCTGCCCGCCTTTCAGGAACGGCTTCAGGAAAAATTATCCAATTTGCTGAATGGAAACACTATCGATCCGCAGCGCCTGGTCCAGGAAGCGGCCATCCTCGCCGACAAGAGCGACATCATGGAAGAGATCCACCGCCTCACCATCCATTCCGATGAATTGAACCGCCTCCTCGACGCCGGCGGCGAAGCCGGCAAAAAACTCGACTTCCTCATGCAGGAGATGGGCCGCGAAACCAACACCATCCTGTCGAAGACCGGCGGCGCGGGCGAGATCGGGCTCAGGCTCACGGATCTCGGAATCGCCGTCAAGTCCGAAATCGAACGTATCCGCGAACAGTCTCTCAACCTCGAATGAGCGCCGTATTCATCATTTCCGCCCCCTCGGGCTCGGGCAAGTCGACGCTCGTGCGCGAACTGCTCTTGAATGACCCGAAACTCGTGTTCTCCATCTCCTACACCACCCGGGCGCCGCGCGGCCGGGAACGCCCGGGCGTCAGCTATCAGTTCATCAGCCGCGAGGAGTTCGCCGCCCGCAAGGACCGCGGCGAGTTCCTCGAATGGGCCGAAGTCGTCGGCAACTTCTACGGGACCCACGAATCCGTCTGGCGCGAAGCGCTGCGCGAAGGCAAGGACCTCCTGCTCGACATTGACGTGCAGGGTGCGCAACAATTGAAAGAGAAGATACCGGACGCGGTAACGATTTTTGTCCTGGCGCCCTCCCGTGAAATTCTGGAGCAGCGGCTCAGGGCCCGGTCGGAAGATTCCGAGCAGGTCATTGCACGGCGTCTTTCGGCGGCCGCTCGGGAGATCCGTAACTACCATCGTTATGATTACGTGGTGGTAAATGATCAGGTGACCGAGGCCGTGGCGGCGCTGCGGGCGATCCTGCGGGCCGAACGGATGAGGCGCCGGCGAATGGAAGATCGGATCCGGCCGATCCTCGCCACATTCGGCGAGTCGCTGTAAGAGACAGATTTTTTGGAGTTTGAGAAATGGCCGACAAGATAACCCGCGGCGCGATGAACGCGATTCCCGATGATCCGGAATGGAGCACCTACCGTTTCATCATCGTCGCCGCTAAGCGCGCCCGTCAGCTTCAGGGCGGAGCCCGCTCCTTCCTTCCCACCACCTCCCGCAAACCTACCGTGACCTCGATGGAGGAAGTCCGCCGCGGGCTGGTCAAGTATACTGACCCGGGTAATCCGCTGGCCGGCGAAGAAGAAGCCGTCGAGCACCTTTAAGCCGCTGGGGTCCCCTCCATGAACGTCATCCTGGGCGTGGGCGGCGGCATTGCGGCATACAAGGCCGCGGAACTCGCCCGTGCCCTGATGGAGCGCGGCGCGAGCGTCCACGCCGTGCTCACCGCGGCCGCGGAGGAGTTCATCCGTCCCCTCACTTTCGCCGCGCTCACCAACCGCAAGGTCATTACGGATCTGTTTGCCGCGAAGTCAGCCGGGGAAACGCTGGCCAGTTCCGTCGAGCATATCCGCGCCGCCCAGGAAAACGATGTGCTGGTCGTGGCTCCCGCCACGGCCGATCTGCTCGCGAAGTTCGCCCACGGTCTGGCGCCCGATTTCCTCACGGCCCTCTACCTTGCCTTCACCGGCAAAGTGATTCTCTCCCCGGCGATGAACACCAACATGTGGAATCATCCCGCTACTCGCGGCAACATTGAGACGCTGGCCGCCCGGGGGAACTACATCCTCCCTCCCGCCGATGGCCTGCTCGCGTGCGGAACCACCGGAGCGGGGCGTCTGCCCGACCCCGTGCGCATTGCCGATGCCGTGATGACCATCGGCCACCCCTGCAAGGACCTCGATGGCGAAGTGCTGGTCATCTCGGCCGGGCCCACGCGGGAGGCCATCGATCCCGTGCGGTTCATCTCGAACCGCTCGAGCGGCAAGATGGGCTACGCGCTCGCCGCGAAAGCGGCGGCTCGCGGGGGGCGCGTGGTCCTCGTGTCCGGACCCGTGAACCTGCCCCTGCCCTTCGGCGTCGAGGTGGTCCCCGTGAGCAGCGCCGCCGAGATGAGAGATGCCGTGATGACCCATCTCGAGGAAGCCACCATCATCATCAAGTCCGCGGCGGTGGCGGATTACTACGTGGCGAACCCCTCCCCGCAAAAGATCAAGAAGACCGCCGCCCGGATGTCGATCGAACTCGACCCCACTGCTGACATCCTTGCCGAAGTGGGTCGGAAAAAGGGCGGCCGCCTGCTGATCGGCTTCGCCGCCGAGACGCGGAACCTGGTGCGCGAAGGACGGCGCAAGATGGAGACGAAGAACTGCGACATGGTGGTAGCCAACCTGGTAAGCCAGGATGGCATCGGCTTCGAGTCGGATGAGAACGAAGTGACGCTGGTCTTGCGAACCGGCGAATCCATCCAGGTTCCGCGGATGAGCAAGCTCGCGGCGGCGGATAAGATATTGGACCAGGTGCTGAAACTGCGGCTGGCGCTGCACTCGAGAACATGAGCCGGGAACTGCTCGCACGGGTCCTCGCCTACTATCGCGACCTGGGATTCCAGGACATTTATCGCCGTATGCCGGAGAGAGCGGCGATGGAGGAGGAAAACCCCGCCTTGCCACCCATCGAACTGCCGGGGCTCGCGCCCGCTGACGATGCGCTCGACAGGATCCGTGAGGACATCGGCGATTGCAAACGCTGCCGCCTCCACGAAGGGCGGCGCAACATCGTCTTCGGCGCCGGCAACCCGCGGGCGAAGATCGTGTTCGTGGGCGAAGGGCCGGGCGAGGAGGAAGACCTGCAGGGCATCCCGTTCGTCGGCAGAGCGGGCCAATTGCTGACGGCCATGATCGAGAACACCGCGAAAAAGGAAGGCATTCCGCTGTTGCGCGACGATGTCTACATCGCCAACGTCGTGAAGTGCCGCCCGCCGAAGAACCGCGCTCCCGAACCGGACGAGATGGAGATCTGCGGCCAGTTCCTGTTCCGCCAACTCGAAGTGCTGAAGCCGAAGGCCATCTGCGTGTTGGGAGGCACCGCGATGCGCGCGCTGCTCGGCGGCAAGGAAGGCGTCACCAGGATGCGCGGGCAGTGGTGCAAGTGGCGGGATATTCCCGTCATGGTGACTTACCATCCCTCGTATCTTCTGCGCGCCTACAATACCGGCCCCAAGCGCGAAGCCTGGGAAGATCTGAAGAAGCTGTTCCACTTCGTCTATGACTGACGCCGGCCTCTTCCTCACGTTCGAAGGAGTCGAGGGCGGCGGCAAGACCACGCAGATGCGCCTGCTCGTCGAGCGCCTGCGCGAGCGGGGGTACACGGTCGTCGAGAACTACGAGCCCGGCGGGACGGAGATCGGGCGCCAGATCCGGCGCATTGTGCTCGGCGCGGCGAATCAGAACCTGAGCCCCACGGCAGAGTTACTCTTGTTCTTCGCCAGCCGCGCTCAGGCGGTGGACGAAGTGATTTTGCCCGCACTTGCCAAAGGGTACATCGTGGTCTCAGACCGCTTCACCGACTCCACGCTTGTCTACCAGGGCTACGCGCGAGGGCTGGGGCGCGACGTGGTGCTGGCGCTCGACAAGGTGGCCTGCCGCGGATTGGCGCCTCGATTGACCCTGTGCCTCGACTTGGATATTGAGCATGGTCTTCAGAGAGCGCGGGCGCGCAACGCCGAGGACGCGCACGAAGAGACGCGGCTCGATGACGAATCGCTGCAATTTCATAAGCGGGTACGCGAGGCCTATCACGACCTCGCCCGGCGCGAACCCGAGCGGGTGAAGCTGATCGATGCCGGACGGACGCCGCGGACTGTGGCGGAGGGTATCTGGCGGCTGGTGGAGCCTCTGTTGCCGCGGTTGTAGAAGGCGCCCTGTCCCTTTCTCGCGCCCATGCACTTAATTGCGAGAATCGGTTACCGCGTGATAAAGTGGCAGGCATCCGGTGGAAGTTGTCCGATTCCAAGCAAGGGGGGGTGTTTCAGGTGTCCGTCCATTCATCATCTGATTCCGCTCTTGTCGATCTGCAAACCCTTGGGTAAATCAAGTTGAAAGGTGATTGCTTATGCACCATCGATTTCTGATGCTGAATCGAATCATCCGGGCCCTGGCCGGCGTGCTGGTTCTCGCTGCCGTCATGATGGCCCAATCCGAGCGGGGCACCATCCAGGGAACCGTGAAAGACTCCACTGGCGCCGTCCTTATCGGCGCCAAGGTCTCGGTCACCAACCTGGACACCGGCGTTGCCGTCACGCTGGTCACCAACGAATCGGGCGACTTTGTCGCGCCGAGTTTGCAGGTGGGCAAGTACACGGTGCGTGTCGAAAAGGAAGGCTTCCGCCCGGCTTCACTCGCCGGCATCACGTTGAACGCGGCGACAAACGTCCGCGCCGATGTGACCCTTGAGATCGGCGCGACGTCCACGACCGTGGAGGTGCAGGCCGCCGCGCTGCAACTTTCCACGGAAAATGCGAAGACCAGCGCGGCCGTCACCAACAAATTGGTGGACGAACTCCCACTGGTGGTGAGCGGAACCCTTCGCAGTCCGTTTGATCTGGCGTCCCTCACGCCGGAATCGAAGAATCTCGGCGGCGACAACGGCTTCATGCTCGGCGGCGGCCAGGGCGCCAGTTATGGCACCAACCTGGACGGCGTTTCCGCCAACACGACACGCTCGCTGCAAAAGAGTTGGGTCGCCACGAACGCGCCTTCCCTCGAGGCCATCACCGAATTCACGGTGGACACGAACGGGTTCAAGGCGGAATACGGCCACGCCGGCGGGGGCGTGATGAACTTCGTCTCCAAGAGCGGCGGCAACGAGTTCCACGGATCGCTTTACGAATTTCTACGCAACAACGATCTCGATGCCAACAACTTCTTCAACAACCGCGCGGGCATTAACATTCCGGTATACAAACAGAACGATTTCGGCGGCAGTGTCGGCGGCCCCATCGTCATTCCGAAGCTCTATTCGGGAAAGAACAAAAGCTTCTTCTTTGTCTCCTATGAAGGTTTCCGCAACCGCGCCGGAGCAACCGGCTTTTCCCAAACGATTCCTACCCCCGAGATGTACACCGGCGATTTCACGAACTGGGTGGACAAGAATGGCAAGCAACTGCCGATCTACGACCCCACCACGCAGGTAAAGAACGCCGACGGCACGTACACCCGTACCCCGTTCCCTGGCAATAAGATCCCCCAGGCGATGTTCGACCCCATCTCCGTCAACGCGCTCGCCGCCTATACCTCCAACGGAGCATTGAAACCGAACACAGGCGCCGCTCCCGGAACTATCGGTTACGTCAGCAACAACTACTTCGTCTCCAACGGAACCAACGTCAGCCCGAACACCAAGATCAGTGTCAAGGGCGACCATATCTTCAGCGAGAAGCACCGCGTCTCGGCCTACTATGGCTACAACCGCGAGTCCATTCAGCCGGGGCCGAACGGACCTCCGACGCTTCCCGGCCTGTACTCGAACTATAACGACCTTACCCAGTCGAGCGACGTGTTCCGCATGAGCTGGGATTGGACCCTCTCGGCAACCAAGCTGAACCACTTCTACGCCGGCGGCAACAACTGGCAGCAGAACCACGATCCGGTTCAGGCCACCGTCCGCAGCGGAATCGACTGGAAAAACAAGGTGTGCCTTGGCAACGTCCCCGATTGCGGGCAGAACCTTCTCAACTTCGATTTCAACGACATCACCGGTTGGGGCGGCCGCGCCAACAACGGCAGCGAGAATACGATCTACAGCTTCAACGACGACTTCACCATGGTGCGGGGCGCGCACACGATCAAGTTCGGCGGGCAGCACCAGCGGAGCCATTACAACGGTTTCGGCCGGCAGTGCATTTCCGGCTGCGCTTCCTTTAGCTGGGCGCAGACGGGCCTTCCAGGCGCCTCCGGCGTGACCAACCAGACCCTGGGCGGCTCCTCCTTCGCCTCCATGTTGCTTGGCTATGCCAACGGCGGCCAGATTGACAC
>JAIXKK010000067.1:8091-9732 GCA_026954325.1 Bryobacterales bacterium | reverse complement strand
AAGGAATACCCCCCGGCCGCGCTCGCGCTCACCGCCACCACGCTCCCGCTGTTCATCCATCCGCTCGCCGGCGCGATGCTCCCGCCCCCCGCCGGATTCGCCGCCGTCGTCAGAAAATACTGCGTCGTGAAGTTCGCCGTATACGTGGCCGCCGCCCCCGGAGCCGTCACCGAGTGCGATTGCGCCCCGCCGTCGGACCAGCTTGCATACACGTACTGCACTCCCGCCGTTCTCCTGCGGACACGCGCCCTAGAACGACCCCGGTGCGTTCTGGCTCTGGTGCACCGTCAGAACCCAGTCCGCCGATCGGCTCACATTCGAAGGTCACACTACTTCCGCCACCGCGTGCCCGTAGTAGGTATCCGTCGCATGCGATGCCCCCACACGAACTTCTTGGGTTTAATGCTTGCAAGGTTCTACCGTAATGTTCAAACGGTTCGACGTTAGTGTTTGTCGACCTGTGCCGTCTCTCTTCAAAACCTCCCTGGACAATAGCACTGAATATTCCCCAGGCGACCGCATGTAATAAAGGTCGCTTATTACCATCTGACTCTTGAACTCTCCTCCAGGAGGGAGTGAGAATCCGGCCCGGGATATCACGCGCCTTCCATCAGTCCTCTTGAGCCCTAATTCGGTCAATGGAGCACGTAATCGAAATGGGAGCCAAGTTTCGGTAGGCATTAACACAGTGGCCGGGTAGTCTATCTCAGGTATTTGAGTCGTCACAATCCGACCAGGAGTTGATTCTCTATTCTTTAAAGTGATTTGAAGAATGATCGGTTCGCTGCAACCGAACGACGACCTGCTCACTTCGACTGACATTTGATACCCGGCTACCTCAGGCCCCCATGCACCAGAAGCATCGTCCCCGTACGATGTCACGTAATAGAGGAATGCGATTACAGGTATCAGAATCATTTTGTTCATCATAATGTGTACCTACCGAAACTGGAGACCTAACACATTTTCGTCCCATGCGGGAAATGCTGAACCATCACTAACATTGGTTCCACTTGTACTGGCTTGCGGTGAATATGTCGCGTCAGGTGCCACTGTCCAAACACCCCCGATATTTGTTGCCGTCGCACTCCATGACCATTGTGCAAACTGAATCGCAACAAAGATGTTCGCAGGATCGCCATCTGGCTTATACATCAAATACGTTTTAAACGTTTCCGTCACATCCACGCGCGAATCTGACGTCGTAACCTCGGCAGCCGGTGCGTCATCTGCAAACTTAACTTCATCGAACTGCGCCCCTCCGGGAACGGCCAATTCTATGCTACCGTACGAGGGAGTTCTATCCAGCACGAAGGACTGCTCTGAACTCAGGGTGTGTGCGTTTCCGGATCCAGCATTGTATACCCTGCGGGTCTTCACGAGTTGCGTAATAGCAAGCTTTCCGTTTTCGCCAATAATCTGACCACCCGTCAAGAACGTTTCACCCGCATCATCGTCGCTACCCAACTGCAGGCCAGTCTTCTGACCGGGCCCAAAAATTCGTATGCCAACCACGGGTGTTGTAGTTCTCGCGACAATCCGAAGTGCAATATTAGGCTTCGACACCCTGAACTTCGCCGTCCCAATGATTGTCGCATTGTTGCTCAGAGTAGCTGAGTAGGTAACCGACTTTGTCTGCTC
>JAIXKK010000067.1:6897-8081 GCA_026954325.1 Bryobacterales bacterium | reverse complement strand
TGATTGTCGCATTGTTGCTCAGAGTAGCTGAGTAGGTAACCGACTTTGTCTGCTCGCCACTTCCGTCGACCCAGTAAAAGGTCGTGCTATCAGATGTAGAGCCCGTGTAGGCAGTGACTGTGCCCATCTGGTCTGACCGACTATAGCCGGCCACTGTGTTTCCTTCAACCTGCCAACTTTGGCTCTGGATGGAAAGCCCGCCCACCAGATTACTCACAACGGCATGAAGCCTCATCACCTGCCCTACCGTAACCGCGGAAAAGGTTCCATCTATGGCAAGGTTCGCAGTCCCGTCGTCTCGAGTGATGATAATCGATGGAGAAGGCGGTGGCGTTACCTGAACCGTGCCCTTCTGGTTGCTCTTCCCGGTCTGCGCTTGCTGAGGCCCGCCTGCGAACGGCAACCCAGTCCCAACCGTGGAAACCGTGACCTGAGCATCATAGTCTCCCGCCGCTCCATAGGGCGGTGTCAACAACGCAACAATGTTGTTCGTTCCTGTCTCCGGATCATACGTCCACTCCGTTTGTGGTGACCAGGAGGTCTTCGGCCCATTGATGTCGATGTACGCGTCAAGTTTTCCGGCCGATTGGTCACAGGGATAGGCCCCACCAGGGCAGAGCGATACTGTGCCTCCCTTTCCCAAAAACCTCCCCTTGATGCTGAAGTAGAATGGCCCGCCAGGGTAGGCCGGGGGTTCGTTCCCTACACCATCGATGATCGGCGTCGCGTCGTATACATAGACGGCAGTATGAATAGTAATCGGAACGCGCTCGCCCTCATAACAGCCGAAGGTGTATTTCGGGCAGACCCAAATAAATGTCAGATCCCTCCACCCCGGTTGGGCCCGGATGGTTGCCTTATACGTCACCTCGAATCCGTTCTGGCTCCCATAAGCGTTCGCAATCCCCGTTCTCTCGAGCACTGCCGATACCTCCGGATCAGCCTGGCCGTCGAGAATGACCTTAAGACTTTGGCTATCTATGGGAGGCGAAGTTGTTTCGAGAGGGGGGTTAGCTGACATCAAATGATATTTCCAAACTAGTGATTCTTCGCCGTTGTTGTATACATAGTTATCGCTGGGCGGCGACGTCACTCCGCCCGCATCTCGTTCAGCACCCTTTGGCTTCTCAGTCGCGGGCGCCGTCAACAGATAACTCGCCGTCCGCGTCTGCCAAGTGCCCGCA
>JAIXKK010000067.1:0-5368 GCA_026954325.1 Bryobacterales bacterium | reverse complement strand
CAACTGAGCCGTATACGGGCACCCGTCCACCGGCGGCGGTGACGCCTGCTCGTTCAACAACCGCCGCGCCCGCTGGATGTACGGGTAGAAAATATCGCTCGCGGGAACATCCGGATAGATGGGGTCGCAATCGTAGTCCTCCCATGCCGGATGTGCCGCCGTATTCCCGCATACCAAAGCCGTCGTCGCGCTCTTCCCATCCCGCACCTGCCGCGCCAGCACCGCCAGCTTCGCCAACTGCCCGTACGTCAACGTCGCCTCCGGACAGTAGTTCCCGTTCCCGTCGCACCCGTTCGTCAGCCCCAATTCCTTCAGCCTCTGGATATACGCAAACTGCGGATGGCCCGCCCCCACATCCGCGAAATACGGCGTGCCGCCATACGTAAACCCCTCCGGATTCCCGCTCAACGCCGAATAAATCGACCGCACAATCAACACCGCCGCCTGCCCCCGCGTCAACACCCCCGCCGCACCCGACGCCGCGTCCGGGCAGTACTTCAGCGGAGTCGCCTCGCACCCCACGCTGATGAACCGCGTCAACAGCATGTTCACATGCGCGTAATACGTCTTCGTAGGAGGCACGTCCTGAAACATCAGCGGCGAATTCCCCGGCGGATCCGTGAACACCGCCACATACGGAGCCGTCGTCGCCGCCGCCGTCATCGTGTGCGTCTGCCCGCCGCCATCCGACCAGTACGCAAAATTGTACGGCAGCCCGTCCGCCCCCGTCTGCGGCGTCACCACCGCCGCCAGCGTATGGCTCGACCCCACCGTCCACTGGAAATACGCCGGCGTCACATACGACGTCCCGTCCACGCTCACCACCAGACCCGCCGGCAGGCTCGTCACCGTGATCGGCGTCGTCCCGTTCGCCCCGAACTGCGCCGTCACCGTCAGCGGCCCCGTCATCGTCAGGCTCTGCGGCGTCGCCGCTCCGCTCAACGCCCCCGTGAACCCCGCGAAATAATACCCGCTCGCCGCCGCCGCGCTCACCGTCACTCCGCTTCCCGCGCTCACCCATCCGCTCGCCGGCGTCACCGTTCCCCCGCCCGCCGGACTCGCCGCCGTCGTCAGGTAATACTGCGTGCTGAAACTCGCCGTGTACGTCGCCGATACCCCCGCCACCGTCACCCCATGCGACTGCGCTCCGCCGTCCGACCAGTTCGCAAACTGGTATTGCGCCCCACTCCCCGTTTGCGTCGCCGCCGTCACCGCCACCGTGTGGTTCGTCCCCGGAGCCCATTGATACACGCACGGGGCCGTGCAGCCCACTCCGTCCACCGTCAGCGACCGCCCCGCCGGCGCGCTCGTCACCGTCACCGGCACCGTCCCCGATCCGCCTCCGCCCACGTTCTCCTGCGGACCCACCCCATAAAACGCCGAAGGAGCGTTCTGGTTCCGGTACTCCGTCAGCACCCATTCCGCCGTCCGGCTCACACTCGCAATCCGCACTTCCTCCAACACCGCGCTCGCATAATACGTGTTCGCCCCGCTCGCCTGTCCCGCCCCGATCCGCGTCGCCTTGTCCCCCGCCGTGTACACACCCGCCGAGGAACTCCCGTCCGCCGCCCCTTCGAAATACCCCCGCAGCGTCGTCCCGTCATAGGTCGCCACGATGTAGTGCCAGTTCGTGGTATCCGCAATCGTGCTCCCGTTGAACGTCTTGCCCGTGTTCCAGTTGCCCGCGTTGTATTGGATCTGCCCGCTGCTCAAAGTGAGAACCCGATAGCTCGCCCCGCTTCCGTCATTGTCGTCCCCATGCCACACCAGCGCATCCACCGTGTTATTGCTCGTCTTCTTCACCCACGCCGAAATCGTGAAACTGCTTAACCCGCTCTCCAACCCCGCGCTCGAAGCCACCGTCGTGTAATCCGTCGACCCGTTGTACGCCAACGCCGCCCCCATCTTCCCGCTGGCCGTCTTCGCGTTCGTGTTCGCGGCGTTGGTCCCCGTAAATCCGTTCCCGCTCGAATCCGCCACCGCCGCGCTCGCCGCGTTGTCCGCCAAATGCCACACGCCCTTGTACCCGTTGCTCCACACCCCCGCCTTGTTCTGCTGCTCCGCCGCCCCGGCATTGCCGTAGTACACATACACCACCGTGTCCGCCGTAGGCGACAGCGATGGGATCCGCACCCACGCCACCACCTGCCCCGCCGCCCCGTCATACTGCTGCATCTCGTGATCCAGCTTCGTCACCCCGTCCGCCGCCGTGAACAGTATGTCGCTCCCGTCCGCCTTCGCCACCGTCTTCAGATTCGGATCCGTCACCGCAAACAGCATCGGAAAACTCGCCAGACTCGCCGCCCCAGCCACCTGCCCGTGATACACCGTCACCGCCTTGCGGTTGCTCCACGAGGAGTTGTACCACCCCGGCGCGCTCCCCGTCCCAAACGTCGCCGTCACCGTCAACGGCCCCGTCATCGTAACATTCTGCGGCGTGCTCGTCCCACTCAGCGCGTCAGTGAACCCCGTGAAGGAGTACCCCCCGCCCGCACTCGCGCTCACCGCCACCACGCTCCCGCTGTTCATCCATCCGCTCGCCGGCGCGATGCTCCCGCCCCCCGCCGGATTCGCCGCCGTCGTCAGAAAATACTGCGTCGTGAAGTTCGCCGTATACGTGGCCGCCGCCCCCGGCCCCGTCACCGAATGCGACTGCGCCCCGCCGTCGGACCAGCTTGCATACACATACTGCACTCCCGCCGCTCCCGCCACCCAGCCATTGCGGTAAAAGGCTACCGCACAGGAAGTAGCGCATAGGCACTTGACCGAACCTGCTGCGTGGCACACCCTTCCGCTTGGCCATTTGGGCACGAGCCTACGTTGTAGAATAGGGGCCAGTCTCCAGGTGCCTGGTCCGAGGGAACGACGAAATCGACCCGCTGAACGCCGATCCGACCCAAGGCGAGCCCCTGAAAGAGTACCTTCAGCGCAGGGGCGAGGGCTAAGAATGGGCTGGTGAGCGGATACTTCTGCAGGTACAGGTATCGTTTGTTTAGTCCGGAAAGGCTCGCGGTGAGTTCGTCGGAGAATTCGAATCGCGGTTCTGCGGAAACCTCGATCCCGATTGGCGGCGGAGGCCAAACACTGAACAAATCGTTGCCATATGCCGTTATGGTCTCGCCTGCCTGGGCAGGATCCTCGACCGTCACGCGGCTGTGATCGGAAGCATGCTCCGCGATCACATAGCCTTTTTCGTCTTGAAAAAATCCACCAACCCTTGCCATGAGGGATGTCGGGTCATAGCGGGAGTTTATTAAAACTTCAGGATCGCATTGAGTCAAACCCTTGCATCTGAACGATTTCGGATGCCGTGATCCGTATATACGTAATCGGATAGCCTTTGGATCTCTGTACGGCACGTCAGAATGAGCTTGACAGGCGTGCGTTAATTTATGTATATACGTAATTGATGGCCTCCCTTCAAGCCTACCAGTCTCATGGCCGCCGCTATTACCGCATCGTCGAATCCTTCCGGCGGGACGGGAAGCCGCATCTCCGCGTGGTCGCCCACCTTGGCCGCGTCGAGGACATCCTGCGCTTGACCCAGCAGCAGCACGCCGACATCAAGGTTTCTTCGGTGACGGCGGGTGCGGTGACCGCGCTACATCATCTGGCGCAAGAGTTGGACATCGCCGGCAAGATCAACCGAGCGCTGGAGAAACAGGGCCGTCGGGTGCAGAAGCGCGACGGCCTCACCGTAGGAGAGAGCATGTTGGCGGGCATCATCGGCCGAGCCTGTGCGCCGCGCAGCAAGCGCGCTTTCGCCGCATGGGCTGAGACTACCGCCTTACCTGCGTTGATGGACTTTGCGCCCCAGGATCTGGATAGTCAACATTTTTGGGACCAGATGCACGCTCTGCCGGTGGCCTTGCTGGGCGGCATCGAACAAGCCATCGTGCGCGAGGTCATCGGCATTGAGCAACTACAACCGCAGGCACTGGCCTACGACACCACCAACTTCTACACCCACATCGCCAGTACCAACCAGAGACCAGAGTTGCCGCAACGGGGACACAACAAACAGGGCCGCCACGATCTCCGACAGTTAGGACTGGCTCTGGTGGTGGACCAGAATACGCAGTTGCCTTTGGCGCATGCGTTGTACGAAGGGGCGCGTTCGGACATGCGCACCTTTGCCGCCTTTCTCAAGCCAGTGCGGGAACGGCTACAGGCGCTCACCCCGCAGCCTCAACAGTTGACATTGGTGTTCGATGCAGGCGCCTCTTCGAAAGCCAATCTGGAAAAACTGGAGGCGGGCGCCGACCACTATGTCACTGCCGTCCGCCCGTCTTACCAACAGGCCCTGCTGGCCGAAGCGGGTGATCATCTGGAAGAGATCACCTTGTCTACCGGAGCGGTGGTGCGTGCCTGGCGAACGAGGCGGACGATCGCCGGCAAGGAACGCGACGCCGTGGTGGTCTTCAGTCCGCAATTGTACGCGGGGCAAGTTCGCGGACTCCATCAACACTTGGCACGCTGCGGGGAGCAATTACAAGAAGTAGGGCTCCAACCGCGCGGCACACCGGAAGCGGTGCGGCGAAGGCTGGCGCAAATCTGCGGCCGCCAGTACCTGCGCGCCTTAGTCCGCTGCGAGGTGCACAGCAGCGAGCAAGGGGAAACGCAGGTGCGGACCTGGAGTGACCTGGAAGAGTATCGGCGGCTCACTCAGCGGTATTTCGGTTTGCGCGTGTTGATCACCGACCGCAGTCAGTGGACGACCGCACAAATCGTGGAAGCCTATCGTGGACAGTCCCGCGTGGAGACGGCCTTTCGTGACCTCAAAGACCCTGGCATGCTGGCCACACGCCCGCAATTTCACTGGACCGATCAGAAACTGCACGTGCATGTGTTCCTGTGCGTCACCGGCTATTTGTTGGTGCGCTTGTTGTGGCGGCGAGCGCGGAGGGACGCCGGGTTCGCAGGCAGTGCTCGCAACCTGCTCTCGCAACTGGCGCGGATTCGGAGTTGCCGAATTGTGGAGCATACCGGACGGGCGGGACGCCCACGAGTTCGTCAACAGATCGAAGAAATCGACTCGGCCCTGGAAACCCTCGGCCGTTCATTGCGGGCTCTTCCGGTTCTGACCTGAACCCCGTCGTATATACGGACGAAGTCTCCTATTCGACTGATCCAAAACAACCTGCGGCTCGTCCGCTTCTCGTTTTAATAAACTCCCGATAGAATGCCACCGCGACAATTGCAACTCCAGATTGGAGCACGGTTGGGGTAAGGAAATCCTCACTTCCATCAGTGTTCAGCGTTGCGTTGCGCTCCATCGGAACCTGAATATTCACCTGAGCCCGGGAGGTTTCACCCGGGGCAGGGATATAGACCGCCAAGATCGGGGCCAGCGCTCCATTCACGATGA
>JAIXKK010000052.1 GCA_026954325.1 Bryobacterales bacterium | reverse complement strand
GTGGAAGTTCAGGTGAAGGGCCCAAGCTGGCTTGTTGAATCCCTGGAACCTACCCAGGTGGCCGTACGGTTCAACCTGCAGACGGCTCGTGAAGGGCGCGTCACTCTGCTGGTGAATTCGAGCGCCGTTCACCTCCCGTTCGGTGTGTCCCTCGAGAAGGCAACACCCTCGCGCGTGGAAGTGCGAATCGGAAAAATACAGCCTTAGCGAACGGAGAATACACTCCAGATGGGATCTCCGTCCATGCGGAACCGCGCGTCAAATAACATATAATGCACGCCAGAAGACGAGCGGCCTTGGCAAGTGTTCCTGTCCTGGCCCTGGTGCTGATCGCGGCGCCGGCCGGGGCAAGCAAGAACAAGAAACTCGATCCGGACCAAATCGGAAATCGAGATGTCGGCAAGGGGCTGAATTTCTACTCTATCGAGAAGGAAATCGCTCTCGGCAAACAGATGGCGGGGGAGGTGGAGAGGGACGCCAAAATTATCGATGACCCGGTCATTTCCGAATACGTCAATCGCGTCGGACAAAACCTGGTGCGCAACTCGGACGCAAAGGTCCCCTTCACCGTCAAAGTGGTGGATTCCGATGAGGTGAACGCCTTTGCCTTACCGGGCGGCTATTTCTTTGTGAACACCGGGTTGATCCTGCGGGCCGCCTCGGAGGCGGAACTCGCCGGGGTGATGGCTCACGAAATCGCACATGTCGCCGCCCGCCACGGCACGCGTCAGGCATCGCGCGGCCAGATGATGAACGTCGCCAGCATCCCTCTGATCTTCATGGGCGGCTGGGCTGGGTACGCCGTCCAGCAGGCTGCGGGCCTCCTCGTGCCCATGACCTTTCTGAAGTTCTCCCGCGGCTTTGAGGAAGAGGCCGACCTGCTCGGACTCGAGTACATGTACAAGACCGGCTACGATCCCACCGCGTTCGTCGATTTCTTCGAGAAACTGCAAAGCCTGGAGAAGAAAAAGCCCGGCACGATGGCCAGCGTGTTCTCCACCCACCCGCTTACGGACAGCCGTATCCGCGACGCGCAAAAGCATATTCAGGAGTTGCTGAAACCACAGGCGGAGTACATCGTCACCACCTCGGACTTTGACAACGTCAAGAGCCGGCTCGCCCGGTTGGTTACCCGTCGAAGCCTTGGTGACCAGAAGGATGCCAACCGTCCCACCCTACGGCGGCGCCCCGACGGCAAGATCGGCGATGGATCTGACAAGTCCGGAGTCGATCCCGATGAGCGGCCCACGCTCAAGCGGCGGCCTGACTGAGGATCGCCTCATCACTTTACACTCGTCATTCCGCCCGGATGGGGTAAGTCTGGCGGACATTTCTACTTTGCCTTGACACAGGGAGGTTTAGCGCTTGCAATCCGGCAGGCTTCGTCATAGCATTTACCAGGAGATCTCTGACCCATGAAGCCGCTTGTGCGCTGTGGTTTGCTAATTGCCATGTTCCTGTTCCATGTCACGGTACTCGCAGCTCAAGGGATGCCGAAAATGTCTGCTGTCGAGCCCGCGCAGGGCAAGCCAGGAGACGAGTTGACCGTGACGGGCGAAAACCTGGATAAGAACAACGTCGCCGAAATCTATCTCACCGACGGAAAGAACGATACGAAGTTGTCCGTGGTGCAACAGGCGCCGACCGCTATCAAATTCAAGATCCCGGTAACCGCCAAACAAGGACGGTTCAGTCTGATGATCCTGACGGCGGGAGCCGATCCGAAGCTCATCGAGCAACCCGTGAAGGTGACCGTCCAATGAGGTCCGAACATATCTGACCGTGGCTCGTCCGAGTTTCCTATGATGAAAGTCCCGGCGCCCTTCCCGCGCCCTCATGACAGAGAGAGGCTGAACGAGTGAACTCTGCATACGATTACGATCTACTGGTTCTCGGCTCGGGTCCGGCGGGACAACGCGCCGCTATTCAAGCCGCGAAACTCGACAAACGGGTTGCCGTTATCGAGAAAAAAGCCGTCGTTGGCGGCTGCTGCGTGAACACTGGAACCATCCCCAGCAAGACCCTGCGTGAGGCCGTGCTGTATCTTTCCGGCTATCGCGAACGCAACTTTTACGGGGCCTCCTACTCCGTAAAGCAGAACATCACAATGGAGGATCTGGTTCTCCGGGCTGACCAGGTGATCCGCCATGAGATCGACGTGATGCGGCACCAGTTGTTGCGCAACCGTGTCGACGTGCTCTCCGCCGCGGGCGCATTTGCCGATCCGCACACCATCAAACTCGAGAGCGTGGAATCGCACACCACCCGCACCGTGACCGCGGACAAAATCATGATTGCGGTTGGAACCGAAACGACCCTCGATGCGCACATTCCCTTTGACGGGCAGAACATCTTCACGAGCGATGAAATTCTGCGGCTCGACCGCCTGCCGAGGACGATTGCCGTGGTCGGAGCCGGGGTGATTGGCAGCGAGTATGCGAGCATGTTCGCCGCGCTTGGCGTGCGTGTGACCTTAATTGACAAACGGTCCCGCCTCCTCCCCTTTGTCGATGAGGAGATCGCCGACGCTCTTGCCTATCACCTGCGAGAGAATCGCGTGACCCTGCGCCTAGGGGAGGCAGTGAGCGGAATCGAAAAGATCGAGGACGAGCATGGTTTGCGCGTTCGCATCCACCTCGCCAGCGGTAAGCAGATTGTGGCCGAGAAGGCTCTCTATTCCATCGGCCGCACCGGGAACACGAGCCGGCTCAACCTGGAGTCGGCGGGCCTGGCGCCCGATGACCGCGGCCGGCTCGAAGTCAACCACAACTACCAGACCGGCGTCCCCCACGTTTATGCGGTGGGCGATGTCATTGGGTTTCCCAGCCTTGCTTCCACGTCCATGGAGCAGGGCAGAATCGCCGCCTGCCACGCCTTTGGACACGAGGCGCATTCAGTCCCCGAGCTATTCCCTTACGGCATCTACACCATTCCGGAAATCTCCATGGTGGGGAAGAGCGAAGTGGAATTGACGCGGGATGGAGTTCCCTACGAAGTCGGGAAGGCCCGCTACCGCGAAATTGCGCGAGGTCAAATCATCGGGGACATGACCGGCCTGCTGAAGCTGATCTTCCACGCCGAGGACCGCAAACTCCTCGCCGTGCACATTATCGGCGAGGGCGCGAGCGACTTGGTGCACATCGGCCAGGCGGTGATGAGCTTCGGCGGCACCGTGAATTATTTCATCGATACCGTGTTCAACTACCCCACGCTTGCCGAGTGCTACAAGACAGCGGCGTTCGACGGCATTAATCGCCTGGGTGGGTGATTCATCTCTTGCCCACGCTACCAGCGCCACCCTCCGCGCACCCAGACGTGACGCCGCCCGTGATCGGCGAAATGGCCGGGCGCCCAATATGCGCGCGGCCGGGGAGGACGCCGCCACGCGCCGGGCACCCAGACGTAACGTGACCCGCCCCAATCGTAATAGCCATCCACCCAGACATAGGCCGGTCCGGGGGCGTATCCCCTGGCGACGTAGGCGCCGGGAGGGGGAGGCGGCGGAACAGGCGCGCGGTAGGCGACGTACCCGCCCCCGGCACAACCGGTCAAGGCCCCGGAAAGCAGAGCCACCATCGCGATTTTCTTAATTATTTGTTGCATGGCTTCCATCTCCTCTACCTTTTCAAACGCGGTTTGCGGGCATCGGGTTGCGCAGATGAAAAGGGAATAATGTCAGGCTGAAAATGTTCTTTTATTCATGACGCTCGAGATTGCGGGTTCGGCGGCCTTGATGCCGGTTAAAGCGCAAGTGATGGTGGCTAGCGGTGGAGAAGAGGCGGTCGCTCTTGCCCAGGCGCAATGTCCGGCCTTTCTCCGGCAGTTGCTCGATATTCCCGCCTCCCCCGCAAAGGTGTAACCGCCTTGCCGCAAGAGAGAAACATCCTCGGGCAGTTGCCGCTGCTCGCCCGGGCGAGCGACACCGGGTTGGTCGAGCCGCGCGCCACGCTGTCTTGCTATTCCGGTGCTCGGCGGCCGTGAAGTGGGGGCGGCTCTTCTTTCTTAAACCGTTCGCATCCGGCGATTAGCTGGAACGAATGCCGCAAGTGGAAGTCCAGTGTCGCAGGTTGCGGAGCGAAAGCGCGCGAGACGGCGCTCCGGGCGGCCCATACGGCCCTTGAACAGCGGGTTCGGGAGGAAACGAAGGAACTGGGCGGGGCTGTCCGAGGCGGCGCGGATCGAAGTGCGGCAGAGGCGCAAGGCCGGGGCTTTGAAGGACGAACTGGTTTCCACGGGTGAGCCATGAGTTGCGCACACCCTTATCCTCCCTTCTCGAGTTTTCGGAGATCATGCTGGATGAGGAATATCCCACAGGAACGCGGGCTCGCGCGTGAAACTGATGGTGGAGGATCATGGAATCGGGATACCGCGGGAAACAATCCCGCGGCTGTTTCAGAGTCTTACCATGCGGACAATGCCGATACGGGGAAGATCGGGGGGCTGGATTGGGGCTCGCGCTCGTCCGCGAAACCATCGAAGCGCACCGGGGCACAGTCTGGGTGGAGAACGGACATGGCAAGAGAAGGCGATTCTACCTCGCCGTGCCGTGCAACAAAAACGCCGCGGGGCACTGAATGGCCGCGCGGCGTTCTTGAGAACTCGTTTGGGAGAGAGTTAGCGGGTGGGCTTCTTCTCTTCGCCGGACTTCTTCTTCTTGCCCTTCTTTTTCTTTTCCTTCTTCTCTTCCTGTGCGGCGAAGGTCGGGTACACGGTTCCAAGGACCAGTGCCGTGCCGAGCATGAGGGTCATGAGCTTCTTCATTTCGTGGCTATCTCCTGTGCGGTTTCGTTGACGAACAAATCGTCTTCATTGACAGCATCGCAGGCCGACATGAACCGGTCCTTAAGAGGGCATTAAAATCCGTTCATTCCAGGCAGGCCCCGAAAGGCGGTCACAAGGATTCATGATTTGCGTTGATCTACAGCGAAGTAGTTTAGTTTCAATTTCTTGCGATGGTCTAAATCGCTACGGCCGAGGCCTCGAAATGCGTCTTGCGCCTTCAGACTGATGGATAATTGGATCAGGATGACGAAGAAGGACTTGGTCCGAATTCTGGCGGAAAATGCGGACATGCCGGATGCCGCGGCCGCTGACCACCTGGATCGCGTGGTCCACGACATCGTTCGCAAACTCCGCAACGGTGATGCGGTTCCCCTACCCGGACTGGGCGTTCTTCAACCTAATAACAAACGGGGAGTGCAGTTCAAACCGGTGCCCGGTTCCCGGCGCGGGAAAGGGAACTCGTAGGGGATGACCGGGAAAACAAGGGATTCCCGGCCGCCGCGCAATACGCGCCTCACCGCATCGCGAGTGGCGCGTCTGGTTCGCGCATGCCTCGATAGCGGCGCCAGCGTGGAAATCGACGGACTTGGCGAGTTTCAGAAAGACGGGAACGGCGAACTCAAGTTCACACCCTATACGCGTCCGATGGTCTTCCTTGCCTATGTGGACGAAGACTACCCGTCGGCTCAGAAGCTTTATGAGGAACTCCGCGCCGCCGAATGCGACCCCTGGCTCGACCGAAAAAAGTTGCTCCCCGGTCAGAATTGGCCCCGTTGCATTGAAAGCGCGATCGAGGTGGCCGATTACTTTCTTGCGCTGTTCTCGCGCCGGTCCGTCACCAAGCGCGGCCAATTTCAAAGCGAATTGAGGTACGCCATGGACTGCGCCGCGCGGCAACCGCTCGAGCGGACGTTCTTCATCCCGCTGCGGCTGGACAACTGCCGGGTACCCAGCAAGATCACCAGCTTCATTCAGTACGTGGATCTTTTCCCGGATTGGGACCAGGGCGTACGGCGGTTGATACGCTCCATCTGTCCGGGGAGGCATCCCAGGGAGTGAGCACGAGCTTATTATTCGTGAATCCCCAGTTTCTTCCGGATGGCGGGAGCGGACTTTGAATCAGGGGCCAGTTCCAGGAATTTTTTGTACGCCTCCTTGGAGCCGGCCGAATCCTTCATCTTCTCGCGCGCCTCGCCCAGCAGCAGATAGGCCTCGGCCGAAGTGGGGTCCCACCGCGTAGCTTCGAGGAACCTCAGCGTGGCGGCCTTGTTCTTGCCTTTCTTGAGGTAGAACTGCCCCACCTTGATTTCCTTGCCGGCCTGGAGCGGATTGAAGGCGTACTCCTTCGTCTTGAGTGACTCGTCTTCCTCGGGGGGCTCCTGCGGTTTCTGCTTCTCCTGAGGCGTGGCGAGCAAAACGGCGAGGAGCGCGATCACGGAAACTCGCAACCAGCGGCTCACATTCTTGAGTATACCGGGAACGCTCCGTGGGACAATAAGAACAGGTCATTCCCGCCCATGGAGTTGCGTGAAAAAGTTTCCCAATTGCCGCTTCAGCCCGGGGTCTACCTGTACAAAGACGGATCGGGAAAAGTGCTGTACGTGGGCAAGGCGAAAAACCTTCGCAGCCGCGTTCGCAGTTATTTCAACGAGGACCGGCTGGCGGATTCCAAGACGGGTACGCTGATTGCCGAAGCAGCGGATATCGACTACATTCTCGTCGACAACGAGAAAGAAGCGCTCGCCCTTGAGAATAACCTCATCAAGCAGTACAAGCCGCCGTTCAACATTCTCCTGCGCGATGACAAGACGTATCCATATATCCAACTCACTCACGAAAAATATCCCCGGGTTTATGTCACCCGCCGGCTGCGCAAAGGAAATACCTATTTCGGCCCCTACTTCCCCGGAAACCTCGCCTACCGCGTTGTGAACTTCATTCATCGCTTCTTCCAGGTGCCCTCCTGCAAAGTGGACCTGACCCGCAGACACGGTTATCCCTGCCTGGAATATCACATCCACCGCTGCCTTGGGCCATGCGTCGAGGGACTGACCACGGACGAAGCCTATGCCCAGGCGGCGAGGGACGCGCGCCTCTTCCTTGAAGGCAAACACCGTCACCTGATTGCCGGGCTGCGGGAGCGGATGGAAAAGGCCTCCGAGGAATTGCGATTCGAGGAGGCGGCGGCGCTGCGGGATCTCATTTCAACGGTGGAGGAGATGGAGCAGCGTCAGAAGATGGCCGCCGCCCAGGGTGACGACACGGATATCCTCGCCTACTATGCCGAGCCCCCGCTCATCGCCGTGAACCTCTTTCACCTTCGCGGCGGGCGCATCGTCGACCGGCGCGAGTTCTTCTGGGAAGATCAGACGGACTTCCAACCCGAGGAATTCTTCACCGATCTGCTCCTTCAGCTTTACCTTGACCAGCAGTACGTTCCCGCCCTCATCCATGTGCCGGTGGAATTCGAGGACCGCGCCGTGCTCGAGGAGTTGCTGGCCGAGAAGCGGGGCCACAAAGTCGAGATCCACACGCCCCAGCGCGGACAGAAGAAGGCGATGCTCGGGTTGGTGGAGACGAACGCCAAACACAGCTTTGACGCGCGATTCCGCGTGCTCAAGCCGGGCTCCCAGGCGATTCAATCGGCGCTTCAGGAAACGCTGGGACTCGAGGATCCCGTCAGGCGCATTGAATGTTTCGACATCTCCCACATCCAGGGTACAGACAAGGTGGCCAGCATGGTGGTGTGGGAAGACGGCAGGATGAAGAAATCGGACTATCGCAAGTTCATCATCCGCACGGTAGAGGGAAATGACGATTTCGCTTCCATGCGAGAGGTAGTGACGCGGCGGTATTCGCGCCTTCAGGCCGAAGGCGGAACCATGCCCGGGCTTGTGCTGATAGATGGAGGGTTGGGCCAACTCCACGCAGCCGCCGAAGCCCTGGAGGCGATCGGAATCATCAACCAGCCGCTTGCTTCCATCGCAAAAAGAGAAGAGTGGATCTACGTGCTAGGCAGCGAAAATGAACCGGTGGCTCTCGATAAATTCTCTCCCGTCCGGCAATTGGTGCAAATGGTGCGCGATGAGGCGCACCGGTTCGCGGTGACCTTCCATCGCGCACGCAGGTCCGCCACCCGGATGACCTCGGAACTGCTGGAGGTGCCCGGCCTCGGCCCGAAGACGGTGGAAAAACTGCTGAAGCACTTCGGCAGCCTCGAGCGTGTGCGTGCCGCCACGGAAGGCGAGTGGATGCAAGTCGCCGGACGGACGGCGGCGAGGCGAATGAAAGAGTATTGGGCCAAAGAGGAAGCCGCGTTGTAGCCGCAACGCAAGCGCCGTCCGCTCCAAGGCACGTCTCCCTTTCACGCTACCCGGCAGCGTTAGACGGCATCCTCGTCGAGATCAAAACCGTAATGGATCCCAACCGAACTTGACCGCGGTGAATCCATGCCCAAGGAAACGCCTGGCCGGTCCAGTTGCCGCGTGCGGCGCGGGTCCGAAAAGAGAACTGGCATAGCGGCGGATGCGCTTGTGAAACCCGCCGCCGAGCAGCTTTCACACAGGCAGCCCAAGGCTTTGCCCTTGATGTCCCAAAGAGCCATATCGATGCCGCTCATGGCATGCGTGCCGGTTCCGCTGCGTCCGGCGTAGATGTTGGCGCGATCCATCTTATGCCAGATCTTCTCTGCCTCGAACGGATCTCTCCGATGACAATCTGTCCGAGCCCGGCGGCGCAGGTGTGGGAAAAGGCCCGTCGATCGCTTCCTTGACGGCAAGCGGACTGGAATCCACCTCACAACTGATCAGCGAGTTGTGGGCGGGGAGCGGCACAGTGATACAATGGCTGTTTCGGGCTGTGGCGCAGCCTGGCTAGCGCGCTTGCTTGGGGTGCAAGAGGTCCCGGGTTCAAATCCCGGCAGCCCGACCAAATAAACCAAAGAGTTACGGACCTCCCCTCCTCCCCAATCCTCCTCTGGAGTCCAAACGGAGTCCAACTCCTCCGATGGGTAGCGTGCGATGTTCCTGCCCAAAATGCTGCCCACGGGTCGTGCTCTCCTCATAACGGTTTGCGAAGAATGGGTACGATGGGCAACATCGCAAGTTTTTGAAACCTGTCAGTTTTTTCCTCTCTTATACAGAGCGCCCACGCCGCCCCACGTTCGCGCCAGGGTCCGCGACGTTGCGCCCGTCGCCTTCGGTTGGCAGTAAGAGGCCACCCAGGCCGGGGCCGCCGATCTTGTTTTCTGTTGACGACTGAAGGCCGCGGATGATATTCAAGACTTGAGCGCTGGTGAAGCGCTTCCCAGAGGTCGCGGGCCTCTCGCAAACCCCGCATCCCCACCACCGAGAGACGGGACTCTCGTGAATCTCCTTCCCTTCCGTGCCGCACCCGAAGTGTGCCCCGATGAAGCCCGAGGATCCGATTCCGTACTACGCGCCCGACGGCACGCCGCTCGGCTTCCGCTCGATGGAGGCGGCCAAGCGTATGATCGCGGGCGGATACGTGAAGCCGTCGTATGGCCGCAAGGGACATCTCAAAGCGATCTGGCCGCGGCGTGAGGACGGCGGTAATCCCGTCGAGGCCCATGCTCGCGGCGGGACGCGCTACAGCTTCCTCGAAAACCTCGATGCCGGCCGCTGCTGGAAACTGCGGCGCCTGGACCGGCGCGACGAGGACGGGGTGCCTGTCTGCACTCGCGGAGTGTTCCTACAGGTTGTGACGGACTGCCTCGTGTCATGAAGCGGCGGCGGAGCAAGAACGCCGGGCGATTCATCGCCTGGCGGCGCGGGGCGTTCCTGGTTTCGAAGGTGATTCCGCCGCGTGCAGGCAATCAGCGGTCCAGTAATCGTCCGTTGGGTCCTCCCAGGGCGAAAACGGCGGCGGGTAGCACGATTGCACGTTTTGCCTAGCGCCAGCGAGATTTTCGCGGCTGACAGACGTTGACAAACGGCTTGCAATCCCCCGTTTTTCAGTCGATTACGAAGTCAACCTCTCCCTTTGCCGAGGTTGACACCCGGACAG
>JAIXKK010000028.1 GCA_026954325.1 Bryobacterales bacterium | reverse complement strand
GGTCAGGAGTTTGTAGGCGTCCAGGATCAGGTATCCGCCGTTGGCGCGGTGGAGCGCACCTCTTCGGATCAGCGTGAAGTCCGTCGTCAGCGCGCCCATGTGCGACTGGTACTGCACCTGCCCCACCAGGTTCTGATAGGTGGGATGATCTTCAAATACAACGGGAGCGCCTTCCGCGGTTTCCCGTTCCACCAGCACATTGACCTGGTAGCGGCGGAAGAACGTGGGACCCGCTCCCATCAGCGCCGCCAGTGGATGTTCCGGCGGCGTCAGAAACTCATCCACGTGCTCGATCACGTCGGCCTGGACATCGTTCAGTAAACTCACGACCCGCGGCAGGTCTGAATATTTCCCGGCCAAATCCTCCAGTAAGTGGCTTACGGCAAACCTGGCGACTTCATTATTCAGTTCCCTGACTTTTTCCCGGCCCTCCTGCTCCCATTTGGGAATCTGGAGTAACACCTTGCGCAACTTCTTCTGCAACTCGACAATCTTGTTCTCCAACCGCTGATGTTCGCCGGCGGGCAGGCTCTCGAACTCCCGCGGTTCCATCACTTCGCCCTTTTTCATCGGAGCGAGAATAATTCCCGTGGGGCTCCGCATCATCGCAATCTCGTTCTTCTGGCCCTCTTCGGCCACCTCTTCGAAGGCCTTTTCCTGCTGATCCTTCGCTTCCTGCTCGATCACGTGTTTCCGCGCCCGGTAATTTTCGCTTTGGAACGCGGTAGGGATGGCGGAGCGCAGATCCTCGATCAGGCGGTTCATGTCGTCCCGCAGCGGCAAAGCCCGTCCGGGCGGGAGCCGGAGGGCGTTCGGCGTCTCGGGACTGACGAAGTTATTGATGTAACACCACTCGTCAGGGGTTCCTTCTCCCGCCGCGCGTTTTTCGAGAAAACTCCGGGCGATCTTGTATTTTCCGGCGCCCGCCGGACCCAGCAGATAGAGATTGAAACCCTGCTTGCGAATGCCGATGCCGAACTGCATGGCCTCGAGCGCGCGATCATGGCCGATGAAATCCGTCTGGCCGTCCAGATCCGCGGTGCTTGTGAACGGGAACTTCTCTATGTCCACCCGCCGGCACAGCGCCTCCGGCGCCACTACTCTCGCTTTAATGTTCTCGTCCACCGTATCCATGCCGTAACGCTCCTTCGTGGGGTGTGGGAACGATGCCGGGCGCCTCGTTCCAGCATTGGGCGAAGTACAAACCCTGTACTTAGCCTAAAGCATCCGCGACTGCGCGAGCAGCCACTCGCAGTTCAGGACCTTTTCCGCCAGATCGAGCGGCCGGTAGTAGTAGTGATTCGAGGCTTCATAGGCAATCGTGGAAAGAGAACGCGCCACGCCATACTGCCGGCGGGCCAGTTCCCGTTCCTCGAGCGCCAGTTCCTTCATGCGAGCATAATCGGGGTTGGCGGAATCACGCAGCCGGTAAAATTCCACCTGGTTCGCCACGCTCTGAAAATGGTGGTAGCAGGTGAGCGCCACGGCCAAATCGGCCGCCGCATGGGCGCGCTTCGCGGGCGTTGACTTTCCCGGCACGCGCTCCAGCCGTTCCAGGCCCGCCTTCCACTTCCCGGCCAGCAGGGCGAATTGCGATTGGACAACCTCCGGCGGATAAGCGCCGCACCAGGCTTTCATGGCGTCATGCGGAAACAGAATCATGCCCGGCCCGTGCCCCGTCGGGGTGAGCCGCAACAGGTTGGCGGGGCCGTGTTGCGTCGGAATGATATAAACCTGCACGCCGTAGGGAAACTCGCGGAACGCTTCGCTGAACAGGCGCCACGCTTCCACTGCGTCATCCTGTGCCCCGGGCCCGTATCGCCGCGACGCCACATCCCGCAGAATCGCTTGCCTATCCGCGCCCTGATGGTAGTAGAACGCCTTTGCGGCATCGAGATTCGGCGACGGAAAACCGCCGCACGTCCAGGAAGCCATCAGCCCCTGAACGCCTGTTTTGCCGAGGTTCTCGCAGTGCTCCAGAATGAGGTGCGGAACCGGCAGGTAGGGTACGGCGGACATCTCCCAGGTGTTGTTGAACTGCACCTTAGCGAATGCCGCGACCCCGGCTTGCCGGGCGATGCCCCAGTTGCGCAGCGCGCGCGGACCGGGACCGGGAACCGAGATGGAATACTCGCCGACCTGCGTTTTCACGCCGCCCCGCTCCACGGGCTTGCTCCATTCGCTGATGCTCTGGAACTTGACATCCTTGTCGAGCAGCGGGATCAGCCGGGCCGCCAGATCGTCTCCCCAACCCCAATCCCAGTGGATGATCTCCGCTGACTTGCTGGACCGCCTGACGCCTTCATGCATGGCGGCGAACATCTCCCCCAACACGTCCCAGCTTTCGCGCTTCGAGCAGCGGGGGCAATCCGCGGCGGTGGGAGGCACCTTGCGCCAGGCTCCCCCGTGCGAGAAGCAGTTGGTGTGATTTTCAGACATCGAAATCGTAAATATGCCGCCAAGTCGAGGGACATGATGAAAGACGTGGGCGAGCGAATCCGACAGCCAGCGGCGCACCTCCTTTGTACTCGTGCACAGAGAATACAGGTTCTGAAAGCTTGCGCCTCGCAAGCCGCTCCGGTTCTCAAAGAACGATGCAGGCATGGAGCGCGGTTCGTTCTGGTAGAGATAGACCTTCATCCCGAATTGCGCAGCCCTGTCACAGAGGCCCGCCAGGTTCTTCAACCGCGTCTCCCAGCCCTTGCCGAACTCGGGAAAAACAGAGGAAGGCGCCAGCGTGTTGAGCACTCCTTGCAGCCACACTCCATTGATTCCGCCGCGCGCCAGCTTGTCCAGATATCCGGGCGGGAACGGATCGGCGGCAGTATCCACCAGCGGGTCTCCATACAGAGCTACGTAGGAGTAGAGGAAGCGCGGCGACCACGGCGAAGGGAACTCCCGCGGGCCCAGGGGGAGAACGGGCGCTTCCCGCCGCTCGAGCGCATCCTCCAGCAGATACACCACCTGCATCAGACCCGCCTCGTCCGGCGCCTGGAGAGTCACTGCGTCCCGCCGCACATCCCACTGCATGGGACCGGCGGATAGCCGCAGCCGGATTGCGCGGGCGGACTTCAGGGTGCTCCTCACGCCGAACCGCTGCTCCAGGTACCGGGCCAGGTGCTCGCGCGCGCTTCCGGGAAAGGGGTGGATACCCCATCCAGCCCGCAAGTCCACCTCGGATGCCTCCGCTGTTCCACCGCCAGGTAACGGCTCAATCGCCGGCGAACTCAGTTCCTCGACGAAGTGGAACGGAGGCTGTCCGGCTTCGTGCAACGATTTGCCGAAAATCCGGTCCAGAATTCGCCGGATCTCTTCCGCCCGCCGCCGCTCGGCGGGGCCGGGCGTCTCATAGCGCAGAGGCTCGCAGCGCGGCTTGTTCCGGCCGAGCTTCACATCCAGAAAATCATCTTCTTTCAGGGTGTACTCGAACTTGTTCCGGTCCCAACCGAGCAATTCCATCAACTGCTCTTCCGGCAGCAGGTGCCAGTTCTGCCGGATGACCGTAATGTACACCCGGCGGAGCTGATCGTCCGTGAGATGAGGCTTGCGCGGCAGGCCCATGGATCGCCCCAGTGCGAGCACGTTACGCTCCGTTGCGTGCAGCACCTGTGCCAGGCGTCCCGTGTTCGCCAGTTCCCAGTTCCGCCAAACGAAACAGTACAGCCGCGAGGGGAAGTGCGGCTCCGGAATCGGTTTCGACTCCTCCAACTCTTCGCCAATTCCAGGCAAAGCAGCCGCGAGTGAAAGAAAATGCCGCCGGTTCATCTGCCCTTGCGGCTCCCGTATTGCGCGGCGGCCCGCCGCGCCACCTGTGTATTTCCGTCCCGCATCAATTGTTCCAGTACCTCCATGTCCGTGCGCTTGTTCAAGGCTACGCGTTCCCGCACCAGCGGATCACCGTGCGAGGCGAGTTCCCTCAGAATCTCCGCCGGCGTCGCCTCATTGTAGGCCAGTCCCATCGCCACATAAAGATCCTTGCTCCGCGGCAGTTTCTCCAGCAGGTCCGGCGGCGCGTTGGAATTCGCCGCCAGCCCCCAATGGACAAGGTACGATCCGCTCCTGGCCGCGACTTGCCGCGGCACCGGTTCCGGCGTGCGCCTGTCCTGGGCAAGGTCGCCCAAGACGTAGTCATTGGTGGAGTTCGAGAGGGCTACCAGCGCGTCCACATTCGAGTTGGGGTTACGAATCACCTTTCGCACTACCGCAAGCCTGTCGCGGTCCACCATGTTGATCCACCCGGCGCGCTTTTCGTGAAGGCCCGGGTCGGGATTCCGCGCAATCTCGAGCAGCGTCTGGGCGTCTGTGTGTGGATTGCGCGCGATGGCAGACAGGAGGAAATAGTCGTGCCGCGAAAGTTCGGCCCGCGCGCGTGTTTTCAGCACAAGCGGATCCTTTATCTGTTGGTCCGCATGGAATAGCCGGATACGCCACCCGGCAGCGCCCGCATAGAGCGCCACGCCGAGCAGCGCCAGCGCGCTCGCGGCCCGCACCACGGTTACCTTCTCTCGCAACCGGGCTGCCTTGTAAGCGACAAATCCGAGCACCGCCCCAATCGCTCCTCCAGCGATCATCCACAGCGGCAGGAAGAGAACCCCGATGGCGGCAGTGGAAGAAGTGGAGCGGAAAATGCTCCACAATAGCGCCGCCCCTGTTGCCATGGATAAGAGGGAAGCGCCTCCCGCTGTCCACCGTACGGCCGCGGACCGCCAATAGGCCCGTGCGAGCAGCAGCGCCGCCACCAAGGCCCCGAATGGCAGGAACAGCAGAATGAGCACGCAGTGCGAGTATATAACTTACCCGAACCACGGCGGCCTGAACCACGACCGCCGGCTTCATTGCCGGGAGCGGATACAATAGCTGGAATCATGCGACTACTGGCGAGAATCGGCTCCGCCCTGGCCATCGTCTGGCTCCTGGCGGCGGGAGCGCTCTTCGCGGCTATGAAGCTGCCGCCGGGCCGGTTCTGCTCGCATACCGGCCCTGCTCGACGGCATCGACAATCGCACCGAGCGCGCCTACACCGGCTGGCCCGACCGGCTCTACGTCATCGGCAAGCAGGGGCGCGTCGTGTTCAAGAGCGCTCCCGGGCCCTACGGTTTTTCGCCTCACGAGATGGAAAAAGCCCTGCGCAAGAGTCTCTGAAACCAGCCAAACATTCGACGGGCGTCAGCATGCGGACTATGCCACAATAACTAGAGATTCACACTTCTTCTGAATCAGCGAAACCGAAGCCTCATGGATTTTCTCGCGGGGTTGAATCCCCAGCAAGCCGAAGCCGTCCGCCACGTGGAAGGCCCGTTGCTTCTCCTGGCCGGAGCAGGCAGCGGCAAGACCCGTGTCATCACCCACCGCATCGCCTACATGATCTGCGAGCGCGGCATCGCGCCGTGGTCTATCCTCGCGGTCACCTTCACCAATAAGGCGGCTGACGAAATGCGCCAGCGCGTCCGCACTCTTCTGGCGGGCCGCATCATGGGCGATGGCCCTACCGTATCCACCTTTCACTCCTTCTGCGTGCGTGTCCTGCGCCGCCATGGGGACAAACTCGCCGAAATCCGCCCCGGCTTCACCCGCGGTTTCACCATCTACGATGACGATGACCAGGTTTCGGTTCTCAAGTCGCTCTACAAGCAATTCGGCCTCGACGACAAGGCGTTTGCCCCGCGCACCGCGCTCTCCATCATCAGCAACGCCAAGTGCGACAAGATCTCTCCGGAGGACTTCCAGGCCGCGGCCGAGGATCCGGTGGCGAAGACCGTGGGTAAACTGTACGAGAACTACGAGGCGCGCCTGCGCTCCGCCAACGCCCTCGATTTCGACGATCTCCTTCTCGAGGCCGTCAGGCTTCTCCAGCACGACCGCGCCACTCGCGAAAGCTTGCAAGAGCGCATTCAATACCTGATGATTGACGAATATCAGGACACCAACCGCAACCAGTACGAATTGATGAGGCTGCTGGCCGGGCCGAAGCAGAATGTCTGCGTCGTCGGCGATGAGGACCAGTCCATTTATAGCTGGCGCGGGGCCGATATTCGCAACATCCTCGATTTTGAGAAGGACTTCCGCCACGCCGCCGTCATCCGCCTGGAACAGAACTACCGCTCCACCAAGTCCATTCTGGAAGCGGCGGGCAGCGTGGTCGCCAACAACCTGCAGCGCAAAGGCAAGCGGCTCTGGACGGCCGGCGAGGCGGGGGAGAAGATCACCCGCGGCGCCGATGGAGAGAACGAAGCGCTCTGGATCGCCGATCAGATCGAGAAGGTGATTCACCAGCATCCCCGTTATCGCGCCGCCGTTCTCTACCGCACGAATTTCCAGTCGCGGCAGATCGAAGAGGCGCTGCGCCGCTATGGCCGCAAGTATGTCGTGGTGGGCGGATTCAGTTTCTATCAGCGCGCGGAGGTGAAGGACATCGTGGCGTATCTCCGCCTGCTGACCACGCCGTCCGACAATGTCGGCCTCTACCGCGTCATCAACACGCCCGCCCGCGGCCTTGGCCGCTCCACGATTGAAGCCATCGAGCATTGCGCCGTCACAAGACAACTGAGCGCATGGGACGCCATCGGCCGGCTTCTGGAAACCCACGAACTCGGCGCGCGCGCGGAGTCGGCTCTGCGCTCCTTCCGCGACCTCATTCTCGAACTGCGCAATGAGTCCGCGGCGATGCCCGTGCACACGGTGCTCGAAAACGTAGTGAATCGAAGCGGCTATCGCCTCATGCTCGAGTCGGCGAAAGGCGAGGATGCCGAAAACCGGCTGGCCAACGTGCAGGAATTGCTCAATGCCGCGACAGAAGCGGCCGAGCGTGGCGAAACCATCGTCGATTTTCTCGATCACACCGCTCTCGTGAGCGACGCCGATCAACTCGACGAAAAGGTCCAGGTTTCTCTGCTCACCATCCACAACGCGAAGGGTCTCGAGTTCCCCGCCGTATTCATCGCGGGGCTGGAAGAAGGTTTGTTCCCGCACAGCCGCTCGCTCAATTCCGCCGCGATGCTCGAAGAGGAGCGCCGCCTGTTCTACGTCGGCATGACGCGGGCGGAAAAGCTGCTGTATGTGACCCACGCCAAGTTCCGGCGCCGCTTCGGCGGACCGCCCGAGCCGGCCATGCCTTCGCAATTCCTCAAGGAGATTCCGCCGCCACTGGTGCGCAAGCAGGGCTCCGGCTCCGGCGCGGCCGCGCGGGAGGTGGACCTCTACTCCGAGCAGTTCGAGGTGCGCCACACCGCCCGCAAGAATCTCTACACCGGGAAGACGTATAATTCCGTAGAGAACATCTCGCAGTTTTTTAAGGAGCGTGGCGCCGCGGCTGATCCGCGAGCATACGTCAAACCGCAGCGGCAGGCTGCCCCCGCGGCCCCGGCCCCTTCAAAGCCGGCGGCAGCAGCCAAGCCCGCAGCCAGGAAGCCGAAGCTCTCTGCCGGAAGCACCATCAACCACCCCACTTTGGGGCGAGGGACGATTGTGCGGAAGGAAGGAGAGGGGCCGGACGCGAAGTTGACCGTGAGTTTTCCGGGCCACGGGTTGAAAAAATTGATCGCGAAATACGCAGGACTGACTGACGAATGAACACGAAGAACATCACTGACAAAGAAGAGCGCAAGAAGGCAAAGCGCACGGCGCGCAAAGCGGCGCCTGCAAAGGCCGAGCGAGCACAGGGCGTTGCCCGCGGCTCCATGAAGAAAAAGGTGCCGAAGATGGTTAAGGGCCAGCGCAAGCGCTAAATCAGCCAGCAAGGGAGGCCGCCGCCTCTCAGTGCAAGGGAGCAACCTCGAGCACCCATGCCGGCGCGCCTTCGATTTGGAGCCGGTTGCCGCCGGGAGTCCATGAGTCAGCTACTCCGCACGAAATCCATCGACGCGCTCATTGCGGCCAGCGAAGAACCGGGCCGCAGACTCAGCCGCTCGCTGGGGCCGTGGAGCCTGACCGCGCTTGGCATCGGCGCCGTCATCGGCTCGGGAATCTTCATCCTGACGGGGACGGCGGCGGCGGGCGAGACTTTGAGTTTCCACTCGATTCTCCACGCTCCCGTGCTCGACCTGCTATTGCAAGGTTCGGGCTCCGTCGCGACCATCGGCCGGCCCGGCGCCGGTCCGGGGATCGCTTTGTCTTTTTTTCTAGTCGCTGTCGTGTGCGGCCTCGCCGGGCTGTGCTACGCCGAACTGGCCTCGATGATCCCGATCGCCGGCAGCGCCTACACCTACTCTTACGCCACGCTCGGCGAGATCTTCGCCTGGATCATCGGCTGGGACCTCATTCTGGAATATGCCGTCTCAAACATGGCGGTCGCCGTCGGTTTTTCGGCCTACTTCAACGATGTGCTCGATGGCGTTTTCGGCGTCCACCTTCCCAAACAACTCTCCGAGCCGATCTTCTCGAGCGGCCAGTTGACCGGAAGCTGGTTCAACCTTCCCTCATTTCTCGTCCTCATGGTGTTGACCATGGTGCTGGTACGCGGCGTCCGCGAGAGCGCACGCGCCAACAACATCATGGTGATCATCAAGATCTGCGCCATCCTGCTGTTCATCTTCGCCGCTTCCCGGGCGATCCGCACCGAGAACTGGCGCCCGTTCTTTCCTAACGGCTTTAGCGGCGTTCTCACCGGAGGCGCCATCGTTTTCTTCACCTACATCGGGTTCGATTCGGTATCCACCGCCGCCGAAGAGTGCCGCAATCCGCAGAAGGATCTTCCTTTCGGGATCATCACGTCCCTGTTGATCTGCGCCGTGCTCTACGTCTCCGTCTCACTCGTTCTTACCGGCATCGTCAATTGGAAAGACTTGAATAACGCCGCTCCCGTCGCGAATGCTCTCAAGAGCATCGGCATGGATAACATCCGCGCCCTTGTCACCACGGGCGCGCTCGGGGGCATGCTCAGTTCCATGCTGGTGTTCCAATACGGCCAGGCGCGCGTCTGGTTCGCCATGTCCCGGGACGGTCTGCTCCCGACGGTGTTCTCCCGCGTGCACACGCGGTTCCACACCCCTTACGTCAGCACCTGGGTGGCGGGACTCGCCGTCGGTATTCCCGCCGGCATCTGGGACATCGGAACCTTCGCTGACTTGAGCAATATCGGCACTCTTTTTGCGTTTTCACTGGTCTCCGCGGGCGTGCTGGTGCTGCGGCGCAAGCAACCAACCCGCCCACGCGGATTCCGCGTCCCCTTCGTGCCGGTGCTTCCCATCCTGTCCATCCTCTTCTGTTTCGTTCTGATGATGAGCCTTCCGCTCGAGACCTGGATCCGGTTTTTTGTTTGGCTCATCATCGGACTTGTGTTGTACTATTTTTTTGGCCGCCGTCACAGCGCCCTGGCCGATCACAAACCATTAACGGAGTAATCATGCTGCGCGATAAACTGCGGGGAGTCGTCGGATTCCCCATCACCCCATTCAAGACGGACCTTACGCTCGATCTCGACGCTCTTGAATCCAACGTGGTCGAGATGATCAAACATCCCTTCTGCTCCCTCGTCGCGGTTGGCGGCACGGGAGAGATCTACTCCCTCACGCCCGGTGAGAACGTCGAAGTGGTCCGGCGAACCGTGGCCGTGACCAACGGCAAGATGCCCGTCATCGGCGGCGTCGGCTTCAACGCCCGCATCGCCTCCGAAATGGCGAGGGAAATGGAGAAGGCGGGCGCGGATGCATTGCTCGTCATGCCCCCTTATTACACCGGCGCTCCCATCGATGGCCTGCTCAGCTACTATGAAGCCATCGGGAAAGCGAGCGGTTTACCGCTCTCCCTCTACAGCCGTGATTGGGCCGTCTTCTCCCCGGACATGGTGGCGCGCCTCGCCGACAGAGTTCCCACGCTGCAAATCTGGAAGGACGGCCAGGGCGACATGCGCAAGTATCAGCGCATCATGGCCAAGGTGGGTGACCGGCTTGCCTGGATCGGCGGCATCGGCGACGACTGCGCGGCGGGCTATTTCGCCATCGGCGTGCAAGGTTATACCTCGAGCATTTCCAATGTCGCCCCCAAACTCTCGCTCGCCATCGGCGCGGCGGGCATGGAACGGGATTTCGCCACGCTCAACAGCCTGCTCAACAAGTACGTCCATCCGCTCTATGCCCTGCGCGACCGCAAGCGCGGCTATGAAGTTTCCGTCATGAAAACCTTCATGGATCTTATCGGGCTCAAGGGTGGGCCGGTTCGTCCTCCCCTCGAGAATGTGAACGCCGCCGAAGTGGACATGATCAAGGGCATTGTCGAGCTTTACAAGGACTACCTCTAACTCGTGCTGAACCCCAACATTTTTCGCGAATACGATATCCGCGGCGTTGCGGATCGCGATCTGTTAAGCCCGGATATCGAGACTCTCGGCCGGGGAATAGGGACTTATCTGCGGCGCGCCGGCGTCAATCGCCTGAACCTTGCCCGCGATTGCCGTCTCAGCGGCCAACGCCTCCGGGATGCTCTTCTCAAGGGCATCCTTTCCACCGGATGCGATGTCACAGACATCGGCTGTGTTCCCACCCCGCTGCTCTATTACTCCGTCTTCCACCTTCGGGCAGGCGGCGGGGTGATGATCACCGGCAGTCACAATCCGGCCGATTACAACGGCTTCAAGGTGATGCTCGGCAAGAGCACCATCCATGGCGAAAAGATTCAGGAACTGCCGCGCCTCATTCAGTCCGGGGACTTTGTTTCCGGAGAAGGGAAGGTGTCCGGGGCGGATGTTACCGCTCCGTACGTCGAAGAGGTTGCTTCGCAATTCGCTTTCGAACGCCGCATCAAGGTGGCCGTCGACGCGGGAAATGGCGCCGCCGGTCCCACCATGCGCGGTCTGCTCGCAAAGCTGAATGTTGACGCCGTCGAGTTGTTCTTCGAAATGGACGGCCGTTTCCCCAATCATCATCCCGACCCTACCGTCGAACATAACCTCGAACATCTGCGCCGCGCGGTCCTGGAGCATAATGCCGAACTCGGCATTGCTTTTGACGGCGATGGGGACCGCATCGGCGCTGTTGACGAGCACGGCAATGTGGTGTGGGGCGATATGCTGCTTCTCATCTACGCCCGCGAGATTCTCTCGAGAAAACCCGGCGCCACCTTCATCGGCGAGGTCAAATGCTCTCAGGCGCTCTATGACGGCATCCGCGCCCTCGGCGGAAATCCCATCATGTACAAGACGGGCCATTCCCTCATCAAGGCGAAGATGAAGGAAGAGAACGCGGAACTGGCCGGTGAAATGAGCGGCCACATGTTCTTCGCCGACCGCTACTACGGCTTCGACGACGCTATGTACAGCGCCTGCCGCCTCATCGAAATTGTCGCCGCATCCGGCAAGCCTCTCTCCGCACAGCTCGAGGGCGTTCCGCGGCTTGTCTCCACCCCTGAAATCCGCCTCGACTGCCCGGACGAGATGAAGTTCTCCGTCGTTGAACGCGTCGCTTCACACTTTCGCAGTCTCCGGCCGGTCGTGGAAGTGGACGGAGTGCGTGTACTATTCGACAAAGGATGGGGACTCGTGCGCGCCTCCAACACGCAGCCCATCCTCGTCATGCGGTTCGAAGCCGAGGAGGAACAATTGCTCGATGACTACAGGCGTGAAGTGGAGCAGGCTGTCCGCCTGGCGTTGTAGTATTCCGTTCCGGCTTGCGTCACCAGGGCATCCGCCGCTTCGTAAACTTGCGTCCGATTTCCGCCGCCTCCGGACTCGCCGGCCCGATTCTCACTCCCTCCTTGATCATGGCGATGACATCCGTCGGGGTCATCGTGTTCAGAAAGAAACGGTGGTTGGCTTTGCAGGCGGAAAACACCGTTGCCCGCGCGTCCTTCATTCGCGGATCATTCTGCGCGGCGCGCCCGCTTCCCATCACTCCCAACGAAAGCGCCATGTCTCCCGGCCCCCACTCCGCAAAGGCGATTCCGGGCACTTTGAGGTTCGCGTCCGCGTTGGCAAGCGCGTACTTGTCCTCCAGTTTCAGCCCGAGCAGCAGTTCCCCTTCGGGGTTGAGCGGCCAGGCATCGGCCTTCTTCAGATACTCCTCCTGCGAGACTCCCCAGATCGCGGCCGCTGCCGGAACGCCATGAACCCCTCTCCGTCCTTCTTTCAGGCCGTCCACGCCGACGCCCTCTTTGTGGATGGGAAACCGGATGGCCTCCACAAAGGCCCTGACCGCGCCGGGGTCATCGGCACGCGTCAGCAGAACCCCGTGGACGCCCGTCGCCAGCACCTGGTTGAACATCCATGCGTTGGCGCGTACCGTGGTTTCGTCCAGCCCGTTCACCGGCACATTCACAATCACAGCCGGTGTGCGATGTCCGCTTCTCGTGGGTCCGCCCTTCACCAGACCGCGCATGTATTCGGCCAGGCCTTTGACGTCGAAGGGCGCATGCTCCATGTCATAGCTGATGTAGTCGGCATAGGTCTGGGCGTCTTTTACGCCCTGTTCGAAGGTGCCGGTGGTGCCGGAGTGGGAGCCGGTGTAGTAAATGGGTTGATCCTCCGCCAGAAGCTCAATCGCCCTGTTGATGCGCTTGGGCTTGGGGGGCTGAGCCGAGGTGAGCGCCACTCCGCCCGCGACGGCTATGCCAACAACCAGCGAAACGATTCTGTATGGATGCGTCATCATGACCGCAAACTTATTACATCCCGCTATTGAAGGCAAGGCGTTGCCATACTCCCGCCGGGTAGTCAGCATTTCCGTGCACGATCCAGCCGGACTTGGGCGCGCAGCGGTCACGCTTTCCATGCGCCAAATTCGAGTGCGAACATGGCGCCGGAACGGAGCAGCGTCAGAACTGCACGCGAATGTCAATTTCAAAGCACGGCTGCCCGGTGGCGAAGTTTGAAGTGTCTCCGCGCGTTCCGGACATAGTTCCGAAAGTGAACGGACTATTAGCGCTGTAGACCGAGTTGGGCTGATTGAACGATGGCTGCTTCAGCGGCAGGTTCATCATGTCGAGCCGGCTGATGATGCGGAAGCGTTCACGAATCAACCAACTCTTGCTGACCGACACCTGCATCCAATTCGCCCCCGGTCCTTCGAAGGTGTTTCGTCCCAAGGCGCCGGTGGTGAACGCCGCCGGGTAGCCGAACGCACTGAACTTCAGGTAGGGATTCTGCGCTCTGTTGTCCGAGACCGGGAACCGATTAGACCCGATGCTCCAGTCCTGCACCACCGCCTGAGACATTGGGACGAGTGCATTAGGCCGGTAGGCGCCCTGCGACAGATAATTGTACGGGCTTCCGGAAAATGTAACTGTTGTCGGCAAGCCTGTTTCGAACTGCTGATTCCAGGTCACCTCCCAACCGCCAAAGATCCCGTTCATGATCCCGCCCCGGTTCAGCAGCCATCGTCCTCTCCCAACCGGAAACTCATAGGTCAGGATGCTCGTGAAATGATGGCGAATGTCATACCCTGCCCGCGCCTTCTCCAGCCTGCGGTTGTAATAGGTGACGCCATTTGCGCCGCCGTCCGCATCGCTTTCATCAATCGTTCTCGACCAGGTGTAGTATGGCATCCAAGTCAGGCCGTGAGAGTAGCGCTTCTCCGCTCTCACCGTACCGGCATGGTACGTGTTGTGGCCGAAGTTGGAGTAGAGGTTGATGGAGCCAAACTGGGGGTACGGTTTGTAGTTCTGCTGATTCTGGAAGATCTGCGCCAGAGCGGACGGATCCGTCGAGATATTCAGCGGAATGACATTCATATTCCAATTGTTCAGCAACTTCACTCCCGATGTTCCCTGGTACGTCAGTTCCAGCAGCCATGTGGGTGATAACTGGCGCTGAATGCCTGCCGACCAGTTCATTATGTACGGCGTCCGCATGTGGGGGTCATACCAGGAAACATTGCGGGCGCTGTAGTTCGTCCCGCCATAGGGAACGCTGCCATTTGCGCTCTGTTGGTAGGTGACAGCCGGCGTGTTGGAAAGAACGAAGGCATGCCGGGGATCACCGGATGGAGACTGCACATTCACGGTCGCCTGATATTCCTCGAAATTCTGTCCGATGTCGGTTGCGCCCAAGTCCGGATTCATGATTCCAAATGATGACCGGAACACCCAATTGGGAAGGAAGTTCCACGCCAAACCGAGACGAGGTTGGAAGTTATTCAGGTCCCTCGCCGCCAACTGGTCTTTAGGATGAGTGAGCGCTCCCGGTCTTCCCGTCAGCGGATCGGTGGCGGTTGGGTCGAACTGCGATTGCTGTCCGTACTTGGTGGCGAACGGCGTTTCATAGTTCCAGCGCAGACCAAGGCTGAGGGACAGTCCGCGTTTCACCTTCCAGTCGTCCTGAAAGTAGAAGGCATGTTGCCACCATCGCGGCAGCCAGGAACCGAAATTCTGCGAAAACTGGGCGCTGCCCACCGTGCCCAGCAGGAACGAAGCGAACGTATTGCCGGTGTTCGCCGTGAACGGAGATTCAGTGCCGGCGAAGGTGTAGCTTCCTCCAGGTAAAGCGGCCAGCACCGCGTTATACCGGGTACGCATCAACTCGTACCCCATCTTCAGCGTGTGTGTTCCGGCGATCTGCGTGAAGTTGTCCTGGAACGTGAAATCCTCCCCCACCTGGCTTTCGCGCGCCAGGGAAGTAATCCGGTAGGGCGGGAGATTGAACAACGGGAACGTATCATCGGACACGTTAGCCATCCCCAGTTTCTTCCCCCAACCCTGCCCGTAGCTCAGACTGTTCAGCGTGTAGTGCCGCCGGGAGTAGCCCACACGCGCCTCGTTGAATCTGCCCGGTCCAAGCAACAGCGTGTCGTTAAACCCAATGTTAATGAGATCAATCGGGATGGTCTGGGAGTTATAGTCCAACAACCCCCAAGCGAATTCGGGGTACTTCTGCGCCCGGTCCGCACGGTGACGGGCGTGCGAATATCGTCCGAAGATTTTATGGTTTGATGAAAATTGATGATCAATCTTTTCGTCCCATCGGATTCGTTTTATCGTCTTGGGGCCGTCCGCGGCGAGGTTATTCACCGGCCCGGTCCTTGTCATAGTTCCCGGAACATTCGGGTTCACGAACGGATTGTGCGAGAGGAAATTCTTCGCCACCGGATCGAACCGGCTGGGCGAGATCTGGTTGTTGGGGATCGGGTCCCGCACCCACTTGCCCGTGGCGTCCTGACGCGTGCTGAACGGATCATAGAGAGGGAGTCCAATACCTCCAAACGAAAAGTCGCCGTTTAACATCTCCGGGCTGGGTACGGTGTACCGCAATCCGGTTTCACCGGCATGCTCCAGGTGGATGGCATAGGCCGACAACCAAAAGGTTTTGTTTTTTCCGTTGTACAGCTTGGGAAGAACCACTGGTCCGCTGGTAGTGGCGTCGATGAACTGGAATCTCGCCGGACTGATGTTCGGCGCCTGTTGGAGGTAGTACCGGTGGACGAACGTTCCGTCCATGATCCGGTCTTCGAATGAACCGTGAAGATCATTGGTTCCGGACTTGAAGACTAACGAGAGCGACCCTCCGGCCGAATGGCCCACTTCCGCGGGCAAGCCAGTGCTGGTGACTTTGGCCTCCTCGACCGCGTCAAGGACGCTGTGGATCGAGTCGTTGACCCCGAAGGCTGAGCCAGTGCCGGGTTGTTTTCCGCTCACCCCGTCCAACGTGTAGGCAATCGAGCGCTGGCGCTGCCCCATCACGTGATACCCGCTGCTGCCGGACGCCGCGGGAAAATATAGCAACAATTTGTTGGCCCGCTTCTGCGCCACGGGGATGGCCAGAATCGTCTGGCTGCTCATGATGGCGCCGGCGGTAGCGGTCTCGGTCGCCAGTAGTGGCGCCGCGGCTGTGACAACCACCTGCTCGGAAGTGGCGCCGATTTCGAGTGTGATGTCCACGCGGGGCGTCTCGGCGGTCCGCAGGAGGATGCCCTCCCTCATGAAGCGTTTGAACCCGGCTGCGTCCACCGTGATCCGATATGAGCCCGGACGCAGATAGGGTACGTAGTAGTCTCCCTCGCCGTTGGATTTCACCGTCGTCCGAAAGGCCATATCCACGTTGACCACCGTTACCTCCGCGCCTGGAACCCTCGCGCCCGTACTGTCGGTGATGGCGCCGACCAATGTCGCTGCTCCGGTCTGTTGCGCTTGAGCGGGGCGGGAGTGAATTGCCAAGAAAACCAATATCGCGGCCGTGATCAACCGGTAGGGATGCCTGTTTTCCATACGGCATGCACGGGCGCAGAGCTTTTCAAACTGGGATGACATCGAGTAATTCCTCCTTGTGTTGAGTTGCATCAGGCTTTCGCGGCCAGTGAAGTTGTGCGGCCGGCGGGATCCGTTTCACTGAACGGATCAGTCGCCCGCTGGAACAAGCAGAAACCGTCAAACATCTGTCAGGGAAGCGGCAGCAAGCATATCACCACCGCGATGGGCGGACAAGGGATATGTGGATATGGATATGTGGATTGTGGATTGTTGATATTTTGTTGGCCCTGACGCTGCCGCGTCCTGGCGCCGCGCGCTGCGTCATAATGATGGCAACACTGATAAGGAGATGAACGAATGATGAACCGCCGCCAGGTGATTGCCGGATTCGCATCCGCCGCCGCGCCGCAGGCAAGCGCCCAACCCCCGAAGAAGACCGTTGCCGCCATCGTCACCATGTACACCAACGATGGGCGGTTGAACACCCACGCCAACGTGATTATCGGCAGGCTGCTGAACGGCTATTCCGCGAACGGAGTTTTTACCGAGCCGCGCACGCGCATTGTTTCCATGTACACCGATCAGGCTCCGCCGGCCGATTTGAGCCGCGGACTGGCGGAAAAACACGGATTCCAGATCTTTCCCACCGTCCGTGAGGCGCTCACGCGCGGCGGCAGCGGCCTGGCAGTGGATGCGGTGTGCTTTGTCGGCGAGCATGGGAACTACCCCACCAACCACCTGGGCCAGAAACTCTACCCGCGCTACGAATTGATGGAGCAGATAGCGGAAGTCTTCCGGCGCGCCGGCAAGACGGTCCCCCTTTTCAGCGACAAGCATTTTTCCTATTCCTGGCTGAAGGCAAAGGAAATGTATCGCTGGTCGCGGGAGTTGAAGTACCCCCTGATGGCCGGTTCCTCGATCCCTCTCACCGTCCGCACTCCCGAACTCGAGATACCCTACGGCGCCGCCATGGAGAGCGCGGTGGCGCTGGGATACGGCGACCTGGACGCCTATGGTTTCCATACCCTCGAGTCGCTTCAGTGCATGGTGGAGCGGCGCAAGGGCGGCGAGACGGGGATCCGTTCCGTGGAGTGGCTGGAGGGCGATGCGGTCTGGAAGTGGCGCGATGGCGCGGGCAGTTGGAGTCTTCCGCTGCTCGAAGCCGCATTTGCCCGCGACCCTACCGTCAAACCCGGCCGCATGGAGGATAACGCGAAAAAACCATCCGCATTTCTGATTGACTACCACGACGGTCTCAAGGCCGTGGCCTACATGATCAACGGCCACACCAGCGGGTGGACGTTCGCCGGAAAGCTGAAAGGAAGCGCCGAGCCCGCGGCAACCCATTTCGGCCAACCAAGAGGATCGGCGCATTCCCGTCCATTGGCCCACTTCGACGGCCTGGTGCACTGCATGGAAGAGATGTTCCTTACAGGCAAGCCGCTCTATCCGGTGGAAAGGACCTTGCTCACCACATGCGCCCTCTCGGTTCTCTTCGAGTCGCGCGCCTGGCGGAGGCGCATCGAGACTCCGGAATTGAACATTGCCTACCGCCCGCCTCGCGATGGTTATTTTCAGCGGGCTTGATTTGGCCAGGCGCCGTCAACGGGGAATGGCGGCGTTTGTTTTGCGGCGAAGGGTAGAACCTGCCTGTCGCCCCGCCATTACGTCTTCCCCCGATTCCCCGGCGGCGGCCGCGGCAGTAAAATCGACCGGTAATCCGCCCAGTTCGACGCCACCACATACGCTCCGAACATCAACGCGCCGAACGCCAGCAACACCACGCTCGACACCGCGCCATAATGCACCCACGGCGCCCGCGGATCCGCTTCGAAGAACAACTTCCCGAATTCCCGCCCGAAATTCATTCCGAAGAACCCCGTCAAAATGGCCCCCGCGCCGAAGATCAGGCTCAACATCGCCAGCCGGTTCACCGCTTCCGTATTCCGGAACTGGAAGTAATTGTGCAGCGAAGCATTCAGCTTCTCCACCTCCTCCTCAATGTCCCGCTTCATCGTGTCGGTGCGGTATTCGCGGCACTGCAGCAGAAAGTGGTCAATCTCCTCCTCCTTGTTCGCGAGTTCGTCGAAATACCAGTAATTGGCGAAGTGCAGAAAGTCCGCCCGCAGCGCATTCGCCAGCCGGATGTTCTCGAAGGTGAGCTTGTCGTCCTGCTGGTCCAGGTACAGGGTCTTCGAAACATCCGCGCTCACCTCGGCAAAGTGCAGCAGCGTGACCCGGTAGAACAACGCCACCAGCGCCATCAGGTAATACCTCCCGTCGAACATGCGGTGAATGAGAAAGCCCTCCATCAACTGATGCTCGTCGCAATCGAAGTTGCCCAGGCAAACCGTGATGTTGCTGTAACTCGTGAAGCCGTAATACGTGCCTTGATGCGCCCACCGCGTGTAAAGCTGCCGCATCATCTGCTGGCGCACGAAATAGCGGTCATACCGGTAGTCGTCTCCATCCCGGTCCACGTACAGAAACCGGCTCAGGAGAATCTTGTATTCCTCGGAAGCCGCGTACGTTTCCATCACGCTTCCCGGTTCAATGGCCGCGTACGTATAGACGATCATCCGCTCGTCCAGCACCGGCTCGAACTCCTGGGAATCGTAGTCGGCAAAGTAGAGCAGCGCCGTGATGGTCTTCGACAGCGGCGGCAGGAAGCCTTTCATCCCGAGGCATTTCTCGAAGCGCTCCTCCACAATCGTCCGGCTCTCCCCTTCCTGTTTGTGTGTAAACGCCAAGCGCGATGGGAAACGGCCCTCCCGCAACTGCCGCAAGGAGGATGGGTACACCTTCCGCATCGACTCGTTGATCCACAACGCATCAGCCGAGGAAAGTCCGAACGCTTCCACGCCGATGCTGAGAATCCCTATGCCGTTGGCGAAGAGAAACAGCCGCAGGTCCGTGACCTGTGTCTTCGCGGATCGCCCCTTCAAATCCTCCGCCTCAAAGTAAACCTCCTTGTCTTTAAGCGGAAGGTGATAGCAGCGCAGCAGACTCTCTCTCGATGCCGCCGCGCCGGCCGTATCGAAGAATACCCGTCTTACGTAGGGGTGGAAAAACACCATGTCCTGGTAGGCCGGCGAGTCCAGTTCGAAGGTGCGATAGGCCGCGCGCTTCCACGGACCCACGACTCCACACACCACCGAGTCCGCCGTCCGCTTGTTTCCGGACAGCCACTCGTCCAGCCCGTCCATCCAGTGCAATTTTCCCTTCCATGCATCCGGATGGTGCTCCATCACCGCGTTCTTCTCAATCGAGAACGGAAACAGGAAGTACGTATGCAGGTGAAGGATGCCGGCAGAGGATTCCTTCTTGAATGCCATCGGACGTGATTATACCGGGATGGCGGCCGCGTCCGTTTCGGACATGCTTGCCGTGGTGGCGCGGCCGGTGGCGAGCGCCGCATATAAAGGCCGCGCCGTCAACCAGGCCGTATTCGGCAGGCGTGGATGATAAACTGAACAAAGACGGCCGCTCTGAGCGCCTCCCCGTATCAGCTCAAGGCAAAGCATTACAGTAATCAAGTCGTGAAACCAGGAGGTATCCGGATGTTCCTTTCCCAAGGAGGAATGCGGAACGCAGTCGTTTGGGTGTTGAGCGCGGTGGTTCCGGCCATGACCACCTACGCCGCGGAGAATCACGCCGTGCCGCTCAGCGAGTTGCACCGGCAGATGATTTCCGCCTCGGAGGCGCGTCAAGCCCGGCTTGCCGGCGTGCGCGAATTTTTCTCGCGGGAGCGGGTGCAAAAGGCTCTCCGCACCGTCAAAATGGACAGCGAGCAGGTGAAGCAGGCTGTTGCTCTGTTGAACGATGACGAACTCGCCCGCCTTGCCGCGCGTGCGGACAAGGCTCAGGCCGACCTCGCCGCCGGGGCGCTCAACAATCAACAACTCACCTACATCGTCATCGCGCTCGCCACCGCGGTAATCATCCTCGTCATCGTGGCCAGGTGACCCTGCTTCCGGCAATTCTTCTCGCGGCGCAAGCCGCGTGGCTCGATGTCCCCTTCCTGCGCCAGCAAGAAAATGGTTGCGGCGCGGCGGTGCTCGCCATGGTGATGCAATACTGGCGCAAGCCCGCGAATCCGGCGCGGATTTTCGACGAACTCTATTCGCCTCAGGCGCGCGGCATCCATGAAAGCGCCATGGTTCGCTATCTGGAACGGAACGGCTTCCGCGCTTTCGCCTTTCGCGGCGAATGGCAGGATCTCGAAAATCACCTCGCGAAGGGCCGCCCGCTGATCGTATGCCTGGGAGGCAGCCCTCGCCACTATGTCGTGGTCGCGGGCATTGATGATTCCACCGTTTCCGTCAACGATCCAGCGGACCGCAAACTCCGCAAACTCGGCCGTCCCGCGTTCTTCAAGAGCTGGACCGCCGGCGAAAACTGGACCCTCCTCGCCGTCCCCCGGAATCCGCGGTGATCGCTCCGCTGTTTCTGCTTTTCGCCGGCTGGGATGTGGACGATTACCAGCGGGGCTTGGAACTCGTCCGCGCCGGGCAATGGGAAGCCGCCCGCCGAATCTTCGAAGCCGCCTGGGCGGACTCCCCATCCGACAAGCGCTATCCCCTCGAACTGGCGGGCATCGCCTATCACAACGGTAACCGCGCCTCCGCCAAACGCTATCTCCAACACGCTCTGCGCCTCGATCCCCACGATCCATACGGCAATGATTTCCTCGGCACGCTCTACTTTCTCGATCAGAACACCGAGGCGGCCCTGAAATACTGGAACCGGATCGGCAAACCTCATCTCGGAGCCGTATCCATTGACCCGCCATCGCCCGCCCACGCAGTCCTGCTCGACCGCGCCATGGCATTCTCCCCCGCCGCTCTCCTCAAACTCCGCGACTACCGGACCACCACGGCGCGGCTCGACGCGCTCCAACTCTTTACCGCCTACAACCTCGAACTCCAGGCCAAGCCGCAAGAGCAGTTTGATGCCATCCTCCACTGGGCGAACCCCTCACCCTGGCTCCGCATCGCGACCGCGGCCGGAGGCCTGCCCTACCAAACCCTGTACGCCGATTTCCGCGACGCCGCCGGCAGCGGTGGGAACTGGTCCAATCTCCTGCGGTGGGATGCGCAAAAACGGAGAATCCTATCCTCTTTCTCCGCCCCGTTTCGCGGCGATCCCAAATGGCGCTACACAGTCCATGCCGATGCCCGCGCCGAAACCTGGAACCTTGACACGCCCGCCGACTTCCGCATGACGAGGATCGAGGCCGGCGCCGCCCTCCGGGCCATTCCCAGCGGCCGTCTCTCCTGGACCATGGCCCTTATCGCCGCCTCGCGCCATTTCCGCGGAGCGCAATTCGCCGCCGGTTTCTCCGCGAAATACCGCGCCGCCGCCACCCTCCGCATTCTTGACTTCCCCGAACATCGCTTCACCCTCGATGGCGCGGGCACCTGGGACCTCGCCCGCCTCTTCTCCGCCCATGGCGGCCTCTACTCCCAGGGCCAGGCCAAACTCGCCGCGCGCTGGCTGCCCCAGTCCCGCGGCCGCGATTACGAGATCATCACCCAGGCCCGCGCCGGCAAGACCATCGGCCAAGCCCCTTTTGACGAACTGTTCCTCCTCGGCGTCGAGCGTGACAACGATCTCTGGCTCCGCGGGCACGCCGGGACCCGCGCCGGAAAGAAAGGCAGCGCCCCCATCGCCGCGTCTTACTTCCTCTCGAACACCGAACTCGACAAGCAGCTATTCCAATACACCCTGCTCCGCGTCACCGCCGGTCCGTTTTTCGACCTCGGCCGCATTCAGGACTTCCGCAACCGTTTCTCCGCTCGCTCCTGGTTCGCCGATGCCGGCGTTCAGGCCAAAGTCAGCCTCACGGGAGCAATGACGCTCACCATCTCCTACGGCCGCGATCTTCGCGGAGGCGGCCGCGCGATCTACGCCACCGCCGGCGCCGCCCGTTGATTCGATCTCCTGAAGCGCGCCGTTGTCACGCGCTGCTCACTCGAGGATCGCGGCCAAGCCCGCGCGGCTTGGGGCGGCGCCGGGCGAGGAGTTCGTTCAGTGCAATAGACATTGCCGCATGTCCGCGAAACTTCGCCAGCCACCGCATCGCATCCTCCGCGGCGCGGATGCTATATTCACGGTGAATGAAGAAGATCCTCCTCCTGGCCGTCCTGGCAGTGGGCGTCACCTGTTACTTCTATGCGCCGGCGCGCCTCGCCGCCTGGGTAATGCTGGGCCGTAGTCCCGCCTGTCCCATGGCGAACGCCATCCAAAGCGACGCCGAACTCCAACGCCAGATTTCCACTAAAGACCAGATCCTCGGCGCGAGCAAATTACTTCAGGAAGACGACAAGGGTTTCTCCCTCTACGACACCCCCAACGGCAAGTATTGGATCCCCACCCGCAGTAAGTACGTGCTGCCCTTCAACCTCGCCGAACAGGCGCGGGACATCTACGGCCGCGACGGACATGGCGTCAAATCCGGCGAGATTGTTCTCGATTGCGGCGCCAACGTCGGCGTCTTCACCCGCCACGCTCTCCGCGCCGGCGCCGCCAGAATCGTAGCCATCGAGCCCGCCCCGGAAAACATCGAATGCCTTCGCCGCAACTTCCCGGAGGAAATCGCCGCCGGCCGTGTCATCGTCTACCCCAAGGGCGTCTGGAACAAAGATGACGTCCTTGAACTCCACGTCGACCCCACCAACTCCGCCGCCGACAGCTTCATCATCGATAAACAGGGTTGGGGCCACGTCGAGCGCGTCCCGCTCACCACCATCGACAAACTCATCGACGAGTTGAAACTCGAGCGCGTCGATTACATCAAGATGGATATCGAAGGCGCCGAACCCAACGCCCTGCTCGGCGCGCGCGCCACGCTCGCGAAATTCAAACCCCGCATGGCCATCTCCGCCTACCACGCACCGGACCACCCCAAGCGCATTCCCGAAGTCATTCACGCCGCCTATCCCGATTACAAGACCGCCTGCGGCCCGTGCGCCGAAGCCGGCCATGGCGTCCGGCCCGACGTGCTTTACTTCTTTCCCTGAGATCGCCGCCTACACGCTCCATACCGCGCACGGTGATTTCCGGATAATTGCCTGTGCATGGCCCCGGAACCGGCCCAGCCTTCCCCGGATCGCGCCCCTCCCGATGACCACGAGGCCGGACCCGTGCTGCTTCGCCGCCGCGCAAATCTCGTCGCTCACATTTCCGGTTCGGATCTCGATGTCCCCGCCCGCGAACGCGCTCCAGCGCAGCCGCGCGCTCACCTCCGTCTCCGCTCCGCCCTTGTCCAACACATGCACGGCTCGCAGCGCCGCGCCATAACCCTCGGCCAGCCGTTTGGCCCATCCGAGCACGCCTTCCGTCGATTGGGACAAGTCCACCGCGCACAGGACCTTCCGGAACTCCGCCGCCGGTTCCGTCTCCATCGCGCTGTGGGGCTCGGTCCACACCGGGCACTCCGCCTCATGCAGCACATGCGCCGTCACCGACCCAAGCAGCAACTCCCGGAACTTGTTCAACCCCCGCGTCGGCATCATCACCACATCCACGCCGCGCAGTTTCGCATACTCGGCAATCGCCGGACCGGCGGTCCCGTCCACCAGCACGCGGTTCACGTTCACTCCCGCGAATTGCTCCCTTCCGAACCACTCCAACTGCCGCCGCATGTGCGCCTTGATACTGTCCAGATCCACCAGGTTCATAAACGCGATCCAATCCGCGTACGCTCCGGGAGGGAGATCCAGCGCGTGCAGAATCGTTACTTCCGCGCCAAACCGCCGCGCAAAGGCAGCCACCACGTTTGTCACTAAACTGCAATGGGGAGAGAAATCGACGGGAAAAAGGACATGCAAGGCCGGCATATCTTCAGCTTAACCGCCTCGCGCCTCCGGCACACCACCGGGTAGCGCAAGCGCTATTGCGCAAATCGCAGCGTCCAGCCCCCGCTCATCGCCGGATTCTCCGCCGTCAGCAGCACGCGGTACAACCGCTCTCCCCATGCCCCCCGCAGGCGCGCATCGCGAATCGCTATCTCCTCCGTCTTCACCGCGAACGAAACCCCCTCATATCCAACCTTCACATTGCCCAGCCGCAACTGCCCTGGACCCATAACCTGCACCGCCCGCGGAGTCATCAGCGTCAACGCGACCGGCGATACCTGCTTTCGCAACTCATACCGGTCCCGCACCTCCACCTCGTTGTTTTTCCGGTCCAACCGCAGCACGCGCTTCCAACTCCGCAGCCCCGCCGCCTCCGGATAAGCCCCCTCGAGGTTCAGCGAAAACTCCGCCATGTCATCATCGGCGCGATAAGCCACATCCCTTGCCGCGTACTCCCGCCCCGCGCTCTGCATCACCCCGCCGATCGCCGGGAGATTGTGATACGCCGACTGCATCGTCCAGATCTCATAGCGCCGCGAACTGAACGTCTTCGCCGTGTACGTCTCCACACCGACGTCGATCACCACGGGTTCGCCATCGGCGTACACAATGAAGTTCCCCACGTCGTTGTGATTGTGACTCTCCGCGTTGTGCCCGCCCTGCGCCGCCAGGTACAACCCCTCCGCCGACCCATCCTTCCGCCGCGCCGCCATCACCTGTATCCCCGCCAGCCACACATCCCTGACCAGCGCCTGCGACCGCGGAGCCTTGCGCAGCGCCTCCAGGTTCATCAGCGCCGGCAACTGCCGCCCGATGCTCCCCGCCTTCGCCACATCCTGTCCCTCCGCTCCATACGCCCCGAATGCCGCCATCTTCTCGTCCCCAATCCGTCGCCCATACCGGTTCACCAGGTCCCCTTCCATCTTCAGCCGCGCCGAGGCGTCCGCGAAGTTGATGAAGTAATCGTCGTGAATATGCGCCCGGTAAATGTAGCGCCCGATCTCCTTCACCAGCGGATTCCCATACAGATCCAACGCCCCACCCGTCGCCGAATAGAGCAACTCCAGACAATCGAACAACGACCCGCCCGCCCGGAACCAGTAGCCCGGCCCTTCGTCACACCCCCCATCGTCGTGATACGAGTTCAGAAAATTGTCCAGCGAGCGCAGAATCTTCCCCACCGTCCGCCGCCGCCGCTCTTCGTCCCTCTCGAGCAGCAGCGCCGCCGCCAGCCAGTTGGAATTGATCCAGGGATTCCAGTTGTTCACCGGATTCCCCGAAAACCCCATCCAGCCGAAATCCTCCCGCTCCAGGTTCGGCGTCAGAATCCGCCGGTCCGTCTCGAAAAAGATCCGTTCCTGAAGCCGCCGCGAAACACCATCCAGGCTCGGACCCAGCAGGTACAGCGTCCATGCCAGCAGCGCCGAAGTCTCCGCCGCGAACAGATCCACTGTCGGCTCGGCCGCATCCGGCAGCCCCACGCCGGCCTTCTGCACCCCCACGTGCGCCGGGAGACCCCAGTACGTCTCCTCGCACGTTGTCCAGATTCCGTTCGCGACATCGTCCAGAAACCGTCCCCGGAACTCCACGCACTCCGCCATCACCAGGTCCCGCAGTTTGTTCCGCCGCGCGTCCCGCACGCGTTCGTAGTGCGACCGGTTCCCGTTCCGCGCAAACTCCAGAAACAGCGTCGCCGGAAGCGCCGGCCAGTCCGTGCCCAAACACGCCTCGCCCGCCGCCGTCACCGCCTTCCGCGCATCCGCCGGCAACTCCTCCCAGCCCCGCCGCTCCGCCGCCCTCGGAAACGGATGCCAGTTCTCGCGCTTTATCAAATGCGCCGCCAGCCAGTCCGCCGGAAACCCTTTCCGCAGCAGATCCCGCCGGGGAAGGGAAGCGGCCAGCGCCATCCCGGCGCTGCCCGCCATCCACGTGCGTCTCGTCCAATTACCCATCGGAGTGCTCCTTGCGACCCTTTCGTTCAGCACGCCCGGAGGATCTTCCGGCCGAGGTGTCCTGTCCGGTTACAGATCCATTCGGCGGATCATTCGCGCGGCAAGCGCCAGCGGCGCAATAATCCATGCGCACAGGCCCAGCACCAGCGCCGAATAGGCCTGAACCGTGCCCCCTAAATATTTCAGCAGCGCCGCCCCCGCGGGTCCGAATATGGCCGGATCGCTCAGCGTTGTCAGACTCAACACGCGCGCCAGCCCCACCGGATTGCCGAAAAGCGAGAGAAAAATCATGTTGTTCGCCGTGCGCTCGCGGAGCACGAACGTCATCCCCATCACCGCGAGGTCATAAAAGATAACGAAAAAGAACCATGCGCCCAACGCGGCGCCGAGGGCCTGCGCGCGCGATTGTGACATCAGCCCGATGGCCGCTCCCATCGCAAGAAATACGGCCGTAAGGAGGAGTGTCAGCGCGATCACTCCGAGAAAGCGCAGCGCTCCTTCCGAGCCGGTCTCCACGAGGATCACACCGCCGGAAAGTCCGAATCCGGCGGCGATCGCCCCCGACATGGTTACAAACATTCCAGCCAGGCGCCCAAATAGAATGTCGCGGCGCGATACGGGTTGTGAAAAGAGCAATTCATTTTCCGCCCGCTCGGTAGAAATGTGAAAGCCCGCGAGCATCAGCCCCAACAGGGGCACCAGATACAGCACAAGACTCACCAGGCTCGCGGCCGTACGTTCGAACCCCTGGATGCCGACAGAGCCGGCGGTTACGGCGCCGAAGTATGCGATGGCGAGCGAGAGCACGCCGAACACCACGGCAAATCCAACCAGCCAGCGGCTCCGCGAGCACACCCTCATTTCCTGCCGCGCAATCAGCGCGATTGCGTTGAGTTCCATGCCGTCTTGTCCTGAAGCAAATCGGAAAACGCCGCCACCGTACCCTCAAATTTTCTTGCCGCCGCCTCGGCCTCTGCCCGGCCGGCGAAAGCAAGAATACCGCCGCCCATCGGCGTTGCGACTTTCGGCGCGCGAACGAACGTAGCTGTCCTGGCCTCCAGCCACTCCCGGCCGGCATAGTCTACAACGTACACGGCAGCCGCTTGCTTCCGTTGTCCGGTAAGCCACCGGAGCATACAGCCGATGTCGTCAAACTTCACGACGTTCTCCCCGGCATCGAATACCTCGGCCGCGAACTGCTTTTGCGAGATCGCCATGCGGCAGTGCCCGCACATGTCCGAAGATTCAATCGGAACCGGCCGCGGCGCATGGGATTGACACGCGCTCAGCACCATCAGCAGCGCCACGCTCATCACACGCATGCAAGTACCTCAAGTAAATTTCTTCGCAGCCGAACTGCTTCAGACCGGATTCCTCCAGCGTCTTCACCGCCGGCAACTTCCCGTTCACCAGAATCGCAATCCGGTCCGCCAGTTTCTCCACATCCGCCAGCACGTGGGTCGCGAACACGATCGTCTTGCCGGCCAACTTCAGATCCCACAGGAGACGCCGGAAGCTTGCCGCGCTTTCCGGATCGAGACTCGCCGTCGGCTCGTCCAGCATCAACAGTGGAACGTCAGGCAAACACGCCACCGCGATCGCCAGGCGCTGGCGCATGCCGCCGGAAAGTTCCGATACGAATCGCTTCTCGAACGCCCCGCATCCGAGCATCTTCACCACCTCGTCCACGCGCCCGCCCGGCATGTTCCGCAGCTTCGCATAGAACTCGAGCACCTCGCGTGTTCGCAAATGGATGGGAAATGCCACCTGCTGCGGCAAGTACGACAGCAGTTTCCGGGACGCGCATCCATCCCTCGCCGTGTCTACTCCCGCGATCAGGATTCTTCCCGACGACGGCCGGACCAACCCAGCGATGCATTTCAGGGCGGTCGATTTTCCGCTTCCGTTGGGGCCCAGCAGCGCGAGGCATTCTCCCTGCTCCACATTGAACGAAATCTCATCCAACGCAACCTGGCCGCCGAATTCCTTACGCAGGTTCGATACTTGAATCATGTATCTACCCATTGTGCTTGATTAGCAGCGCGCCGGCCAGCAAGCCGGCTCCCACTAGAGATGCGGCGGCCAGCATGTAAGCGGCATTCCGTCTCTTTCCGCCGTTCATGGCAATTCCGAGATCCACCGGACGCATGAGCGGTTTCGGATCCGCCTCGGTGGCTCCGCGCATGATTGGAAAAGCACGCTCCGCGGCCGCCAGCGCCCGTGCCGCCGGGCTTTGAAAATAGATCCGCAGCCGCGGATGGCTGTCTTCCATCTTCTCGTACAGATTCCGGAGCTGAAACGGCACGTCGCCCACGCCGTCCCCGTCCAGATCATAGCCGTCATACTCGTTCCAGTAGTTGCCGCGGCCGCCCTTGCTCCACCGTGTCGTTGTGGTCCGGCCTATCACGCGAATCGGGGTGAGATTCGCGACAAAATTGTTCTCCGTGAATACATTTTCCGACACACTGGCAAACATCTCGAGCGCGGTATCATTGCCTGACACCAGATTACGGCGGAACGTGCTCGAACGAAGGGACTCCGCGAAAATGCCGGTGGCGTTGTCCGAGATGATATTCTGTTCAGCCGTGATCTCCGTGGAATCCTGAAACAGAATTCCAAACGAACTGAAGCCGCGGTTGTGAAGGAACCGGTTGCGGCGGAGCTGGATCCGGCTGGAGTACATGATCGCCGCCCCGGCCACGTTACCGGCGAAGGTGTTGTCCTCGAAAACATTGCCGTTCGAGTACATGTAGTGCAGCCCATACCGCGCCTGGGTAACCTGGTTACGCCGGATGATACTCTCGCTTGCATTCTGCAGGTACATGCCGTCCCGCGTTCCGCTGATCACGTTCTCCTCGATGCGGTTGCGGAGGCAATTCCAGAAGTGTAAACCCGCGCCGCGCTCGCCCTGCTCGATTTGCAGGCGCCCGCGGATCGTGTTTCGCCGCACGATGTTATCGTTCGAGCCGTAAAAGTAAATTCCGAACAGGATGTCGCTCAGTTCGTTGCCGGTGATCTGGTTCCCGCTCGAGTGCAACAGAATGCCCGAATGTTCATCCATCAGCGAGTTGCCGCTGTGCTCCACGCGGAATCCTCTAATTACGCACCCCGGCGCGCGCACGGTAATGATGCTGCCCGATCCGGTTCCACGGATCACGGGACGGCCCTCGCCGATCAACCGCACCGGCGTGTCAAGAACCAGATCGCCTGGATACGTCCCGCCGGAGACGCGAATCACGTCGTGAGGTTGCGCGCTCCTCACCGCATCCGTAATCCTTGCAAATCGAGCCCCGGGGCCGACGCGGAGTTCCGCCGCCCCGGCTTCCGCAAGCGCGCAGATCAGCGCGGCCACGCCCGCTGCGCATCTTCTCATGTGGCGGTTACGTCGCGGGCCGCTTGCCGCGCCGAATGCCACACCGCGGCAATCAGCAGCATCGAGAACGCAACCATCAGATATGATCCAATCTCCGGCACCGTGGTCACGGTAAAGTTCGCAATCTGCTGCGTTCCGAACAGAGGCGGCGTGAACGGCTGCACCTTCACCGGGGCCGTGGGATCCAGATTGTGCCCATATTGGTATAAGCGGTCATAGAAGCTCCACAACGAGAACAGCCCGAAATACACGAACAGCACAACCACGTCCACCAGTTTGGACATTTTCCCGATCACGACGGCGCGCAGCGCCAGGACGGCAAATGCCCCGATAGCCAAGGGAAGCCACTTGAATTCACTGAAATCGCTCTCAAGCAACGGCCGCATTCCAATGTAATGATTCAGCGTATTGATCTCCCGCAAATCATCGCGGGCGGGCGTCTTGCCACCCTCGAGCCTTGAAGCATAGATGTGCAGTTCCAGCCCGTCCGGAAACTGGTTCGATATAAGCGTCATGCTATACATCGGCGCCAGGTAAACCGGCAACAGCAATACCACGCCGGCGATGATCAGAATCCGGCTGGCCAGCGTGAGATCCCGGTCAAAGAACCTGTCCAGCCATTGCAACCGTCTGGTTGCCGATGCGCGGACCGTGTCCGCTGATGGATTCATTTAAGGTACCTCCTACTTCGACGCCGTAAGCTTTCCCCGGTTGGGGCCGGGCGCGCCCGCCGTCGCAGGCGTGGCTCCGGCCCCGCGCGGCTTCACCAGCAGATAGCCTTGCATCTCCTGGTGCAACGCGGAGCAGAAATTCGTGCAATAGTACGCGTACACTCCCGGCTTATCCGCCACGAATTCCACCGTCTTGGTTTCGCCCGGATCCACAACGATGTTGATATCGTAGTCGACCAGTCCCCATCCGTGCAGTTCATCCGTAGTCTGCTCAATGTTCGTCAGATGAACCGTCACATGGTCGCCCTGGTTCACCTCGATCCGGTTGGGCTCGAAGCTGCTTCGCACCGCGATCATCTTCACGGTAACATTATTGCCACTGCGGTTAACCTTGGCGTCCTTGATGTCCCAAATCGCGTTGGGATTCTTGTTCGCCTCCTTGGGGTAGACCTCAATTGGCTTCAAAGTCTCCACTTTGATCATCTGCGCGTAATGCGGCTCGGGCTCAGTGAAAGCGTCGTAAAGCAGTTTCATTTTTTCGCCAGAAATCCCGATAAGCTGCGACGCCTCCGGCTGCGAAGGCCCTACGCTGATATGGCGGCCATGCGAAAGTTTGTTCAGCGCGATCAGATACTTTCCCTTCGGGTGCATCGTATCTCCCTCCGCCGCGCAGAGGTGGCCGATGTTGTACGACACCGGTATCTTATCCACCACTTCCCAGGTGCCCAGCTTCCACTTGGCGACGGCGCTTTCCACAAACAAGCTGGTGTAGGCGTACCCTTGATCATCGTACTGGGTATGCAGCGGCCCGAGCCCCACGTTGACTTCCGCTTCCTTGATCGCGTCATAACGGATCACCGGAATCCCATCCTCGTTACCCGCGTAATCCTGCTTCTGAATGGCGTTCTGGATCTTGTCAAAGCTGTATACCGTCGTAATGGACTGCAGCTTTCCGCTGCACACGATATACTTGCCGTCCGGCGTCACGTCGGCGCCGTGCGGACTCTTCGCGCACGGCATCAGCCAGACAACGCCCGGCGTCACCTTCGGATCAATCACCTTCGCGCCATCGATCGTCTTATACTTTCCGTCCGCAATGGCCTTTTCCGCCGCCTTCCAGTTTACCGCCGCAACGTAATCACGGTCCTTTTGCGTCGACGTCACCTCCAACTTGCCTGTCGCCCGCTCCGCGTTGTAGGAGGTCCAGAATGCCCAGCCGTTGCTCGGCCCCTTGCCCGCTGAACCGAGGTCGTAATTGAACGGCGGCATCACGATCTCCCATCCCATGCTCATGTTCCCGGATTGGGGATCAACTTTTACCCCCGCGACGATACCTTTATATTCCGTCGCATACTGTTCGATCGGCGCATAGGCGGACCGCGGAACCGGCGCGGAAAAGCGCGACGCGGAAAGGATATACTCGGTGTTCGGCGTCACAAACGACGAGCCGTGGTTACCCGAAACGTTAGGGAGCGGCCCCAGAATCTGCTTTGTCTTGAAGTCGCGAAGATCGACGCGGGCCACCCGGTTGTTCGCGTTGTCATTCACAAACATCCAGCGCCCGTCGTAGTCGCCGTTGGTCTGGCTGATCGAGGGATGGTGCACATCGCCCCATGTGTAACGGCCCAACATCTCTCTCGTTTCCTTGTCGAACCCATAGCCGGTGCCGGGATACGGGGTGAACACCGGAATGGTCGCAATGTGCCGCATCGACGGGACTCCGGCGACGTATATATTCCCGGAATGTCCGCCGGACGAGAAGAGATAGAACTCGTCCAGGTCACCCGGCGCAACGTACGTGGACACGGCTGCTTCGCTCACATCGCCACGCTGCACCGCCGCCCGCTTGCGGCGTCCCCTGCAGGCGGTTCCCAGAATTGCAACCGCCACAAAAAGGGCGAGCGCCGCGGTTATCCAGCGGTTTTTCCGAATCGTTGTCATTTGAATGCTCACTTTCCTTTCCTGACCTGTCCTTGCGCCGCCGCTCCCTTGCCGGATTCGGCTTGCTTTATTTCGTAAGCCTCATGCAATTTGCTAACTGCCTCGGCCCGTTCCGCGCCGGACAAATGAATCTGCGTTGAAAGCACCACCGCCATCGTCCCGGTCGGTTGCGCCAGAAAGTCCTCCAGCGTCCTGCCAAACCGGCTCTGCACATCGGCGACGGCGATCGAAAGGTCGGGACCGATCTTCGCCGCTGATTGAATCCCGAATGACGAAACGTCATGACAGATAAAGCATCCTTTACGCACAAAGAAAGCGCCCTTCCCCGTCAGCATCTCTTTTTCCCGTTGCTGCTCTTCGGGCGTGGGCACATCGGCCTGCTTAAATCCGGGTATGTACTCCACCGGAAGATCGTTTCTTTTCCAGCTCATGACCAGAAGCGTCAACGCCTGGGCATCCTTGCTGTTCAGTCCGAAGTTCGGCATCACGGTGGCCGGCGACATGGCCTTCGGATCCTTGAAATGCGCCACGTGCCAGGCAAACACGGACTTCTTCCCGTTCAGGCGGTCGTAATCGTACTGCTCCGGCGACAACTCACCCACGTTCGTCAGATTCGGTCCCACCGTTCCTCCGCGTCCGTTGATCACGTGGCACGCACGACAACCCTTCTCCGCAACCAGTTGCTTTCCGCGGTTGATCACGTCCGCGCCCTTGGTTTGGCGGTCGTAGCGATGGCAGCCGTTACAATTCACCTGCAGCAGAGCATCCTTGTTGCTCACCGTATAGGCCTTTGCCATTTCCTCTCCAAGCAAAGGCTCTTCCCAATGCTCCAACGCCACCGCGTGCGCTGAGTCCGTATCCACGGCATATCCTTGCCCGCCATGACATACCGTACAGCCATACTTCGATATCGGATGTTTGGCCAGCGCCTCCTTGGAATGCGTCCGGAACGGCTGGGGCGCATTCTCCAACCCCTTCCATTCCACCCCCTGGTGACAGGTCGTGCAGCGGTCCACGCGTTTCAGTTCCTTGACCCAAATCTGCTGAACGCCGGCAGGCGCCTGCGATGCCCGGGCCTCGCCATATTTTTCCGCGATCATCTCGCGGAATTCCTCCTGGTAGTCCTTCCACTCCGGCACGAAATGACGGTCGTACACAAATCCCAAGGCGATCAGCAGCGCGATACCGAGTGCGGCGATCCAGATTGCGTCCTGTTTGTTAGGTTTCATCGCGTTCCTCAGAAATGTTTGGGCGTCTCGGGCCAAACGTCCCAGGGCCAGTAAAAATTCCAGGACGGCCCACGGAGAAAGGTTCCGATAATCGTCAGCACAAGCACGGCCAGCACCAACAGCAGAAAGACGGTGTTTTGCCGGCGGCGCGCCGCGGCAAACCAGACGCCCACGGCCGAGACCGGGCTTCGATCGAAAAACGGCCATACGATCAGCCCGGCTACAATCAGGCCGGGTATCAGGATGCCGCCTATAAATGCCCCGTTGATCGTGAATCCGCCGAGATGAATCGTCGTGTCGGTCACCAGTTCCTGCAGCCACAGGAAGTACCAGGGCGCCTTGGCCGGGTTGGGAGTTACTCTTGGATTCGCGGCCTCTTCCAACGGCGTAGGCAACAGTATCGCCAGCACGGACACCGCCACGACCGTCGCAAGGGTAACCAGCAGCAATCGCTCGGTGAGATTCGGCGACGATGGTACGGTTTCCGCCTCTTCGTCGACCAGCGACGCCTCGACGTGCACCGTGCGCCCCTTCGCCACCCCAAGCAGCGAGTATGTCTTCGTGGGCACGAGGGCCGGCACTTGTTTTTGCGTTCGCGCCAACTGGTCGACGCAAGCCAACCCGTGATCCTTCCGGATGCGCCACATGTGCCACGCGAAGAGAAACAGCACCACCACGGGCAGGAAGAAGCAGTGCAGCACATAGAAACGAATCAGCGTGTTCTGGTCAATCGTGGTTCCGCCGAGCAGCACGAACCGGATCCGTTCTCCAATCACCGGGGCCGCGCTGGCGATGTTGGCGCCCACCGTGATCGCCCAGTACGCCAACTGGTCCCAGGGGAGCAGATATCCCGTGAACGAGAGCAGCAGCGTACAGAGAAGCAACACGACTCCGACGATCCAGTTCAACGGCCGGTTCTGTTGCACCGCCACCCCGTTGCGGTATGCGCCGGTCAGAAACACGCGCACCATGTGCAGGAACACCACCGCCACCATCAGGTGCGCGGAAATGCGGTGAACGCCGCGCAGATACCATCCGAACGCCACCACAAACTCGATGTCTTTAATGGATTGATACGCCCGCTCCACCGACGGCACGTACAGGAACATCAGAATCATTCCCGTCAGAACCAGCAGGGCGAACAGCACCGCCGATATCGTGCCCAGCCAGAATGAATACCCGAAGCTCAGACTTGCCTTCGTGACCTTTGCCGGAAACCAGTGCAGGAGGAGATTCCGCACCACGGAATCGCCCGCCTCGCGTTCGGTCTTCGGAGTCCATGTCCAGAACAATTTTTCGAGTATGCCGCGCTTGGCCTCCATCACACGCTCCTTACACCGTGAGCCGGAAGTTCTTGTCTACCGGTTCACTCATATCGACAACCAGCCTGCCGTCATCCGGCGCCACCTCGAGCTTGTACCATTCCAATGATCTGGGCGCCGGGCCCGCGTAGTTCGAACCATCGCTGTAATACTTTGATCCATGACACGGGCACGCAAACTCGTAGTGAACCTCCACCGGCTTGCCGCCGATCTGTACGGTCTTCGGCTGGTTGAGATTCACCATCTTCACCGTGCATCCCAAGTGCGTGCACACCGCGGAAATGGCGTGAAAAGTCTTGTCCCGGCGGAAGATGAACAGCCGCTGTTCCTCGAGAAATGAGGCTCCCTCGGGAAACGAATCCGGCGTGCCCGCCTTGAACCGCCGCGCCTGTTCATAAAGAACATCCGGAACGAGCGGCCGCATCATCGCATAACACAGTCCGGCGATGCCGGTCAGCAACGATCCCACGCCGATCTTCTCAAACAGAGTGCGCCGTGTGGTTCCGCGCGCCCGGCACGGGCTTTGGCGCAGTTTCTCAGCGCGAGCCAGCCTGGCGAGCCATTGTTTCAGACTCTTCATAGAAGAAGACCTCCATCGTCATAGCATCCGTGGGGCAGCGCAGCGCGCACAATCCGCACCGAATGCACTTCTCGTCGTCCTTGATCATCACCGAGAGCTGCCCGCCGCCCTTCTCGCCGTCGCCGTAAAACCGCCGGATCTCCTCGGCCGTTATTCCCTCCAGGGAGGCTTCCTCCACCGGGATCAGCTTCAGGCAGTATTCCGGGCAGACATCCACGCAGCGGTTGCACAGCACGCACTTGTCCGGGTCATACACCGTTTGGATGTGGCACATCAGGCAGCGCTCCGCCTGCCGCCGCGCTTCCTCTTCGCTATATGCCGTCTCTACTTCGGAGATGCCGGTCCTCCGCTTCAGATCGATCGACGGCGGCGCTTCGCGGGCCAACTTGTCGTAGTCCGGGCTGGTCGTATAGTCTCTCGCGCGGATCTTGCTGATTTGCAGCCGCACTTCAGGCAATCCGCTCACCCCGCGCAGATAGTTGTCAATCGAAAGCGCGGCCTGCTTGCCGTTCGCCACCGCTTCAATCAAATTGCGCGGCCCAAACGCCGCATCGCCGCCCGCATATACGCCCGCGGCGCTCGTCGCAAGCGTCTGTGTGTCCACCTTCACCGTACGCCGCGGAGTCAACTCCACTCCGTCTTCAGGCTTCAGAAACGACAGATCCGTCTGCTGTCCGATCGCCAGAATCACAGTGTCGGCTTCCACCACCTCGCGAACCGTGTCGTCAAACTCCGGGTTGAAGCGGCCGCTGTCGTCATACGTGCGCCGCACTCCGATCAGCTCAATCTGCTTCACGCGGCCGTTCTCCCCCACGAATCTGCGGGCGCTCCGCTGCGTCACGAAGCGGATGCCTTCCCGGCGTGCCTCTTCGAACTCCTCTTTCCCCTGGGCCGTGCGCATCACCGGCAACTCGTCAAACGATTCCAGGCTCATCATCGTCACGTCGGATATCCCTGCCCGCAACGCCGAACGCGCCGCATCGAGCGCCGGCGCCATGTCCGCCGCGGGGCCTTCGTCCGTTGCGCCGCGCAGCGCCATGCGCGCGGCGTCAAACGCCACGAACCCGCCGCCGATCACCACTACCTTGTTGCCCAACTCCACACGATAGCCATTGTTCACATTCAACAGATAGTCGATTGCCCGGATCACTCCGTCCAGATCGGCTCCCTCGATGCCCAGGCCGCGCCCGCTCTGCGTACCCACGCTCAAGAACACAGCCTCGTAGCCTTGTTCCCGCAGTTCCGCCAATCCGAACTCCGGCGTCAAGGGAGAACTCAGCCGCAACTCAGCCCCCATCTCGAGAATTCGGCCGATCTCCTTGTGAATCAAAGACCGTGTCAGCCGGAATTCCGGGATGCCGTGATACATCATGCCGCCGGGAGTATCGCTGCCTTCAAATACCGTGACCGCGTAGCCCATCAGAGCGAGATCGTGCGCGCAGGACAATCCCGCCGGACCAGCGCCGATCACCGCCACCTTCTTGCCCCGCGATTGCTGCCGCCGGCTCTCGCGCAGCAGAGGCAAATGCCAGACGGTCTTGTTCCCCGGATCGGAGCCTATCTGAAAGAGTTGCTGTTGCGTCTCCGGCGCCAGCGATTCCGCCCCATACTGCTCCGTCACGAATCGCTTCAGCGCCCGGATGCTCACCGGAGCGTCGATCTTCCCTCGCCGGCATCTGTCTTCGCAAGGGGCCGCGCACACCCGGCCGCACACGCTCGCGAACGGATTCGGCGACCGCGCCGTGAGATAAGCCTGCTCATACTCTCCCGCGGCGATCAGTTGCACATAGCGTCCCGCGTCCGTCCGCACCGGGCATGCCGCCTGACAGGGAACCATGTCCATCCAAAATTGGATGTCCGGAATCGTGACATGGTAGTCCACTCTCGGTTCCGATTCGGGTCTAGGCATTCGCCTTGAGTATCGGATGAGTTGGCTGCTTTGGCTGTGACGGAAGTCACAACATTTTTGAGGGCGGACACGGGACAAAACTTCACGAATCAGGCATGTTTTATCCGTGATGTCGGGAGGGCCATCACCCGTCCGCGTATTCCTTCACGAAAGGCCGGTTGTCCTCGCTCCCCAGCAGCGAAAGCGCGGCGACAATCACCCTTCTCTGCGCCACCTTGTCGTTCGGCGCTCCGAGCGGATACCCCAGCGGCCGGTCCACGAACAGCGCCCGCGGCGGACTCACCCGCTCCGTTATCTCCCGCAGCACCGTAACCGACACTGTCGGTATTCCCGACCGTTCCACCACGCTCTGTATCAGTCCCACGGACTGATGACAAAGGGGTCAAACCGGCGTCAGCAGTACCGCGTCGACTCCGTCCTCCCGCAGCATCGCCGCCGCCTCCGGCGCCGTCTCCGCCACGAGCCTCCCCGGCGACGGAATCGATCCCATGAAACTGAAGTGCCGCGGCGCCACGGCGCCAATCACGCCCTCCGCCGCCATTTCCCGCAACCGGTCCAGCGGCAGCGCCAGATTCCTGTCGCTCTCGATTCCCGACGCATCAAACGCATCGCTCTTGTGCGCAATCCGCAGACTCTTCAAACCGGCGTCAGCGGGAATCACCCGGTACGAATAATCGCCGCCCCGGAACGTCTCGTCAAACGCCGGCTGATCCGGCAAATAAAACGCCGCCGTCGTAATCACCGCCACTCGCGCCCCGGAAAGCGGCTTCCGCAACTCCGCCCCCGGCCGCCATTCCGCGCTCCGGTAGCGGTACGCCTTCATGTACAACCAATACGTCATTTTCAAATCACTCAGCTTCGCCAAACGATTGCCTCCTGCTCAATGCGGCGCCAACATCGGACAGCTTTATCCAAGCCCCTGGCCCGGGCGCTTGAGACAGATGCCGCCGCGCTCGAGATGTTCGCGATATTGCGGCATCCGCGGATCGGGACAACTCGTTGCCACGTGGGTGGCGCCGCCGGCCAGATCCTGTTCCGTCCATAGCCACACACCCAACTTCGGAGATGGGTGTGCCGCGGCGCCGCGAAATCTTACTCGTGAGGCGCCGGCGGAAACCTCACAGATATGCCAACTCCATTCGCTTTCGTAAGAGTGCGCGTCTTTCCAGAAATTCCCGGGCGAACTCACCGGATAGCCGATGTGGCCCGCGGAGGAACTTTCCACCACCGCCGCGCTCTGTCCGTTCACCAGCGCGCCGCAGTGGTTCGCGTGGAGCCGGCGGCCGGGGAACTCCACCAACAACAAGACCTTGCCGCGGGCGCCCGCGGGCACGCCGACGGAGCATTCCAGATCGAAGCTCGAGGAAGGCTGCCGCTCATTGTTTTCTATCAGCCACTCTGTTTCCGGCAGCCTGCGCACTGTTTCCGAGAGCATTTCGCCACGCAGCCCGGCGGACGCGCGCGTGGAGGGGCGAATGATCTGCTCCGCTCCGCCCGGCACAAGCAACCGGACCGTTTCGCCGCCCGGATCGGCCACGACCGACATCCCGTCCGCTTCCCGGTACCACCGGGCGCCGAGGGCCACCGGTTCGCGAATGCCTGATCGCGGCTCCACTTCCAGAAAGAGCAGTTCCCAGGGGGCGAGACGCAGTTCGACAGCCGATGAGCCGCCCAGCCCGGAGGCGATTCCGCGCCGGTAAGGATACTGGCTGTAGCACACTGCGCCGGCCAGCGCCTTGGGCGCGCCTGCCTTCCGCAGGTCCAGGGTGAAATCCTTCGTCTCGTTGGAAGGATTTCTCACCGCCAGCACACCGCGCATGCCGAGCCAGTGTCCGTAAACGTACGGTTCGCCTAATTCCACGCGGGACGGAGCTATCACGGTGTTCCGCATCAAATCCCTATTGTTTCGCGCCCACTTCAGCAATCCCGCATAGATGCGCCAGTCGTCCATATCCATGAATTTTGGATTGAGGTAGGTCGAGAGGAAGAACCGGCCGCGGCCGAAAGCCATGGCCGCATGGTTGGCGAAGCCGGTCCCCTCGTCGCAATGCACGATATCAAAGTAGTGGACCGCGTTCTGCGGCAGCCAGAACTCGCGCATGGAAGAGAAAATGTAGTACTCCCGCGCAGTCGTATGGGATTCACGATAGTCGGGCGCCGGACCGATACCCCGCGGGCAGTCCCCTCCCGAGTTGCCCCACACGCTATCGGAGTACTTCAGAATCCACGGGCTGATGTAATTGGCCAGCGAGTTCATGTAAGTCGGCTCGGTGACCAGGTTTGGATCCTCCTGCTTGGAGGCGTTCAGCAGTTCCAGCGAATAGGCGGCCAGAGGTTCGACCGAATCCTTGCCGGGCAATAGCCCGTGGTGCGCCCGCGGTTCCTCGGCGACGAAGCCGTCGTACTTGATATGTCCGAGGCCGTTTTCACGAATCAGCTTGCGTAGCCGCGATTTCACCTCGTCCCGGTATTTCGGATCGGCCAGCGATAGCGCGAACCGTTTCTCCCCGTGGCGGCCGCGATTGTTCCACAACACCACGTAGCCTTGCTTTTCCAGGTATGCGTAATCGCACACCGGCGGGTACACCTCGCTCGGAGACATCCACAAGCCCAGCCTGGCGCCCGCCGGCTCGACGATTGCCCGGATATCATCGAATCCCCGCGGCAGAATGGAGCGGTCAATCCGCCAGATGGTTCGGGGATCGCTCCAACCCATGTCGGTGGTGACGATATCGAAGAAGACGCCGAACCGGTCATACATCTTTGCCTTCAGGTCCTGAATCAAGGCGAGGTTATCGGATTGCGTGACAACGGTGGGAAGCGTCCACCAGGAGTTGTAACACGCCACGAGCCGGGGCGGCGCCAGCCGTATATCCTCGAGATATTCGAGAAATGCCTCGTAAACGCGCAGCGGTTCGGCCGCGCCGGCGGCGGTGGAGTGTAATTCCACCCATTCCCGCCCGATCTCGATGCCGCCGGGCCTGCTTCTGAGCACGAACCCCTCCGGGCCGTACTCGTTAAACGCAGCCGGAAATTCGACGCCGGCCCACAGAGAGCCGCAGAATACCGGATGGCTGCCATAGGGCTCCCGGTCGGCGTGCATGGAAGCCCAGTTCCGTTTGACGCCGCCCCAGTCATCGAGATCGGCGCGCAGCAGGCGGCGGGGTTCACCGCCGCACCGGAGCGAAATCTGTTTGCGCAGGTAGGCCTTGCCGGGCGGCAAGTGGTAACGCACCCGGACCTCCGGATCGCCACGAGAGCCGGTATACCGAAGTTCCAGGCCTTCCCGGCTGCCCGTGGCGGCATCAGCGGACAACTCCGCCGCCGATAGAATCCCGCCGGAACCGAACTCCAGTTGAAACTCGCCGGGCGGCAATTCGAAGCTGTCGCCCGTCAACCGGTTTGAGATCGCTTTCCGGACCACTTTCCCGCCGTCCACGTCCAAGGACAGCTCAAGTCCCTCGTTGCCGAGTTGGTATCGCCTGGTTGCCGCGGCGAGCCGCTGCCCCGCGGCCGCCACGATTCCTTTCGCGCAATCGCGCCGGGTTATCGGAGACTGTTTCATCGCCGGCACCTCACCTCAATCAGCTTAAGTTCCGCTCAGTGCGCCGCCACGCTTCCCCCGCCCTTCGCCGGCCGCCGCATCAGCATCACCAGCGGAACCAGCCCGAGAAAAATCAGCCCCAGCAGCCAGAATACATCCAAGAACGACAACATCGCCGCCTGCCGCTGCATGATTCCGAACAGCGCCGCATACGCCTGCTTCGCCGCCACCGCCGGCGGTGAACCTTGCGCCATCATCCCTTGCGTCAACCCCTCGATCATCCCACGGCTCACCCCATCGTACGGTGTCACATGCGCCACCAGCGTATTAACGTGCGACTGGCTGTAGCGCGAAACCAGCGTCGTCACCGTCGCGATCCCGACGCTTCCGCCGGTATTCCGCAGCAGATTGAAGATGCTTGTCGCATTCCCCATCTGTTCCTTCGGTATCAGTCCCATCGAAACCGTCGTCAGCGGCACGAACAGGCACGCGAGCGAAATTCCCTGCACGAACTGCGGCCAGAAGAAATCCCAATAGCCCGCATCCAGGTTCAGCCGTCCGAATTGCACGAGGGTCAATGCCGCCACCACCAGTCCGAACGCGAGAAATTTGCGCGCGTCCAGCTTGCTCAACAGGATCCCGACAACCGGCATCGCCAGGAAACTTCCCAGACCGCGCGGCGCGAGAGCAATCCCCGCGGCCACGGCGGGGTACCCCAGCAGCGTCTGCATCCAGATCGGCAGTAAGACCATGCTCCCATAAAGCACGAACCCCAGCACCGTCATCAGAAACGTTCCCGTCGCGAATGTCCGGTCACCGAACACCCGCAAGTTGACCACCGGCGCGCCGGTGGTCATCTCGTGGATCACGAACGCCGTCAGGGCCAGCGCCGACACCGCAAGCAGATACACAATCAGGCGCGAGCCAAACCAGTCATCCTGCTGTCCTTTGTCCAACACGATTTGCAGCGCTCCGATTCCCACCGCCAGCAGCCCGATGCCCCAATAGTCCACGCCCGACGTGCCCCGCCGAATATACGGCGGGTCAAAAATAAACATGCGCGTCATCATAATCGACGCAATTCCAACTGGAATGTTGATGTAGAACACCCACCGCCAGCTATAGGTGTCCGTCAGCCATCCCCCCAGCACCGGACCCAGAATCGGAGCCACCACAATCCCCAGCCCCCAGAACCCCATCGCCTGCCCGCGCTTTTCCGGCGGAAAGGCCTCCAGCAGCACCGCCTGCGACAATGGCTGCAGCGCCCCTCCCGCCGCTCCTTGAATCACCCGGAACACAATCAACATCGGCAGCGACACCGCAAAGCCGCAAAAAAACGAGGCCAGCGTGAATCCCGTCACCGACATCATCAACAGACGTTTCCGTCCGAAATAATTCGCCAGCCACCCCGTAATCGGCAGAATGATCGCGTTCGCCACCAGGTACGACGTGAGCGCCCACGTCGCCTCGTCAATGGTGGCCGAAAGGCTCCCCGCAATATGCGGCAGCGAGACGTTCACCACCGTCGTGTCCAACACCTCCATGAAGGTGCCGAACATCACCGCGACGGCCACCAGCCACGGGTTCACCTGCCGCGGCGTTTCGCTCATCGCCCGAACCCCCGCATCGCCGCGAGGATCGCCGCCGCCGCCGTCTCTTCCCCGATGCAGGAACTCACCATCAGGTGGTACATGTGCGGGTCCTTCCAGTCGCACCCGTAGTTGAGCCGCACGTACTCATTCCGCATCCGGTCCGTCGTCCGGATCAACTCCGCCGGGTCCACTCGCTCCCCCACACGCTTCCTTACGCGCGCCACCTTCTGTCGCCACGGCGCATACACGAACACATGGAACGCATCCGCCTCGCCCTGCAAAATGCACTGTCCCGCTCTTCCCACGACCACGCACTCGCCCTGCCGGCGCGCCTCCCGGATGAGGTTCGCCGCCAGCGACGCCTGTGTCCGCGCGTCAAACACATTCGCCGCATCCGGCGCCGCCACGCCTTCAAACCCGCCCTGCCAAAGCGCGAGCCGGCTCACCCTGTGCAGCCAGCCATCCACCTGCTCATCGAACCGCCGAGCCAGTTCCGGCTCCACCCGCGCCGCCGCCGCAATCTGCATCACCAGCGCGTTGTCGAGCAACTTCCACCCCAGCCGCTCCGCCGCCAGTTTGGCGATGCTCGCTCCGCCGCTCCCGAACTCCCGCGCCACCGTCAATACCCGGTACATAGCGCCTACTTCGTGTACACCGTCGGCTCCACCGACATGCCCGGCCGCAGCACCTGCTCCGCGTCCTGCCCCTTCTCAATCAGGATCTTCACTGGAATCCGCTGCACCACCTTGACGAAATTCCCCGTCGCATTCTCCGGCGGCAGCAGGCTGAACCTCGCCCCCGTTCCCGCCGCAATACTGTCCACATGTCCTCTGTACGTCCGGCCGCCGTAAGCGTCCACCGAAACCACGGCCTTCTGGCCCGGCCGCATGTTTTCCAGTTGATTTTCCTTGTAATTCGCCGTCACCCAGACATTGTCCAAATCCACCACCGCCAGCAGCGGTTGCCCCGCCTGCACCACCTGTCCCAATTCCACGTTCCGCTGGCTGATCACGCCGTCCACCGGCGCCTTCACCACGGTATGTCCCAAATCCAACTCCGCGCGGTCGAGCGCCGCCTTCATCTGCAATACCCTCGCCGATGCGGATTCCGCCCGCGCCCTCGTCGCCGCCACCTGTTGCGGGGCGCTCTCCGCGGCGCGCGCATCCGCCTCCGCCCGCGCCACCCGCGCCTTCTGCTGCTCCAGCATGCTCCGCGCCAGCCGTACTCCTTCTTCGGCCTCGCGCTCCTGCGCCTTCGCTGCTTCCCACTGCGCCCGCGATGCCGCCGCCGCGGCGGCCGCCGCATCGAACTGCTGCCGCGATATCTCTTCCTTCGCCACCAGGCCCTGGAACCGCTCGAGGTCTCGCGCCGCCTTGCCGGCATTGGCGTCCGCTTCCCTCACCAGCGCCGCCGCCGTGGCCAGTTTCGCTTCCGCCGCGTCCACCTGCTTTCCCGCCGAGGCCACGCCGGCCTTCGCTTCCACCACCCCCGCCATCGCGCCCGATAACTGGCTCGAGGTCGCCGTCTTCACGATCGGCACCTCCGTGTGATTCGCGTGCCGCGTCGCTTCCGCTTCCGCCACATCCGCGTTCGCGCGGTCCACCGCCATCTGGTAGGGCCGCGGATCTATCACCAGCAGCACCTCTCCCGCCTTCACCCGCAGGTTGTCCCTCACCAGCAGTTTCACCACCGTCCCCGTCACCCGGGGACTCACGGGGTGGATGTGCCCGTCAATCTGCGCGTCGTCCGTCGTTTCCCGCCCCGCCGTGAAGTGCAGGTACGCCGCCGCTCCCACTCCCAGCAGCAGCACGAACAGCGCGAATATCAGCCATGCCTTGGGCCGGCCGTTTTTTTCCGCCGGGACCTCCGCCTGTGTCTTTTCTTCCTGCTTATCCACAACCGCTCCCATTTACTCGCTCCCCAATAACAGCGTTCGAATCTTTGCCTCCACCCCGCCAATCGCCCGGGCCAGCGAGGCCTTCGCGATGTTGTACCCGAGCAGGCTCGAGATGTAATTCTCGTTCGCCCCGGCAAGCGCTTCCTGCGCCTGCACTACTTCCAGATTGTTCGTCACGCCCGCCGCGAACCGGTCCCGCGCCTGCGTCTCCTGCTGCTTCGCCAACTCCACCGAACCCTTGCTCACCGCCACCAGGTCCGCCGCCGCTTTCACATCCAGCATCGCCGCCCGGATCTCATACGCAATCCGCCCCCGCATATCCTCCAATTGTGCTTTCTCCCGACCGAGCGCCGCCGCCGCCTGCTCCACCTCGCCTTGCACCCGCCTTCCATCGAACACCGGGATCTTTACCCCGACCGAGGCGGTGTATACCCCGTGCGAGTTCACCGCGCTCGGTCCCATCACGCCATAATCCCCGTTGAAATCCACCGTCGGATAGCGGCCGGCCGACGCCGCCTTCCTTGCCCACTCCGCCGCCTTCACCTTCGCCGCCAGGCTCTGGTAATCCATCCGCGCCGCGTACGCCTGCCGCAGCGCCTCCTCGAACTCCGGCGCCTGCGCCGGCTTGTCCGGCATCGCGTCCGTCAAACGGATTGCCTGCCCGTCCGGCAACCCGATCGCCCGCCCCAGTTGCAGTTTCTGCTTCTCATAGGCATTTCGCGCCGCAATCAGCCGCTGTTGCTGCGCCTGCAACTCGACCTGCGCCCGAAGCACGTCGATGGCCGGCACGGTCCCCGCCTTCTTGAAATCCGCCGCCTGCTCATACAGCGCCCGCGATCCCGCCACCTGGGCCTTCACCGCTTCTATTCGGCTCGCCCCCGACTGCGCCTGCAAATACAACGCCGCCACCACCAGCGTGACCGCATCCCGCGCGTCCTTCACCTGAAACTCCGCCGCCCGCAGGCTCTCCGTGCTTGCCCGCGCAGTATCCATGTTCCGCAAATTCAAAATCGTCTGCGACACCACGCCTCGAAAATCGAATATGCCGAAAGGACCCACCACCGACGGTGTCCCCGGAGCCGGTTTCAATCCAAATGCCGCCAGGTTCAATTGCTCTGAAGTTTCCGAACCCTGAATACTTAACGTGGGCAACAACCGGCTCAAACTCACCCTCCGCGCTCCGCGCGCCGCCGCCGCTCCCTGGTCCGTCAACATCAGACCCAGGTTCGCCTTCAACCCTCGCTCAATCGCATCCGCGAGCGACAGCGCCAACTCCTCTCCGCTGGCCGTCCTGCCCGGAACCGACCCCTCAAAGGGATTCCGCGCCGCGGTTTCCATCCCGCCCACCGCACTCGCCGTGCTCTCCGCGTTCTCCCCCCGCGAACGGTTCGCAAAGCCGGGAACCCCAACCTGACCCAGACACGCGCTTCCCAGGCACAGTGCCGCCGCCCCAATCCACCGCCGCGCCCTCATGAATTTCCAATCCCGCGCCATACGAATTCGTTCAATGTTTCCACGTCTTCCTCCACCGTTGTCCCCGACCACCCCAGCAGCCTTCGCAACATCAGACCCCGCGTCATCTCATACAATGCCGATGCAATTGCTCCCACTGGAGTCTTGCGGATCTCCCCGCCTTCCGCGGCTTTCTCGAGGATTGCCTCCAGCGCATCCAATTGTTGACGGTATAGTTTTCGGAATGATTCGTTTACCGAGAGCGGGTGCGTCAGGTTCCCGAATTCCGCATGGTAAATCTTGAAAAAATCGCGGTTCCGCTCCACGTGCTCCAACCGTGTCTGAATGAACGCATGGACCTTCCCCCGGATGCCCCCCGCCGCCTCCATATTCTTCCGCGTGGCCTCCGCCAACTCCGCCACGCCGTTCTTCAGCGCCGCCAGGTAAATCTCTTTTTTCGAGGGAAAATAGAGGTAAATCGTCCCCTTCGCCAGTCCGGCCGCCTCCGCAATCTCATCCACCGTGGCTTCGCTGAACCCTTTTTCCGCGAATACCGTGCGTGCGGCCTGCAGAATCTCCGCGGTGCGGAATTCCGAAAGAATCTCGTGCTTGGTTTTGCCGGCAAAGGCCATCGAATGACTACACAGTCAGTATACTAAACGAGCAGTCTAGCAGCGCGACACCTTGTGCGGGCAAAGTGCGGAATGCCCAGCGGATCTTCGCGCTCGGAGTGGTGGCTGGCTTCAACAGGCACAATCGCCTCACTCATAGAGAGCGGGCGGGGGGTGGGGCGATCTCAATGACCGAAGTCACGAAAACGCAGGTATCGAGCGTGAATGGCCGGCCTTGGGCCATAATCTTACCTATGCGCAAATTCGGATTGACTCTGGCTGCTTTCCTGCTGGGCACTTGTTTTCTCGAGGCCGGTGAGAAGCAATTGATGCACTGCTTCGCCTTTACTTCGATCAAGGGGGCGGCGCAGTCGGATTGGGATGCTTTCTACAAAGCGACGGATCTGTGGCCCAAGAAGATGAAGGCGGTCAAGAAGGTGTGGGCGGGGAAGCTGGCGCGGCCGCTGGCGCAGTATGCGACTCCGGACGCGGCGGCGCGAAAGAAGGCGCTGGCCGGGGAGAAAGGGGTGATGGGAGAGATCACCGCCACGCAGCGCGAATATGGAGTTTGCATGGCCTTCGAGGGCGGGCCTGAGATTCTCAAGGAGTACGCGGCACATCCGTATCACAAGGAATGGATGGGTGCTTACGAGAAGGTGCGGGTGGCCGGGACGACGACGTACGACATTATCGGGCAGTAGCCGCGAGAGGGCGCGGGGTTCAGGCCGCGTGCCCTCCTTTCCCCGTGCCGGTGGCGGGTTCGAGGATCGCGGACATGGAGCCTTTGGATTTAGGGATGCGCCAATCGGCTCCGAAGCCGTGGATCTGGTCGCGGGCGAAGCCGGCGAGGGGGAGTTCGGCGGTCAATACGATGGTCCGGCCGATGGAATCGACCTCGACGGCATGCCGGTAAGCGGCATCGTGAGAGAGCAGAAAGAGCTTTTGCAGCATCTCGATGACGTAGTCATAGGAATGCTCGTCATCGTCGAGCAGCACGACGTTGTAAAGAGGCGTGAGCACATCTTCGGTGCGCTGTTGCGTGGAGGTATCGGGAAGCGTCGCGGGCATCTGTCGGACGTATCAGTATCCAGAATGCCACGGAACGGCTTTCGAGGGGAAGGAGGAGAGAAACAGAACGTACGATCGCGGGCGGCTCGTGTTTCATCCTATGAGTGAAGGGCTCTTAAAACGGGCCGGTCCAAAGGAGGGACAGCGTTCATGAAGAAGACTGCTATAGGACTGTTCAAGACCGCCGAGCACGTCGGGGATGTGGTGCGCGACATTGAGGCTCTTGGATTTACCCGCAATGGCGTGAGCGCGGTGGAAGAACCTGGCGTGTTTGACCCGAACGGAGTGATGAGCTTTCCGCGGCTTGAATACGAAGTCGAATTGGGCCACATGCTTAGAAAAATGGGAGCGAAAAAGGAGGAGACCGAGGCGTACATCGACGGACTGCGCCGTGGCGGCGCGTTGGTGTTCGCCACGGATGACGATGAGAAGAAGGTGGATGCCGCGGCGAATGTATTGAACCGCCACGGGGCGGTGGACATTGAGGAAACCACGGGTGAGGCGCCGAACTTGCCTCCGCTGCGCCATCAACCGGTGAGGCAGCCCGAGGATGCGGTTCTGGCGGGGAGATCCCGGCAAGCGGGCAGTGGAGCGCGGTTCTTTGTCTGGTAACTTTCCGGGGATGCTTTTGCCGGGGCGCGCCGGGCGTGATCTAATCACAGAATGGATCTCGCCGATCGATTCGTCTCATTGCCGCGAACGCTTCCAGCGTTAGTCTTACTAGGGCTTGCGCCGGCGTCGTGGGCGCAGAATCCAGCGTCCGGGTCTGCCGCGGAAAGCGTCAAGCAGACTTACAACAAACTCTGCGCGGGCTGTCATGGCTCGGATGCCCGCGGCACGCAGCAGGGGCCGGGACTTGCGGGAAATCCATGGGTGCGGCGGCGCAATCCGCAGAGCGTGCGCAACGTGATCCTCAAAGGCATCCCTGCCGCCGGGATGCCGGCATTCGATCTGCCGGCGGCCACGATTGACGGGCTGGCGAGCCTGGTGGCGTCGCTGAACGCATCGGCGGCGGAAAGCAAGGTTCCCGGCGACCCTACGGCGGGTAAGGAATACTTCTTCGGCAAGGGCCAATGCTCCTCCTGCCACATGGTATCGGGCGATGGTACGGCGGTGGGTCCCGATCTCTCCACCATTGCGCGCACCCGTACGGTGGAGGAACTTCGGGATGCTCTACTTCATCCAAGTGCAAACATCGCCGCCGGATATGGACTGGCAACGGTTCAGCTTCGGGGCGGCCCTACGCTGCGCGGATTCGTGCGCGGCAGGACTCGCTACGATATCGCTCTTCAGGATCTTAAGGGCGGTCTTCACGCGGTCTCTCTGGATCAGGTAGCGCGGCTCACGGAAGAGAAAGCCTCCTACATGCCCGCGGTGAAGGTTTCCGGGGCGGAGCTCGAGAATCTGATCGCGTACTTGAGCGGCTTGAGCGGAGTGAAGGCGCGAGAGATGATGACGGCGGGGATGCCCCGGGGCGGGATAGACTTCCCGGCAATCGTCAACCGGAAGCCGGAGGACTGGCCCACCTACAACGGGAACCTCGATGGGAACCGGTACTCTCCGCTGACGCAGGTGAACGCAAAGACCGTGGGGAAACTTGCGTTGAAGTGGACATTCTCCATTCCCTTGTGGGCGCAGTTTCTGCCGGATACGCCTTATTTTCGCGAGAACATGCGCTATTTCGGTTTGGAAACCGTGCCGGTCGTCGTGGACGGCATCATGTACGTCACCGGGCCGAACCAGGTGTTCGCGCTCGATGCCGGGACGGGGCAGCAGATCTGGCATTATTCGCGCCCGCGTACACAAGGCCTGGTATCGGACCCGTCGCTTGGAACGAACCGGGGAGTGGCCGTCCTCGGAGACAAGGTGTTTATGGTCACGGACAACGCTCACCTGATCGCTCTGAACCGCACGACGGGCAGCCTGGTGTGGGATGTCGTGATGTGGGATGAGCCGCAGCGCTACGGCGGCACGGTGGCTCCGCTGGTGGTGAAGGACATGGTGGTGGCCGGAGTTGCCGGGGGCGACTGGGGAATTCGCGGATTCCTCGCCGCGTACAATGCGGCCACAGGGGAACGCGTGTGGCGTCATTGGACGGTTCCGGACAAAGGCGAGCCGGGGTTCGAGACCTGGCAGGGGGGATCATATAAGCTTGGCGGAGGCGCCACGTGGTTGACGGGCGCGTACGACGCGGGCACGGACACGCTGTTCTGGAACACGGGCAATCCGTGGCCGGATTCGGATGACCGCGAACGCGGCGGCGACAACCTCTACACGAACTGCGTGCTGGCGCTTGATCCGGCGACGGGGAGGATGAAGTGGTATTACCAGTTCACGCCGCATGACGTTCATGATTGGGATGCCACCGTGCCGAATGTTCTGGTGGATACCACCTATCAGGGAAAGCAGCGAAAGCTGCTGCTGCACGCGGACCGGAACGGATTTTTCTATGTGTTTGACCGTACCGACGGGAAGCTTCTGCTGGCGAAGACGTTTCTGGACAAGGTTACCTGGGCGAGCGGAATCGGCGCCGACGGGCGGCCGGTGCGGCTGCCTCCGGGTGAAGTGAGTTGTCCGGAACACGCCACCAATTGGAACGGCACCTCCTACAGCCCGTCGGCACGGCTGTATTACGTCATGGCGATCGAAAAATGTTCGGTCAGGCTGTTGCCGGGAAGTTGGAAGACCGCGCGCGCTCCGGCTCCGGCGGATCCTGGACACAAAGTGTTGCGCGCGCTGGATATCGAATCGGGGAAGGTTGTTTGGGAAGTGCCGCAGGTGGGGCCAATCGACGGCAAACGCGTGGCGGGCCTGCTCGGTACGGCGGGGGGGCTGCTGTTTTACGGCGATCCGAGCGGCTATTTCGTGGCGGCGGATGAACGCACCGGAAAGACGCTGTGGCGTATCCCGTTGAACGCCACCATCAAGACTTCGCCAATGAGTTATGCCGCCGGCGGCAAGCAGTTTGTCGCTCTCGCGGTGGGATCGAACATCATGGCGTTCGGGCTGATGGAATAGCCGGCAGGCCTTGCTGACGGAGGACCTTTCATGGACCGCGGATCTTTTCTCAAGACCGCTCCCGCGCCGAGGGCTCCCCTGGCGCTCAGACGTCCGGCTCCGGCAAGAGCAAGTTGAGAATTACGGCGGTCCGCACCATGCCGGCGAAGCCGCGAACGGGGGCATACAAACACAAGCCCGCGCCGGGAGCCTGGAGCACGCAAGGCGTGGAAGGCGCCGACCCGATGCCGGTCTACCCGAAGCACAAGGCCGAACGCCCGCTGTTCAATCCCGATCCGGGCGGCAGAGGAGGCGGCGGGATTGTAGTTGACGCCAGGGGAGCAGTCTCATCCACGCGGAAGACGTGCGTGAAAGCGGCGGTTCGAGTCCCTCGTCCACCACCGGAGTGAAGTAGGCGAACAAACAGATGACGCCCAAGGGCAGAGCATCATTTTCGACATCGTGTGGACAGGAATACCGGCGGGTGTTCCTGGGGAATCCGGACACCCGGTAGCGGAGGTCAGCGGATAGAAGTCCTGGGTTTTGCGGGGCTCCATTCCTCCACGTCCACGGTGAGGCCGGACGGGCCGGCGGGCCAGAGACTCGTATTCCCGCGCTTCTCGTTTGTTCCGGGCCTTGCGGAGCACGGCGGCGAAGTTTTGATAGTCATTGGAGAGAGTGGTGTCGCCCTTTCCCGAGAATTCCTCGGCGGGGGCGAGACCCTTGCGAGCGATCGAGTCGCCGAGGCGTTTCATGAGGCGGTAGGCGCCGGCCAAGTCCAACCAGGAGAAGGCCCTGACCCGTGCCTCCTCGAGAAGACGCGCGGCTTTTTCCAATTCACCGCGCTGATAGGCCACGTTTCCGAGGGTGACAAGGACTTCCATGTGAAAGCCGGCGTCCGCTACCGGATGCGCGGAGCGCAAGGCTTCGAGCCTGCGTGCCCATTCGCCGGCTTTCCGCAGGCGCATCAATTCCACGTTGGCGGCGGCCAGCACGCAGAGGGATCGCATCAGTTCGCGAGCGTGACCGCCGCCGGTGATGGATGGCATGAATCTTGCTTCCGCTTCGGGGATCAGAACCACGTCGAGTTCCATCCGCCAATACTGACACTTTGCTGATCCGCCGCCGTGGGCGCGCGGCCGCATCGGGTAAGCTATTCTCTACGGAAACGCCAAACCATGAAGATTACAGACGTACAAGCCATCTACCTCCGCCTGCCGCAGGTGAAGGAGCAGTGCGACAGCGGGCAGGACGCCCTGATCGTGCGCATCGAGACGGACGCGGGCATCACGGGAATCGGTGAAGTCGACTCCGCGCCGCTGGCGGTGAAGGGCCTGATCGAGGGACCGTACTCCAACTCCATCACTTGCGGCCTGGGGCGCCTGCTTCTGGGCGAGGATCCCTTCCGGACGGAATACCTGTGGGAGAAGATGTACCGCCACAACATCTACGCGGGAAGGCGCGGCATCGCGATTCACGCCATGAGCGGAATCGACATGGCGCTGTGGGACATCAAGGGGAAGGCGCTCGGGGAGCCGATCTGGAGGCTGCTGGGCGGCGGGTTTCACAAGCGCATGCGCGTGTATGCGAGTTCGCTGTTCGGCAACACCCCGGAGGAAACCGGCGAGCGCGCCCGGCGATTTGCGGGCCGAGGCTTTACCGCGGTCAAGTTCGGTTGGGATCCGATGGGCCAGGACGAGCGCCTGGACATCGCCCTGGTGCGCGAGGCGCGCCGGGGCTTGGGGGACGGTCCGGACCTTTTGATTGACGCGGGCCTGGTCTGGGACGCCAAGACCGCGATCCAGCGGGCCCGCGCATTTCAGCAATTCGGGATTTTCTGGCTCGAAGAGCCGCTCCAGCCGGATGACTATGAAGGCTACCGGAAACTGTCCGAGGCCACCGATGTGCGGATAGCCGCGGGAGAAGAGGAGAGCGAGCGCCGCGGCTTCGTGGACCTCATGGACCGCGGCCGGATCGACGTCGCCCAAGTCGACCTCACGCGGGCCGGCGGCTTCACCGAGGCCATGAAGATTGCCTCGCTCGCGGCGGACCGCGGCTTGCCCGTGGTCAACCACGGATTCACGACCTACATCAATGTCGCGGCCGCGCTGCACTTCCTGAACTCGGCTCCGAATTCACTCATTCTCGAGTTCGTGTCCGAGGAAGAAACGACGCTCCGCGATCAGATCACCCGGCAGCGCTTCGTTGCGCGCGACGGATACCTCGATATCCCCTGCGAGCCCGGGCTCGGCATCGACCTGGACGAGGAGGCGGTCTCCAGATTTCGTGTGGCCTGACGCCTGACCCGGCGCGGGCGAAGGGTGCCGCGCCAATCCGGCAAGGCCGTGACGAATGCCGGATCGAAGGACGCCATCGGCGCGTCGCCTCCGTCCCCCCGCTTCGATCTTCACCACCAGCACGAGATTCGGCGGATGAGTGAAGCCGGCGCGGCGCATCAGATTACGCGCCCGCCGCGGGTCCTCGGCCACTTCTTGCAGGGCTTTGGCCACGGCTCGCATCCGTTCCCAGAGGTGCGCCAGGTGCTCGGCGAAGACCTCCAGAACGCGGACGGTCTGCTGGATGTTTTCCTCGGGCGCCGCCACAGTCAGTTGCCGGTAAGCCCGTTCCAACTCTCCGAAATCCTCGGCGTTGGGAGGCGCGCCCGGCATGTGGCCGGCCGTAGTCGTTCACGGATCGCCGTAAACCGTTGCCCGGAGCGCCGTCCGCCCAAATCAGGCCGATGTTCTTCACGGGACAGACCTGGCTGATCAACAGAATCCACAATTGGAGGAAGTCGAGTTTCTTTTCGAACTCAGGGCGAACGCCCCGCGCTCCTCAACGGGTAACAGGGCGCGGCTGCCGGGGCATTGCTGATTTTGTATTCCGAAATCCGGTTTCGGCTTGATCCTTTCTATTCTTGCCAGCATGCCGGAACTGTCAAAGCCGCCATGGGCCTGTTATGAGCTTTCAGGCGAGGACGCCGGCCGCATGCCCCGTGGAATCGGCGAACTTCTCCACCGGGGTCCCGAAAGCCTCCAGCACCGACAGCCACAGGTTGGAAAGCGGCGAATCCTTCTCATAGACCAGATGCCGCCCCGTTGCCAGGCGTCCGCCCGCCTTGCCGGCCAGCACCAGCGGCAGATTGCGCGGGTCGTGTTTGTTGCCGTCTCGAATACCCGCGCCGCAGAGAATCACCGAGTTGTCCAGGACGTTCGAATCCGCTTCCTGCATCCCGCGCAGCTTCTCGAGCAGATAGGCGTATTGTCGCAGGTGCCAGATGTTGATCAGGCGGTAGGATTCGAGCTTTTCCGGATCCGACTGGTGGTGCGACATGTCATGATGGCCGCCCTTCACCCCGTCGATGAACTGGAAGCTCTGGTTGCTCACCTCGTTGGCGAACATGAACGTGCAGATGCGCGTGGTGTCGCTCTGGAACGCCAGCGCGATCATGTCCATCATCAGCCGCACGTGCGTGGCGTAATCCTTGGGAATCCCTTCGGGCCTGGCATCCTCATGCAGTTTCACGCGCGCCTTCCAATGCGATTTTTCAGGGGAAGAGGCGCGCTCGATGCGGTCTTCCAGCGAGCGGACGCCGGAAAGGTATTCGTCCATGCGGACCCGGTCCGATGCGCCCAGTTTCTGCCGCAGGGACTTGGCATCATCCAGCACCAGGTCCAGCAACAACCGGTCCTGCCTGGCGGAATCGCCCTGCGGCTGTCCCGCCCGGAATAACCGTTCAAACACCAGCCGCGGATTAATCTCGCGCGCCAGGGGATTTGTAGGACCGCTCCAGGCGATATGCGCCCCGTAGACCCGCGTGTAGCCGACATTGCGATCCACGCCCGTCGAAACAGGCGTGATGCCGAGTTCGAGCGAGGGCAGGGGAGTGGCGCGCCCCGCCTTTTGCGCCGCCACTTGATCCATCGAGATTCCGTTGCAACTGATGTCCACGCCCTGCGTCTTGGTGATGGTGGTCGAGGTCAGCCAGCCGGAGATCTTGACATAATGCCCATCGCCCGTCAGGCTCCCGGCATTCCAGAGATTCGTGGGAATGATCAGGTCGTCCTTGAACTTCTCGAGCGGCGCCATGATGTTCGTCAGCCGGAAGTCGCGGCCCTTGCCCTCGGGTGTCCACATGTCTTCCCTCACGCCGTTGGGCATGTACAGGGCAGCCAGGCGAACGGGACCCTTGTCCTTCGTCCCCGTGGCGGCGGCTTTGGCCGGGTGCATGGCTTCGAGCCACGGCAGGGCAAGCGTCACGCCCGCGCCGCGCAGCGCCGTGCGCCGTGAGATGGGAAATTTCGTCACTGGGCCTCCTTGACAACCATGTTTGCCGCCGTGCCGGGCTTATAGCGGAACGGCACACTCAGAACAATTTCATTTACCAGTGTTTGCGCCCGGTATTCGTCTTTTTCCAGTTGTTTCACAATTTGCTCGACGGTGCAAGAGTCCTGGAGCGTCAAGCCCCGCCCCAGCGCGTACCCAAGGAGCTTCGACGTGAGGTTCCGGAGAAACAGGTCCTTCTTCTGCATCAGCACGGCCTTCAACTGTTCCGGACCTTCAAAGCGCGTGCCGTCGGGGAGTTCCCCTTTCGCGTCCACGGGTTTGCCGCCTTCCTCCGTCCGCCAGCGCCCGATCACGTCGAAGTTCTCGAGGGCGAAGCCGATGGGATCGAGCCGGTTGTGGCAGGATGCGCAAGCTGGGTTGGTGCGGTGCCGGCTCAACCGCTCGCGCATGGTTCGCGGCGCGGCGCCGCTATGCTGCTCGGCGAGCGCCGGGACGCTCGGCGGAGGAGGCGGCGACGGCGTGCCGAGCATGGCATCGAGCACCCATTTCCCGCGGAGCACGGGACTGGTCCGCTGCGGCAGCGACGACACTGCAAGAACAGCGGACATTCCGATGAGTCCGCCGCGGTGGCTCCCCTCCGGCAGTTCGACGCGCTTGGGCTGCTGCCGCAAGCCCTGAATCGTGCCAAACCCGTAATACTTCGCCAGTTTGTTGCTCACCACCGTGAACTTCGAATCAATGAAATTGAGCAGCGAAAGGTTATTCGCCAGCACTTCCTGGAAGAACAGGATCGGTTCGTAGCGGATGCCCGATTGCACCTCGGATTCGTAATAGGGCGCAAACGCCTTCGGGTCCGGCTTGATGTCGCGGCCCAACTCGCGGGTGCCGAGCCATTGCTCGACGAAATGCTCGGCGAATTCCGTCGACTTGGCATCCTTCAGCATGCGGCTGACCTGCTCCTTCAACACTGCCGGCTCGTTCAACCTTCCCTCCGCGGCGAGTTGCATTAACGCCTCATCGGGCATCGAGCCCCACAGAAAGTAGGAGAGCCGCGATGCCATCTCGTAGCCGCTGACCGGCGCCGGACCGGCATCCGGATTCGCCTCCTCGATCCGGAAGAGAAAACTCGGGCTGATGAGTACCCCTTCCAGCGCGAAGCGGACGGCATCGTCGTAGGGCTCTTTGCGCCGCAGGGCGTGTTGAAACAACGCGTAATACTTATCCACCTCTCCCGCGCGCGCCGGACGCCGGAAGGCCCGCGGAACGAATGCCTCCAGCACCTTGCGTCCCGCTTGTTCGGCCGTCAGTGGCGGCCCCGCCGGCGGCTCGGGTTCGGCCTCGGCTTTCCTGTCGGGGCGCCGCCCTGTTTCCAGCTGCTTGAGGGCTTCCATCGATGACTCGGGCTGACCCGCTTCCGCAATCAGGAATCGCGCCCGCGCCCGCGTATCCGAGAAGGCATACGTCAGCGCGCCGCGCGCCGCGTCCAGGTATTTCTCGGCGTGCAGCGGCGAGAGGAAGAGCGTCTCCGCCGCGTTGTCGAAGCCCTCTCCGCCCGCGCCATCCGTCGGCAGGTCGCGCCCGGCGTTGACGTGGATGTTGAGAAGATCGCGGATGGTGGCCGAGTATTCATTGCGATTCAGACGCTTCAGCAGCGCCCGCACCGGCGCGAGTCCTTCGGCGCAGGCGGCGGTTCGCAGAGATGTTTCCAGCCACCCGGTGAAGGCATCGCGATCCCCCGCCGCGGGCGCGGGCCGGCCCACCGGCGGCATCTGCCCCTCGCGTACCCGCCGCAGCACGGACTGCATGTGCCTTGAATCCTCCAGCATCGCCTCTCTCGTCGGGTACTTGAAAATGTTGAACCCGCCCGTAGCCACCTTCGTGTTATGGCAGGCCTCGCAATGCGTCTTCAGGAACGCCTGCGCCTGCGCAAAGGTGTACGGTTCGTATGCGCGAACCTGTAGATGCATTGCTAACGCCAGTAGCAGAAGGAACATGAACTTTCCCGTATCCTATCACGCGCGCGGGGGCGTGAGAACGCCGTGACACGCCGTGACACGATCCACGCCGTGCCGCAACGGATGCTGTCGCGCCCATAATGGCCCAGGGTGCCTCTACGTCAACGTCGCATGGCCGCTACGTGGACCCGCGCTGTTCGCGCGTCGAACGCTCATATTCCGCCGGACCGTCTTGCTCGTAGGGGACTCCGAGTGGGTAGAACGTGTGAACCGGACCTTCCCAGTCCCAATTTCTGTCCGCTTTCTGCTTGATCTCGCCGGCCAGCACCCGCACACCCGCGTAGGTCGCCAACTTTGTAAGCCAACCGGCGCTGCCGGCAGCGCTCGCGTTGGGTTGCCCGGCAACGTAGCAACTGTGCAACTCAATCCGGCCCCCCTTCAGAAACAGCCCGTTGAGTGCCTTGAATCTGTCAACCGTTATGTCGAACAAACAGACACCCGGCCCCAGTTTGAGCACCCCAGGGGCGCCATGACCGCAGATCCGAAGGATCTTCATGCCATCCGGCTTGGCCATCTCAACGATCTGCCGCACTACTTCCTCCATCATCGTCTTATACTCGACGATGTATACGGCCGGATTGGATTCTCCCGGCTTGGTGATAGGAAGCGGGTTGTAATATTCCGGGCAGTTCGCTGGCGTCGAGCAAGTCTTGAACATATCAGCCACATCACGAGATAGGACATAAACGAAACGTGCCATTTTGCGGTTCCTCCTGGTTTTGTTTCCTCACTAGGAGAACCGGAAACGGCCGCCAAGAGATACAACCGAAGTTGGTGATCGAAGGTGGGACTCAGTTTTCGGCCGGTAGCTGTCTCCAACGGGCTGCCTGTTCCGGCTTGCCCCAACGGGTATAGAGATCGACCAACCAGTGCCGCGTCAACTCCAGGATGCGGCGGTCCTCGGCAGGGATGCCGTTGCGCCGTTCGACGATCCGTTCGCGGCCGGCAACCAGAAAACGCTCGGCTTCGGCATATCGCCCCTCGCCGGACAACGACGCGCCGAGCATGCTCTGGCCGTAGTAATGACGCCAGTTCCCGGTCCCGGCGGCATCGAGCATCTTCTGCGCCTCTCTCAGCAGCGCTTCGGCCTCGGCATAGCGCCGTTGCTCCAGAATTGACTCGGCGAGATTGATCAAAGAAATGCGAGTGGCGGAGTGCTCGGGGCCGAGCACACGGCGACGGGCTCGCTCAACCTGACGGATCACCGCTTCGGCCCGCGTCCAATCGCGCCGGTGGCGGTAGAAATCGCCCAGGGTTGCCAGGCTCGAAAGACTTTCCGGATGATCCTGCCCCAGCAGGCGGCGCCTGCCATCGAGAGCCCGCCGGATGAGGGGCTCGGCACGGTCGAACCTGCCGGCCACCGTGTAGGCGAGTGCGAGGTTGTTCATGGTCGCCAGCGTATCGCGGTGCTGCTCTCCCAACAGGCGCCGCCGGACCTCAAGCACTTCGGTGAGCAACTCGCTAGCCTGCTCGTACTTGCCCACAAACCGGTAGGTCGCTCCGAGATTGTTCATCGTCAGCAGCGTCTGGGGATGTTCCGGACCCAAAACCCGCTTCATGAGCGGCAGCGCTTCCTCGTACAGTTGCTGCGCCTGCGAGTCGTTGTCATTGTTCGAATACTCGAGCGCCAGATTGTTCATGGTGACCAGCGTGGAAGGATGTTCCGTCCCTAAAATCCGGCGTTCGCGCGCCAGCACGTCCACCAGAAGCGCCTCGGCCCGGCGATGGTCACCTCTTCCGTGAGCTGCGATCTCGGCAATGTCGTTCAGTGCGTCCAACGTTTCCGCATTGTCCGGCCGGCCGGAGCGGCGCTGCGTTTCGACTACCTGCTGGAGCAATCTCTCGGCGTCGTCATACCTCGCCTCCATGAAATACGTTCCGGCCAGCTCTCTCATGCTGGAGAGCGTGCCAGGGTCACTTTGACCCAATACTCTCTGGCGCAATTCGACCGCACGTTCCTGCTGTTCGCGCGCCTGCGGATAGAGGGAGAGTTCGAAATAGGTCTTACCGATCGTGTCCCGGATGGAGGCCTCTACCTCGGGCTGCGACCCGAAACGTCCAGCGATTCTTACCGCGGCCCGCTCGAGAGCGGTGCGAACCTTCAAGTCCGGGTCGGGCTGGGTGGCGGGAGTCGCCTGACCTTCCGCACTCGCCTGTGCCAGCAGGTCATGTTGCAGGAATTCGCTCACCGCCCGCGCGACCGCGGCCTGCGTATCGGCCCGCTGCCGTTCGCGATTCGCACGAATTGCCTCGCGAGTGCTGGCGAGGATTCCGCCGATCAGCGCCAAAAGCACAACAGCGGCAGCGCTGACCAGGAGGCGGTGTCGTGCGGCAAACTTGCGTGCTCGATAAACCGCGCTCGGCGGCCGGGCGGCAATCGGACGATTCTCCAGGAAGCACCTCAGGTCCGCTGCCAGTTCGGCGGCGGATGCATAGCGGCGGGCTTTGTCTTTCTCCAGAGCCTTTGCCGTTATCGTTTCGAGGTCGCCCGAAAACTCGCTGTTGAAGCGGCCGAGCGGGAGCGGGTCCTCCTCGCGAATTCTCCGCAGGGACTCCAAACTATCAGCGCCGGGGCCGACGGGAAGGTGACCCGTCATGAGTTCATAAAGCACCACCCCGAGCGCGTAAACATCGCTGCGCGCATCGAGTCCCGCCGGATTCGCAACCTGCTCGGGACTCATGTACGCCGGCGTTCCGACCAATTCCCCCGCGCTGGTCAACTGGCTGTGGGGGGAAGGAGTGTCGAGGATGCGCGCCACCCCGAAGTCCAGGATCTTGGGTTGGCCGCTCTCGTCGACCAGAATGTTGCCGGGCTTGAGATCACGGTGCACGATGCCCCGTTGGTGCGCGTGATGCGCCGCGTCGCACACTCTCACCATCAGTTGGAGCTTGTCGCGATGGTTCAGGCGATGCGTGAGCGCGTGCTCAGTCAGCGAGCGGCCCTGAATGTACTCCATCGCGAAGTAGGGCTGCCGCCCGAAGGCCGTCTCCACGGCACCGGCTTCGTAGATTTGGGCGATGCCGGGGTGCTGCAGGCGTCCCAGCGCTTCCGATTCCTGATCGAACCGGCGCAGCAATGCCGGAGCCGGAATTCCCGACCGGATAACCTTCAACGCGACAGTACGCCGTGGGTGGTCCTGCTCGGCTTTATACACCGTCCCCATACCACCCTCTCCCAACGGAGAGAGAATTCGATAGCGGCCGATGACTGTTGGTTGGCCCCGGTCCCCAAGCGCCGCCGCGGCACGGGCGACGCGCTCCAAGGCTCCATCCCGGGAGACCTCCTGCCCCAGCAGCGATTCCACTTCGCGGCGGAGTTCTTCATCTCCCCGGCAAGCTTCTTCCAGAAACGCCCCACGCCGGCTCGAGTCGAGTTCTTGGGCGGCCTCGTATAACTCCGCGACTCGTGCCCAACGCTCAGCGGACATTTGCGCCTGCTCTGTGGAATTCTAGCAGACCCGGGCTATAATTGGGCTGCGCCATGTCCTCTGCCGAGTCCGGTCGAGTTACGACTTTGCTGAAGGCTTGGGCGAACGGTAGCGAGGCGGCCCGGGACGAACTGATCCCGCTCGTTTATGAGGAACTGCGCCGCCTTGCGCGGCGTCACCGCCGCAAAGTCAGCGCCGGAGAAACTTTCAAGACCACCGCTCTCGTCCACGAGGCGTATGTCCGCCTGGTCGGGATCGAAGGCATCGAGTGGCAGGATCGCGTGCACTTTTTTGCGGTGTCGGCTCAGTTGATGCGCCGTATCCTGGTGGATGCAGTCAGAGCGCGGCGGGCCGCCAAGCGCGGCGGCGGCGCTCGAATCTTTGGGGCCGGCATCCTCGAACTCGACGCAATTCCGGCCCCGGACTCCGAACATGGCGGCGAAGTGCTCGCTCTGGACGAGGCACTCGTCACGCTTGCGGAACTGGATCCCCGGCGGGCGCGGATCGTGGAGTTGCGCGTTTTCGGCGGCCTGACGGTGGAGGAGGCGGCAAGCGCGGTCCATCATTCGCCGCAGACAGTCATGCGCGACTGGAGAATCGCGAAGGCCTGGCTGCTGCGCGAACTCGAGCGTCGCGGGTCAGACTGATCCGCCAAAAACTCCGGTGTGACGGCAGCCCACTTCGCCTGAACCGTTAGGGCTGTCGGCGCACCCAGATCGTTCCTGTGTTTGCGCTAAGAACGGTGACGACGCCGTCAGGTGGGGCGATCCGAGGTAGGCGTAGATTGACCTGGATCATGCCTTGTACCAATTCCGGCGCGTTGCCAAGATACTCGATACTCGGAGAAAATGCTCCCGCCGAAATACTATAAAGCTGAATCGGAAAGGAGGCGATCGGACGGGAAACCGGTCCATGCGGTATCTCCCCGTCTACTGCCGCCGGCAGCATATCTCCTAGTCCGGTGGCGTAGATTGTAACGATTGACCCTGGAGACGCGGGATTTGCGGCGCTGTTGATTGTCCCGTCTTGATTCAGAGCCGCAAGCGGTCCGGATCGTAGACCATTGACTGTGAATAGTCCCGGATGCGCCGGCGAAACGGTTCTGTCGAATGCGGCCAGGAGCACACCATCGCGCCGTAATTCGACGCGAACCTTGTTCGGAGAAAGGGTGAAGGGCGCCACCAGGTTGATCCGGCCCGGAGCGGCATAGAGTATCGGTGCTGGAACTCCATCAAAGGTAACCGTGATCCCGCCGAGTTCCTTGGTCACAATGCCCGCTGTGTCCAACTGTGTGATGAACTGCCGCGCTGGACCGATACTTGAGCCATAAATCGAGAGCACTTCCCCTGGCGCGATGGAACTCATGTCATTACTGGCCGCATTGGCCATGCATGTGACTGTTCCGGGTTCAGGAGTGGTTGACGGCAATGCCGTGAATCGCGGGAGGCCAACATAGGCCGATTCCGCCACTACTACGTCCGCTCCGGCGACCCAGGATTGCGCAGCATTCAAATAGCCGGCATAGACTACGGATTTGGCAATTATGTCGAAACGGGCCACGAACGTGGTAACCGGTCGAACTGCCCCGGCACTGTTGAGACAAGCTCGCGGGGCTCCCGCGGTAGGCTGGAACTGGAGATCGAGAGCCGAACCCGTCAGAATGAGCAAGCCCCGGCTATCAAGTGCCATCGAACTGATATTGGCGCCGGGAACACCTGTGCTCCATACTGAATTGCCTGCCGGGTCCAACTTCATAATGGAGCTGTCCGGCCCTGCAATCTCCCATCTTCGCTGGTATGTGCTGACATAGGCGTTACCTTCTTCGTCGACAGCTACACCTGCACCCTGGAAGAAGGAGTCCCATCTGACGGAATAGATGGATTTAGTCGCATCTGCTGTCAGTCGGGTGACCGTGACCGGCATCGGTCCCGGGCTCCCAATACCAGGGTTGCCCGTTCCCAGGACATACAGGCTGCGGTCCTTCCCAAGCGCAAGTGAGGTGGGCCTGAAAACCGCGGATGTCCCAAGTAGCGACGAAAACCGTAGTTGCTTGAGATCGCTATCGAACTTCGCGACGAACTGATCCGGCGTTCCGGAAGTGCGATAGGCGCCAGGCGTGGTAGGAAAATCTGTGGAGAGCGCTACTCCCGCAATGTACACGTTGCCGTCGTCGTCCAGCGTGAGTGATTGAAGGCGGTCGGCGGCCTTCCCGCCAAGGTACACCGATTCATTTACAGCCGTCCCGTCGGAAGCCAAACGAGCGATGAACAGGCTCGCCGGGGCTGTTCGCTCTCCTTTACCGTCCAGCGGCAGATTTGTCGAGGTTGTTTCGCGCCCAACGACTACACCTCCATTCGGGGACACAGCAATGGCGCTAATTTCGTCAGCTCCATTGCCGCCCAGATAGGTGGCCCAAACCAGTGTGCCATTTGGGGACAATTTAGCGATGAAGCCGTGCGCACAGAGGTATCGCGCGGGGTTTGCATGGCAATCCGGTGGCGGCTTGGGCTGAATAACGCCGGGGGTTGCCGGCAGATCGTTGAGATACGTTGTTCCCGCCAAATAGATGAAACCAAGCGTGTCGCGGGCAGTGACTGTTGGGGATGGAAGGCTATCCGCCAGGTTGACGCCGGTCTCAGCGAAGCCAGCGATAGCCATAACGAATTGTCAATCTCAGCCCCAGGATAGGATAGTGCACATCAACATCACAATCCTTTCACAGGAACGTTCTACACTGAAAGAATCTTCGTACCCCCTGACGAAATATGAGTGAGACGACCAGCGAAAAACGCCGCCAGTATCCCTTTGACGCCATCGAGCCCAAGTGGCAGCGATATTGGGACGAACACAAGACCTACCGGACGCCGAATCCGGGCGACCCGGGTTTCGACCCCTTGAAGCCCAAGTACTACGTGCTCGACATGTTCCCTTATCCAAGCGGCGACGGACTCCACGTAGGGCATCCCGAGGGCTATACCGCCACCGATATCTTCTCGCGGCACAAACGCAAGAACGGATACAACGTTCTCCACCCGATGGGTTGGGATGCCTTCGGGCTGCCCGCCGAGCAGTACGCCATCAAGACAGGACAGCATCCAAGGGTCACCACGGAGCGCAACGTCGAGCGCTTTCGCGGCCAGTTGAAGCGCCTCGGATTCTGCTACGACTGGGACCGCGAGATCAACACCACCGATCCGAATTATTTCCGCTGGACGCAGTGGATCTTCCTGCAACTGTACAACTCCTACATGGACGAAAAGACCGGGAAGGCGCGTCCGGTCTCCGAACTGGAAGCGCAAGGGCTGAGCCGCGACGATGTGGACGCGCGCCGTCTGGCCTACGTCGGGGAAGTTCAGGTGAACTGGTGCCCCGGCTTGGGGACGGTGCTTGCAAACGAGGAGGTCGTGGACGGCAAGAGCGAGGTAGGCGGGTTCCCCGTCGAGCGCCGTCCTCTGCGCCAGTGGATGCTGCGCATCACCGCCTATGCCGAGCGCCTGAGCAATGAACTCGAAGATCTCACCTGGCCGGAAGGCATCAAGCGGCATCAGCGGGAGTGGATCGGCCGGTCCGAGGGGGCGGTGGTGCGCTTCGCCGTGGACGGTCTCGACGAGGCGATCACCGTCTTCACCACCCGCCCCGATACGCTCTACGGCGCCACGTACATGGTGCTTGCCCCGGAGCATCCGCTGGTGGACCGCGTCACCGCGGAGTTGCGCAAGGAGGCCGTCCAGGCTTACCGCAAGGAGATTGCCGGCAAGTCCGACATGGACCGCACGGCGCTCGCCAAGGTGAAGACCGGAGTAGACACCGGCGGCTTTGCGGTCAATCCCGTCAATGGCGAGAGAATCCCCATCTGGATCGCCGATTATGTGCTGATCAGCTATGGAACCGGCGCCATCATGGCGGTTCCCGCGCACGATGACCGGGACTTTGAATTCGCCCGGCAGTACGGATTGCCCATCCGGCCGGTGGTGGAAACTCCGCCGGGAAACACGGAAAAATGTTTTACCGGCGACGGCGTTTCCATCAATTCGGAATTGATCAGCGGGCTGCCCACGCCGGAGGCGAAACGCAAGATCACCGCCTGGCTCGAGGAGCGCGGACTCGGCCGCAAGACGGTCAACTACAAGCTGCGCGACTGGCTCTTCGCCCGCCAGCGCTATTGGGGTGAGCCGTTCCCGATCCTGTGGCGGAACGGCAGACACGAAGCCGTGCCCGAAGCTGAACTGCCCGTTGCGCCCCCGGAGATGGAAGACTACCGGCCCACGGGTACGCCGGAACCGCCGCTTTCAAAGGCCCGCGAATGGGTCCGCTATTCGGACAACGCCGTCCGGGAAACCAATACCATGCCGCAGTGGGCGGGCTCCTGCTGGTATTACTTGCGTTTCATCGATGCCTCGAACAAGGAGCGGTTCGTCGGCGCGGAGGCCGAACACTATTGGATGGGCTCGGCGGGCACTCCGGGCGGCGTCGATTTGTACGTCGGCGGCACCGAGCATGCCGTTCTGCATTTGCTCTATGCCCGCTTCTGGCACAAGGTGCTCTACGACCTGGGGCACGTCTCCACCCCGGAGCCTTTTCAGCGGCTGGTGAACCAGGGCCTGATTCTCGGCGAGGACGGGCAGAAGATGTCGAAGTCTCGCGGCAACGTCGTCAATCCCGACCATGTCGTGCGCGAATACGGAGCCGATTCGCTGCGCCTGTTCGAAATGTTCATGGGACCGCTCGAACAGGTCAAGCCCTGGAGCACACGCGGCGTGGAGGGGGTGAACCGCTTCCTCGGCCGTGTGTGGCGGCTATTCTTCGAATCCTCCGATAATGGCGCGAACTGGACGTTCTCCTCGAAAGTGCGGGACGCCGCGCCCACCGCGCCGCAACTCAAGGTGTTGCATGAGACCATCCGCAAGGTGGGCGCCGACATCGAGTCGCTTTCGTTCAATACCGCCATCTCGCAAATGATGATCTTCTCCAACGAATTCACCGGAGCAGAAGAGCGCCCGGTGAGCGCGCTGGCGGCGTTCCTGCATCTGCTGAATCCGTTCGCCCCGCACATCAGCGAGGAGATTTACGAAACGCTTCAACGGCGGTTCCCCGCGCTGCCGGCCGGGCCGCTGTCGGAACTGTCCTGGCCGCGGTTTGAAGAAAAGTACCTGGTGGAAGACACCGTCGAGGTGGTGGTGCAGGTAAACGGTAAGCTCAGGGATCGCGTCACCGTGCCGGCTGATGCCGATGACGAAACCGTGAAGGCCGCGGCCCTGGCCAGCGAGCGTGCTCGCGAACACATCGCAGGCAAGCAGATTGTCAAAGTCGTGGTGGCGCCGAAAAAGCTGGTCAACGTAGTGGTGAAGTAGGAGACTGAACCCCAGGTAACGACAGCCGGTTGCGGCGCATTCGTTCAACCCGCGCCCTTCGGGCAACGTTCCGCGTGCGATTGGTTCAGGCTTGGTAGATGCGGACCCCCCGGATCACCAATAAGGCGGCCGTCAGATACAACGCGCCCGTCAGAAAGAACGGCAGATCATAGCCGAACCGGTCCACAAGCGGTCCCACCATCGATTGCATCATTACGCCGCCCAACGTTCCCGCGGCGCCGGTAACGCCATACAACACCGCCACATGCCGCGGCGGAGTCACTTCGGTGATCGCCGTATGCAGGTTCGAAGACCACGATGTATGCGCAAACAGCGCCACGCTCACCAACCCGAGAGCAGCCGCGAAGCCGGGAACCACGCAGGTCGCCGCTCCCGTCGCGCTCACCGCCGCGGAAACCACCAGGACGCTTCTCCTGCTCCGGTCCAATCCCCAGCCGTGCTCGATCAGTTCGCTGCTTGCCCACGCCCCGAAAATCGCGCCCACGCCCGCGGCGAGGAAGGGAATCCATAGCCATTGCCCCACGGCGGCCAATCCAAGCCCGCGCGCTTCCTGAAAATACCCCGGCATCCAGAAGAGGTAGAAGTACCACGCCGAATCCGAACAGGCGCGCGCCAGCAGCAGGCACACATACGAGCGCGACCGCAGCGCCGTTCGAAGCGGCGCCCCGCCGCCTTCCTCTCCTTCCCGCGCGATGGCGGCAATCGCCGGCGCCGGGTCCGCGCTCCCAAGCTCGCGGCGAATCCGGCCATGCAGCGCGATCCACGGTGGAATCAGCAGCAATCCGAAGGCGCCCGTCGCGAGGAAAGCCACCCGCCAGCCATAGGCGAGCGCAAGCCAGGCCGACACCGGAGGAGTGAGGAGACTGCCCACGCTCAGGGCCGATAGCACCAGCCCGATGGCTTTGGCGCGCTGCTTGGGAGGAAACCACTCGGCAGCGCCGCGGATGGCCGCCGGATAGTAGCCGCCTTCCCCGATCCCGAGCAGAGCGCGGCATCCGGCCAGGCCCCAAATGCCCCGCGCCACCGCATGAAGCATGGCCGCGGCGGACCACACCAGCAGCGTCAGGCTGAACGTCCGCCGGCATCCCAGCAGGTCCGCCACCCGCCCGCCCACCACATAAGACAGCGTGTAGGTAACAAGGAAGGCGTTCACCGCCATCGCATAGCCGGTGTTGGTCAGGCCGAGATCGCGGCGGATGGACGGCATCAACACGCCCAGCACGGCGCGGTCGAGGTAGTTCACCACCGAGCCGAGAAACAGCAGGGCCATCACGAGCCACGCCAGATTTCGGACTTTGGCCTCCGTGGAGGGCGCCGTTGCTTTTTCGTGTACCACTGTGATCCTCGCGATGGCGGTCAGGGCTATACTACACCTAAACGGTTTTACACACCATGACTGATCGCCAACGCGTGCTTGCAACAATTCGTGGAGACGCGCCGGACCGCATTCCCTGGATCCCGCGCATGGACTTCTGGCATCGGGCGCGGCTGCACCAGAACACGCTCCCTAGCGAACTGCGGCCGCTCACTCTGCCCCAGATCGCCGATCGCCTCGGCTTCGGCTGTTACTCCACCATCCCAGACTTCACCGATTGCGTGGAGGAAGACGACATGATCGACCGCGGCCTCGGCATCTTCCGCCTGCGGGCCCTCCCCTACCGCGTTCACCTCCGCAACGTGGAACGCCGCGTGACACGCTCCGGGCGGGAGACCGTAGTCGAATACCACACCCCGAAAGGCGCCCTCCGCACGGCGTTTCTCTTCACGGAAGAAATGCTCGCCGGCGGGGCCTCCATGTCCTGGCAAACGGAACTCCCCATCCGTAAACCGGAGGACTTCGATGCCGCCGGCTATCTCTTCGAGAATCTCGAGGTGGAACCGCGGTGGGAAGGCTACCTCGCCCGCCGCGATGAGGTGGGCGAACGGGGAGTAGTTGTCGGGTGGCTGGCCGGCACCGCCTGCCCCATTCACCACATCCTCAAGGAACTGATGACGGTGGAGACCTTCTACTACGCCCTGGCGGACTATCCCGAGAAAATCTTCCGCTTATGCGACCAAATGCAGCACCTGTACGCGAAGATTCAGGAGATCGGAGCGAACGGCCCGGCCGAAATTCTCCACCTCGGCGCCAATTATGACGACGCCATCACCTACCCCCAATTCTTCCGCCAACACATTCTGCCCGTTCTCAGGGACTATGCCGAGGTCCTGCATGGCAAGGGCAAATATCTGATGACCCACACCGACGGCGAGAACCGCCGCCTGATTCCGCTCTACCTCGAGGCCGGCTTCGACATCGCCGATTCCGTCTGCCCGCATCCCATGACGAGGCTGAGCCTGGATGAATACCTCGATGCTTTCGATGGGCGCATCAGCGTGTGGGGAGGCATCCCGTCCACCCTGTTGTGTCCGGACAGCACGCCGGAAGCCGCATTCCGGCGCAACATCGACGCGTTGATCGAACGCCACGGGCACAGGCCGCGCTTGATCCTCGGCGTGAGTGACATGGTGACCGCGGACGCAGCCGTCAGCCGGTTGGAGTACATCACGGACCGTGTGTCGCGGATTCAGTAACACAGCGCCATGGCGGCGCGCCATCTGCCTGCTCCTCCCATACATGGTTCTAGCCCAGGAACCGTTGCCGAAGCTGTATCCGGTGGATGAAGCTTCCCGAGATCCCTCGTTTCAGGCCTTCACCGGCAGGCTCCGCTCGGCAGTGGAATCGCACGGCAGGAAAGCCCTGCGGCGTTTGGTGGATGACGAGGTGGTAGTGGGTCCCGAGGAGACCGACAAGGGCTGGCGGAGGTTCGTGGAGCGCTGGCGTCCCGATGACCCGCAAACGCCGCTATGGTCTGCTTTGGCCGATATGCTCCATCTCGGCTTTGTCCGCGAGCAGCCCAGCCTGTATCTGTCTCCCTATGTGGTGTGGCGTTTCCCGCGGCATCTGAACCGCCGCACTCACCTGGTGGTGGCAAGGGAGAACGTGGCGTTGCGGGAAGGTCCATCCATCACGGCGCCGGTACGCGCCAGGCTCGATTTCGACATCGTGCGCCGCATCGGGGATTCCGTCCGCTCCGAGGGTCTTTCCACCTTCATTCCCGTTCAAACAGGGAATGGCGAAGCCGGATTCGTTGACCAAAAGGATGTTCTCAGCCCTCTCATGCCCCGGGCGCAGTTCGCTTTCCGGCAGAAGCGCTGGGTCCTGGCGGCTCTGGAAGATGAGTCCGAAGGCCGGTAGCATTCGTTCTCATCCGCCGGTAATTTGCTTGGCTGATAGACGTAAGGCATTTTAAGGTATTTCTTATCTGAAATACCGATATTCAATTCTTTATATTGGCTGCCGGGAAGCATCTGATGGTTATACGCCGCCCTTTCACCAGTCGCTCTGGATGGTAGAGGGAGTCGAGGGATATCAAAATGAAGTCCATTCTCGCGGGTCTCGCCATCGTTTCTGTTCTTCCATGTCTCTTGATCGCATAAACCAGTGAGTTTTGCCTGGGCGGGGCAGTTGCCGTTCAGTCGGAAGCAAGCGTTGTTCGAACGTCACCCAACGAACTCTTCGTAACCGCCACCAGCACGAAGTCAGGTCCGTATGCCTCGCTGTGGCAGCCAGTAGTATTCGTCGAGGTGTACCTCAATGCTATTTTTGTCACAGCAGACGCAATGGGCGAGGATATCGATCCGGACACCGGCGTATACTCCACCGCGGAGTCTTGACCCTCTCCATGCCCCTCCGTCCCACGCAACTCGGGTTTGGTAACTGAATCCGGTAAGCCACTGGTTCGACCAGTGAGACCTGAACAGGTTTGACCGTTCCGGGAGTCGTTCGGAGTGTAGAATCCTCTCCAAGTGGCTTGATGACCCACGTAAAGGAGAGGATCTCTATGCCGGATGTTTATCAGAGCTTCCTGGCGTGTGTGAACGAACGCGCGAGAGAGCGAGTTGGGCAGTACCGTGGTTGGAGCGGCATTGGCGACGGAGCCAGTCCCCGCCTGTTGCCGGCCCTTGCGTCACGGCCAAAAGCGGCATACGATGGTATGAATTTTCTTATATTCGAGCGACGAAGGCTGCTCTCCCGATGCGTACCGAGTGCCTCGATCACTACGAACTCATCGAAGAGGTGGGTAGAGGTGGGGGAGGGACTGTCTGGAAGGCGCGCGACATGAAGTTGGACCGCGAAGTCGCCGTCAAGATCCTCTCTCAGGAAGAGACGGTTGACGAGGACCGGCGCGGCCGCTTTCTACTGGAAGCCAAAGCCGCCTCGAATCTGAACCACCCGAACATCGTCACGATCCACGAAATCAATTCCGACGGCGGAAGAGATTTCATAGTGATGGAGTTCGTCCACGGGACGCCGCTTTCGAAGAGAATCACAGCACAGGGAATGGGCCTCGAAGAGGCCGTGGCGATCGCCGCGCAGATCGCCTCCGCGCTTGCTTACGCGCACGATGCCGGGGTGGTGCATCGCGATGTGAAGCCATCCAACGTCATGGTGGACAGCGAGGGACGTGTCAAAGTGCTCGACTTCGGGCTGGCCAAACTGATCGAGGGCTCGAGGCTGAAGGCGCCGGCGGGGAGTCGCCCCGCCACTCCTCGCACCATCCGCGGAACGATCATGGGGACGATCTTCTACATGTCTCCCGAGCAGGCTTGTGGAGGGGATGTGGATGCCCGTTCCGACATGTTTTCGTTCGGAACGATGCTGTACGAGATGGTGACCGGAAGGAAGCCTTTCGCCGGTGAGAACGATCTTTCGACGCTGTCCAGGATATGCAGCGCCGCCCCGCCGGACCCCGGAAGGTTCCGCCAGGATATTCCGGCCCCTCTGCTGGGAATGATCAACCGGCTGCTCGAAAAGGAACCGCGAAAGCGGTATGCGAGTATGGCTGACGCAGCCTACGGTCTACAGGCAATTCGGGACGGGCGGCGGATTGCGGCGGATACGCCGACGGTGTCAATGATTCGTCCTCCCAAGCCCCGCGGACGACGCCGGTGGCTGATTCCGGCGGTGGGTCTGGCGGGTCTTCTTGGGGTGGGTTCGCCCTTTGTCGTGAACCGGGCCGGCGAATGGGGACTATTTAGCCGTGGCCGCGTCACCAGGGGCGGCGCGTTTGAACTGTACACCAGGGGAAAGACCGCGCTCCTGCGTTACGACCGCCAGGAGAACCGCGAACTGGCGGTGAGCCTGTTTCAGCAGGCGGCGCGGAGGGATCCCAATTATGCTCTCGCGTACGCGGGTCTGGCCGAGGCGATGTGGTGGCAATGGCAGGAAAACCCGGACCCCAGTCTGCTCGCCAAGGCCATGGAAAGCGCTCATCAGGCGGTTCGCCGCGGCGGCCATTTCGCGGTTCCCCATGCGGTACTGGGGGCAATCCAACTGGAACGGGCGGAGGACCGGAGTAAGGGAATCGACTCGCTCCGGAGGGCGCTGGACCTGGAACCCCGATGCCTGGAAGCCAACTACGCGCTGGCGAGATTCCACGCGCTGACCGATAACTGGGAACAGGCGCGCGCCTACCTGGCGAGGACATTGGAGGTGATGCCGGAGTATTGGGCCAACCACTGCCTGCGCGCCTTTCTCTTCCACCGGCGCGGACAATATCAGGCGGCGATCGACAGCTTTCAGGAAGCCTTGCGCCTGGCCCCGGAGAATGCGCAGGCGTTGCGCGATCTTTCGACCAGCTACTACATGGCGGAGCGGTATGAAGATGCCGCTTCGGCTTTGCAAAGGTCACTGGCCATCGAGCCCTCGCACAGGGCCTTCAGCAACTTCGGCACATTGCGTTTTTTTCAAGGCCATTATGCGGAATCGGCAAGTCTGATGGAAAAGGCCATCGAGATGGGATCGACGCGTTACCAGACCTGGGGCAATCTTGCCGATGCTTATCGATGGGTACCCGGTATGGAACAGAAGTCCGGGAATGCGTTCCAGGTGGCTCTGCGGCTGGTTCAGCAATGGCTGGAGGCCCACCCGGGCGACGTTTCCGCCAAGAGCAGCATGGCCGTATACCTGGCCAAGACAGGACAGCCGCGGGAGGCGGTGGCGGTGCTCGAAGAGTTGCCGGCCTCCAGCCTCCAGCGGGCGGATATCCAGTACAAATTGGGTGTCGTGAGCGAACTGGCTGGGCGGCGGTCCGCGGCCCTCGCAAGTCTCGAGCGGTGCCTGAAAATCGGCTATGCGGTGCGGGAACTCGAGGCGGATCCGGAATTGCAGGGGTTGCGCCGCGACCCGCGCTATCAACTGATGCTTGCCAAATCCGCGGGGAAGCGGCCGAACTGACCGCGCCGTTACCCGCAAACCATCACTCAAAAACGACTCTTCGGCGCAGGAGGCTGCAATGATCATTACTGACGTTCCAGGGAACTTCGTCGAGGGCTCCACCATGGTCACGTGCTTTCTCAACCCGGACGATACGATCCAAGGCTTGGAGGGATTCGTCCGGATGAGCGAATACTCCGTGAACAAACAAGTGGGCCCGCTGATGTGGCTAAAGAAAGGAAAACGAACACTGACCGTAGATGAGGGGGGGCGCGCTGATGGCGGCAGGTGCCTCCTGGGCATCTCCGCGCTCAAACAAGATCTGAAACTCGCGTCCGTCGTCACCTTCCATCGCGCGCCGGGAGCCGGTCCCGGCCCGGAAAGTCCTTTTGCCGGTCAAAACCCCCATCGCCATGACACAGAACTCGTCTGCACGCATCGCATCATGGGAGGGGGGCCGAACAAGGAAGACGTGTACTTCTATCCGGTCCTGGGTTCGAGCGATGCGTCGGGGAACTGGAGCGGAGAGGAGTTCAAGAACAAAGGCAACTACTTCTAGACAGTCTGCGTGCGTCTCCTCGGAACCGATCGATTTTTCATCTGTGACCCCGAGATGGAGATCGGGCCGTAAGGGAGAAGGGGACGGCGGTCAAGCAATTCCGCGGGCCGCAATTCGTATACTGAAGCCGTGAACTGCCGCATTGTCGCTGTCAGCGGTCCGCGGTGCGGACTCGAGTTCGCACTGCCGTCACGGGAGAACTTCGTCGGACGGGATCCGTCGAATACCATCCAGGTGGACCACCTTTCGGTCTCGAGGAACCACTGCGTCATTCGCCGCAGTGGAGAGGAGTGGACCGTGCGGGACCTGGAAAGCCGCAACGGAACCTTTGTCAACCGGATCCCGGTGAGAGAGCGCGTCCTGCGTCCAGGCGACGAACTGCAAGTGGGAGATTGTGTATTTCTGTTTCTGCCGGAGGCCGCGCCGGAACGGACCGGCCCTTTGCCGCCGGAGCCCCTTGCGCAGGGAGACGTCACTCGAACTCTGGTGCTGCGGCCGGAAGATTCGCGCTACCTGACTCCAGGAAAAGTGGACGCGGAACTGGCGGCGGATGCAGCGAACCGCGGGGCGCGGTTGGCCCGCGAACTGGATGCGCTGCTCTCGATCAGCGTGTCCATCCATTCCTTGCGCGGCGTGGAGGCGATCTCGCATCGCCTTCTGGAGGCGGCGATGGAGGTGACTCCAGCCTGCCGCGGAGCGGTTTGGCTGCCGGCCTGCAGCTTCGCATGGCAGCGAGACAACGGACCGATCGAGGCGCCCGCGGAATTGTCGGCGTTGATCGCCGGGGCAGCGCAAGAACAGGCGGCAATGCTTTCAGAAGTGTCGAGCGCGCCCGGGACAATGGCCGCCACGGCGCCCATTCTCTGCTTTGGGAACATCCTCGGGGTGCTTGCGGTGCAAGGCTCCGCCGGCTCGCCCCTGAACGCCGATCATCTCCAGTTGTTGCGTGCAATCGCAGTGATTGCGGGGCCGGCTCTGGATCACGCCGCCCATCTGGCCGTTCGCCGTGGCGGCCATTTCGCGATTCGCCATGCGGTCCTGGGAGCAATCCTTCTGGAACGCGCGGTCGTCCGGAGTAAGGGAATCGACTCGCTCCAGAGGGTGCTGGACCTCGACCCTCGATGGGTGGAAGCCAACTACGCCCTGGCCAGGTTCTACGCCCCTGACCGACAACTGGGAACAGTCGCGCGCCTACCTGGCGAGGGCATTGGAGGTGATGCCGGAGTTATTGGGCCAACCACGGCCTGCGCGCCTTTCTTTTCCACCGCGGACAAGTTCCAGTGGCCGATTTTTCGGACGGGGGCCAGCCCGTCGCATCGGCCCTGCGTATCCGTTGAACGCGCGTTCAGCAGAACCATACCTGATCTTTCATACCTGATCTTTACACCTGATCTTTCATACTTGACAATGCAGCTTTTGTAGCATATCCTCGGCCATCAGTGGTTTAGTTCCCTCACACTCCCAGCATAAAGCGAGGAACTTCGTCATGAGTTTACAACCACACGCATCTAGCTATGACGAAAGGATTACCAACACTCTTTCGCATCTCGATACTGTCTTATTCGCCGGTGTATCGTCCCGCCGTCTGGCTGCCGATGTGGGCCTCTCACCATCACGGCTGGAGTACCTCTTCAAGCAAGCCACAGGCAAAACGCTACGGGCCTATATAATACAGCGGAGACTTGACGTCGCAGCGCACCTTCTACTCACCACCACTTTGACGATAAAAGAGATTGCTAGTTCTGTTGGTTTCGTCAGCCGCAGTCATTTTACTCGCCGGTTTTCCTCCCAATATGGGTGCTCTCCAACCACATTAAGACAACAGCGAACCCAGACTCAACAATCTTCTTGACGAGATCCTGCCTTACAGAGCATTCTTTAAGAGCAGCGCTGGTGTAGACTGTGGTACGTCACCAGTGAGTGCGAAGGCGGTGTGTGCAGAGGGCACATACTGCACACACGGGTGAGGTCATCCTCCGTGAACAGTACTTTTGCCGACATTCAAGCAGCCGTTACGACAGATCCAACCAACCCCGTCGCGAATTTTGCATTAGGCCAGGCGCTCTATATGAGAGGTCAGTTGCCAGAAGCAGTGGCCATACTTGAGAAAGTAGCCACCATAGCCCCATCTAGCAACACCCTCTATCGCTATGCTCGCGCACTGCTGAGCGTTGGTCGATACGACACCGCCGTGGAAGTGCTTACCACCGCTTTGGTTCGGGACCCATTATCGACGGACCTCGCAGAACTTCTCGCTGCCGCGTACCTACACCTAGGACAAGTCGCGTTGGCGCAACGACTATTTTCACTCCTAGCACGCCAACGGAAAAACACTAACGTAGTTCTTGGGTTGCTCGAATGCTGCCTATACAACCATCCATGGAAGGACGGAATAACGGAAGCATCACGCTGGTTGGCACCTCTGACGGCTAGCGATTTACGTCCATATGCCGGCCAAGCACTACTCAACCTGGGTCGTCTTGACGAAGCTGAAGAGTGCCTGAGCACTGCTTCTATCCACATCGGCGACACTCTCCTAGGTTTGGGAGATATTGCCTACGCGAAACGGGATTTACCAGCAGCCATTGATTACCACCAACGTGCCTGTTCCATCCATGGTGTGCAATCGGCATCCATCTTTCCTTTGTTTCTCGAATCTATGAGTGCAGCAGCGTATGACAAGGCGTACTTACTATACACTTCTGCACGCACTACAATTCGCAATACGTGGGGACACGGTACTCATTATCAGGGGCTCGCCCCGCAATGGGATGGTATGACCACCATCCAAGGCAAAACGATGTTGGTCCACGGGTGCGTGGGGCTTGGAGATACACTACAGTACATTCGTTTTTTACCGTTGTTGAAACAACACGGCGCCATTGTCCTGCTTGAAGTACCGGTTCCTTTGGTGTCCCTTCTATCGCGTCTGACTGCTGTAGATAAGGTCATATGCAAGCTAGACCCATTGCCTCCAGTAGATGTAGAATGCGACATCAGGGAACTATTCTTGCTGCTATATCCCGCCTCCCTAGATGGTTCCCTACATAAACCATATCTACAGGGCAGGGCGTCTAATATCGCTGTCCGCCGAGATCCTGAAGCCTCAGTTATAACTGGTTTAGTATGGGATTGCGGCTACCAAGCGCGGCAAAGCCGTTTATGGCAAAGGCACATACCTATAGAATTCTTGCAGCCACTAGCGTCCGTGTCCACATTAGACTTGAGGGGCCTTCAAGTAGGGCCAACACAGCACGCACTGCGGAGTACCCGTTGGGGCGACCGCATACCGTGTTTAGGGGACTCTATTAACAGTATGGAGGACACAGCTGAGATCCTCCAAAATATGGACATGCTAATTACGGTGGATACTGCCACCGCCCATCTGGCTGGTGCATCCGGCATGAAGACGTACTTGCTGTTACCATATGTATCCAGTTGGAGATGGGGGGTAGATAGCCATTGCTGCATGTGGTATCCGCACATCCGCCTTATTCGCCAATCACGCCCTGGGGATTGGCGTAGCAGTATTGAGGCGCTTGTGAAGGCAGTAACGCGCGCCGTTGATACCATGGAGTGAATTATATGATGCGATTCACAGTAACCCGCAAGGTCGGCAGAATACTCCCGTCTGTGCTGTGCCTAGCTGTTGCTGGGCTGCTACTGGCTAATATCGGCCTGCAGTGCCAGAACACTCGCTTGATAAACATCGTGGAGCAACTGAAGTACTCGCGAGGCCCGCGTCCAGGCGCCTTGTTGTTCCCGTTGATAGGAACATCAGCAGATGGGGATTCGCGGGTACTGGATGTCAGAAGCACAGGAACGAAAGCGCTGGTGCTTGTGTTTTCGGCCCACTGCGGCATCTGTAGCGAAAACTGGGACATGTGGCGCGAGTTACTTCATCGAACGCGCGTTCCGGTCATTTTCGCAGATGTCGCTGATAGCGTGACGCCTTTGTACATCACACGCCATAAGATCCCATTGGAGAGCCTCATCACCCATATTGATCTCAATATTCGCTGGAAGCATGACCTACGCGATACTCCTGAGACAATTGTGTTTGACAACACTGGAAGAGTTCACAGAGTGTGGCTAGGA
>JAIXKK010000003.1 GCA_026954325.1 Bryobacterales bacterium | reverse complement strand
GGCTCGCCCCGTGTTGGGTGCCGCGTTCGTTTCTGATGCCGGGCGGGCGTTTGAAGCTGGACCCGCGCGACCTGTACGCTTATGGGGCGCATCGGGGCGGCATCGACGAGCGTTGGTTTTCCTCCACCACCAATGCCGCCAACGGCCCCGGCACGCCGGAGGACGAAGGGTTGAGCTACATCGACGTCGACGGCCGGCGCGTGCTGCTGAAGACCGCCATCGAGGCCATCGGCGACGAATTTCTCGGCTCGGATGTGATGCGGCGCGAAGGCGGCTGGAACCTGTTGTGCAAGTTCTTCGACAACCTCGGGCCCATTCCCCACCACATGCACCAGAGCGATGAATTCGCCAAACGGGTGGGGCAGAAGGGGAAGCCCGAAGCCTACTACTTCCCTCCCCAGTACAACTTCAAGGACAACAATTTCCCCTACACCTTCATGGGACTCGAACCTGGGACGACGCGGGACGATGTGCGGCGGTGTCTCGAGCGCTGGAATGAGGGCGACAACGGCATTCTCTACCACTCGAAGGCTTACAAACTGAAGCCGGGCTCGGGGTGGCAGATCGACGCGGGCATCCTGCACGCGCCGGGATCGCTGGTAACCTATGAGCCGCAGGTGAACTCCGACGTGTTCGGCATGTTCCAGTCCATGGTGGAAGGCCGGTATGTGCCGTGGGATCTGCTGGTGAAGGACGTGCCGCCGGAGCACCACCACGATCTGGACTACATCCTCGGCATGCTCGATTGGGAGGCCAACGTCGATCCCGAGTTCGCCAAGCACCGTCTGTTCCATCCCACACCCGTTCGGAATGAAGCCGAAATGGCGCAGGACGGCTATTCGGAGAAGTGGGTGGTTTATTCCACGGGCCACTATTCGGCAAAGGAATTGACGGTATTCCCCGGGCGTTCGGTGACTGTGAAGGACGCCGCCGCCTACGGGTTGATCGTCGTGCAGGGGTGGGGCGGCATCGGCGGGATGGAAGTGGAGACGCCTTCCCTCATCCGCTTCGGCCAGATGACGAAGGACGAACTGTTCGTGACGGCCGCGGCTGCCGGGCGCGGCGTGACGGTGACCAACCGCAGCGATAAGGAAAACCTGGTAATGCTGAAGCATTTCGGGCCGGGGAATCCGGACGCCGCCGTTTTCGTACGAAACAACTAAGGGAAGTTTTCGCCGCTGTGGCGGAAAGCCGCTCGCGCGAGTCTTTGAATTGCCGGCCGTCCGCTCGGGGAGCGAGTCTGGCTGTTGCGGTTGGCCGGAGCGGCGCTCGCCTCCCTCGTGTTTCTATCTGATCGCGCCGGCGGGCGTCCCGCGCGGGGTGTTTCTATCGAGAGATACCAAGGCGCCGGTGCTTGCCGCTCTTTACGGGGCCTTTGCCGCGGGAACCGGCTATCACGTGCTCCTGACCTTCGCCTCCTCGTGCGTTTCGTCCACCGGATGGTACTTGCACGCCTTGGGGATTGCCGGGTGCGTCCTGCTGCGGTTTGGGCTGGGGCCGCTGCTCTTCGCGCTGCTCGCATTGTGCTTCACTGCGCTCGAGTTGTTCGCCACCCATGTCTATCTGCTGCCCTACTATGCCGGATTGCTGATCCACGAAGCGAGCGGCCTGGCGGCGATGCCGCTCGGCCAACTTTGGAGCGGCCCGCTGCTGGAGCGCCTCGCGGTGCACAAACCCGAAGTGCTCACCCCGGCGGTGATCGGGCTCCTCCGGAGGCTGCATCTTGCCGCCACCATCACGCTGGCGGGGGTCCAGATCTCCTGTGCGGCCAGGGCGTTACGGTTTGATCGAGGCCGCTCCGAGGACGAGCGGGCGGTTCAGGGTTACGGTCAATTCTGAATATTGGGGTAGATAGACGTCGCGGCCCTGTTGAAGAAAGAACAGGAAGGCTCCTGTTCCGAGGCCGAACCAGCGTGCGGCGCCGGCTACCGTGCCGGAGCTTGCTGTTGTCCAGATGGCTTTGATGCCTTCTTCGACGAGGTCGTCCACGATCTTGCCCGCGACGTAGGCGACGCCGAGGTCGATGACGGCGCGTTTCTTGCTTCTGCTGCCGCCGGAGATGGCGCCTTCCGGATCGATGTGCATGCCGCCGCGGCTGGCCACGGCGCCGCTGAGGTCGGCCGAGATGTCCCACGAAAGGCCGCCCTGCGAAATGGCTTTGCGAAAGTTCAACCCGAATGAGCCGGACCGGCTGAAGGAGCGTGGCGGCTTCCGGCGCGCCATGGAAGCTTCGAGTTCGGTTCCCTCCGGCAGCGCCACGCGGCCGTCGACCAGCAGCGGCTGAAGCAGGCGGGCGCGGACGGTGTCGCCATTGGAATTTCCCGAGGCGCTCAAGGGGGAGAGCAGCATGACACGCAGCGAAGCCCCCGCCGGCGCCGTTTCGCCGGTATAGGCGGGGAGCGGCGCGGATTCGGGTACGTCGATTGGGGCTTTCAAGCGCACGATGACGCAGGCGCGTTTCGGCGTGCGCGGCGCCCGGCCTTTCTTCGGACGGACGGGGGAATCCGGAAACAGGTCGACAAGGTCCACGTCGAGCGGCAGCGCGGTTCCGGAAGGGAGTTGCAGTTCGGCCGAGCGAACGGATGCATCATTGGGATGATGGAATTGCGGAGTGCGGCCTGCCATCATGAGCGCCGCGCGGCGCAGGGGGCTGGGGCCTTTATGCGCTACCGGATCGCCGATGGTGAGCTTCAGTTTGCTGCCCGGGGGGATGGCGACGCGGTCGCGGGAGTAGACGGGCGAGGCGAATTCGGCGAGCACGGCAACGCCCGGCTTGACCGGGGGCCGGACACCTTCCGCGGTGACTGCCCGCAGGATGGCTCCGGAACGAAGGCGAATACTATCAGCGAGCGCGGGTTGAACGGCGCCTATAAGGAGGACGCCAACTAGAGGACCAATGTGATTCCGCACAAAAGAAGAGTATCAAAGCCGCGTTAGGGGACGTTTGCCGCGGCAGGCTTGCGCCATATCTGCGAAACCATGAGCCCCCACCGGGCCTGCCGCTGGTCTTCGAGAACAAGCCCGGCGCGGGAGAGCAGCGCGGCGTAGGGGGGAAGTTCACGGGCGGCGAGGCCGGTAGCAAGACGGAAGAAGGTGTACATCAGAAAGAGCCAGAGACGGGCATGGAGGCGCGCGAGGCGTCCGGACGGCTCCTGGAATTCGCTCACAACCCACCCGCCTCCCGGTTGGAGCGCGGCGGCGAGTGTGGCGATCATCCGCGCGGCGTCGTCAGCGGCGAAGCAATCGAGAAAGAAGTGGGTGACGATCAGGTCATAGGAATCGCCGGGCAGCGGCGCGCGCAGGGCGTCCTGGTGATGGAAGCGTACGCGCCGCGCGGCAGGCTGGGGCAGCCGCCCGCGCGCGAGTTCAATCATGGCGGCGCTCGCTTCCACCACATCCACCCGCGCGGTATCGTTGATGGCAGCGAGGCGCGCGAGAAACCGGCCATCCCCCTCGCCGAGAATTAACACGCGGCGCGCGCACGCGGTACGGGAGAGGAAGGCGAAGCGCCGGCGTTCCAGAGCTTTGCCGAATGCCGCGTATTCGATCCAACGGTAGAATGCGGCGATTGGGTCGGCGTTCATAGCAGAAACAGGAGCGGGCTGAGCAGCACGCCGTCGACAAGCGCGCGGCGCGCTTCGATGCTCATTCTGCTTCCACGGGCGAACAGGAGGGCGGTAGCCACGATACTAAGGGCCACGGCCCGGTAGAAGGGGGCGTCCCCCGGTAGCAGACAGGCCAGGGCGAGCAGTGGCGCCCAGACGAGAAGGAAACGGCCGGCGACGGCCGTCAGCGGATGCGGCCGGGGCGGGGCGCCCCCGCGCAGTTCGCGCCACTCCCAGGTTTCGATGGCTACCAGGTTGGCGAAGCAGAGCAGGAAGAAGGCGATTGCGGGCCGCGAGAGTTGTTCGAACGAGTGGGCGGCGATGGTCCACGGGACGAGAAACGTACCCAAAGTGAACAGCAGGGCGGCGACGAATTCCTTTGGAAGCCGGAACGAACCGCGGCGCGCGTGCACCAGGGCGAAGTACAAGCTGACGCCCGCCAGGGCGATGAGCCCGTTATGAAAGACGGCGGGGCGCAGCCAGAAGATGATCAGGAGCAGGTTCAGCACGGCCACCGCGGCCAACAGCCAGCGAGCCTGCTTATAGTAGCGGCGGTAGAAGCGGTGGCGGGCCGGTTCGAGAGCGAGCGCCGGGAGGCGTACGTCGAGAAGGCGGTCCGCCAGGTAGATACACCACACGCTGAGGAACAGCACCGCGCGGCCCGATTCGCGGACGGAAAGCAGGTAGCAATGGGCCAGGAAACTCTGCCACACCACCGCAACCACGGGCGCGTCCAGACTGAGGAGATTGGGATATAGCCAAACCGGGAACCTGGCTCGATCGGGTTGCTGGGCCATGGCCCTCCGCCCTTGATGTTAGCGAGGCTTGGGTTGACGTGTCGAGTTGGCCCAGGGAGATGTACGGTGTCTATCGGATGGCATTGATGAGAAGGCGCTGTTTCGCTACTCTGAACATATTCCGGAAATGCACGAACTGCTGATCACGCACGGCGACGGCTCCACCCGCGTTATCAAGCTCGAGGACCGGCCGGTGACAGTAGGCCGCTGTCCGGCGTGCGAGTTGTCCTTTCCTCAGGATCCGGAACTTTCCCGCAAACACATGCGCTTTGCCTACGACGGATCGCATTGGACGGTTCGCGATCTGGGGAGCACGAATGGAACGCGGGTCAACGGGACGCCTCTCCAGAAGGCGCACACGCTTCGCCCCGGCGATTGCGTGGCGGCGAGCCGGTTGACTTTGCAGTTTCGCGAGCGGGACACCGCTGCGCAAACGGTGATGTTCGAGTCGAGCCGGATGGACGTGAAGGCTCCGGGAACGGTGGCCATCCAACTGAAGGACGTGCTCGAATCCAGCGCGCAGCCATCCACCTCTCCCGAGATCGCCAAACAGTGGGTTAGCCCGCTGCAAGCCTTGATCCGCGTGGGGCGGGAGTTGGGGGTGCGGCGGCCGCTCGAGGAAATGTTCCCGGTGATCCTCGACCTGGCGCTCGAAGCGGTGAGCGCCGAGCGCGGCGTGCTCTTGGTGCTCGAAGGGGACCGCCTGGTGGAAAAGGCGTCGCGAGGCGGCGAATTCCGCATCAGCACCGCGGTGCGCGACCGGGTGATGAACGAACGGCAATCGCTGATGATACAAAGCGTGGCCGATGCCCCCGGATTCAAAGAGCGCAAGAGCATCGTGATTCAAGGCGTGAGATCCCTGATGGCGGCGCCGCTGCAGACCGACGAGCGGGTGATCGGCCTGTTGTACGTCGATGCGCTGAACTATCTGAGGCGTTTCAAAAACGATGATCTGAACCTTCTCACCGTGATGGCGAACGTCGCCGCGATCCGGATCGAGCGGGAGCGGTTGGCGTTGGTGGAAGAGGCCGAACGCCGGCACATGGTGGAACTGGACCAGGCGGCGGAGATTCAACAGCGGCATTTGCCCGCGGCGGCTCCGAAATGGGATGGCCTGGAACTGGTGGGCCTCCACAATCCCTGCCGTACCGTGGGAGGCGACTATCACGATTACCTGAAACTCTCCGGCGGCGCATACGGCATTGTGGTGGCCGATGTGGCGGGCAAGGGGATGCCGGCGGCGCTGATGATGATGAGTCTTCAGGCCCGCGTGCAGGCGTTGTTTGAAACGTGCGGCACGATTGCCGATTTCATGCGCGTGCTCAACCGGAGCATGAACCCCACCTGTGCCCCGAACCGGTTCGTGACGGTGTTCGCCTCCGTTTTCGATCCGGCGACAGGAGGCTTCCGCTACGTGAACGCGGGGCACACACCCGGTCTTCTGGTCCGCGCCGGCGGAGTGGTGGAACAACTGCAAACGGGTGGGATGTTCGCCGGCCTGCTGCCGGACCTCAGCTACGAAGAGGGCTACGCCATCTTGCGGGACGGGGATATGGTGGTGCTCTACACCGACGGTATCTCGGAACAGGAGAATGCCGCCGGCGAGGAGTTCGGAGTGGAGCGGCTTGCCGGGTTCGTCCGCCTCCGGCGCGCCCTGCCCCTCGATGAGCTTCTTTCCGCGCTGCACGCCGCGCTTGAGGCGTGGACCGGAGCCGGACCGGTTACGGATGACCAGACGCTGGTGATCCTGCGCAGAAGGACACTGGCGGCGGCGCGGACGGCTCCGCGAAAGGAATAATAGGGGCCGCTCCGTACAGGATCGGCCCCCGCGACTCTCACAAGGTGTCCCTATGCCTTACCGGCGAGGGCTTTCCGTTCTTCGGTCTGGATCCGGATCTGTTTGGGTTTGCTCGATTCGAGGATCGGCATCCGGATGTCGAGAACGCCATTGTGCAGTTTGCATTGCACCTGATCCACATCAAGACCCGTGGGCAGCGTCACCGCCGTATAGAATTTCCCGTACGTTAATTGCGTGAACGCATTCTTTTCGTAGCCCTCCGGGGCCTTGCGTTCGCCTTCGATTACGAGTTGGTTGTTCTGCACGCTTACCCGAACATCCTTTTCGGTTACGCCGGGCAGAATGGCGCGCAGATTAAGGAAGTTGTCAGTCCAGGCGGACTCGAGCACGGGGCTGAAGGTCCAGGTCCGCTCAGCGGCCGGCGGAAGGGCTCCCCCCGGCTGAGTCTGATAGCCATAGAAGTTCTCGAACATCTGATCCACGGAACGCCGGAAATGATCCAACGTCTGCCGAACATCATTAGCAAGCAGTGTATTCAACATAGACTCCTCAATTCCAAGGGTTGGAGAGAGAGGAGGAAGAATCCCGGCGGCGGGCGCCCAGGAAGGATTCTCGGAGCTTCCAGGGCTGAAGTGCCGCAAATGATTGCCGGGAGCGTCCTACTCCCGAACCCTCTCAGAGAATATTTCCAGCTATCAGTATGCGCCGGATTGACGGGAACGTCAAGTGAATGAATAAACAAATCTGATTGCATGAGACTAATAATTTCGCCTATTCTTTTAGTTAGAGGACCACGTTATGGTTTGCCATCCGCCTCACCCCGACTCCATCGCCGGACTTCGCCGCCTCCGCGAGGAGGCCGCCCAGCGCGGGGACGAATGCCTTTCCCTCCTGTTGGCGGGCCTGGATGTCTACACCTCCCTGGGACGCGAATGGGAACTGCTTGAGATCATGCGCAAGTTCGCCCACGACGCCGAGGACATGGTGCGCAACACGCCGAGCGCCGCCGAGTTGAAGAGGCTCTATGAAGGCGATGCCGGCCCCACACCCAGGTAGAAGAAACAAAGGCTCCATCCGGCACATCCTTCACGGGAGGAACCAATGAACAGCGCGGCGCCTGAATTCGGAGGGCGGCAAAATCGCGGGCGGCTCTGGCTCGTGTTTGTGCTCACCACGCTCCTGATGGGTTTGGAAGCCGCTGCCGGAGTGTGGACGAACAGCTTGGCGCTGCTCGCCGACGCGGGACACATGCTGACCGATGCGGGCTCGCTCGGTCTCTCGCTGCTGGCCATCCACTTTGCCGCCCGCAATCCCACGCCCGGCAAGTCCTACGGCTATTACCGCGCGGAAATCCTGGCGGCTCTCGCCAACGCGACGCTGCTGTTGATGATTTCCCTGGCGATTCTCTACGAAGCCTGGAAGCGCTTCCGAAGCCCGCCCGAGGTGTTGGGGATGCCGGTGCTGATTGTCGCGGCGGCCGGATTGCTTGTGAATCTGGCGGGGGCATTTCTGCTGCGGCAGGGTTCCGGTGAGAGCCTGAACGTCCAGGGGGCGTATCTGGAAATGCTCAGCGACATGCTCGGCTCGGCGGGAGTGATCGTTGCCGGGCTTTTCATCTGGATCAAGGGCTGGTATCTGGCCGACCCGCTCATCAGCGCCGCGATCAGCCTGATGATCCTGCCGCGCACCTGGTCTCTGCTGAGCCAGGCCGCGCACATCCTCATGGAAGGCGCTCCGGCTCATATCGACCAGGCGGTGCTGGCCGCCGCCGCGAATGAGGTTCCCGGGGTTTTGGACCTGCACGACCTGCACGTGTGGACGATCACGTCAGGATTCACGGCATTGAGCGCGCACGTCACGGTGGCGCCGGGTACAGATTCCAACTGTGTGTTGAATCAGCTACAGGCCTTGCTGCGGGACCGCTTCGGCATCATGCATTCCACGCTGCAACTCGAAGCCGGCAAGCCGGGCGATTGCCAACCGCCGATTTAGAGGTTACTCCCTCGGGCGGCATCGAGCGCTTCCAACTCGCGCCCGGCTTCCACCCACTTGCCTTGCGCCGTCAGTTCACGGCAGCGCTGGAGATGGCGCCCACGCCGGTAGTCTTCTCAATTCTACGCGGGCGGCCGGCCTAACTGGCCCAGCGCAACGACCTGTTTCTGCTTTTCTTCATTCAAGATATTGCTCCCGGTGGCGGAGGGTAATCCGCCGCCCGCCTTCGTCACCGTGTAGTTGCCGGACCCGGGCGCCCCGTGCGGCCACGGCTTGATCTCTTCATATCCGATCGGCCACAACGCCTTGTTAACCGGAGATCGGTAGTCCTCATATATGGACGCGTTCCGCTTTATGGAATGATCAGTGACGGCGATTGCGGCGCCACAGGCGACGGCCGCGGCTGAGGGTAGCGCTCCAGGAGAAACGAAATCAGAGACCGGCCGCGGGGGCGTTTGTTGTCCCAGTGAACGGCAATGCGCTGCAGGAAGACGAGCACTCCCAGCACATCCGTGTTCCTCAGGCTGTGCACGCCGGTCTGCCGCGCCTCGGCTTCCTGAAACTGCCCGATTTCCTCAAGCGCTTGCTGCTGGATCATGCCCGCTACCGGGTTCGATGGCCGTGATTCATAGATCAGCCCGGTCTGCCGGGTGCGGTAGGTCCGGATCATCGTCTCCAGAGCCTCCCGCAGGTCGTTGTCATTCGCTCCGGCGGTGTTGAGCGTGGCGGTGAGAAGGGTCCGCGCCAGAAAATCCAGGAATGCATCGTGTTCGTTCATGAACTCGTCCGTCACGCGGATATCCCGGTTCGGAATCAGCTTCGGATCGACTTCGGTGAACTTCTCGTGTTTTCGCGCCTCGAGCAGATATTCGCAATCGAGCGGACAGTCGATGCTGACCTCGCGCTCGGTTCCGCAGCACTGGGAGCAGATGTCACCCCCCACTCCCGGACAATACCGGCGTGGTTTTCGGGTTTCGCAGATTCGGCACTCCACGTTGCCATCGTATCATTAGGTCGATGGCACGTACGGACATTTTCCTGAAAGTGGTGGTCGAGCACGAGGAGGAAGAAAGCCCCTCGCGGCTGGCCGAAGAGATCTGCCGGCGGCTCGAGAAACTCTATGGCGTGCGCTACGCCGAAGTCTCGAGCATGGTACGGCAGGGAGCGGAAGAAACCTGACGTTACGCCGTCTGAATCCGTGACGCCGTCCCCAAGCCGCGGAACTCGATCTCGGCATCCCGCATCCGGAATTTCTGCAGCTTCCCGGTCACCGTCATCGGAAACGCATCGACGATGCGCACAAAGGCCGGCACTTTGTAGCGCGCGATGTTGCCGCGGCAGTACTCGCGAATCTCCTCCTCCGTCACCATTGCCTCCGGTTTCAAGCGCACCCAGGCGCAGACAATCTCGCCGAATCGTGCATCCGGCAGGCCGAACACCGCCACGTCGGAAATCGCCGGATGCGTGTAGAGAAACTCCTCGATCTCGCGCGGATAGATGTTTTCGCCTCCGCGGATAATCATGTCCCTTGAACGCCCGCGGATGCCGAAATAGCCATCGGCGTGCATCACCGCGAGATCTCCGGTGTGGAGCCAACCGTCGGGGTCGATCGCCTCCGCCGTGGCCTCGGGATTCCCGTCATAGCCCTTCATCACGAGGTATCCGCGCGTGCATAACTCGCCGATCCCGCCCACCGGCACGGTTCCGCCCGTCGCGGGGTCGATAATTTTCACCTCGGTGCAGGGA
>JAIXKK010000138.1 GCA_026954325.1 Bryobacterales bacterium | reverse complement strand
ATGCCTGGGGCATTTTTGGCAAGCACAGATGGGTCAGTTCTGGCGAGCGCCGAAGATCCTCCGATACCATGCCGCGCTGAGGGAACTCACTGGCCGGCGGGGAATACGCAACGACGTGAGCCGGTACGAGGCTGTCGCGCTCGCACTCGTGGAGTCGAACTCGCGCAACCCTGGCAGGATTCTCAGGAACTTCCCAGAATCCTCTAGCCCCAATACTGTTCACTTAACGATCCTGATCCGCTTGGCGACGTCAAGGCGACGAGTGCGTTGGGGTGCTCGCGGCCGCAACGGATAGTTACTCATCTTCCGCTTCACTCCGCGCGGGTTGATGCGATTGCGGCTGGAACTAACGCGCTCTTGCAGGATCTCGTCGAGAATTGTTTCATGCAAAGCGTTCCTCTGCCGAGGGGGGAATAGCGGCAAAGCGGGCGATGCGCCGTTGGACAACGCGCACCGAATGGAGAAACGACAGGCGGTCCGGGTCTTCGCCCGCACGCAGGGCAGCCTCGCCCATGAGGCCGCGAATCGCATAGTGCGCCAGGAGCAGGCCGTGGAACTCCTGCCGGACCAACTCCGGGGTCTTGCTGCGCAGCACGATGTGAGCGCCGCGCAGATGCGTCTTCAGTTCATCCAGCGCAGTCTCTATCTCCCAGCGTTCGTGATACAGCGCCGCCAGTTCTTTGGCTGGAGCCAACTTGTGGTCCAGGATGGTGGTGACTAGCCGGTAAAGTGGTTCCGAGTCCGGAACGTTGTGCAGGCGATATTCAATCACCCGTACAACAATCGCCTTGCGCTGTCTATGCCGATCCGCGGTCTTGGGGTAGATGCGGCTAAGATAAGAGCCGTCCGGAAGACGTTGATCGACGTCCAAACGGACGTTCTTCTTGACGCGCCAGAGCAAATCGGCTCCCGTCCGGGCCGCTCTCTGCCAGAGCTTGTAACTGGGAAAGAGTCGATCGGCCATGCACAGCATCCCTTTTTGCAGGGCGGGCACGACGTCTTCGGCCAGAGTCAACTCATCGGTTTTATACTCGGCCATGCGCGCCGCCCAGAGCACGTGCGTCCCGTTTTCCAGCAGCGCAACGAAACGGATTTTGGGGAAGGCGCTGCTGCCCCGGCTGGAGCCCGGACGGCCGAACGCTTTGTCGTTGTCCGCTGTATCGGCCACGTCCAGCGTGCTGCCGTCAAGGCTCACCAAGCGCCATTGCCGGAACCATGCGCCTTTCGTTTGCTCCGTGGCGATAGGGGCTACCACCGCCTTGTACAGCGCTTGCAGCGGTTCGGCGCCCAAGCGGCTGCGGGCCTGTGAGATGCCGGACTTGCCGGCCACCTTCACCGCTGCCGATGGGTCCATCAACCACTGCACGCCTTCCAGCAGGCAGCGCAAAACCTCGCGGTAAGAAGACCGCATGAACAGCGCCAGCGCGATCACATAGTAGACGACTACATGAGCGGGGAGGTCGCGCTGGCGGACGCTGGCGCGTCCGGTTTGTTGGAGTACCGCGTCGACCTTCTCGCGCGGAAAGAACTTGGCGATCACACCCAGGCTGATGTAATCGGTAATGCGGCTGCCAGCCGGTAACGATGCCACCGTCCGTGCCATGGGAGCCTCCTATTCCTGGCGCTCTGACACGGATGTTTCCGGCGGGGGGACTCCCTGGCCGTGAGGCGCCAACGAATAGGGGAAACGCCCGCGGATGAACCGGTTGAAGTAGCTGCCCTTGGAAGGCGCCTCCAGCAGGGCTTCGTGCACTGCCGGTGGAACGCCGGAATATTGATAGATCGCCCGGCTACGGAATTCCAACTGCAACAGTTCGCGGGCCTGGTCGTAGGCAACCGTCGTGAGCGTTGTGGATTCGACGGCGGTAATGTGCATGCGATGACCTCCTTGTGGAGGCATCCGCCCCAAAAACAGAATAGCACTAAAATGTTCTTAAGTGAACAGTATTGCCTCTAGCCCCTTGAGGATCGAGCAGTTCTTCGGCACGCTCTACCGGCGATACGACGAGCGGTATGTCTACGCAGCACCGGACTTGAAACACACCACGCGCCGTCACGAGTGGGCGCCGCAATCACCAGCGCTCACACTCCCTGAAGCCGCGGAGCGACTCAAAGATTTCAGTCTCAGGCTTCAAAGCTGAATTTACAGGGGTCAGCCACAATCAAGATGAGTCAGTGCATTGGCGCGGCCAATGTCAGAGTAATCAATTACGAGAACTGCCAGCCTTTGCGGTGGATGGGCTTGAGGTACTTGTTGGCGTCGGCGTTATTGGTGATTTTCATCTTCACGGGGTCGTATTCGATCTTGCCTTCGACGCGGAGGGCGATGACGCCGAGGAGCATCCACTCGACGAAGGGGGAAGCCACATTGAAGTTGGAGCAGGCGGCATCGCCGCCTTTGCAGGCGCGAATCCAATCGCGGTAGTGGCCGGGGGAGCGGGTGAGGAAGGGCGGGGGAAAGTGGTAGTCCCTCATCTTTTCGACGGGGAGGAGGCGGGTTTGCTCGCCGTAGGTGCCGGTGGTGAGGATTCCCTTGGAGCCGATGAAGACGCTGCCGTCGGGTTTAGGGATTTGGGCATCCGGATTATCCTTAACCTTTTCATATTCCGCGAGGTTGAAGAGGCGGCCGACGTAAACGGTTGGCGGGGGGTGGGGGGCGCCGGCTGCGCGGGGCAGAGAAGGGAGGTCGCCGATGAGTTCGCCTTTGGGGACTCCGGGGATTTCGGGCGACACGCTGAGGCCGTCGTGCCAGAAGATCTTTACGGGGGGCATGTTGCCGCGGGCGGGGAAGTCATAGCGGATGATGGACTTCCTGGGGTACATGAAGTCGCTGGCTCCCTCTTTCTTGAGGCACTCGACGCTGGTGGGCGAGGTGAGGCGGAGGGCGAGGTTGGCCGCTCCGAGGATGTGGCAGGCCATGTCGCCGATGGCTCCGCAGCCGAAGTCATAGAAGCCGCGCCAGTTGAAGGGCTGATAGAAATTGCCGCCGAACTGGTTGGGGTAGCCGTCGCCGCCGCTGGTGTAGGGGCGGGATTCGGCTGCGCCGAGCCAGAGGTCCCAGTCGAGGGTATCGGGGACTGGGGAGGGTGGAGGGATGGAAGTGAGGCCCTGGGGCCAGAGCGGTCGGTCGGTCCAGGCGTGGACTTCGGCGACGTCGCCGATCTCGCCGGCCCAAATCATTTCGGCGGCCTGGCGGGTGCCTTCATTGGAATAGCCCTGGTTGCCCATCTGGGTGGCGACTTTGTACTTGTTGGCCGATTCGCGGAGCATGCGGGCTTCCCAGACGGTGCGGGTAAGGGGTTTCTGGACGTAGACGTGCTTGCCGCGCTCCATGCACCAATTGGCGGCGATGGCGTGCATGAAATCGGGGACGGTGACAATGACGGCATCGATATTCCTGCCCTCTTTGTCGAGCATTTTCCGGAAATCCTTGTACTTAGGGGTGTTTTCGTATTTCTGATAGGTGCGGGCGGCCTGTTTGTCGTCGACGTCGCAGAGGGCGACGATGTTTTCGCCCGCGCAGCCGGCGATATCGCTGCCGGCTTTGCCGCCTGCTCCGATGGAGGCGATGTTGAGCTTCTCATTCGGCGATTTGTAGCCGAGCGTGCGGAGCGAAGCAGCGCTTCCGAAGCCGGCGGATGGAATCGCTCCGGCGAGAAGAGAGCCGAAGAAGAAATGACGTCTCGTGGAACCGTTTACCATGGAAAACTCCCCTTCCATCGTATGCCTAATTGAGGGGAGATGCATGGCGGGGAATCAGAACGGGTTGAGGGTGAGGCAGAAAACGTCTTCGAGATCGTAGGGGATGCCGTGCACGATGCCCTGGCCGTTGGCGATGGTGAGCTTGCGGGTGCGGACATCGTCGACGAATTCGGCTCTGCCGGCGGCGGAGCGGCGATTGGCGACGATGCGCATGCGGGCGGCTTCGGCATCGGGGCCGGTGGAGGTGAGGAGGGAGAAATCGGCGAAAATCTGGGCTTTAATGATGGCGTTGATGGAGCCGTTCTGGGTGAGGATGTCGAACATGAGAGCGGCGGCGCGCTGGGAGGTGAGGCCGTATTCGACGCACATCGCCTTGGCGCGATCGTATTGAGAAGCGGCGTTGCGAACCTGAATATCCTGAAATGCGCTGGTGCGGCCAAGGGCTTTCAACATGCCGCGCCAAGGTTCGGCGACCTGGCCGCGGACTTGGAGGGAGCGGGCGAATTCCAATTGCTCCGTCAGGGGCGCGCCGGCGAGGGAGACGAGGGTGTCGAGGTGTTCATGGAAGATATCGCCGCTGACATCGGGATGGTTTTCGATCATTTCGCGCAGCAGGGGCTGGAGACTGCCCTGTCCGACGTTCCATTGCAGGACGCCGAAGCTGATGCCCTGCCCGTCGAAGTCGCCGGTGATCATGCTGTAGCAATCGGGCGGCTGGGCTCCGGTTTCGAAGGAGCCGGTGAGGGCGAGGCAGCGCTGGGAGACGGGAGCGAAGGTTAGCGGAGAAACAGGAGCGGGTTGTCCTGGAAAGAGGAGAGCCCACGTGGCGGGGTCGACGGCTCCGGTAGGGGTGAGGCTGCGCTGTTTCTGAAAGGTTTTGACACCGGCTTCGCTGCCGCCGCCGAAGCTGGAATCCAGGGGTCCCTGATAGAGCTTCAATTCGCGCAACCGCTGCTGGATGCGTAGGACAAGGTCTCCGGACATTCCACGGCGTAGGGTCATGATTCCTCGCAAATCAGAATTATGCGTGCTTTCCGTTGGGTTTCAGCAGGTGCATGGTGGGCTTGTAGCTGAGTTCATGGCTCACTGTCTGCACCAGCGCGCGGAGGCACTTCACGCGGGCGTTCCATTTGTAGTTGCCGGGGACGATGGTCCAGGGCGCCTGGAGGGTGCTGGTTTTGAGCAGCATCTCCTCGGCAGCGGCTTCATAGTGGGGCCACTTGTCGCGATTGCGCCAATCCTCGCCGGTGAGTTTCCAACTCTTGTAGGGTTTGTCGACGCGCTCCTTGAAGCGCTTCAACTGTTCTTCGGGACTGATGTGGAGCCAGAATTTGGCGAGGATGGCTCCGGTATCGGTGAGTTGGCGTTCGAAGTTGTTGATCTCGCGGTAGGCGCGGCGCCATTCGTGCTGCTTGGCGAAACCTTCCACGCGCTCGACCATGACGCGGCCATACCAACTGCGATCGAAGATGAGGACCTGCTTTTCTTCGGGCGGGCGGAGGCGGCGCCAGAATCGCCAAAGATAATGATGAGTTTTGTCCTCGCCGGAGGGCGCGGCAATGGCGAAGACTTCATAGCCGCGGGGGTCGAGTTTTTCGGTGACGCGGCGGATGTTGCCGCCCTTGCCGGCGGCGTCCCAGCCTTCATAGACGATCACAAGGAGGCGTTTGCGGATGTAGAGTTGATAGGCCAGTTCCCGCAGTTGGGCTTGCAGCATGGGGAGGTCGTGCTGGTACTCCTTTTCCGTGATTTTCTCGTTGAGATCAATGTTTTCGAGCATGGGTTCTTCCCGGGCGTTCAGGGACGGGCGGGGCGGCTTCGGCGTTTTGCACGGCGTTGAGGAGCAGAGGCATGGCATCGGGCGCCTTGGCGTGGAGAACCTCCTCGAGTCTTTGGATGATGGATTCGAAGACTTTGAGGCGGGCAAAGCGCGGGCCGTCGGCTTCTACGATGGTCCAAGGCGCCCATTCGGCTTCGGTGCGCATGAGCATTTCCTCGACAGCTTTCAAGTAGAGATCGTGCTGCTTCAACTGGAGCTTGTCTTCCGGGTCGCGCATGAGTTTGGAGATAGGGTCTTTGGCCTGTTTCTTGAGGCGGCGCTTCTGCTCCTGGCGGCTGATGTGGAGGAAGAATTTGAGGACCTGGTAGCCATCATCGGAGAGCGCGCGCTCGAAATCATTGATGTCCTCGAAGGCCTGCTGCCACTCGATCTTGCGGACGCGCTTTTCGACGCGCTCGATGAGGACGCGGCGGTACCAACTCTGGTCGAAGATGGCCATTTCGCCGTAGTTCGGGACTTTGACCCAGAAGCGCCACAGCCAGGGCATGCTTCGCTCATAGGTGCGCGGCGAGAGGATCATGTGGAGACGGAAGACGCGGGGCTCGAGGTTTTGGGTAAGGAAGTTAACCATGGCGCCGCGGCCGGAGGCTCCCCACCCTTCGAAGACGAGGACGACGGGAATTTTGGCGTCCCAGCAGAGGCGCTGAATGGAGTAGAGGCGGGCGCGGAGTTCGGGGATTCGCTTTTTGTATTCCGCTTCGGAGGTGGATTTCGAGAGGTCGATTTTTTCGAGCATCTTCTAATTCGTTGTAATCGCGGAGGACTGCCGGATGGTAGCGAAGGGGCCTCCGACGACGATCATATCAGGAGTCGTAGCGGCGGATTGGCCGGGTGCCGTCAGCCGTGCTGAGTTCGCCCGGCGATGGTGAGCATGCCCCCGAGGAGAAAACAACGAGAGTCGGCAATCAGGTAGGCATGGAACAAGAAGCTAAGAGTCACTAGTGTAATGCCGGTGGTGCGCATCGGACTCGAGCGGCGCGGACGTTGCTTGAGGTGGGATGGCTGAAGACGTGGCGGAAGCCGCAATTGACTGCGCCGCGGTATATTTTGGTAGGAGCCAAGAGGACGACGAGTATGATGACGACCCGATTGCTATCGCTTTTTCTGCTTCCGTGTTTTCTCGGCTTGCTGCCGGCGGGCGACTGGACCGATTACCGCGGTCCGAATCGCGACGGCAGTTCACCGGATAAGAATCTACCCTCGAAGTGGTCAGTGACCGGGGAGAACCTGGCGTGGAAGGCTCCGTACGGGGGGCGTTCGGCTCCGGTGATTCACGGCGACCGGATGTATGTGATGAACGGAGTGGGAAGCGGGTCCACATTACATGAGCGGCTGATGTGCCTGAATGCGGATAACGGGCAAGTGATCTGGGAACACCACATGAAGGCGTATCTGAGCGACGTGCCGGCGCACCGGGTTTCCTGGGCGTCGCCGGTGGTGGATCCGGAGACGGGGAATGTGTACGCATTCGGCGTCGGGGGGTTGCTGGCGGGACTGAACCGCCAAGGCAAGTTGCTGTGGGAGCACAGCATGGCGGAGGAGCAGGGGCTGGTGACGACGCACGGTGGGCGTACCGTATCGCCGGTGGTATACGAGAACCTGGTGATTGTGGGGGGAGTTTCGACGGGGTGGGGGGAGATGGCGCGGCCGGCGCACCGCTACTTTGCCTTCGACAAGCGGAACGGACAGTTCGTGTGGATCAGCACGCCGGGGGGGCGGCCGTTTGATACGACGTATTCGCCGGGGGTGATCACCGAACTGAACGGAGTGAAGCTGTTCGTGGCGGGCGGGGGAGACGGGGACGTTCATGCGATCAAGGTGCTGACGGGCGAGCCGGTGTGGTCCTTCACGATGAGCGAGCGGGGAATCAATACGGGTGTGCTGGTTTACAGGAACCAGGCGATCGTGAGCCACGGCGAAGAGAATCTCGACACGAGCGCGATGCGGCTGCCGGCGAGCATTGATGCCGCGGGGCGCGGGAACCTCGGCCCACGGGACGTGAAGTGGAAGGCGCCGGGGTTTCAAGGCGGCTATTCGACGCCGGTGATGGACGGGGACCGCGTGTTTCAGAGCGACAACGGGGCCAACCTATACGCTCTTGATTTCCACACGGGAAAGGTGTTGTGGAAGCAGAACCTGGGTACGATCCAGAAGGCCTCTCCGGTGATTGCGGATGGGAAGATTTATGTGGGGACGGAAGGCGGGAAGTTTTTCATTTTGAAGCCACACGCGGACCACTGCGAGATTCTGAGCGAAGTGGAATTAGGGAAGGTTGCGGGCGAGGAGCAGGTGATCGCTTCGGCGGCGGTGGCGCGGGGCAGGGTGTATTTCGTTTCGACGCAGAACATTTACGCACTTGGCAGGAAAGGCGCGGGGATCGCTCCACCGCCGTACAGGCCGGAGCCTCAGCCGCATTTGGCGGCGGATGTTCCGGCGACGTACGTGCAGGTGGTTCCGGCAGAGGTGATTTTGCGTTCCGGGGAGACGGTGAGGTTCAAGGCAAGCACGTTTGACGTCAAGGGGCGGTTCATTCAGGAGACGAAGGCGGAGTGGAGCCTTGAGGGTTTGAAGGGCAAAGTGGAGGACGGCTCGTTCTCCGCCACGGCGGTGGAGGCGCAGGCGGGAAATGTGAAAGCGACAGTGGGCGGGATTAGCGGAACGGCACGGGTTCGGGTGGTTCCTCCGCTGCCGTGGTCAGAGAATTTTGACAATCTTGCACCGGGGGCTCCGCCGAAGCACTAGGTGAACGCGACGGGCAAATACCAGGTGAGGGAAGTGGAAGGGAGCAAGGTGCTGGTGAAGCTGGCGGACAATCCGTTCACCAGGAGGGCGCGAATTTTCCTGGGGCCAAGCAATTTCCGCAACTACACGGTGGAAGCGGATGTTCCGGCGACGGAGAAGCGGCGCCAGATGGGGGACGCGGGAGTGGTTGCCCAGCGGTATGAACCGGGGGGCGCAACGGAGCGCTTACTGAGCCGCGAGGAGAACGGAGTGTGAGTATTTCTTCAACTCCACGACCTGGGCGGATTTGGCGGCCGGGGTTGCGGCGAGGGAGACTGTCCAGAAGGGGGCGAAGCGTTTTTCGCCTTCAGAATCTTTTTTCGCCATGTTCACCAGGACGCTGAGATCGGAGACGGGGGCGCCGTCGAGGAAGAGGTAATGGAGTGAGGTGAGGGGGGCGAGCGGGGAAAGATCCCTGACGTGGTCCTTCTTGAGATCAAGAGTGCCGAGGTTTTTCAATCCGGCGAGCGGTTTGAGGTCGGAGACCTGGTTTCCGTCGAGATAGAGGGACCAGAGGCGGGTGAGGTCCTTGACCGGGGAGATGTCGCGGATTTTGTTGTTGGAGAGGTAGAGGGAGTTGAGTTCGGCGAGTTTTTCGATGGGGCGCAGATCAGTAACGTCGTTACCCGATAATTCGAGGTACTGAAGGCGGGTTAGCCCGGCAAGCGGGGAGAAGTCGCGGATGCGGTTGCGGGAAAGGGTGAGGGACTGAAGGTTGGTGAGGGCCTTAAGGGGAGTAAGGTCGGAGATCTCGCCATCGGTGAGTTCGAGGGAGGCGAGGGCGAGGCATTTCTCGAGGCCGGTAAGGTCACGAATTCCTTTCGCCTTTCCGGAGATGGTGGAGAGGCTCTTGACGTCATCGGCTGTAAGAGGTTCCTTGTTGTCCCGCTTACCGAAGACATAACTGCGCACTACGGCTTCGAGATCCTTATCGGGGAAGAGTGGGGCGGGTGTTTCGCCGGCGGCGGGGGCAATCGAAACCCCCAGCAGCCACAAGAAGGCAACCAGACAGATTTGAGATCGCACGGGAAAAATTTATCATTGGCGCGTGGAAAGCGTCAATACAGTCCAGGCTTGATATAGGTTGGCCGCGGATTCGGACGTAAATGGGGGATATCTTCAGTTATTGCCACGGCATGAGCGACTTACAGGGGAGGTTGCAGCTCGCGAACCGCCCGGCAAAGAAGTTCTCGTGTCCGCTCTAAGTGAGCATCGTCCTGATAGCGGGTGCGCGGCCAGAAGAAGCCGCGGAGACCGTCGCCTTTGGTACGGGGAACGATGTGGATGTGGAGGTGGGGGACGCTCTGGCTGACCTTGTTGTTGAGGGCGAGGAAGGCTCCCTGGGCTCCGAGGGCGGTTTCGAGGGCAAGGGCGAGGCGCCTGGCGTTACGGAAGAGGATGGCAGAGAGTTCGTCGGGGAGTTCGGCGAGATTGGCGATGTGGAGATGGGGAATGAGGAGGATGTGGCCGGCGAAGAGGGGGCGGTGATCGAGGAAGGCGAGGGTGGAGGAGTCTTCAAAAACGATAGCGGCGGGCGCCTGGCGGGATGCGATTTCGCAGAACTTACAGGGGGGCATGGGAGGTCATGGTTCGTTTGGCGGGGCACTGACGATTAACGATTCGGCGTGGGGGAGATCCTCCGGTCTGCCGACGTCCATCCAGCGTCCGGTGATGGCGTACATGCGGACGGTGTGATCG